>DASZXP010000073.1:0-16116 GCA_035545935.1 Puia sp. | reverse complement strand
TGGTGCAGGGTGAAGAGAGCGGTGCGCTGCGGGCTATGCGCCATGAACAGGTCATCGGCAACGGGCATTCCGCAGTAGTGAAGCCCCTGGAAATATTCCTGATGGCGGAGCTGCCTTCGAACATCATTCTGGCCCGGCAGTTCGCGGAGCATATAGATGGGTTCTCCATCGGGAGCAACGATCTTACGCAACTGACGCTGGGGCTTGACCGGGACAGTTCCCTGGTGGCGCATATTTATGACGAGCGTAATGAGGCGGTGAAGACGTTGTTGCGTATGCTGATCCGTACGGCGAAGGAGTGCGGGGTCAAGGTGGGTATCTGCGGACAGGGGCCGTCGGATTTCCCGGATTTTGCGCAGTTCCTGGTGGAGGAGGGTATCGACAGCATATCGGTGACGCCGGATTCGGTGATCAAGACGGTGCGGGCTATTCATGTCATCGAGCGGAAGGCGGTTGAAGCGTAACGCCGGCCTGTGCTGTGAGGGTTGTATAACAATATTCGTGACTTTTCGTTTATTTTGTACAACCCTCATTCTAAACCATCTGTATGAAACTCCCTTCGCTGACCTCCCTGCTGAACAGGACCGTTCGCAGTTTTTTGAGATTTCCCCTGGCTATTTTATTGGCCATCGCGGGTACGGTGATATCCATTTATCTTGTAAATTCCGATCGGCGGTACAGTGATACGCTTCTTGTACGCTGTGGCAATGCCATCATCAGCTGTTACCTGGGTATGTTGCTGTCCATTGCGGTAACGGTGTGGTCGGAACGAAGGGCCTGGGGCCGGAAGGCTTCGGCGGGAGGCCAGCTGGTAGTGATGGCCATGGTGGTGCTGTATTATTTTTTCCTGCCGGATCATTTCGAGACAAAAACGGCCATCCGGTGTACGTTGTATGCGCTGGGATTGCATTGGCTGATAGCGGTGATCGCCTTTGCCGGCAGCTATCGGATCGAGGCCTTTTGGCAGTATAACAAAGACCTATTCATACGGATCCTCACGAGCCTGCTGTATACGGTGGTATTATATGCGGGGCTTGCGCTGGCGTTGGAGGCGATAGAGCATCTTTTCAACGTGGACCTCAGCTATAAATGGTATGCGGATACGTGGTGCGTGCTGATCGGCATTTTCAATTCCTGGTTCTTTTTGTCGGGATTCCCATCGGATGATGGGGATATAATCACGGTGGATTACCCGAAGGGGTTGAAGATCTTTACGCAGTATGTGCTGTTACCCATACTGACGGTGTATATGGGCATTTTGTATGTCTATCTTTTCAAGATCATCTTCACAGCGCATTGGCCTTCGGGCTGGGTGGCGTACCTGGTGCTGGGGTTCTCGGTAGCGGGCATACTGGCGCTGCTGCTGATCTATCCGTTGCGCAACGACGAGAATAATAAGTGGATCAACAGTTATTCGCGGTTCTTTTATTTTGCCCTGCTGCCCCTGCTGGTGATGCTGGGGTTTGCCATCTCGAAGAGGATAAGGGCCTATGGTATCACGGAGCTGCGTTATTTTGTGCTGTTGCTGGCGTTGTGGCTGCTGCTTATGGCCATGTATTTCCTTTTCAGCCGAAAGAAGAATATCGTACTGATACCTTTGACGTTGTGTTTCTTTGCTTTTGCTTCCTCCTTCGGGCCTTGGGGCGTTTTCAATGTCAGCAGATACAGTCAGCAGCACCGGCTGCAGGGGCTGCTGGAAAAGAACGGTTTTTTTAAGGATGGGAAAGTTATTTCCAGCAAGAGCAAATTATCTACGGAAGACAGGAGGGAGATCTCTTCTACTACGGAGTATATCGTGGGTACGCATGGATATGAGAGTCTGCAACCCTGGTTCCGCGAGAACCTGGATTCCCTGATGCGGAAGGATTCGCTGATGGGGAAATATGAGGAAAGGGAAAGGGCAGAGGCCATCCTGAAGCTGATGCATATATCGTATGCATCCCGTTATTATGACGATGTTGCGGGTGAAACGAGTTTTGCGATCATGCCGGAAAACGATGACCAGGTATTGCCGACGGATGGGCTGCCCTACATGATACCCGCCTTTTATCTTGCCGTCGGGAACGGTCAGGAGTCCGTGACGGAGCGTTACCAGGTGGGAAAGTATTCTGTCGCATTGTTCCTGGACTCATCCCTGAACCAGGTGCGTATGGCGTTTGCCGAGGGCGCCCAGGCTGAGGTAAAGGACGGCGCCTGTGTGGTGGAATTGAAACCTTTGTTGAAGGCGCCGGCTGAAGGAGTACAATACAACACTACGTTGCCAGTGGAAAAGAGGACCCTGCCTATTCATTGTGCCGGATGGGATGGGAAGCTGATCGTGACGTCGATGAATGGTACCCGACGGGATAGTGTTTTGCATGTGGCGTACCTGAGGGGCTATCTGTTCCTGGGGCAAACAGGGAAATGATGAAGAAGAAACTACCATATTTGCTAGTGACGGCAGCGATCCTTCTCCTGGCCGGCGTCTATCTCGTTTATCATCGTATGTTAAAACGCCCTTTATGGGGTGATCCGAAGGCATTTGTAACCGTGAAGACGGGGGTGGACGAAAAGAAGAACATCGTGTTGGAGGACGGTTCGTTGGTGACCCTGAATGCGGGGACCACGGTCCGGATACAAAAGGATATTTCTTATACCCGTGCGATAGAAATTGTAGATGGGGAGGTGTTTTTCGACGTGCAAAAGAATGAAGAAAGACCCTTGATCATCCGGAGTCAGGGGGTAACGACCTCGACACCAGGGGCTTCCTTTACCATATCGGCCTACAAGAGGTTGAACAATGTGAGCGTCGGCGTTATCAGCGGGAAGGTCAGTATCGAGAACGAGTCATCCGCGTTGGGCGAGCTGGGGATGAACGAGGAGCTGGTGTATGATAAAGCAAGCGGGAGTCATAAGAAGGTGGCGCTGGAAGAGTCCCTGACGAGCTGGCGATGATACACGCCTATGGTCCAAATCGACACGGGTATGGTCATTTTCTACACGGCGGTGAAGTCTGATGGCAAACATGCTGCTAAAGGCCGGAAACTTGCTATCTTATTAAGATAATTTGATAGATGAATGTTTACCCATTTCTTTTTAAGCGTGGGGGCAGACATGCATGTGCCGGATCTGACCGAACAGGGATGATTTTTCGGTGGAGTACAGGCTGAAGGGGGAGGTGACGGAGGAGAGGGGAAGGAGGATCCGCGCGCTGGGATTAATTTAACTTTAATTTACTTTTCTTTCCTTTTATTTATTTAGCTTTGATTTCATAGCAAAACGATTGTTATGAAAGAAACTGTCTGTACTTTAGTCCTCGGCTTATTTATTCTATTTGCAAACGGTCAGGTAAAGACCCTGGACACTGCGTATCGTCCTCCCTCCTATACATCACGGCTGGATCTTTTCAAAAGCTATCCTCATTCCACGAAGGATGTTGTCTTTTTGGGCAACAGCATTACGGCGGGTGTGGACTGGGATGAGCTGCTGCAATTGCCGGAGGCCCGCAACAGGGGCATTTCAGGAGATCTCACGTATGGCGTGCTGGACAGGCTGGATGAGGTGATCGAAGGACATCCGGCGAAAGTCTTTATCCTGATAGGGATCAATGACATCGGTCGCAATATCCCGGACAGTCTGATCCACCGGAACCACGAGAAGATGATACAGCGTATACAGGCGGGTTCTCCGAAGACGAAGATCTATTTTCAAACGTTGCTGCCCGTGAACAATACCTTTACGCAGCATCCCACGCACTACAATAAAGACGAGCATATCAAGGCCGTGAACGATGGGTTGCAGCAGCTGGCGGCACAATATCATATTACGCTGATCCCGTTGCATGATCATTTCCTGGATGCGCAGGGGAGACTGAATGCGGAGTGGACGTTGGATGGGCTGCACCTGAATGCGAAGGGATACCAGGTGTGGAAGGGGGTGCTTAAGCCTTACCTGTGAGAGTTACTCCGCCACGATGACATGGACGCCTTTTTCCTCCAATTGTTTTACGGCGCCGGGGGGTACTTTATCATCCGTGACGATGTACTGCACCTGCTCGATGCCGCAGATGCGGCCGAGGCCGCGGCGACCGAATTTAGAGCTGTCGGCCATGATGACGATGACCTGCGCCACGTCCATCATTTTCTGGTTTAGACCGGATTCGGAGAGGTTGGTGATAGAGATCCCAAAGTTCAGGTCGATGCCATCGGCGCCGAGGAAGAGGATACCGGAAGAGATCTCTTCGAGCGTCTTTTCGGCGATGTTGCCCGTTGCGGAGGAAGAGCTGGACCGGATCATGCCACCCAGCTGCAGGACCTCCACGTTGGGGCGGTGACAAAGCTCCAGGGCCACCTTCAGGGCGGGTGTAATGACGGTGAGCCTTTTCGCGGGGTGCAGGACCCTCGCCAGATGGAATACGGTGGTGCCGGAACCAATAATAATGGAGTCACTTTCCCCTATCAGCGGCAGGGCCGCTTTTGCGATACGTTGTTTCTCCCTTTCATTGATCTGCTCCTTTTCATTGATGGTCCTTTCCACGGCATACGGGTTGTTGATGGAAGCGCCGCCACGGGTGAGGAAAAGCAGATTTTTTTCTTCCAGGATCTTAAGGTCTTTCCGAATGGTGACGCCGGAGACCATCATCCAGTCGCTGAGGTCCTGGATGGTGACCTTTCTGTCCTCTTCCAGCTTTTGCAGGATCAGCTGGTGCCGCTCGGTTATATTTTTTATGGGGGTCCTTTTCATAGGACTGCAAAATAGGTTTAAATACCTGAAAATTTAATTTAAAAGACTTAAAAATTATTGCATTGTATTGAAAAACGCTTTAAATTTGTTTCGATTGCTTTAATTTGATTGCAATTTATTCTCCATCCAAAACTAGTAGCCATATGTTACGCAATTCTCCCAACTTACTCACCTGGTTAAGGGTCTTTACGGGCCTGGTCTTATTATTATTTACCATCGATGTATCGGCGGGTGGCGTGTGGGGCCAGCCGGTGCGTGGTACGGTGACGGATGACAAGGGCAATCCGCTGGCGGGTGTGACCATCTCTGTCAAGGGCAAGCAGCAAGGAACTTCCACGGGCGATAAGGGTCAGTTCGAGCTGGCGGATGTGGACGATGGGGCTGTGCTGGTCTTTTCCAGCGTAGGGTATTTGCAGCAGGAGGTGAAGCTGAAAGGACATAATAGCGTATTGAGCATCGTCCTAAAGGACAATGCCAGCGGGCTGAACGAAGTGGTGGTGGTAGGATACGGCACGCAGAAAAAAGTAAACCTTACGGGCGCGGTGGACCAGGTGGGCAAGGAGGTATTCGAGAACAGGCCGCTGGTGAATGTGACGCGGGGGCTGGAAGGCGTGATCCCCAATCTGAATATCAAGATGACGGATGGAAAGCCTACGCGCAGCGCCGATTATAATGTCAGGGGTACGACCTCGATAGGCGCGGGTGGCAGTGCGTTGATCCTCATCGATGGGGTGCCTGGTGATCCGAACCTGTTGAATCCGACGGATATCGAGAATGTGTCGGTGCTGAAGGATGCGGCATCGGCGGCTATATACGGGGCCAGGGGCGCCTTCGGGGTGATCCTCATCACTACCAAGAGCGCGAAGAAGGGAAAGACCCAATTGAATTTTTCCAGCAGCCTGACCTTCAACGCTCCTACGATCAAGCCCAAGTTCGTGACCAACGGGTATACGTGGACGAAGAATTTCGACTCGGCCTATTATGCCTATTATGATTATAAGTCGCATCCCCAGAAGGCTAACAGCGCATTCCCCTTTTCGCTGGATTACCTGGATGCATTGGAGCAGCGCAATAACGATCCTTCGCTGTCCAAGACGGATATAGATCCCACCACGGGCAATTATGTGTACTATGGGAATACGGACTGGCAAAAAGTGTTGTATGCGGATTCGGACCCCTCCACGGATCAGTCGCTGAGCGTCTCGGGGGGGAGCGACAAGGCTACCTATTATCTGTCGGGCCATTATGCTTATCAGAAGGGGCTGTTCCGATACAGCCCGGATCATTACAAGATGTATAATATTCGCAGCCGGGGTACGGTCGATCCTTTCCCCTGGCTGAGGCTGGAAGATAATTTACAGTATTCGAAGACGACTTATTTTTTTCCTTTGATCAACCACGCCGACCCTGTGACGCCCATTTGGAGAAGGATCTCGGATGAGTTCTTCCCGGTGACGATGCTTTTCAACCCGGATGGCACCCTGACACAGAATGCGGCCATCACGCTGGGCTCCTTTGTCTCGGGTAACAATTACTCCAACCAGGGAACGAACTATATCAGCAATACGGCCGGGTTCACGGCCAAGTTCCTGAAGGACAGATTCCGTGTCCATGGCGACCTGACGCTGGCCTATACGAACTACCTGGAGACAAGGCTTTTTACTCCTGTGCCTTATGAGGTCCATCCGGGTGTGGGGCTGGAGATGGGTGACAGCCGTATGAATGAGCAGACCAACACGACGAATTACACGGGCACCAATCTTTATGCGGAGTACGAGCAGAATTTCGGGAAGCATTATTTCAAGGGGCTGGTGGGGTACAATTACGAGCATTCCCTGCTGAAGTCGCGGTATTATCAGCGGTATGGCCTGATCAACGACGATCTGCCGGATTTTTCCCTGATCGATGGGCAGGCTTTTACGTTGACGGGTGGAGGGAGTGAATGGAAGACGCTGGGTGGTTTTTTCCGATTCAATTATAACTATGATCAGCGGTATCTACTGGAAGTTGACGGGCGGTATGACGGGTCGTCGAAGTTCCCGGAGAACCAGCAATACGGCTTTTTCCCATCGGCATCGGCGGGCTGGCGCGTGTCGCAGGAGAAGTTCTGGAATGTATCGAGGAGCCTGGTGTCGGACCTCAAGCTGAGGGCTTCTTATGGAAGTCTTGGTAATGGGAACGTATCGCCTTATCAGTTCCTGGCGACCATGCCGGTGTCCAAACTGGGTATGATGTTGAACGGCATCGTGCCTGACGCTACGCAGGCGCCCAATGTGATCCCGAACGGACTGACCTGGGAAAGGTCCACGACGGTGAATTTCGGTACGGATGTCAGCTTCCTGAACGACAAGCTGAGCGCGAGCTTCGACTGGTATACGCGGCGGACGACGAATATGTTTACGGTGGGGCTGCCTTTGCCGGCGGTGTTCGGGGCCAGCGTGCCGAAGGGTAATTATGCTGATCTCAGCACGCAGGGTTGGGAGATGAACCTTACTTATCGCGGTCAGGCGGGCAGCGGCAGCAAGCCTGTTCATTATTCGGTGCATGTGACCCTTTCGAACAGCGTCTCCCATATCACGAAGTACAACAATCCCAATATGTTGATCAATACCTATTACAAGGGGATGAAGGTGGGGGATATGTGGGGTTATGTGAATGAGGGTTATTTCACGGATGCGGATGATATCGCCAAGCATGCGAACCAGACGTTGATCCGTGTGTCCAGCGCGAACCTGCCGTTGCCGGGGGATATCAAGTTCAAGGACCTGGATGGCGACGGCAAGATAGGACCGGGGGATGGAACGGTGAATAATCCGGGGGATATGAAGATCATCGGCAACAGCGCTCCAAAGCTGCCTTTCGGGATCAATCTGGGCGCGGACTGGAACAACTTCTTTTTCTCGGCTTTCTTCCAGGGGATCTGGAAGCGGAACTGGTGGCCGGGCGCGGATGCCTCGTTGTTCTGGGGACAATATAACCGGCCGTATAGCTGGCTGCCGGTGGACGTGCTGAAGAATGAATGGAGTCCCAGCAACCCCAATGGATATTTCCCGAGGCTACGTGGTTATGTCGCATTGAATTCCAGCTCGGAGCTGGTGGTACAGCAGTCGAAATACCTGCAGAACGTAGGTTATATCCGGCTGAAGAACCTTTCCCTGGGGTATAGTCTGCCCTCCTCCCTTATCAAGCGGGCGGGTATCAGCAGCGCGAAATTGTATCTCACCGGTCAGAACCTATGGGTCTGGAGCCCTATGTACAAGATCATCAAGACGATGGACCCGGAAGTGATCGATGGTTCTGACCCAGATTTCACTTCGGGAGCGGGTAATGGCATGGACTATCCGATGCTGAAGTCTTACACCATCGGCATCAATATAACTTTCTAAACTCATTCAATATGAAAAAGAGATTTTTGTTCCTGCTGGCGGTGGTCCTGATAATCCTGCCGGGCTGTCAAAAAAATACCCTGGACCTGCAGCCTTTCGATGTACTGAATCCGGAGTCGGCTTTCCGTACTGCGGATGACCTGCAGCTGTATGCGAATTCTTTTTACAAGATCTTTCCGGATGCCAGCACTATTATCCGGGGGGATGCGATGAGCGATATTACGGCGACGAAGGCGGCGCCTACTTATCTCGTGCCGGGCGGTTTCAGCGCGACGATGGCCACGGGGTGGAGCTGGACCAATCTGCGGAATGTCAACTATTTCCTTCAGCACTATCAGCAGGCGAATGTAACGGCTGCGGTGAGCAATCATTACCAGGGGCTTGCCCGGTTTTTCAGGGCCTGGTTCTATTTCAATATGGTAAAGAAGTTCGGGGATGTGCCCTGGTATAACAAGCCGCTGGATGTCAACGATTCGTCCCTATATAAGCCGCGTGATCCCCGGACGCTGGTCATGGATAGTGTGCTGGCGGACCTGAATTTTGCCTGTGCCAATATCAATGCGACGAAGGATGGTACGGCTTCGCAGGTGACGAAATGGGTGGCGCTGGCGTTCAAGTCGAGGGTTTGTCTTTATGAAGGGACTTTCCGGAAGTATCATACGGAGCTGGGGCTGGGCGGTTCGGCGAATCAATGGCTGAGCGATGCGGTGGATGCGGCGCAACAGGTGATGGATGGGGGACAGTATAGTATCCATGTGAATGCAAGCAATGCCGCTTCGAGCTACCGGGACCTGTTTATTAATTCGACGCCTTCGGCGGATGAGATCATTTTGTCGTGGGTATGTAATGCGAGCCAGCAGATCTTCAATGACGCCAACTGGTATTATACCAGCGCGACCTATGGCGACAGGCTGAGTTTGACGAAGAGCTTTATCAATACATATCCGAACATCGACGGCAGCCGGTTTACGGATCAGCCAGGTTATGATACGCTGTATTTCCCCAATGAGGTAATGAACCGGGACCTGCGGCTACAGCAGACGATACGTATGGGGAATTACAAGCGGAGCGATGGGACGGTGGCTCCTCCCGACTTCACGTATACCTATACGGGCTATGAGCCGTTGAAGTTCACGCTGGATTCGAAGGCCACGGATGGGATCGCCAAGAATGACAATAGCATCCCGCTGATACGGTATGCGGAAGTGTTGCTGAACTTTGCGGAAGCCAAGGCGGAGCTGGGGACGTTTACTTCGACGGATTGGGATAAGAGTGTCAAGCTGCTGCTGGTCCGGGCGGGTATCACCAATACGACGATGCCTACGGTGGTGGATGCATATATGCAGCAGACTTATTTCCCTGATGTGACGGATGCGGGTTTGCTGGAGATCAGAAAGGAGCGGGCCATCGAGCTGGCGCTGGAAGGTTTCCGTTATGATGACCTGATCCGCTGGAAGGCGGGCGGTCTGCTGCAGATGACCTATACGGGGCTGTATGTGCCGGCGATGAATACATTGTATGACCTGAACGGGGATGGCAAGGCGGATGTATCCTTTGTGACGGCCACGCCGGGTACGAAGGTGCCGGGGGTTTACTATTTCCTGATCGACAATACCCAGACCCGTCTGTCGGGAGGTACTTCGGGCAACCTCATATGGTTGAACAATATTACGCGGGAGTGGGATGACTATAAATATTTTTACCCCATACCGTATAACGAGCTTGTATTGAACAGAAATTTGGTACAAAACGCGGGATGGGATCATCCATAAAGTATTATTATGAAAAAATATTTGATCGTCGCCTGCCTGACGCTGGCGCAGCAAGGACTTACCTCTATCCGGGACCTGCCTTCCCACAAGCCTATTATCAGCGGACACCGTGGCGGCGCGATGGCGGGCTATCCGGAGAATTGTATCCCCACTTTCGAGCATACATTGGGATCGGTGCCGGCGATGTTCGAGATCGATCCGCATCTGACGAAAGACAGCGGGATCGTATTATTGCATGATGAATCGCTGGACCGGATCACTACGGGTCATGGGCGGCTGAATGCGCTGACCCTGGCGGAGGCGCGGAAGCTTTTTTTGAAAGATGCGACGGGGGCGGTGACACAGGATCATCTGAATACGCTGGAGGAGGCGATCAAATGGGCGAAGGGGAAGACGATCCTTAACCTGGATATCAAAGACGTGCCGCCCCTGATGAAGGCGGAGCTGGTGCGGCATTATGATGCCTTCGATTATGTTATGTTTACCGTGCATACGCCACAAGAAGCGCGCTGGTTCTATGATTTTGATCACCGGTGCCGGTTTTCGGCCTGGATGATGGACGAGAAAGAGATGAAGGCGTATGAGCAGGCGGGTGTGCCGTGGTCGAATATTACTATCGCCTATGTGGGGCCGTTGAGCAAGGTGGAGAACAAGGCTTTTTATGATATGCTGCATCAGCGGGGTGTATTGGTGATGGTGAGCGGTGCGCCTACTTATGATAAAGAAGCGGATGCTACCAAGCGGGCGGAAGACTACCGGAAGATCGTCCAGGATGGGGCGGATGTGATCGAGTCGGACCGGCCTATCGAGGCGGCGGCGGCCATTAAATAACATTCATAAAAAAGATAAATGGAAAGAAAAGACATATGGACCCGGGCGGGTCTGCCTCGTCAGCTGGTCTGGGGATACCTGGGGATCCTCCTGTTCATGATGGGGGATGGCATGGAGCAGGGATGGTTGAGTCCTTACCTGATCGAACATGGCATGACCATTCAACAGTCGGCGACGCTCTTTACGGTGTATGGGATCACGATCGCGATCTCGTCCTGGTTCTCGGGGGTGTTGTCGGAAGGTTTTGGGGTGAAGCGAACGATGCTGATAGGGCTGGTCCTTTATTTATTGGGGACGGTAGGTTTTATCCGGTATGGCATCGCGGAGCTGAATTATGGGATCATGCTGCCCACGTATGCGTTGCGTGGTCTTGGCTATCCGTTGTTCGCCTATTCCTTCCTGGTGTGGATCACATATGCGAGTCCGAGGGATCGGCTGGGCAGGGCCATGGGTTGGTTCTGGTTTGTCTTTACAGGCGGGCTGAACGTATGCGGCGCTTATTATTCGAGCTGGGCTATCCATCACCTGGGGTATATCAATACGTTGTGGAGCGCGGTGATTTGGGTGCTGATCGGGGCATTCTTTGCGTTGGTGTTGAATAAAAATCAGCGGAGGGTGGCGGGGGAGGCTTCTGGCAAGGCGCGGGAACTGATAAAGGGATTGACGATCGTGAAGGAAGAGCCGAAGGTGTTGCTGGGGGGCATCGTGCGGATCATCAATACGACGGCCCAGTTCGCGTTCCCGGTGTTCCTGCCTACGTATATGGCTTCGTACGGTATTTCGACGACGGAATGGCTGGAGGTCTGGGGTACTATTTTTACGAGCAATATTATATTCAATCTGATATTCGGATTTGTGGGTGACAGAGTGGGCTGGCGGAATACGGTGATGTGGTTCGGGGGTGTGGGGTGTGGCATCAGCACGCTGCTGTTCTACTATGCGCCGCAGTTCGTGGGAGATCATTTCTGGCTTATCCTTTTGCCGGGTGTGTTATGGGGCGCGTTGCTGGCGGGCTATGTACCGTTGTCGGCCCTGGTGCCATCCCTGGTGAAAAAGGATAAGGGCGCGGCGATGGCGATCCTGAACCTGGGCGCGGGTCTGCCTGTCTTTGTAGGGCCGGCCATCGTGGGGCTCTTTATCGGGGCGATCGGCAATGCGGGGGTCATCTGGATCCTGGCGATACTTTACTTTATCAGCGCGGTGTTGACGAAATTCATTACAATAACAGAAATAGCATGAGAGTACTTATTACAGCCCCGTACTATGAAAAGGCACAACAGGCTTTGGCGGCGGTGGCGGGCGAGATCATTTACAGACCCTGGAAGACGCAGGGAAGGGCTTACAACGCAGCGGAAGTGATGGCATTACTGGAAACCACGGCGGCGGATGCTTATATAACGGAGCATGACGAGGTGACGGCGGAGGTGATACGGCGTAATCCGCATCTGAAGTTTATCGGGGTGTGTCGCGGAACCCCGTCCAATGTGGCGGTGGATGTGGCATCGTCGCTGAATATACCGGTGTTCTATACACCGGCGCGGAACGCGCAGGCGGTGGCGGAGATGTTTATCGCCAATGTGATCACGCTGATGCGGAATACGATACCGGCGCGGCAATGGTTGATGGATGAGAAATGGGAGGCGGGTGCGCATACTTCCTATCTGCAATTCAAGGGACAGGAGCTGGCGGGCAAGACGGTGGGTATGGTAGGATTTGGCGCCATCGGGCAACGGATAGCGGATATGATCAAGGGCTATCCTTGTGAGATACTGTATTATGATCCTTTTGTGGAGTCGTTCCCGGAATTTTCAAAAGTATCTTTGGAGGAGCTGTTCGAGAACAGTGATGTGGTAGGCGTACATTTGCCTGCCAATAAGGATACGGAGGGAATGATCGATAGGCGGCTGTTCTCGAGGATGAAGCCGGGCGCTATTTTTGTCAATACCTCGCGCGCCATGGTGGTAAGGAGGGAAGATCTGCTGACGGCATTGGAAAAGGAGACGATCCGGGGCGCTGTGCTGGATGTGTTCGATCATGAGCCGCCGGATGAGATGGATTATAAGATCATCCATCATCCGCATGTGCTGGCGACGCCGCATATTGCGGGGGCGACCTTTGAGGTGGAGGACCATCATGCAGATATCATGAACAAGGCCCTGTTCGGCTGGCTGGGGCAAAAGGATGGGGACACGCGGCTGCTGGTCAATAAGGAAATATTAATGGTGAAGCGATAATCGTACTATTATGGAAGCATATCTGATCATAGATATCGGAACGGGCAATGCCCGGGTGGCGGTGACGAACCGGAAGGGGGCGGTGTTGAGCATTGCGCGGGAAGATGTGCATTATGTAAAGGATGAGCATTATCCTGATTCTATCTACTTCGACCCGGATGAATTATGGGAGCAGATCCTGCGGCTTGCGCGGCGTGCGCTGGCGGAGGCGCCGGGTGCAGAGGTGGTGGCTTTTACGGCGACCAGTCAGCGGGAGGGGATCGTGCTGTTGGGGCGGAATGGGGAGTCGCTGATAGGGCTGCCCAATATCGACCACCGGGGACGGCAATGGGAAGGGGATGTTAAAGATAAACAGCGTGTCTATGCCCTGTCGGGGCGTTATCCCACTTCGCTGTTCTCGGCTCTGAAGCTGGTGGGTGTGCGAGAGGCGCGCCGGCCTCTTTGGGAGCGTACGGCGGGGTTTCTTAGTATCAGCGACTGGGTGCAGTATAAGTTGAGCGGGGTGCGGGGTTATGAGCATTCGCAGGCGTCGGAGACATTGTTGTATGATGTGGCAGGGAAGCAATGGTCCCGGGAGCTGTGTGATATGTTTTCGCTGGACACTTCACTGTTGCCGGAGCTGGTGTCTTCGGGTACTGTATTGGGTCCGCTGCTGTCTTCGCTGGCGGCGGAGCTTGCGGCGGCGGCGGGGGCGGTGGTCGTTGTGGGTGGCGCTGATACGCAGCTGGCTATAGAAGGTACACAACCGGGGGCGGGAGATATGGTGATCGTATCGGGCACGACGACGCCTATTATCCGGCTGCTGGATAAATATATCATCGACAAGGCTGCCCGTACCTGGACGAGCCGGCATACGGACGAGCGTTCTTTTATACTGGAGGCTAATGCGGGGGTGACGGGGTTGAACTACCAACGGCTGAAAGAGATCTTTTATCCCAACGAGAGCTATTCGATCATCGAACAGGAGCTGGCTGACACCGACTGCCGGCAGTGTGTAGCGGTGTTGGGAAGCCTGATAGCGGATGAGCCTTCTCCGGTGACGAGGGGCGGGTTCCTTTTCAATGTGCCGGTGTCGCATGAGCTGAACCGGGCCAGCTTCGTGTGGGCTACGCTGTGGGATATAGCCTGCAGCATACGGGAGAATTTTTTGACCTTGTGTTCTGTGGAGAGCTATGCATCGGACCATGTCTGGGCGTGTGGAGGCGGCATGCAAAGCAGGGCGTTGCGGGAGCTGATCGCGGGGCTATTGAACAAGAAGGTCCTGATGCGGTGCAATTACAAGGACTCCACGGTGGTGGGTGGCGCGTATATCTGTCATCGGGCCTTGCATGGAGGGGCGATAGCTCCTGTCGAGATAGAAGAGGTAGCGCCGGTGGAGCCGCCTTATTTTGCTGAACAGTATGCATCCTGGAAGCAGACACGTGCAGGGCTTCGGAAAATTGGTTAGATCATGGAAACTTTTTTTATTGGAATAGATATCGGTACGCAGGGAGCAAGGGTGGTAATGCTGGATGCGGAGGGAGCGATGGCGGGCAGCCGGGAGGAAGCCTTTCCCCTGAGCGTGTCCTCGCGGGAAGAGCAGTCGCCGCAGGAATGGTGGGATGTGTGCAGCCGTCTGTTGCGGGGACTGGTGGAGGATGTACGGGGGAGCGTGGACGTGGGGCGGGTGCGTGCGGTGGCGGTGACGTCGACATCGGGTACTGTCATACCGTTGGATGGGGAGCATGAGCCTTTATATCCTGCCATCATGTATAGTGATCCTCGATCGGCCGAAGCGGGGGCGCGATGTAAGGCTGCTGCGTTGCGTTGGCATCCGGGTGGGTATTCGGGTTTCAATGCATCGAGCGGGCTGTCGAAGATGGTTTGGTTTGCGGAGCAGTTCCCGGAGAAGGCGCGGCTGATCTCGAAGTGGGTGCATGCGGCGGATTTTATCACGGGCAAGCTTTGTGGCCGGTGGGGTGTTACGGACTATACGAATGCGTTGAAGTCGGGGTATGATGTGCGGGAGAAGATCTGGCCCGCCTATATATATGAGCGATTGCCGGTGCGGCGCGAGTGGCTGCCGGAGGTGCTGCCTTCGGGGGAGCCGATAGGGGTCCTGCTGGGGGACCTGTCAGCTTCTCTTGGGCTCGGTGCGGATGTGCGGGTAGTGACGGGTATGACGGATGGCTGTGCGTCGCAGGTAGCGTCGGGGGCGGTGAATGTAGGGGATTGGAATACGACGATCGGGACGACGATGGTGGTCAAGGGGGTGACGAAGCAAGAGCTGATCGATCCGGGCGACAGGTTGTATAGTCACCGGCATCCGGAGGGATATTGGATGCCGGGAGGGGCGAGCAATACGGGCGGAGATTGGGTGAGCCGGGACTTCTCCGGCGACCTTGCGGCTTTGAATAAACAGGCGGGTCTGTTGATGCCTACCGGACAGATGGCCTGGCCGTTGTTGCAGCAGGGGGAGCGATTCCCTTTTATGGCACCGCAGGCACGGGGATTTGCGCCTTCGGGGCTGTCGGAGGCGGAGCTGTTTACGGCCAATATGGAGGGGGTGGCGTATGTGGAGCGGTATGCTTATGAATTGATACGGCAATTGTCGGGGGAAGAGGTGCGGGCGGTGTTTACGGCAGGGGGTGGCAGTCAGAGCGAGCCCTGGTTATTGATCCGAAGCAGCGTATTGAATCTGCCGATCTATAAAATGAAATATGTGTCGGGTGCGGTGGGGGCTGCGATCCTAGCGGCTTCGCGGACCTTTTATCAGGGGTTGACGGAGGCGGGACGGGCTATGACCGTGACCGAAAAGAAGATACTGCCTGTGGGGGAATTGGTGGGGGCCTATGAGGAGGGTTATCGGCAATTTTTAAAGATATTGCAGGACAAAGGATACGTATAAAATTATGCTTACTGTTTATTTTCTGCGGCATGGCGAGACGCCTTTCAATGTGGATGGGAACCGATACTGCGGGCGTACGGATGCGCCGTTGACGGAGAGAGGTCAGGGCCAGGCCCGGCTGGTGAGCGAGCAATTGAGGGGGGTAAAGCTGGATGGCGTGTATTCATCGCCGTTGCAGCGGGCTTTTCTTACCGCCCGGATGGCGGGCGGAGGCCGGGAGGTGGTGAAGGATGAGCGGCTGATCGAAGTGGATTTCGGGAAATGGGAGGGGCTGCGCAGGGAAG
>DASZXP010000072.1:0-9595 GCA_035545935.1 Puia sp. | reverse complement strand
GTCTTATTATCCAGCGTCGCCGACCCATACAGCCCACACAGCCCCTCCAGCGGCCCACCCGCCAGCGACAAAGGCACTACCACCGACCCTTTATTCGTAGAAAAAAGCTTCTGCACATAATAGTCCGGGGTCCCATAGCTCCGCAGGTTGTCAAACCATATCAGATCAGGCGTCCACTGCCATCCATCCACATGGGCAAACAGGGGCGCATAAGATGCCATTTGCACCACATCCGCATTCCGCTCCAGCCCGGTCATATAAGCCGCCTCTGAAAGAGCGCACTGCCAGGTATTCTTATTTTGAGGCGACACCACCGCCTTGCTTTGCGCAGCATACTCCCCGGCAAAGATCTTCGGTCCGCTCCGGTCATAATGATCATACCTTCCCGCATTCTGCAGGAACCACTCCGGCTGCCGGTAATAATGCTCATCCAGTATGTCCGCATGCAGCTTCCGCAACGTGTCGTTGAGGAAATTGAACAGATCCCCGTCAGGATTAGGACCCACGCTATTCACAAGCCGTATATCGGGATATTTGTCTTTGATGGCCTTCGTAAATATCGTATACCGCTCTACGTATTGCGGTCCCCATTGCTCATTGCCCACCCCCATCATCTTTAAATGGAATGGCTCCGGATGCCCCATGGCAGCCCTCAACCCACCCCACTTGCCCGACACCGGTCCGTTGGCAAATTCGATCAGGTCCAGCGCATCCTGTATATAAGGCCCCAATTCATCCGTCGGCACCACTTCCGCCGTATTGAACTGACAGGCCATACCACAGTTGAGTATAGGCAGCGGCTCGGCGCCGATGTCCTCCGCCAGCTGGAAATATTCAAAGAACCCCAGTCCAAAGGACTGAAAATAGTCGGGGGTTGGTCGGTGCGAAAACTCCGTATTCCACCGATTGATGATCAGCTTCCGGTCCTCCACCTTCCCCACCGTATTCTTCCATTGGTATCTGTTCGAAAGATCACGTCCCTCTACGATACATCCCCCGGGGAATCTGATAAAGCCAGGCTTCATATCCGCCAGCAGCTGCACCAGGTCCGCCCTCAATCCACCCGGCCGCTCCTTCCAGGTATGCTGCGGGAACAATGACACCATATCAACATCGATGCTGCCCCGCCCTTCCAGCCATATATACAATTGCGCCTTGGGGTCCGTAGCGCCGGCTGTCATGCTCACCGTATTCTTTTGCCAACCCTCGCCGCCCGCGGGCTTCAGCTGTGCGGTAGCGATCTTCTGCCCATCCTGCCCCACCAGCTCCAGACGCAAGCCGATGTCCGTCCCGGTATGCATACGGGTCCAGACGGAGAAATGATACGGCTCGTCTTTTTTGATACCCATTCCGCGAAAGCCTTCATTCGACAACCCATACGCCCCATCCGTAAAATGCGAGATCCGTATAAAACGAGGGTTCGCGGGGTTCTCTGTTCCCCTGTTCAACACCAAAATACTCCCATCTCCCGGGACGGCGCTATGCTCCTTCCATCCCATCAGCGGCGTATTGAACTCGAACGAGCGATTCTTGACCAGCTCCGCATACAAACCGCCATCGGCGGCCATATTGATATCCTCGAAGAAGATCCCCCACATCGTGGACGGGATCGCAGCGCCGGGACGATCCACCCGGACAGTAAGGTCTTGGGAAAAAGCGGATGCCTGGGACAGACAAAAGGCGCAGAGCAGGAGTCTCTTCATATAGCTGTCGGTTTAGACCCCTTAAAGATAATAACTTAAAATTGTAATTCTGACACTTAATTGTCGTGTAAATGGCCCCGGGCTTCCTTACTGAAATACTCTCCCCCCTCCAGCAGCCGGAGCACGGCGCGGCTCAATTCCGCATCCGCCTCGCTCTTGTCGACATACCCATGGATCCCCGCCTCATACATTTTCCGTATAGCGCCCGCATTCATCGTAAAAGAATAACCCAGTATACGCGTCCCCGGACAATGACGCCTGATCTCCTGCACCACCACATCTCCCGCCAGGTCCGGCAATTGATTGTCCACGATGACCAGCTGAGGCTGGTACTTTTTGGCCATGGCTATCCCCATGCTTCCCTCACGGGTATGATAAAACGCCGAGAACAGGTCGCCTATCGATAGCCTCAACCCGATAATGACCATCTTATGATCATCGATCACCAGCACGGAATCATATTTCGACAGCGCCTCGCTCATAACAACGGAATAGTTACATCGATAAAATATCCTTCCGGATATGCGTTGTGCAATTGGAAGTCTCCATTCAACAAATTCGCCCGCTCCTGCATATTCTGTATCCCGATGCCCCCGGACAGCCGCTCGGGAGCCATCCCCTTCCCATCATCCGAGTAGACGATCAGCAGCTTCCGTCCCGTCGCCTTCATATTCAATGTGATCGTCCGGCATTGCGCATGCTTGATGGAATTGCTGATCATTTCGTCGATGATCTTTTTCAGGTTCATATATTGCAAATGCCCCAATACCCTACCCCCGTCATTCATCTTGATGGTAAAATCCACCCCCGTCGAGCCCTTGATCTTCCCCAGCGATCCGGCCACATCCTTATAAAGCCCCTCCAACGTGCTCAGCTCATTCGACTTCAGATCGTGCGAGATCCCCCTCACCGCCTCCATGACATACCCCACCTGGTTCTTCAGCTCCTCCAGCCGGGGCGAAGGCTCTTCCTCCAGCTCTTTTTTCACCAGCGTATGAGCATACAACAGCATCGGACCTATCTCATCATGGAAGTTCCGCGCCAACCCCAGCCGCAGGTTCAGCATACGCTGCCGCTGCCCGCTCCGGTATATCATAAACCCCGCTACTCCTCCTACAACAAGCAACGAGAAGAAAAGTACCAGGAAAAAATTAAATTTTTCTGCCCGCCGCTGTTTCGCCTCGGTTTGGAGCAATTCCCTACGGGCATTTTCCGCCTCGGCCAGGGCATACAGGTTATTGTCTTTATCCGCATTCACCGCATGCAATGCCGAATCCCTCATCCGGTACAATTTATCCAGCATCCGGTAGGCAGCCGGATAGTCCCCCTTTGCCGCCAGCAGCTTGCTCTCCCCTTCCAGGACAATACCTTGCTTTATACCCGAAAATCCTATTTGAGCATCCGTGATCTTACTCACTTCATCCAGATAATACCGGGCGCTGTCCAGCCTGCCCCGTTCATAAAAAAAGTCGAAAGCTTCCGAATAGATATCTACGAACGCGCTGATCTGTAAATTCTTTAGATAGCCCGGAGAACGTGCATCGCCGATGGCCTGCTCCAAAAAGACCTGCGCGCTGTCCATCTGCCCCCGATACCGGGCCCGCTCATATAGTATGACATGATGATCATAATCATAGCGTGTCAGATACTTCTTGTATTTTTCCGGCTGTTTGTTCACCTCCATCAACACCCGCTCGAAGAGCCGTATCCCCTGCCCCGCATGCGCCGTATCATGCGTCTTATAAAAGGCCCACACCGCGACCCCCATAATGCTCAATACCACATACCCCTGCTCGCCGCTCATCTTCCCCGCCGCCGTCAATGCCGGCAGTGCCTCCAGCTGTGGCAACAATGCATTGTATTTAGCAATCAGTCTCGGATAATCCTGGTTGTTCTGATATACGGACACCGTGAACAGGTCGCTGTGCGGCACCCCTTCTTTCTCGAATACCCCGATCTTTATCGCCTCCTCATTGTTCTTCTCGGAATAATAAACGGCACTGCCAAAATTGTTCTTATTGATGGCCCATACCGCCAGATATCTATAATACAACATCCGGTACTTCCCCAGGTCCTTATTCCCAAAGGCTGCCTGCCGGTAGGTCGACAGCTCCTCCACCAGGCTGTCGTCATTCAATAGATCACGCGCGATGGAGTCCACCCCCTTGAGGTAAAAGGTATCGGAGAGTTTACCCTCCCGGTAACGGGTCGATAACCCGGCAAGACGCTTTTGAGGGGCCTCCGGAGTGGAAGTTTGCGAATAGGCTGCCCCATGGGTCACCAGCAATAGGATCAATACAGGATAGGCCCGGCGGGCCGGTTGACGTAGAAGGTATGTAGTCATAGTAGGTTTACATACCAAATATAAACGTTTTAAGGCCAGTCGTTAAGGCTGACCCTAAAAAAAGTTTTACCTCCCCGGTTACACCCTATGGAACAGCTTTTACTAATGATCAAATCGTACCGCATGAACAGTGCAGACCTCGACAAAACCAGCGCATTCGAACATTTCGTTGATCTGTATTGCCCATCGATTTTTTCTGCCATAGCAAGACTCACCGGGCTCTCCGACAAAAAACAGATCGAAGATCTCACGGTCAATGTCTTTATCGATCTATGGAAGAATAGTCATGAGCTTTTCGATGAAACGAGACCGCCGGCCCTCGTATACAAGATTCTTTTGTTACACGTATTCACCTGGTTGAAAAATGAAGGATATGAAGACAGGATCACCGTGTTGCAAAACACGCTTCCCATCTCCCCGGATCATTATACGCCCATCCTCGAACCGGGAGCCGATAAAAATGAGCTTAAAGTAGCGCTCCTGCGCCGCCTGATCAATCTTTTAAAACGTTAGGCAAGTCATCGATCCAGCTCGGTTTTTTCATCCGCAGTTTTGATCTTTCTTTACTTGGCAATGCTCTTTTTGAAGAATTTCTTCACCACAAAGCTGGTAACCAGCCCCGCCGCCATCCGGAACAGACCGCCTTTTACGCCGCTCGAACCGCCTGCCATTTGTGAAAAAAGGTTCCTCACCAGGTTCATGGGTTTGAGACTGTCCGCAATATCGGCCACCTTTTGCCGCATATGCTGCTCATTCACATAATTCTGGTGCTCCAGATCGCGTATAGCCTCCCGCAGCTCTTCAAGGTTCCTGATCTTTGGCATGGGCACTATTTTAAGATTTTTCTGATCAGCAGATTGCTGAACGGCTCTTTCAACCAACGGCCACGGCATATATAGCAGATAAGCCCAAAGATGAAATAAGCCCCTCCGACAATAAAAAATCCATAAAAGCTTTTCCCCAGCAGATCGCCTATCAATAAGGCGACTCCCACGCTGAATAACATGACCGTAAAGGCAACTATGCCGATCATACCCAGCCCCGAGACCAGCTCTCCGGATACATCCGCCAGACTTTCTATGGCCTTCAGCTTCCAGAGATTGGTCCTTGTCTCAAGATAGTCGCCCGCATCTGAAAGTAGTGCGTCTATATCATGCCGTTGCTCTTCCATGTTCATATTAAACGGTGCTTTTCTGCCTATTGAAACTTTCTTTTACGCCATCCACCATCTCATTGACCTTGTCTTTGATCGTCTCCCCAAGCTCGGATATGGAGTCGCCTATATCCGCGCCTTTCTCCTTGATCCTTCTTCTCGTCTCCGACCCTTTATCCGGAGCCAGCAAAATACCTAATGCGCCGCCTACGGCTGCGCCTACCAGAAATCCGACTAAGATCTTTGAAGTGCTCATATGCTTGATTTTTAAAGTTTACAAGTTCTCTTTCATTCTTTCTTATCTAAATTCCCTGCCAATCTTCAACACCTCTTCTCTCAGGCTCGTTACCGTCATTCATGAGCAATTTTTTCTACACTCTGGGGCAGAATTACGTATTGACATATGTCACACGATATTGGAATACCCATTAATCAGCCTTTTGTATGATATGGTACTATTCTGGTTATGATAGCTGGTAAAAATCTTATTATGCAACCTCAAATAGGAATTTCACCCAAGAATCTCAAGAGCGTCACTTCACTCCTGTCCGTCGTACTCGCAGATGCCGTGGTCTTATATACAAAGACCCGCAAGTTCCATTGGAACGTCTCCGGAGAAAGCTTCATGGAACTACACCTGCTTTTTGAAAAACAATACAATGAGCTGGAAGAAGCCATCGACGAAATTGCGGAACGCATCAACAAGCTGGGTAGTAAGACGATAGGCACCATGAAAGAATTCCTCGACGCCACCCATCTGAAAGAAGCCCCCGGCAATTACCCTTCCAGAAAGGAGATGATAAAGGAGCTGTTGGAAGATCACGAGACCATTATCAAGGAGCTCCGCAAGGCGGTGGAAGAATGCCAGGACGAGTATAAGGACGCCGGTACGGCCGATTTCCTCACCGGGCTGATGGAAGACCACGAGACCAACGCCTGGAAATTAAGAAGGTACCTCGACTAGAATGTAAACCCTTATTATAAACAGTTCCCCCAACACCTGAAAAAATGCAGAACGGTACCATCTTACAGTTCTTTCATTGGTATTACCCCAATGACGGCAGCTTATGGAAAAAAGTAAAAGAAGAAGCTCTCCGGCTGGCCGATCTTGGCGTTACCGCCATCTGGCTTCCACCCGCCTTCAAAGGCACCAATGGCGCCTACTCCATCGGCTATGACGTCTATGACATCTATGACCTGGGCGAGTTTGACCAGAAGAATTCCATAAGGACCAAATACGGCACCCGGCAGGAATACTGTGACGCCATCCGGGCGATACACGACGCCGGTATGCAGGTATATGTCGACATCGTATTGAACCACAAAGCAGGCGCGGACGAGCATGAGCTGATCAAGGTCCGCAAAGTAGACCCCGAGGACAGGAACAGGTTCATCAGCGAGCCTTTCGACATCGAGGCCTACACGAAATTCACCTTCCCCGGCAGAAAAGGGAAATACTCGGAATTCATCTGGGATTTCCGCTGCTTCACCGGGGTGGACTTCGACAACAAGACAAAGGAAAGCGCTATCTACAGCATCCTCAATGATTATGGCGAGGGATGGGAGGAAGTGGTGGATGATGAGAAAGGTAATTACGACTATCTTATGTATGACGACATCGAATTCCGGAATCCTTCGGTGCGCGATGAGCTCAAACGTTGGGGAGAATGGTATTGGAAACAGACAGGCTTCGATGGGGTCCGCCTCGACGCCGTCAAACATATTTCTCCCGCCTTTGAGAACGAGTGGCTCGACCACATGCGCAAGATCACGGGCAAGGAGTTTTTTGCCGTGGGCGAATACTGGGCCCCGGGCAACCTTCCCCTGCTGTTGAAATACATCGAGGCCACGGAAGGCAGGATGTCGCTCTTCGACGCCTCGCTGCACCATAATTTCGAAATAGCTTCCAGGTCGGGGAAAGATTACGACCTCACCACCATCCTCGACGAAACACTGGTGGCAGCCAGACCGGACCTGTCCGTCACCGTAGTGGACAACCATGATACCCAACCCCTCCAGTCGCTGGAAGCGCCCGTGGAGCACTGGTTCAAACCCCTTGCCTATGCCCTGATACTGCTGCGGGAAAAAGGCTATCCCTGTATCTTTTACCCGGACATGTACAGCGCTACCTATAAGGACAAAGGACATGACGGACAGGATTATGAAATATTCCTTCCGGCCTGTGAGAATATCGATAAATTGTTACTGGCCAGAAAGCGATTCGCCTATGGCCTGCAACGTGACTATCTGGACCACGCCAATTGCATCGGATGGACCCGGGAAGGAGATGCCGATCACCCCGGATCAGGCTGCGCCGTATTGCTCAGCAATGGGGACGACGGCTTCAAGACAATGGAGATCGGCAAGGTTCATGCAGGTAAGAAGTTTGTGGACTGGCTGGGCAAACATTCCGGCGAGGTCACCATCGACCAGGAAGGACGTGGAGAATTTCATGTCAGCGCAGGTACCGCATCCGTCTGGGTTGTTGCAGGCAGTTAGCGAAAGCTTTTTCGGGCTTTCAGGAGGCAGAATTTATGACCCCAGTTATAAAAAAATTTCCGGTCGATCTGCATATCCGTGTCGGCTATGGAACAGCATTCTTATTGTTGCTGATATCCTTTCTATTGACCTTGTATGCCAATTCCGAGCTGCTAAAACAGTCTCAGCTGGTAGATCGCAGCAATAAGATCATCATCCAGATGGAAGGCATGCTCTCCTCCCTCAAGGATGCCGAATCCAGCGTACGAGGGTACCTGTTGATCGGGGATCAGCGCTTCCTGAAGCCTTATGAGGACAGCAGACGCATCACAGACTCTCTGTACACGGCCCTCCAGCGGGAAACTTTCGAAGACAGCGCCATCTGGAACGATCTGGACATGCTTCGGAAATTGATAGATAAGGACTATCAGCTGGCATCCCTCACCATCCACAATGCCACATTGCAACAGGATCTTTCCGACGCCCAGAAGTCGAAAAGCTTTGTCCGGGAAGAGATCATGGGACATATCCGGTCCATGGTAAAAAAAATGCAGGACATCGAACAGGTCCGGCTAAGATCCCGGCTGGATGAAATGACCACCCGCTATAATGTGCTCAACGCCATCATCCTCCTTTCCCTGGCCCTGGCCGTATCCCTGGCCGCCTATGGCTTTATCACCTATTCGAGGGAGAACAAGGCCCGTCGCATCGCGGATGAGAAGGTAGCCGGCTATCAGGAACAGCTGAAACAGCAGATCACGGAGCTGGATGCGGCTAACAAAGCCCTGATACAAATGCGCAGTATCGAAAAGTTCGCATCCACCGGCCGGATTGCCCGTACCATTGCACACGAGGTCCGCAATCCCCTCACCAATATCAATCTGGCTGTCGATCAGCTAAAAGCCGAGCTCAATGGCGGCAGCTCCCAGTACGGAGTGATGCTGGATATGATCAGCCGCAACAGCATTCGTATCAATCAGCTGATCACCGACCTGCTGAACTCCACCAAATTCACCGAGCTCGTATATAAGAAGATGTCCATCAACCAGCTGCTGGATGAGACCCTCGAGCTGGCCAGGGACAGGATCACCCTTAACAATATCACTGTAATAAAGTATTATAGCGACGAGATCTGCGATATCGCCGTGGATGTGGAACGTATCAAGATCGCCTTTCTCAACCTCATCGTCAACGCCATCGAAGCCATGGAGCCCGGCAAAGGTATACTCCAGCTGCGGACAGCTACCCGGGACAACAAGTGCGTCGTCACCATCACCGACAACGGCCCCGGCATCGACCCCGATTCACAGTCCAGGATATTCGAACCTTATTTTACCACCAAGACCAAAGGCGCCGGCCTGGGCCTGACCAATACACAAAGCATCATCCTCAATCACAACGGCCATATCAGCCTGGAAAGCGCCAAAGGGAAAGGCGCCGTCTTTACCATCACGCTCGACTTTGCCTGACCGGCCTCCCGGCCAGGACCGGCGAGGCACAAAAAAACCCGCGTCAGCGGGTTTCTCCAATGTCCATGTCTTCTAATCAGCCCTTCGTATAATTTTCAACAATATCGCGATCACCGCGATCACCAGCAGCAGATGAATGATACCCCCTGCATGATACCCTAAAAACCCAATGGCCCAGACTATCACCAGGATCACGGCAATCAAATACAATAAATTTCCCATAGTTGTTATTTTAAGCGTTAAGACGCTACATCATATACCGCAGCCGCGGAGTCCGGACTGTACAGCTTGTCGATGGCATCGAAGATCATTTTGCGGTTCAGCGGCTTCGCAATAAAAAGGTCCACGCCTCCACTATAAGCCTGCTTTCTGTCCGCAGCGCCATCATGAGCGGTGATCATCACGATCTTCACTTCAGGGTAGTTCTTCTTTACATAGGGAATAAAAT
>DASZXP010000071.1:0-4721 GCA_035545935.1 Puia sp. | reverse complement strand
AAACCCCCATTTTCTTGAACTGGAAGCTCACGCTGCCGCTGTTGCCGAGGGTGCCGTTGCCCTTGTTGAAATGCGATTTTACGTTGGCGACGGTGCGGACGTGGTTGTCGGTGGCTGTCTCCACGAGTATGGCTACTCCATGAGGGCCATAGCCTTCATAGAGGATCTCTTCATAGTTCTCCATTTCCTTGCCCTGGGCGCGTTTGATGGCGGCCTCTACTCTGTCCTTTGGCATATTGACGCTCTTGGCGTTCTGGAAGCAGCGACGGAGGGCGGGATTGGTAGCAGGGTCGGGGCCACCGGCCTTGACGGCGATGGCTATTTCCTTGCCGATGCGGGTAAATTGTTTGGCCATCCTGTCCCAGCGGGCGAACATGGCATGTTTACGTACTTCAAAAATGCGACCCATAGTAAGATGAAATTTATAAATGCACTAATATCGGCCTCCGGCCGCGGTACGGGGGAGGGGCGAAACGGGGGCAAAGTTACAAAAAAGGCCCATCGGATGATGGACCTTTTCTTATAATATCTGGCCCGGGCCGGCGAACCGGGGGGGCGCAGGGACTAATTCTTCTATTGCAACTTGCTGTGACTCTTGCTATAGCCAAAATAAATGAGAAGCCCGATGATCATCCACACCAGGGCCGTGATCTGGGTCTTGGCATCCAGGCCGATGATCATGAGGGCGCAAACAAGTACACCCAGTATCGGCACAATGGGAACCAGCGGGGTCCTGAAGGGCCGGGGACGATTGGGATCCGTCTTGCGCAGGATGATCACCCCGATGCAAACCAGGATAAAGGCGAACAGGGTGCCGATGCTGGTCAGATTGCCCGCCACGCTTTCCGGGATAAAGCCGGCAAACAGGCCTACAAAGACAAATAGGATCGCATTCGACTTGTAGGGCGTACGCCATTTGGGGTGCAGCTCGCAGAACACCTTTGGCAGCAATCCGTCGGAGGCCATGGTATAGAAAACACGGCTTTGACCGAGCAGCATCACCAGGATCACGGAGGAGAAACCGCCCAGGATGGCGATGGTAACCAGGGTGGATAGCCAGCCGAAGCCATGCATGTAGGTCTCGATGGCGTAAGCCACAGAGGCTTCTTTACCCGACTTCATAAAATCCGTATAGGGGGCGACGCCGGTGAGCACCCAGGAGAACAGTACATATAAAATAGTGCAGATCAGGAGTGAACCCAGGATGCCGCGGGGCATATCCCTGGCGGGGTTCTTGGCTTCCTGCGCGGCGGTGGATACGGCATCGAATCCGATGAAGGCGAAGAATACGACACCTGCCCCTGAAATGATCCCTCCCCATCCATGCCGCCAGAATTCAGTGTACGAGTAAAATGTACCATCCCGCATCTGGGCAGGGGGCGCATCAGCGGGGATCATGTAGGGCGTATGGTTGACGGGGTTTATGAAATGCCAGCCAACAGCAATGAATACCAATACGATGGCCACTTTTACAAATACGATGATGGAGTTGACGGTGGCGGATTCCTCCGTACCCTTCATCAACAGCAGGGAAAGCAACAGCAGGATGAAGAGGGCGGGGATATTGATGATGCCATGATGCATTACTCCCGAGGCATCCAGCACTTTCTCAAACGGAGAGTGGCACCATTCGAACGGAATAGAGCCTCCTAAGAGTTTATTCAGGTATTCGCTCCAGGAGATGGAAACCGTAGCGGCGCCCAGGGCGTATTCCAGTACCAGGGCCCAGCCGATGATCCAGGCCGTCAGCTCGCCCATGGTAGTATAAGCATAGGTATAAGCGCTGCCCGCGATAGGGATCATGGAGGCGAATTCCGCATAACAGAGACCGGCGAAGGCACAACCGATGGCGGCTACCAGAAAGGAGATGGTTACGGCTGAACCGGCATGTTCCCCGGCTGCTGCGGCTGTCCTTACGAACAATCCCGCACCGATGATAGCGCCGATGCCCAGGGCGATCAGACTCCAGGCTCCCAGCGTTCGCTTGAGGCCCTTCTCCGAATCCGCGGCCTGCGCCATGAGGGAGTCCAGGGACTTCTTCCGAGATAAACTCATAATTAGTTTGTTTTGACTGTAATTCTTAAATAAGATGACATGTGTGATGACTAGGGTCGAAAATAAACAAATATTTAATATACCTCCTTCAATTCTGTACTACCGGGGGGATTTTTGGGACTAAAGTTTTGCCAAGTCAGGATTTTTCAATTCATTGCATGATAAACAGGAGTGATATATGCGAAAGATCAGCCTTACAAGCTGGATCATGATTGCCATGCTGACTGGCGTGATCGTGGGTTTATGGGTTCACTATAAAGGGTCTGCGGGGCAGATCGACAGTTTTTCCAGTGGCATCTCTGTGTTGACGGATATATTCCTGCGCCTGATCAAAATGATCATTGCTCCCCTGGTATTTTCCACCCTGGTGGTGGGGATCGCCAAGCTGGGGGATGTCAAGGCGGTGGGCCGGATAGGGGGTAAGACCCTTTTGTGGTTTATGGGGGCATCGCTCCTGTCCCTGATGCTGGGGTTGATCATCATGCATGCTTCGCAATTGGGGAGCGATCTGGGGCTTCCTTTGCCGACATCCAATACGTCGACGGGACTGGATCAGGCTACCCTGAGCTTTAAAGGATTTATTACTCATGTCTTCCCCAGCAGCATATTCCAGGCTATGGCGGAGAACCAGATCTTGCAGATAGTCGTGTTTGCGGTGTTCTTTGGTATTGCCACTGCCTCCATCGGGGAACAGGGGAAGATCGTTATCAAGGCGTTGGATGCGGTGTCGCATGTGATCTTGCGGGTGACGGGGTATGTGATGTATTTTGCACCGGTGGCGGCCATGGCGGCTATCGCCTCCGTCCTGGCGGTGAAGGGGCCGGAGCTGCTGCTGACATATGGGAAGTTCATCATCAGCTTCTACCTGAGCATACTGGGGCTTTGGCTGATCCTGCTGCTGATCGCCTCCATCTTTATCGGAAGAAGGGTGATCGATCTGGCGCTGGCGGTAAAGGATATGATCCTGCTGGCTTTTAGCACGGCCAGCTCGGAGGCTGCTTTTCCCCGTCTGACGCAGGAGCTGGAAAGTTTTGGGTGTCCTCCGAAGATCGTGAGCTTTGTGCTGCCGCTGGGCTATTCGTTCAACCTGGATGGAAGCATGTTGTATATGACGTTTGCGTCGTTGTTCATCGCACAGGCGTATGGGGTGGAGCTGACGCTGGGGCAGGAGGTGTCGATGCTGCTGGTGCTGATGCTGACGAGCAAGGGGATCGCGGGGGTGCCGAGGGCGGCGCTGGTAGTGGTGGCGGGAACGCTGACGTTGTACAATATTCCGCAGCAGGGGATGTTATTGTTACTGGCGATAGACCAGCTACTGGATATGGCGCGGAGCGCGACCAATGTATTGGGGAACAGCATTGCAGCAGTGGTGGTGAGCAAATGGGAAGGGGAGCTGGGGGAAGCCGCCGTGAATACGTATAAATAAATACCTATAAACAGACAACCTATTAAATAGCACCTTTTTTACTTTATTTTATGATCGAGCTTTTAGCATTCACCTGGCATGACCTCCTTAATCCTGAGTTTTACATCAATAACGGCGGCTTATGGGTCCTTTTATTTATCGTATTTGCCGAGACGGGGTTGATGGTAGGTTTTTTCCTGCCGGGGGATAGCCTGCTGTTCGTGGCGGGGATCTATAGTGAGAACCTGATCGACAAGCTGATCACTGGAGGGACGGGGGTAGAGCTCCTTGACCTGGTGATCCTGTTAATATTGGTGTCGGTGTGCGGCATATTGGGGAACGCGGTGGGGTATTGGTTCGGGAAGAAAAGCGGTCCTTTCCTTTTTCACCGGAAGGATAGTTTCCTTTTCAAACAGCGGTATCTGTACCAGGCGAAAGAGTTCTATGACAAGCATGGGGGACAGGCCATCGTATTTGCCCGATTCCTGCCCATCGTGCGGACCTTCGCACCCATCATCGGGGGGATCGTCAGCATGGATAAGAAGAAATTCATGTATTATAATATCATCGGTTGCGTGGCGTGGGTGTTCCTGATGCTGTTCGCGGGACATTATTTATGGAAGTTCATCCTGGTCAAATATCATTTCGACCTGAAGCAGCACCTGGAGGTGATCGTTATAGGCATCGTAATAATCACGACTTTCCCGGTGTTGTACAAGATCTTTTTCGGAAGGAAAAAAACTGCAGAGAAACAATAATATGGAACAAAAGAAACAGTCTCTTTTCAATCTGGCGGTGATAGTCGGGGCGTTGGGTTATTTTGTCGACATCTATGATCTTCTTCTTTTCAGTATTGTCCGTGTGCCGTCCCTGAAAGCGCTAGGTTTGAGCGCGGATGATATTGCCAGGCGCGGCGCGGATATCATCAGTACACAAATGATCGGATTGTTGCTGGGTGGGATCCTTTGGGGCGTGCTGGGCGACAAGCTGGGGCGTCTGCGGGTATTATTTGCTTCCATCATATTATATTCCCTGGGCAGCATTGCCAATGGTCTGGTGCATACGGCGGGACAGTACGAGCTGGTGCGATTCATCACGGGTCTTGGCCTGGCGGGTGAGCTGGGGGCCGGCATCACGCTGGTGAGCGAGATCATGTCGAAGGAGCGCCGGGGGCTTGCTACTTCCCTGGTGGCGGGTATCGGACTGAGCGGCGCCGTATTTGCCTATTTCATACGTGTGTGGCTGGTAGGTCCGGACGGAG
>DASZXP010000070.1:0-15889 GCA_035545935.1 Puia sp. | reverse complement strand
AAGAATGACGTGGAGGTGCCTGCCGGGCAGCCGGTAGCTGCTTCGACCACCCCGGCAGCCGGAGCCGTGGACTCGAAGACGGCGGACTCCACCAGCATGGTCGCGGCCAACGATAAAGCCACTACCCTTTATAAAAAGGCGCCGAAGAAAGATGCAGAGAAAGAAGTGGACAAGGCAAAGGAGAGGAATATATCGAAAAAAGACATTGTTGCAAGCTATAACTATAGCCCAGCTCCCGCAGCGCCCTATACCAACAATAACACATTGAGCAACGGGATCACCAGTAACTATGTCAACACCCAGCCGTCCTTCTCCTTGTTCGATACGACCAAAACCTTCCGTCGCGATAGTCTATCCTTTATGCTTAGAGGGGCCACAGCCAGACTGACAACACAAAATGAAAGTGATCGCGATATGGCCTTCTTCAAAAAGAGTGTACCCGATCAGCTGGTCTTCACAGGCAAGGTCCTCAACACGCAAAATATTCCTTTGGCCGGCGCCACCGTCTCCTTTAAAAAGGGGCGTGAATACGTCAATACCGTCACCGATGCCAACGGGTATTTCACGTTGACGGTCCCCAAAAAAGATACGATCTCCCGGGTAGTGGTCAACTATGTAGGATATGAACAAAACTACATGACATTGAATACGGATGATAAGACCGGCAATGTGGTTTTGCTCAAACCGCAGTCGTCGTCGCTCAACGAAGTGGTGGTAGTAGGTTATGGCGCTAAAAGAAGGGAGCTCACGAGAAGCGATATCAATTCCGTCCCGAAGCCGTTGTCGGAAACAGCGGTGCCGGCGGAAGGCTGGCCTGCTTATAATATCTACCTACAGGCAAATAAGAGTTTGTACCCGGTGGATACGACCATTCGCGGCTTCGAATCCATTTCATTCATTGTCAACAAAAAAGGGGAACTCTCCTCCTTTAGGGTCGAGCGATCCCTCTCTCCTGCCCATGACTCCCTGGCCATTCGCCTGGTGAGGCAAGGCCCCTCCTGGAAGCTGCTGAAAGGCAAAAAGGAAAAAGCACGGGTCGTCCTCACCTGGTAGCTTTGCCGTTCATCCAAACTTAAAGCGGTGAGTATCCCGCATGTGTGTATATTCGGCGTCTAAAAACCACCACACATGACACCCAAAAGGTCTCTACTATTGTTTGCGTTATCCATGTCCCTGTATGGTACTTCCATGGCACAGTCCATAAGGACGCCGCAGCCATCTCCTCCTCAGTTCGTACGACAGGATTTTGGCCTTTCCAATATCGAGCTGTCCTATTCCCGTCCGGGCGTAAAAGGCCGGACCATCTTCGGCGATCTTGTACCCTATGGCAAGGTATGGCGTACAGGGGCCAACCAAGCGACGACCCTCACTTTCGGCGACGACGTGACCATCGGAGATACAAAGATCAAGGCGGGTAAATACGGGCTGCTTACCATACCCGACCAGAATGAATGGACGATCATCATTACCCGTCAGCTGGATGTTACCCAGCCGGCCGCTTATAAACAGGATCAGGATGTGGTACGCGTAAAGGTCACGCCGATGCCGATGCCCTTCTCCGTCGAGACATTTACCATCTTCTTCGGGGATGTCACTTCGAGCAGCTGTAATCTCGATCTGTGCTGGGACAAGACCATCGTGATCCTTCCCATCAAGACGGATGTCGATACGAAGATCATGGGCCAGATCAATGACGCTATGACCAGGGACAACCATCCTTATTACACGGCTGCGATCTATTACCTGGACAATGGAAAGGACCTGAACAAGGCGCTGGAATGGTTCGACAAGGCCATCGCACAGGACCCCAAGGCCTTTTATGCCGTCTATCAGAAAGCCCGCTGCCAGGCCAAGATGGGAAAAAAGCAGGACGCTATCGCCACGGCCAAGAAATCCATCGAACTGTCCAAAGAGGCTAATAACAGCGACTACGTGGCATTGAACGAAAAGCTGATCGCCTCCCTCCAATAAGCCCGCAAAAAAGATCGGCCCGTCCGGGCCGATCTTTTTTATTGCAGTTTCGCCAGCCACAGGCTGGCATTCATAAATAGCTGTGTATGGCTCAGCGTGGGCCAACCGACAAAAAGCGTATTGCCGGGTGCTCCGGTACCGTCATCCATGGGGGAGCTGTCCGTTACGACAAAGACCCTGCCCCCACCGAATGAAGACGAAGCGCACATGATATGCGTGGTATTCTGTGCAAAACCGCTTTGCCAGATCAATCCCTGTACGGCGCTGTTAGCGGAAGGATTGATAGTCACCGTAGCGCCATTATCGAATTCCAGCTGGGATACGTGGCCCTGCGATCCGTTGAGTATCGGATTGCTGCTGCCTCCTGTCCACACGTTGCTGGTCGTCCCCGATATATTGGTCAGATCGATGCTGAACCCAAATGGGTTGGCCGCTACGCTGTTATTGGTCATCAGGTCATTCCATATATTGGGAGAATCGTGACCGTCGTTGTTGCGGTCAGACCCGTTATGGTCGGAGATCATAAACAATCCGCCTCCATGACTGATGAAGTTCAGGATGGCTGTCTTCTCGGCTGCCGTAAAAAGTATATTGGGCTCATCCACGACAAATACATCATAGTGGGAAAGGTCCTGGGCGTTGGAAGCATTGCCATATGTAATCGCCGTACCGGTAGGCAAGGTCTCCACGGCGTTCCCCCCCTTGACGAGCGCAATACCCCAGCTCGATAGGGCGCCCGTCCAGTACGTTTCCACTGTCGATGCGGTGATCGTTGACTGTGCAGGCGTCGGGACCCGTTGCGGAGTACCTCCATCCTCGTCGATGACCCAATCCGCATTGCCCGCTGTCTCGGCCTTGGTGGCGTCAAACAGGAATTTCTTGCCGCCCGTCGTTCCACCGCCGCCGGAACCGGACCCGTTGACCGTGAAATCATCGAAGTTGATACGATTGGCGCTGCCATCCGTCTTGCGCAGCTGGAACCTGACATTCCCCGTCACCGGGAGCGTAAAGGTCGCGGTCTGCAAGGTGGTAGAGCTGGTGGTAATGGTCGATCCAGCCTGTACAAAAGAAGCGCCTCCGTTCGTACTGTACCATAGCTGCCAGGTGCTGCCGCCATCCGAACCAAAGACGGCATGTTTTACGGAAACGGAAGTAGCGCCTCCGGCGATATCGAATTGCATGGTGACGGAGCCGGCATTGCGCACCCGGGCCGACTGCGCACCGTTCTTACGGTCTGTCGAAAGATTGCCCAGCAGGGCGTCATTGAAATTCCAGACACCCGTGCTCAATGTAACATTGCCGGCGGCATAGGCCGTCTTGGAGCCTGTTTCAAAATTTTCAGTGGTAATAGTAGCTGCTCTGGGAATGGTAGTAGTGGTGGTCGTCCGTGAGGAAGACACCTTTTGGCAAGCGCATAGCGATACGGCCAAAAGGATCGATAGAGAGATCCTGTTCATAATAGATAAAGTGTTTAATCTTTAAAATTACGGCTTATCCTTATCGCGGATATTAAGTTTAGGTAAAAATATCTGTAGCGCTTCGCTGAGGAGGATCACTCCTATCGCTCCCACGACATTGAACCAAAGGAAGCTCAACGGGACGATACCTTTCCGGCTGAGTATATTCAACACGATGACCCCGGCCTCCACGATGATGGCGCTGATGAATACGGCTGTCGCGCCTATCCTTTTCCGGTAGAACGCTACGAGGAAGATCCCCAGTATCACTCCATAGAACAGCGATCCCAGCACGTTGACGGCCTCGATAAGGCTATTGCCCAGGTTATAGGCCAGCTGCGCCACGGCCACACAAAAGGCGCCCCAGAACAGGGTGTACATACGCGAGAGGCGATATTCCTTTTCTCCATTCATCGGTCTGGAAAACCGCTTGTGAAAATCCACGATGGTACAGGAGGCGAGGGAATTGAGCGTGGCCGCTATGGAGCCCCAGGCGGCTAAAAAGATCACCGCGATCAACAGGCCCACGAGGCCTTTGGGAAGATAGTCCAGGACAAAGCGGAGGAAGATATAATTGGTGTCGTTGTCTTCGCCTCCCACGTCCTTCAGCCAGCGCCTGACAGTGGATTTGTAGCCGGCCTTCGCCTTTTCGATGGTCTGCAGGGCCGGGGTGGACAGGGATTGGATGCGCATGGATTCAGTGGAGTCGTATGCCTTCTCCAATACCATCAGTGAATCCTTGTATTTCGACTTAGCCAGCACTTGCAGCTGCGACTGGTTGAAGAACACAGGCTCCTTGTTGAATTGATAAAATGTAAAGACGAACACTCCCAATAAGAGGATGAGGAACTGCATGGGTACTTTTACCAGTCCGTTCATCAATAATCCCAGACGGCTTTCGCTGACGGTGGGCGCCGTCAGATAACGTCCCACCTGCGACTGGTCCGTACCGAAATAGGAAAGGGCGAGAAAGAAGCCACCGATGATGCCGCTGAATAGGTTATACCGATCGTTCCAGTCGAAGCCTTTCGGGGTGATGCCGGTGGTAATGATATTCACCTTGCCCGCCTTGCCGCCGATGTGCAGCGCTTCCGGGATCCCCACTCCCTCCGGCAATCGATGAATGACCATATACCCGGCGATGAACATGCCCGCGAATATGATGATCAGCTGCAGCTGCTGTGTATACGCCACGGCCTTGGCGCCGCCGGTCATGGTATAGATGATGAGCAGCCCTCCCATAAAGATATTGGTCCAGACGATGTCCCATCCCAATAAAGAAGAGAGTATGATGGAGGGGGCGGAGATGCTGATGCCCGTGGAAAGCCCTCTTTGCAACAGGAATAAGAACGAGGTCAGCGTGCGGGTCTTGAGGTCGAACCGCTGTTCCAGGAACTCGTAGGCGGTGTAGATCTTCAGCCGGTGAAAGGCGGGTACGAACGTGATGCAAAGCACCACCATGGCCAATGGCAATCCGAAATAATACTGGACAAAGCCCATGCCTTGCGTATAGGCCTGCCCGGGGGCCGATAAAAAAGTTACGGCGCTGGCCTGCGTGCCCATGATGCCAAGCAGCACCATGTACCAGGGGACCATCCTGTTGGCAAGGAAATATCCATCCAGATCCCTGCTGGTGCGGCCCTTATACAATCCATAGGCAATAATGCCAAGCAATGTCAGAACCAGGACGATCCAGTCTGGCCGGCTCATGAAAATTTTTTGGTAAGAAAATAAAATACCAGGATCAACAGCGCTAAAAAGCCTATGACCAGCGCATACCAGCTACTCCACCGCCGAAATAATGGCGCTTTCTCATCCTGTGTTTCCTCTGTCATAACGCATATTTTTCACCGTCAGATGCCCATTGGCCCGGGGAAACCCCGGCTGATCACTGACTATTTTTTATTCCTGTTGGAATTCCTGCTGGCGATCAGAGCTGCTACGGTCAATCCGACAATGAGACCTATGATCAGGCCAACAGTCGCCCTTTTTATAAAACGCCCTACTACCAGTCCGATGACGATGGCCGTCACTAATGCGATATCCCTTCTGCGATGCATACTATTGAATTATTCCTTTGGGGGTATGCGGATCAAAAACCTTTCTTTTGATTTAAAGCGATGATATTGGCCAGCAGGCGGTATGCCCCCGGCACCCCGGCCGGCAGTTCCCTAAAAAAGACCAGGCCCGTATAGACGAACCTGCCTTTGCCATAGCTTGTCGTTACCAGGCTCCCATGCTGGTCTGCTTCGCCGGGGTCATGCATGGAAAATATCGCCTCATATTTGGGATCCAGCTGGTCGATAAAATAGATACCCCGCTCCTGTATCCATCCCTCGAAATCCTTGTCGGTGATCTTATTCGGATAATTGAGCACGGGATGGTCCGGAAGGAGAAAATCCACTTTGGCCGTCTCGTCCGTCACCCGGCTGTTGGAGATGGCAAAGGGGTATGGTCCGATCTTCACACGTGCGTTGCCGATATTGTTACGGTTGTATTGTACGATGAGATTACCGCCCTGGTTGACATATTCCATCAGCAGGTCATACTTGCCCGCCAGCCATGGATGTACATCATAGGCCCGTACACCGGTGATGACGGCATCCAGCTGCCGCAACGCGCCTCCGGTGAGATCCTTCTCCCGAAGCATGACCACTTCGTATCCCATCTGCTGTAATGCCTGCGGCACCTTATCCCCTGCCCCTTCGATATACCCGATGCGTTTGCCGAGTGTCTTTATATCCGTCAATACGAATTTTTCCCGCGAGGGGCTGAAATAATCGATACGGGGAATATGGTCATAGGAAATAGTCCTTAGCTGACGGGCCGTGTCCTGTGCGCCATCGTGCTGGAAGAGGAGGCTGGACCAGGCAATACCGGGCTGGTGATCCATCGGGCGTGCCGAGTAGACGAGGTCGGATCCCGCGGCAGCCTTTTCCTGCAGGACGATATCGGTAGCTTTTGTCAGGGTGACCTGCGGCTTGCCTCCCCGTGCATCCTGCACCTTTGTCTGTACCTGGAAATTCTTTTCCTCCCCGTCAGCGAATACTACCAGGTCGGGGTCGAAACGGGCGGTCACGGGCGGCAATACCGTCAAGGGCTGATACAGCTCCCCTTTTACAGGGTCGGTGAACTTGTATTGCACCGGACGGGTAAAGCTGACGTCCTCGCCTTCGATGACCAGGTGGAAGGTCGCTTCAAAAGCAGGCCGGCTCTGGGCGTCGCCGATGAGCAGCTGATCGCTGACATTATATGATCCCGGGGCCATTTCCTGCGCCAGCCAATAGGGCTGTGTCACGGGGTATTTTGCCGGGACATCGATATTCTTTTGGAGGACATAATTCTTATTGGCCCCCAGCTCCTGCTTATAAACGGTGTCGAATCCGTCGACCTTTATCTCTGCCAGGGAGGCCTTTACATTCAGGCGGTTGTTTATGACAAAGGATATGGGAAGCGCATCTCCCTGTACCGTATAGGCGCTGCGGGTGGAAGCTTCCAGCCAGAGACCGCTGCAAGCCTCGATGAGCTTCAACACCTCTTTCGTCTTTTGCGTCTTCCAGTAGCCGTCCTTTAACCCGTTGATGGCCTTATATACTTTTATAAGCCCCGGGACGGAAGCGGCCGGATCGGCCAGTGAATAGTTCTTTATGACCTCGTCGACCAGCGGCTGGATCTTTTCCCCGCCTTCCACACGACTCCAGGTCAGCGGGATATCATCCATGGGGTCGTTATGCGCCCCGGCGCCTTCCACGAGGGTAAAATATTCCAGGGACTGTCCGCGGGCAGGCGTTAGCGCCGCGCCCTGGCTTTTATGCTGTGTACGGCTTTCGGCGGCGATCTCGCCATAGCTCTTTCCCAGCACCGGGTTATACAGTCCTACGTCGATCTTCAGCTGATCGTCGCTGGTAGTATTGGTGGACCCAAAGTTGAAGGTATTCCAAAGGATGCGTTTGGCCTGCCATGGCTTTACGCCGTATTTGAACTGTTCGGGGAATTTAGTGGGATCGGCAGCCGCCTTGAACGCCTCGTGCGCCAATACCGCCGACGCGGAATGATGTCCATGACCGGCGCGACCGTCCTCGGGGAATCGGGTGATGAGCACATCGGGTTGGAATTTCCTTATGACCCAGACCACATCGCTCAGGATCTTTTGTTCATTCCAGGTGCGCAACGCTTCTTCCGTCGTCTTGGTAAAGCCGAAATCGAAAGCCCGGGTAAAGAACTGTTCGGCCCCATCGATCCGGCGGGCTGCCAGCATCTCCTGGGTACGGATCAGCCCCAGCTCCACGCCCTGCTCGTCACCGATCAGGTTCTGGCCGCCATCACCCCGGGTCATGGACAGATAGCCTGTCCGGAACAGCCGCTCCTTCGCCATATAGGCGATAAGCCGGGAGTTCTCGTCATCCGGATGGGCCGCCACATAGAGCACGGTGCCTAGTACGTTCAGTTTTTTCAAACGGAGGAAGATCTCGGCTGACCCTATATTCTCTGGAGCTTGCGCCTTGCTGCCGGCTGCCGCCGTCAGCGCCATCAACAATAAAATCCATTTCATGAGTCGCAATTTAGCATTCAATTGTCATTCAGATCATCTAAATCCACCAACGGTAGCCCATCACTATTGTCCAACCAGGAACACGGCATTACAAAATAATAGCTTCCCATTCTCCCAAAAACTACGGAACAACGGGTCATCGGCCAAGTACACGATCTCACCCCTGCCCATTTCCTGGACGCCAAAGATGAGTCCGTCCTTTAGCTTTTGTTTTGCTTTATTACCCGTAAAACCGCTGACATAATTATCTTTTTTAATAACTCCCACATTCCAGCCGCCTTCCTTTATGAACTCGTATACATTGTCGTCCTGCTTCAACGTATAATACTTGTCCGGATAGCCGAAGGCCAATGGATGGGTATTGTCCAGCTCCACCCGGTAGATCGACCCGGGAACGCTGCCCGCCACTTCTTCCCGCTGTCTGTCGCCATAGTGATGCAGTAAGCTATAGTCATCATCCTTCTTTTTCTCATCGTCCTTTTTATCATCCGCCCCTTTTTCCTTCAAGCCCCATTCCAGCTTCGACAGCTGCGCCACGGCATTCTCCATAAGGATGAGCCGGCCGCCTTCCCGGACCCAGCTGCGCAGCGGCTCCGCCGCGCCCTTATCGGCCAGCGCCTTATAATAGCCATTGGGGAAGATCAGCACATCGTAGCTCTTGAGGTCCAGGCGACCCAGGTCTTCCGCGTTCAGCTGACTGATGGGATAGTCGAGCTCCTGATCGAAAAGATGCCATACTTCTCCGGCATTCAGGGAGCTGACCTGTTCGCCCGTCAACAGCCCCACTCTTGGCTTGTGAATAAGACGTACCCTATCGCTGCCGAAGTCCGCTCCCTTGTCCACAAAGCCAGAGGTAATGGGCTCCGGGACCACGTCCGTAGCCATGGCGGCGGTCGTTACGATGGACCAGAGCTTGTCTCCCAATGCGCTGTTACCCGTTGCCGTTATAAGCAAGGCGCCTTTCTCAAAATTCTGCCCCCCGGACTGGAAAGCCTGTTCGGCAAACCGGACCTTTACCCCTTTGGCCAGCAGCCGGGAAAGGAACCGCACATTGTTCATGCCCGTCCAGCGAATGGCATAGGCATAGGGTTTGTCGGTCTCGCTGTAAAGTGCGACGGGTTGCACGAAATTCCCCGCAGCCACATATGTATTCAATCCATACGCCTGCAGCCCATATACATAAGGAACACACCAGGCCGTGATATCATAGGTCACCGAGTCGCTGATACGGGAGGTCCTTTCGAAGAGCACGCGCAGGAGATTGGACCGGGGCTGATTGGCATTGATAACGATGTCCTCCGGGGCCGACTTGAAGGAAGCTACCCGCCCCGTCTCGTAATCCACACCGGTATAATTGCCTGCAGACGGGGTTATAAATTCAATATTATTCTTTTTGAGCAATTCTATCAGCCGGCTGAGCTTGTCGCTATACTTGTCACCACGGATCAGATAGGCTTTGAACTCTCCACCGGGATGTTCCCGGGCATCCGTAAAATATTTATGGAACTCCTTTATCAAGCGGGTGGCATTCTGCGCGGATACCTCTATCGTGGAGATGCCGGTGGTATAATGGTGTTCGAGCCTGTCGGCCAGGGTGAGGGTGTCCTCATTGGCCGTCGCCACGGCAAGTCCGCCCCGGGGCGATCCACCCTGTTCGAAGGTCATACCGATGGCCCCATTGTACGTGGGATAAGTATCACCGTAGCTGGGATAAAAAAGATCGAACTCTTCTTTTGTAAAATACAGCCAGCCATGACTGTCGAAATATTTTGCGTTGTTCTTTCCTATCTGTACCTGAAACTCCCGTTGCCATGGCGTTATCACATCGTGGTAGGGTTCTGCCGCGGGGGCAAAATAATAGGGATTGTTGTATCCCTGTTCGTGGAAGTCCACATGTACCTGGGGGAGCCAGGCGTTGTATTTTTTTAACCGTTGCTGCGTCTCTATTTGTGTTTGCCAGGCCCAGTCCCTGTTCAGATCGAAATTATAGTGATTGGTCCTTCCGCCCGGCCAGGGTTCGCGGTGCTCCCTCGACTGAGGATCGGGGTTGGCGTGCTGTCCAACGGCCATGGTAAACCAGTTGACATAACGATCTCTTCCATCCGGATTGATACAGGGGTCGATGACGATGACGGTGTGCTGCAGCCATTCTTTGGCGTGGGTATTGGCAGGGTCCACCAGGGAATACAGGGTCTTCATGGCCGCCTCCGAAGACGAAGGTTCGTTGCCGTGTACATTATAGCTGAGCCAGACAATGGCAGGCGCGTTCTCATAGGCGGCGCCGTCCTTTAGTACGCCTGCGAGACGAAGGTTGTTCTTGCGGATATCCTCCAGACGCTGCAAGTTCCCGGGAGAGGCGATAAATGCGAGTAATAAGGGGCGCCCCTCGTTGGTCTCTCCATATTGTTCCAATTTTACTTGTAAAGGAACATCCTTCGCCACTTCTTTAAAATAATTGACGATCTTATAATGCGGCGTGTAATGATCTCCCAGCTTGTATCCTAAAAAAGCTTCCGGAGAAGGAGCGGTCTGAGAAAAGGCGGTCATGAAGAAGAGCAGTCCGAATAACAGGGAAATGAGTTTTTGCATAGCATGAATGTAAGACAAACCTGTGGTTCGTTCTGAACAAAAAAATGGTACCTTTCCGTTCAAATTCAACTTTACTATGCGTCTCCTGTTCGCCGGCTTCCTCATACTGGTATCCTATTCTATTTCCGCACAGACAGGCAATGTCTATTCTTATAAGGTCCGGAAAAAGACCGTCGTCACAAAGGGGGCTGTCGTTTCGGCTCATCCGTTGGCCAGCCGGGCGGGGGTAGCCATCTTGCAAAAGGGCGGCAATGCCTTTGACGCAGCCATTGCCACGCAGCTGACGCTGGCCGTGGTTTATCCCGGCGCGGGTAATATCGGAGGTGGCGGGTTTATGGTTGCCCATCGGTCGACAGGCCAGAATATAGCCCTGGATTTCCGGGAAAAGGCGCCAGAGGCCGCCACCCGGGACATGTACCTGGATGCCAACGGTAATGCCCGCACGGACCTGAGCCAAAATGGTCATCTGGCGTCCGGCGTCCCCGGAACCATTGCCGGTATTTTCGCCGAGCTCAAATATGCCCGTCTGCCTATCGCCACGTTGATCCAGCCGGCGGTCGACCTGGCTGAAAAAGGGTTTGCGATCACGGAGGCGGAAGCCCGCAGTCTGAATGCGTCACAGAGTTCTTTTAAGAAATATAATACCGTAACGCCCGTATTCGTCAAGGAAGGAGGGTGGAAGGCCGGAGATACCCTGGTGCAAAAGGATCTGGCCAGGACCCTGCGGCTTATCCGCGACAAGGGCGCCGCCGGATTCTATGAAGGCGAGACAGCCCGGCTGATCCTGGAAGAAATGCAGCGGGGCAAGGGCATCATCAGCGCCGCCGATCTCAGCGGATACCAGGCCAAGGAACGGGACGCCACGGTGTTCCCCTACAAAAAATACAGCATCGTCACCATGCCCCTTCCCAGCAGCGGCGGCGTCATCCTGCAACAGATGATGAAGATGGCCGAAGGGCAGCCGCTACAATCCTATGGTTTCGAATCTACACAAACGGTGCATGTGATGACGGAAATAGAACGGCTTGCGTATGCCGACAGGGCCAAATACCTGGGCGATAAAGATTATTATTCCGTGCCGGTGGATACGCTTACCAGCGCGTCCTATATCCGTCAGCGGGTAGCGCTGATCCAGCCCGATAAGGCAGGCACCAGCACGGACATACAAGCCGGCGTCCTTTCCCCCGCCAGCGAAGAGACGACCCACCTGAATGTGTATGACAAGGAAGGCAATGCTGTAGCCATTACCACCACCCTCAACGGCGGCTATGGTTGTAAGGTCGTAGTGGGGGGTGCGGGTTTTCTCCTCAACAACGAGATGGATGATTTCAGCATCAAGCCGGGCGTACCCAATATGTATGGCGCCGTAGGCGCCGAAGCCAATGCCATTGCCCCCGGCAAACGCATGCTCAGCTCCATGACCCCCACCCTGGTATTGGACAAGGGCAAGGTCTTTATCATCGCGGGCACCCCCGGCGGTACGACCATTACGACCTCCGTATTCCAGACATTGATCGATATGCTGGAGTTCAATATGACACCGGAGGACGCCGTCAACAAACCCAAATTCCATCATCAATGGCTGCCGGATGAGATCTTTGTAGAGGCGAGCTTTCCCATCGAGATCCGGGAAGCCCTGCAAAAAATGGGGTACAGGATCACGCAGCGGGGTAGCATTGGCAGAACGGAAGTGATAAAAGTATCGGGCGGGAAGATAGAGGCGGTGGGCGATAGACGGGGAGACGATACGGCGGAAGGATATTGAACAAGCCTGTGGTTCGTTTTGACACTATAAAATTATTGGCATGAGCACATCATTAGGCGGCGCTTATCTGGGATCGGCGATCAAAAGGGCCGCCAGCTACAAGCTCCTGGGGGACCATACCTTCCGGCAGCTGGAAGAAAAGGATTTTTTATACTCTCCCAATGCCGGGTCCAACAGCATTGCCGTCATCATACAACATATGAGCGGCAACATGATCAGCAGATGGACGAATTTCCTCACCGAGGATGGAGAAAAGCCGGGGCGCAACCGGGAGACGGAGTTCAGCTTACAGGGCCATCCCAGCCGCGATCGATTGATAGAACAGTGGGAAAAGGGGTGGGACTGTTTCCTCACCACCCTCCGGAGCCTGACGGAAGACGACCTGATGCGTACCATCCATATCCGTCATGAACCCCTGCTTGCCATCGATGCGATCAACCGGCAGCTGGCCCACTACCCTCATCACGTCGGGCAGATCATCTATATAGGGAAAATGATCCGGGGCAAGGACTGGCAGTCCCCGTCGATACCTAAAGGAGGATCGGATCAATTCAACCGGCAGATGAAAGAACAGCATAGCCGTTAGTCCCCATGCTACAGGAGTTTTGTGCCTGTGTATATGTCCCTTAGAGGAATAGAAAGTCCCAGGCTACGTACATCCAATACCCCGTCCGGATCTTCAAAAACCTGCTGATCCCAGTGGTCTTCATGCCGCAGCCATGTCTCTGCTTTTATTTTTTCGGAATCTATCAACACATACTCCCTGAGAGAGGGTATGTCCTTGTACAAGCCGAATTTTATCCCTCTGTCATAGGTGCGGGTAGAGGGGGATAGCACTTCAATGAGCATACAGGGGTTGAGGAGATTCCAATCGTCGTTGTTCAATGTCTCCGGCTCACCGCAAACAACCGAAATATCGGGGTAGGTGAACAGGGTATTCGATGGGATATGAAGACGCAGGTCCGTAGAAAAGACCTGGCAGCCGCCTCCCTTCAAACGTGACATCAGCTCAAAAGACATATTACCCGTTATGCGTGCGTGCGGCAATTTTGGCCCCATCATCACGAATATCTCCCCCTGGTAATATTCATGTCTTTCCGTCTGGGCTGACTCCCATTCAAGGAATTCAGCAATCGAAAGCTTTTTACGGCCATATGCTTCCACGGGCTCACGGACAAAAGACTCGCCCTGTCCGGCCTCATTATCGTAGGATGTAGGTTCTTTTTCCATAGTATAAATTTCGACTTCATAAGAGACTTAAAAAAAAGATATATCCATGGGATTAAACCAGTTTAATTTTTCACCATCTTAGGTTGTCGATATCCTGCATTTTTACTATGTGCGGCCCTCCCAAAGCCCCTCCTGTAAATAAATTGGTAAAATTATCTGGCGGGGTTTATTGGTATTGAATTTGCACATCCCTGGGTATTGTGTAATTTTACAACTTGAAACGCCAAGCCCCTGAGAAAGATTTGGAAAATACTCCGTAATACATTATTGATTTTATTACTACTTCTGGTGACACTTTGGTTGCTCATCCAGTTGCCCCCTGTTCAGACATGGCTTGTTTCAAAGGTCACGACCCGCATCTCCCACCAGCTGCATACTACCATCCGGGTCAAACACGTAGACTTTTCTCTTTTTAATAAAATGGTGCTGGACAGCGTGTTGGTGGAGGACCAGCGACATGACACCATCCTGTATGCCGGCGCTGTAAAGGTGAATATCACGGATTGGTGGTTCTTCAAGGACAAGACGGAGCTGCAATACATCGGGCTGGAAGACGCTACCATCCGCCTGCATCGTACGGATTCCGTCTGGAACTACCAGTTCCTCGTGGACTATTTCTCCTCCCCTTCCAAACCCAAAAAGGTCGGGAAAGACAGCGTCCAACCCGTAGAGCTCGATCTTAAAAGGCTCGACCTCACCCGGGTGCATTTGGAGAAAAAGGACGAGTGGCGAGGCGAGAATATGGACCTCCGCCTTCAGTCCATGTATCTGAACGCCGATACGCTGAGCCTTACACAAAAAAAAGCGCGTATCACGGCATTGGAGTTTACCAGGCCCGAGTTCACTCTTACCAATTACAAGGGCAACAGGACCATCCAGCCCGATACCACCTTTATCCTGGACCCGCTCCATCTCCGGCTCAATCCCGATGAATGGGACCTCACCGCCGGCAAGGTGACGATCACCGACGGTTCCTTCCGCAATGAAAAGCCTTCCGACACCGTCGCCAACAAACATTTCGACGGCAACCATATCTATTTCTATGCGGTGAACACCCATTTTACCAACCTGAAGCTCCATAAGGATACCATTACGGCGCAGATGCTGCTCACCACAAAAGAACGCAGCGGTCTGGAAGTAAAAAAGCTCAGCGCCCGGATAAAATGGTTCCCCGAAGCCATGGAGTTCCATCGCCTGGATCTCCAGACCAACAAAAGCCATCTCCGGAACTTTTTTGCCATGCGTTTCAGGACCCTGGACGATATGTCCGATTTCGAGACCCGGATCCGGATGGAGGCCGACCTTACCGACTCCGACGTGGACACCGACGATATCGCTTACTTCGCTCCCGAGCTAAAGGACTGGAAAAAGCATATCCGGATCTCGGGTATCGTGAAGGGTCCCGTAGCCGACCTGGAAGGAAGGAATGCCGTCATACAGGTGGGAAAGAATACTTCGGTGAAAGGGAATTTCCGGATAAAGGGTTTACCGGACATCGATAAGACCTATCTCGACTTCCAATCCACGGAGCTCAATTCTACCTATGAGGACATGGTCATGCTGGCGCCGTCTATCAAGACCATCGAGCAGCCGCGTATCGATCGTATAGAATGGTTGCGGTTCAAAGGCAGCTTTACCGGCTATATACGGGACTTCGTCACCAATGGCATCATCGAGACCAACCTGGGCGCCGTCAATACCAATGTCAATATGAAGCTGCTGGAATATGGTCCTTCCGTCTACTCGGGTACTATCAGTACGGAGAACTTCCAGCTGGGTCCCTTCCTGGACAACGACAATATGGGCAAGATAGCCTTCCAGGGCAAGGTCATCGGAGCGGGTCTGAAAGCAGGCACCCTGAACGCTTCCCTAGACGGTACGATCAACAGCCTCGAGTTCAATCATTATACCTATCAGCATATCCTTATCAACGGGGCCGTGGCCAAACGAAAATTCAATGGGGAGCTTGTTTCGGGCGATCCTTCCCTGGATGCGCGTCTGAATGGGTTGATCGATTTCAGCCAGGAACAGCCCAAGTTCGACTTCGAGGCGCAGGTGGCCAAGGCCGATCTTACCAGGCTGCATTTTGTCCAGCAGCAGGTGGAGTTCAACGGGAAGTTCCGTTGTAATTTCACCGGGGACAATGTCGACAACTTCCTGGGTCATGCCAGCATTTACGACGCCTCCGTTTTCAAGAACGGGCAACGGGTCTCTTTCGACAGTCTGACGTTGGAGTCCAGCATCGTAGACAATAACAAGACCATTACCGTCGTCAGCAATGAGTTCGACGGGGCCATCGTGGGAGAGTTCTCCATCAAGGACCTG
>DASZXP010000069.1:0-6900 GCA_035545935.1 Puia sp. | reverse complement strand
ACAATCGTTACCATATCAAGGCCGGGCTCATTTTTGCCATTGGTGTCGCGGCGCTCGTCACTGTATTGCCGAGGATCATCCGCCTGGACTTCGATGATCTATCGCGTGTCGGGACCAATTTTGTTTATCTGTCGGGTACCTTTTTATTTTACTGGTTGACCCATCATTTCTTTATCCTCCATCTGCGTTCGGGAGTTTTGTCCAGCAGGTACATGAAGGCAGCCATCAGCATTCTATGCGGCGTGGTTATCATCGGGACGATGGCATGGATCTTGAAGATCGCCAGTCCATTCCCCCTCTTTTCACATCAGGATGGTACTCCGGGCAGGGGCCAAGCCATTTTTGTCCGCGTGTTCCGTGGACTTATAGTAAGCACCCTTACGTATTTTGCCGTTTATTATTACAGGTTATTGTTCCTGTTGCAGCGGTCCCGCCTGGAAAATGAGCGTTTGAAACAGGAAAACCTCCATGCCCAATTGACCTCGCTACGGGAACAGATCAGCCCTCACTTCCTGTTCAATTCCCTCAATACCCTGTCAACGCTGTCACATGAAGAGCCCGTAAAGGAGTACATCTTAAAGCTGAGCGAAGTCTACCGCTATGTACTCCAATATCAACAACAAAACATTGTTCCGGTGAGGGAAGAGCTGGCATTTGTCCGCAGCTATATTTATATTTTGGAATCCCGGTTTGAAGATGGGTTGAAGATCAATATACGGCTCGACCCCGCTTGCCTGAACCGCAAGATATTGCCTTTCGCGCTTCAGCTTCTTGTCGAGAACGCCGTCAAGCATAACTCCATATCCTATTCTTCCCCGCTGGCCATCGATATTTACGACGAAGAAGAAAACCTGGTCGTGGAGAACGACCTCCGCGCACGCGCGACGATACATGGCGGTCATAGCACGGGGCTGAATAGCCTTGCCAAACGCTATCGCCTCACGACAGGGAAAGACATCCTTGTCGTACGGGAACCATTCAAGTTTAAAGTACAAATCCCATTTCTGGTATGAGAGTACTGATCATCGAAGACGAAAGAAAGGCGGCGCAGGAATTGAAGACGCTGGTGCTTGGACTGCGGCCCGACTGGTATATTGTGGGCATCCTCCCTTCGGCGGCCGAAGCCATCGACTGGTTGAATGAAAACAAAGCGCCCGACCTGATCTTTTCCGATATACAGCTGGCGGACGCCCTCTGCTTTCACATTTACGAAACCGTTACCGTAGAATGTCCTATTATCTTTTGTACGGCTTTTGATGAGTATGCCATACGGGCTTTCGAAACCAGCGGCATCGACTATTTATTAAAACCTATCGATAGAGGCCGCCTTGAACAGTCGTTGAAAAAACTGGATGGCCTGCGAGCGACCTTCCATCCGGGAGGCGAATCAAAGTTTGCCGATATCGGCAGGCTGCTCGAGTGTATCGCGCCCGCCCGGGAAAGAACGATACTCGTACATCATAAAGGCAAGATCATTCCCGTGAACCATACCGGCATCGCCTTCTTCCACTACGAGAATGGGTACGTCACCGTCAAGCTCCTGGATGGATCCGTTTATTCCGTCAGCCAGGGGATAGATGAAGTGGAGCAAACCACTGACCCACGACTCTTCTATCGGGCCAACCGGCAATTCCTTGTCAACCGGTACGCCATCCGGGATATTGAAAGGTCCTTCGCGCGTAAGCTGGTCGTAAAACTGACATCCCACACGCCTGAGCCTATTGTCGTCAGTAAAGCGAAATCGAGCGACTTTCTTAGTTGGTTGGAAAGCAACGGCCGGTGACCTGCCTGCTTCATCGTCTGTTTTGGCCGTTACAGGGTCTTTTTTATTATTTCCTGGCTCTTTACCCGTCTTATAGCTATAAAAAAAATGTCATGAAAAAAGCAATCTTACCCGCGATGATCGCGATCCTCCTATTAGGAACTACATCCACACAGGCCCAGGTAAACTGCCACGTTGCCGTCCGCATACCCGTACCCGCTGTTGCCGTGGTGCGGCCTGTCCTTCTGCCCCGTCCTGTCGTAGTCGTCCGGCCACGTCTTGTTATTGCACCCGTTGCAGTTGTTCGCCCTGTCGTGGTGCGGCCGGTACGTAGAGTAGTAGTAGTTCGATAAAACAAAAAACAAAACAAATGAATTCAAAAAAGATCAGAATTTTCTTTGCCGCCGCCCTGGTTATGTTCACCCTCGGCGCAAAAGCCCAATCGGCCGATAGTACTAAAACTCCCGAAGGCCGGGCCACGGCTCTTACTGAAAAAATGAAGACAGCGTTGAGCCTCACGGATGACCAGACGCCACAGGTGCAGGCTATCAATCTCAAATACGCACAGAAGAACCAGGAGATATGGACAGGGTCCGGAGGAAAATTTGCAAAATTCAGAGCTTTGAAGTCCTCGCAAAAAGACAAGGACAAGGAGATGAAGGGAGTCCTGAATAAGGATCAGTACAAACAATATGAGGCGATGAAAGAAGAAATGAAGAACAAAGCCAGGGAGGAGTACAAGAGCCGGCAGGGATAATGTGCGAGCCTTTTATATAAATTTGAAACCCCTTGATGGATAAGGGGTTTCTTACTTTTTGCCTGGGATGGACCAGGCTCCTTTAATTTTGCTCTTTCGTACCGGTGAGCGCATCGGGATCGATGGCCAACGCCTTATCCTCGTATAATTTTGTTTTATCGACATTGCCAAGGGCTGTTTCCAGGGCGGCTTTCGAGAGCAGCACGGTCACGTTCTTTGCATCCTTTTGCAGGTATTTATCGATGATCTTCTGCGCTTCGTCGAATTTTTCATTGCCGATGAGGTATTGCGCTTTTTCCAATTCCAATCTTTCCGTTGCTCCTTCCTTTGCAATGCGGGCGTTGACATCCTGCAGGGCGTTGTAGTTGTCGGTCCTTGCTCCGGCCAGCCTGTAGAGCTCCAGGGAGATGGTGATGATATAGTCCTTCATCCCTCCTTTCAGCATGGCGATCTGCTGTTGTTGCTGAAAGTTGACGCTATCTCCGATAATATTATAGCATAAGGCCAGCGCTATATGGTTGGTGGCTTTAAACCCAGCCTGTTCTTTTTGGTTGATCTCGGTGATCACCTGGTTGATCTTTGCGGGAGACTTGTCGAGGTGTGAATTCTGGATTACCTGTACCTGGGCAGGGGTCAGGCCGATGGCATCCAGCAGGATCTTTTCACCCTGGCGGTAGTGGAAGGCGAAAGAATAGCATTTCGAGTGATACACCTGCAGGCTCATATACGCCTGGCTGGTATCTGTTTTTTCCGGAAGCGTTGCTTCGGCGGCTTCTACGTTCTTTAGCGCCTCTTTATAATTTTTTTTCGCGATGTAATACTCCAATTTCTCCATGTAGGTATCGAGGTTGTCCTTTGCTACTATTACCAGGCCGTGCTGATAATTCTTTTTCGTAGTGATGTTCCCTTGTTCGTCCCAAAAGGTCCAATCGCCATTCTTTTCCAGGTTGGTGAAATGCCCAATCATTTTTTGTTTGCCGTTGTCATACCATTCGCTCCAGGTGCTGTCTTCGGCGCCGGCTGTGAAAAAACCTTCTTGTTTTTTTTGACCGTTGTCATAATACCAGGTGTATTTCCCGTTGAGCTTGCCTTCGGCGTACGTCCCTTTTTTTTCTATGTTGCCATTATCAAACCAAAATGTTTCTTCTCCGTCCTCGATGTTATTGGAATAGGCGGTTTGCTTTTTTATTTTTCCGCTTTCGGAATATAATTTCCAGACCCCGGCTTTTTGCCCTTTGGCGATGAGGCCTTCGAGCTGTTTGTGGTCTTTGGAGTACCATACGACGACTTCTCCGTCGAGGACACCATCCTTATAGGTGACGACCGTTTGTGTGTCCCCATTGGGGTAGGAGGAGTATGCCTTCCCTGAATAGGGTACCCGGCCCGCCATTTCGTAGGAAAGGCCGCGTTTTGTGATCAATTCATCCATTTTAACCTGTGCGTGCGTCAGAATGGGTAGGAGGATGGAAAGGGATAGGAGATATTTCATGTTGATTTATTGGGGGCGTAAAATACGACTTTCCCATCCATTCAGCCGGACAAGCCGGGATCACTAGCAGAAAAACAAAAAAATAGACTTAATTTACGGGAAATGTATGCGTTATGAATAAACGGTTCCTTGTATTTGTGTGGGTGTTATTGTTACACGCTGCCAGCACCCGTGCACAGGGCGGCAAGGTATTTGATAATCTCGCTCCTGGAATTTCCGCGTGCGGTCCCTTTGTTAAACATTTGAGTTTGGCTACTTCGCTGCTCATTCGCTGCGGAGGGATTTTACGGGGTTAGCGAGGGCCGCGCGGATGGTCTGAATACTCACCGTCAACAGGGCAATGGCAAGGGCGACGGCGCCGGCCACGAGGAAGATCCACCAGCTCATCTCCGTACGATAAGCAAACGTCTCCAGCCACTTGTACATGGCCCACCACGCAATCGGGAATGCGATGAGCGCGGCAATCCCGACAAGGAGAGCGAAATCTTTGCTTAGGAGGGTGACGATACTGCTGACCTGGGCGCCGAGGACCTTGCGGATCCCGATCTCCTTGGTGCGTTGTTCCGCAGCATAGGTGACAAGGCCAAAGAGACCGAGGCAGGCGATAAGGATGGCGAAGACGGCGAAGGCGATGAAGATCTGGCCGGTCTGCTGCTCAGCGTGATACAATTTGTCAAAGTCGTTATCCATAAAGGAGTAGTTGAAGGGCAGTCCCTGCTTGGCCGCATGGAACTTACTTTCGACTTGCCGGACGAGGCTGAGGACATCATTCGTGTGGAAGCGGACGGCCATGCCGCCCCAGTAAGGGTTGACTTGCATCACAAGGGGGCGGATCTTGTCATGCATGGAATTGTAATTGAAATCCTTTACGACACCGACGACATGAAAGGCGCGGGCGGGTTCCCCTTGCGAGCCATACCAGACGATCAGATGGAGTGGATCCTTCACGCCGAACATCGCTACGGCGGCTTCATTGAGGATGATGCCGGTACTGTCGGTAGGAAATTGTGCGAGGTCGAAGTTGCGGCCTTTGACCATCTGCATGCCGAGGGTGGGAACATAATGGTCGTCGACATCGAGCGTGGTCAGGAAGATCGCTTTCCTGGCGTCAAGCGAGGCATCCCGGAACCAGCCTGGCTGACGGTACTGACCGCCGCCCAGGGTGGGGAGGTCGCCGGTGATGGTGGCGTCGGTGACCCCGGCAATGGTGAGCAGGTTCTTGCGAAGATTGGTCATGCCATCCCAGCCGAGCGACCAGGTATTATGGATGACAAGTACCTGATCCCGGTTAAAGCCGACTTCCTTATTCCGGATATAGTGCAGCTGGCGGTAGATGACGAGGGTACTGACAATGAGCCCGATGGATATAAAAAATTGAAAGACCACCAGGCTGTTCCGGAGCCAACTGCTCTTGAAACCCGCGGCCATCTTTCCTTTGAGTACCTGAATAGGCTGAAAGGAGGAAAGGTAGAAGGCGGGGTAGCTGCCTGCGAGACAACCGACCAGCAGCGTTAGGACGATGAGGATGGGCAGGAACCGGCCGCTGAAGAGGGCGTCGGGATGGAGCGATTTGCCGGCAAGCTCATTGAACATCGGCAGCAGGAGGACGGCGATGCTAAGGGCGAGGACGAGGGAGAAGAGGCTGAGCAGGACGGACTCGGTGAGGAACTGCATGATGAGGTGCCCTTTTGTCGAGCCGGAGACCTTGCGGATACCCACTTCCTTGGCACGTTGTGCCGAGCGGGCAGTGGACAGGTTCATGAAGTTGACGCAGGCGATCAGGAGAATGAGCACGGCGGTCACGGAGAAGATGTAAACGAACTGGATATTGCTGTTGGCTTCTAGCTCGTAAGACTTATTGGAATGGAGATGGATGTCGGTGAGAGGGAAGATGTGGTACCGGATATGATTACCTGTTTTCTCGAGGTCGGCGACCGAAGTATTGAACACTTCCTGGAGGGCCCGGCCGATATTGAGGTTGACGACCTCGTCTACATCCTTCTGGACCTCGGCTCGCGTGGCGCCGGGTTGGACAAGGATATAGGTATAATAATTAGTAGCTGTCCAGTTGTTGTCGTCGGGGTCATTAAAGGTGTAGGCTTCGCGGATGGGGCGAATGAAGCTGAAATGGAAATGGGACTGTTCCGGCATGTCCCGGATGACCCCGGTGACCTTGAGGGGTGTATTCTCACTACCTACCTCCAGCGTGGCGCCGATGACGTCGGTGCTGTTGAAATAGCGGCGGGCGGCACTTTCATCGATCACGATGGAATGAGGGTTGTTGAGGGCGGTATTGGGGTCACCGGCGATCATGGGCAGGGTGAAAACCTGGAAGATCGTCGAGTCGGCGAAGACGAAGTGATGGTCCAGGACGTGGTCGTTGCCCTTTCTCACCAGCACGTCGCCCGGGTTGCGGAACCGGACCATCTGCTGGATCTTCGGATAGGAAGCGATGAGGGTGGGGCCGAGAAATTTGGAGACATTGACGGCGTCGAACTGGGTATTATTGAGGTAGCTATCCTCATCGATCCGATAGATGCGGTCGGCGTTGACATTGTAGCGGTCGTAACTGAGCTCGTCGGTGACGTACAGGACGATCAGCAGGCAGACACCGAGCCCGGCAGCGAGGCCGAGGATGTTGAGGGCGGTAAAGCCCTTGCTTTTCCTGAGGCTACGGAAGGCAATCTTGAGATAGTTGCGGAACATGGAATGATCGGTTTTATGACGAGTAAGACGGCCAGATCACCAGGACAATGCCAAAAGAGTGCCGGGTATATAAAATATTGGAGACCATTCTTCTGTCAAGGCCTGCGAGAGACCATGATGTTCGGTTTCGATACAGTAATCGTGCAGGAACGGGCGTCGGCGCCAAAGAATGAATAGGCATGTATG
>DASZXP010000068.1:0-93886 GCA_035545935.1 Puia sp. | reverse complement strand
GGCCAGGGCGCGAGTAGCATTCTCCAGCGCGCCGATATAGGTCCTGTCCGTGACCAGGTAGATCTCCGGATTGCGTTGTCCGTCCAGGTTTTTATATGGGAGGCCATTGGGCTTACTGCTATCGTACCAGAAATAGGGCGCCTGGCTCATGTAATCGTGTTTGTTGCCGCTGGGTGGGGTACGTTGCTTGAACATGACGGAGACGGGCGTCATGTCGAGGTATTTATCCGCCTTACGCTTCAGGTCCTCCGCCTGTTGCATGGCTTCGGGGTCCTTGCCCTGGAACTTCTTTTTCAACAACGCCAATTGTTTGGCGTTCATGAGCGTGACCCGTGGGGTGGAGGCGCCGGCCGTGCCGCCGCCGGCGGCAAATTTCAGTGTATAGGCCGTCACCGTCCTGGCGTTGAAGCCGGGTACATACAGGGTCCCGGATGCCCTGTCGTAATGGATGTCGGCCGTATTCTTTTTCGCGAGATGGGTATCCAGGAGAAGCTCCTTTCGCCCGTCGGCATACACATAATATACAAAACCTACCCATTCGGAGACGATGAGGTCGCCATGACCCGCTTCTTCCACGCCGTCGCCGCCATTGGGAAGATTAGTGATGGTGCGGGGTGTTCCGCCATGCATGCTTGCAATGAGGACCGCCTTGTTGGCGAGGATATAGATACTATCGCCGCTGGCCATGAGGCCATTCACGCCGTCGAGGTTGTCCATGAAGAGCTTGGGTTTATCCTTTTCGATGGTATAGACCTTGCCTGATTTGGAGTCGGACACGTATACGGTCCCTTTTTTATCCACCGTAATATCGTTCAGCCCCGTGGCTCCCTGGATGGGGATCTTTTTTTCGATCTTCCCACGCCGGATATCGATGACCACTACCTCGCTGATGTCGGCTACATAGAGTCTGTTCTCCCAGCGGCCCAGCCCCTTGGGCGCATTCAAGCCGGTGATCCAGGAGGGGTCATAGCTTTTGCCATCCACGCCCAGCCTGCCAACGCCGCCTTTGCCATCCGCGTCCCATCCTCCTCCGTCGATGAGGGATACATACAGGGTCTTGCCCGTAGCATCGGGCAGGACGGATTCGGGAATGGCGACGATCGTGTCTGTTTCCCATAGCTTGTCGAGAACGGGATGCTGCTGTGCTTGTGCGATAAAGGGCAACGAAAGGCCCAATGCGAGAAGGAACCTGGTCATGCGTACGATTTTTTCAAACTAAAGTTACTGAATTCACGCTGGTAGCCAAGAGGGCTTTTGCCGGTGATGAGCTTAAAATATTTATAGAAGCTGGTGAAGTTGGAAAAGCCGCTCTCATAACAAAGCTGTTTGATGCTGAGATTATTTTCGATGAGCAGCTTACAGGCATGTCCTACTCTTATCTCTATGAGGAATCGGGAATAGGTCTTGCGGGTCCTGGACTTGAAGTAGCGGCAGAAAGAGTTGGGGCTGATATTGGCCACCGCGGATATTTCTTCCAAAAGTATGGGACGTCTGAAATTCTTCAGACTGTATTCGTAAATGGTATCGATACGCTCGTACTCGGCTTCCTGGAAAGTATGCTGGAATCCGATGGATGACAATTGTCGTGTCTGTGGCGATACGGCAATGACGTATAGCGCCTCCAGCAATAGCAACAGGCGATGCATGCCATCGGCGTCTAATAACTTCTCCAGCAGGTCGGCTACTTTTTTCCGGGACTCTCCCTCCACCTGTACGCCTCTTTTCGCCTTGTCGAGGACTGTCTTGAGGTGTACCGTCTCCGGAAGATGCAGGAATGCGTCGCCAAGAAAATCGTTGCTGAAATGGGCCACACGGACATCCGCCGTCACATCCGTATATTCTTCGAAATAGGCGTCGTCAAAGCGCCAGTAATGGGGCAGGTTGGAGCCCACGAGGACTACATCTCCCGCCCGGAAGCGCTGCATATTGTCTCCCACGAACTGAGTGCCCTGTCCTCTTTTGAAATGTATCAGCTCCACTTCTGTATGAAAATGCCAGCGATCGTTGATATATGGGACGAGGTCCCGGCGGACGCTGAATGAATGCCCGGGCTCCTTTGAAACTTTAAGCAGTTGCGGTCTCATGATGTCAAGTTGGAGAAAATTGTGATCATCGGGGCCATGGGATGAAGAGTTTATTTACGGAAACGGTTGCATGAAGGGTTACTACAACGTTTTCGTAGAAAAACCAGAGGGGAGTATAAAAATCCTGTAATTTTCCTATGCACCAACTGCCTGCCAATGAATACGGTAAACCTCAAGCAACTAGCAAAAGAGTTAAACCTAAGCGTATCCACCGTTTCCCGTGCTCTGCGGGATAGCTGGGAGATCAGCACACCGACCAAGCAAAGGGTCTTCGATCTGGCAAAGAAAATGAATTTTCAGCCCAATCCATACGCCAGCAGCCTCCGTAAGCATCGCAGCCGTACCATTGCAGTAGTCATTCCGGAAGTAGCCAACAATTTTTTCGCCCTGGCGATAAAAGGTATCGAGACCATCGCCCGGGAAAAGGGGTATCATGTGCTGATCTATCTTACGAACGAGGATGGCAGCGAGGAGATGTCGGTGGCCGCGAACCTGCAAAGCGGGCGGGTGGATGGAGTGATCCTTTCATTGTCGGGTGAGACGAAGGATGCCCGTCACCTGGTGGAGCTGCAGCAGCGGAATATCCCCCTGGTATTTTTCGATCGTGTCTGTGACAGCATAGAGGCGCCCAAGGTGATGACCAACGATTATGAGAGCGGGTTTGTGGCGACGGAGCATTTGATCAAGGCCGGTTGCCATCGGATAGCGCATCTGACCATTTCCATGAGCCTTTCCATCTCCCACAAGCGGATGAAGGGGTATACGGACGGGTTGTTACGATATGACCAGCCCTTCGAAGAAAATATGATCGTCCGTTGCGAGGGCAATGACGAGGAGAACTATAAGAAGATACGGGACCTGCTGGCTTCCGACCAGCGCCCGGATGGGATCTTTGCTTCCGTGGAAAAGCTGGCTGTGCAGGTATATCATGCCTGCCGGGAGCTGGGGCTGGAGATACCCAGGGACGTGAAGGTCATCGGCTTTTCCAATCTTGTTACCGCCAGTCTGCTGAGTCCTGCATTGACGACCATTGCCCAGCCTGCCTATGATATGGGTAAGGAGGCGGCTACCATTTTATTCAGACGATTGGAAAAGAAGTATATCCTTAAGCCGGACGATCGTGTGATACTGCCTGCCCGGCTGGAGGTACGAAGCTCGACGCTGTGAGTCCGAACGTCCGGGCCAGGAGCTCGTAGGAGCGCAGCCTGTCCTCGAAATGTTCCGTAAACGTACTGATCACTATCTCGTCCACACCGGCCTCTTCGGCCAGCGCTGTCAACTTTTCTTTTATTTGTTCGGGGCTGCCGACTGCCATACGCTGGCGGTTGAACAATACCCGCTGCCATTCCGCCGGCGTATATACCTGCTCCTTTGCCAGCTCGTAGCTGGGGATCTCATCGAATCGTCCTCTCTCGAAGTTATAGAGTCTGTAATCCATTACAGCCTGCACTTCTTCCACTTTCCGCGGATCGTCGGAGCAGAAGGCGAATATGCCTATACTGGTCCTGGGAGCGGATAGCTGTGGGGAAGGGCGGAATCTTTCTTTATAGGTGCGGATGGCCGCGGCGGCTCCGATAGGGTTGATGAACTGGGCATAGGAGAGGCTTATGCCGAGATGGGCGGCCAGGTAGGCGCTTTCTCCGCTGGAGGTGAGCATCCAAAGATCGGGTCTGGTGGCGATGCGGGGGATGGCCCGTACTTTTCCCTGGATGGTGCCTGATGTGCTGGCGTCGGAGAGAAAGGCGTCCAGGTCTTTTAGCTGGTTGATATATTCCTGTGGATCGAAGGTATTGGAGGGGTTGAGCAGCTGGGCCGTGATGCGGTCGCCTCCGGGTGCGCGGCCAAGGCCGAGGTCGATGCGACCGGGATAAAGCGCTTCCAGCAGACGGAAGTCTTCGGCCACTTTTAGGGTGCTATGGTTGGGTAGCATGATGCCGCCGCTACCCAGCCGGATGTGTTTTGTCTCCGCCGCCAGGCGGGCGATGAGGATCCCGGGCGAGGCGCCGGCAAGGGTGATGGTATTATGGTGTTCGCTAAGCCAATAACGCCGATATCCCAGACGGTCGGCCCACCGGGCCAGCTGAATGGTCTCCCGGAGGGCTTCGGAGGCGTCGCTGCCTTTCCGGATAGGGGTTTGGTCCAGGACGCTGAGTGTGAGTTGCATAGTGATAATAACGTTCAAGCGGCCAAAAGGTTGGAAGGAATGTGGGCCCTCCGCCTCCGGGCTGGCTGCCAGATTTATTTGGAATATTCCGATAATGATGTATTTTTGATATCAAAATGATATCAAACTCAACAACCATGCAAACCGAAAAAATACTTAAATCAGGCAGCGGCTATTTTGCGCTTGTCCTTGCCTTCCTCTCCGGCATCGCCATGCTCATATTTTATACGAACGGGCAGCCGGCGATAGGCGCTATCATGACCTTAGTGTTCATCCTTACGTCGAAGGGCATTGTTGTGATCAGCCCCAATACCGGTAAGATATTTTTGTTGTTCGGCAAATATGAGGGCAGCATCAAGCAGAGCGGTATATTCTGGGTAAATCCGTTTTATAGCCGGAATTCTCTTTCGCTGCGGGCGCGGAATTTCGAGAGCGAGAAGGTGAAGGTCAATGACAAGATGGGGAACCCCATTATGATCAGCGTGATCCTCGTGTGGAAGGTGCAGGACACGTTCAAGGCTTTTTTCGAGGTGGACAAATATGAGAAGTTCATCATGACGCAGACGGATTCGGCGGTGCGTAAGCTGGCTGCTATCTATCCCTATGATCATTTCGAGGATGAGAAGGCCACGGTGACATTGAGTACGGATTTCGATGAGGTGAACCGCAGCCTGGAGAAGGAGATCGCGGAGCGGCTGGTGATAGCGGGGATCGAGGTGGTGGAGGCGAGGATCTCGCATCTGGCGTATGCGCCGGAGATCGCCCATTCCATGCTGAAGCGGCAGCAGGCTTCGGCGGTGGTGGCTGCGCGGAATAAGATCGTGGAAGGCGCGGTGGGTATGGTGGAGAGTGCGTTGAATTTACTGTCGGCCAAGCAGATCATTGCGCTGGATGAGGATAAGAAGGCCGCGATGGTCAGTAATTTGATGGTGGTGTTGTGCGGCGACCGGGAAAGCCAGCCTGTTGTCAATACGGGGACATTAAATCAGTAAGCATGGGGGAAAAGAAGTCATTTGCATTGCGGATAGATGCCGATACGATGAAGGCCATCGAGAAGTGGGCAGCGGACGAATTTCGCAGTGTCAATGGACAGATAGAATGGATGTTGCATCAATCGTTGAAGCAGGCCAGGCGGCTAAAGGAAAAAAAGGAGAATGATAAGGATAAGACCGATCAATAGATCGGTCTATTTTTTTAGGAAGAGCATAAACAGGCTGACTGTGACGGCGACCTGGCCTACCCAGAAGATGAACATCCAGCGCATGGTGCCGACCTGGTATTTGCTCATCTTTACGAGCAGCTCGAATTTTAAGTTTGCCATCTCCGACTTTGTTTCAGCTCGTACAGCTGCAAACTCAGCCTTTGTGTCGAGCTTAAACTCATTGAGATCCGACTTCAGTGCTGCGATATCCTGCTTCGCGGCCAGCCTTAGCGCTTCCACATCTGCCTTCGTGGTCAACCTTAGATCATGGATGTCCGACTTCAGGGCCGAAACGTCCTGCTTTGTAGCCAAACTTAGATCATGGATATCTGACTTTAGTGCCGCGACGTCCTGCTTTGTGGCCAAACTTAGATCATGGATGTCTGACTTCAGTGCCGCGACGTCCTGCTTTGTGGCCAAACTTAGATCATGGATATCTGACTTTAGTGCCGAGACGTCCTGCTTTGTGGCCAGCCTTAGATCATGGATGTCTGACGTCAGTGTCGCGACGTCCTGCTTTGTGGCTAATATTTTAGTTTGATCTTCCAATTCTTCCGAGATTTTTGAATTAACATAGGAACAAAGGTTTTCTGCTGTGTCTTTTCCCATATGCTCCGTCAACTGCTCGTACAATTGGGTAACGGTAATCGTGTTCATAACGGCCTCCTCGTTTGATATGGTATACAAATCTACGTTTGATAGAATTTTATTTTTTAGATACTTATGGGCTGATTAAACTAGTTTAATATAAAATAAGTAATTTTGACGCGGTGATAAAATATCCCGTAACGATAGTATTGGTCCTGCTGATGGCTGTACAAACCTTCAGCAAATGGTGCCTGATCCTTGAATACCAGGTCAATAAGGACTTTATCGCCAAGAATTTATGTATCAATCGCGCAAAACCTAACTCTTGCTGTCAGGGCAAGTGTTATCTCACAAAAAAGATGGCCGCCGATGAGTCGGATCAACAAACTCCCACCAGGAGCGGGCAACGTGAAGAGACCACCCTGCAACTTTTCGAACAGCTGAATACACTTCCGCAACCAGTGATGATGGAGATAACACTTGTACACTCCACGCGGTATATTGCTCCTTCTACACAAGACTATTCTTTGTCGCAATTCGAACCTCCACAAATTTAAGATTCTCCAACCACCCTCTCCAAATCAAATAAGGGCCAAAAACGGACAATTGTCATCATTTCATTTTTAAAAGTGGAAAGTTGGCGTAGTTATGTCCATCTTCAACCAACAAGGCAATGAAAATTTATTACACAGTAGGCCTGACGGTCTGTCTGCTGCTGTATGCCTGCCTATGCTTTTCTCAGGTGAATATAAAAGAGAAAGAGCAGGATACGCTGGCCATGCCGGCCAATATGTTGCAGCAGCTGATCGTATCGGGCAATCGAACCATACAAAAGCGCACCGAGGCGCCGATAGCCATCAGCATCCTTAGCGCACAGACGATCAAAGACACCAAAGCCAATCAGCTGGATCAATTACTCAACAAGGTGACGGGCGTATTTATGGTGGACCTCGGCAATGAGCAGCATGAAATGAGCATTCGCCAGCCCATGAGCACACAAAGCCTGTTCCTTTACCTGGAGGATGGTCTTCCCATCCGTACCACGGGTATCTACAATCACAATGCGCTGCTGGAGATGAATATGCCGGCTGTGCGACAGATCGAGATCATAAGAGGACCTGCCTCCTCCCTTTACGGCGCCGAGGCCATCGGAGGGGCGGTGAACATGATCACGCAAACGCCTCCGGACAAATCCGCCGGTTATATCAGCGTACAAGGTAATAACAATGGATACAAAAGGGCCGACGGACAGGTAGGGACCCAACTGGGCAAATGGGGGCTTATCGCCAGCGGCTATTACGCCAATCGTACCGACGGACCCATACAATACAGCGACTTCCACAAGACGGCGTTTACCGTCCGGGCCGACTACAAGGCCGGCGACCGGCTCACCTGGAGCAATAGTCTCACCTATGTCAACTATTACAGCGATATGTATGGATCGCTGGACAGCGCGCATTTTGCACAGAAGAACTACAATACTCCATATTCCTTCACCTATCGGAAAGTGGATGCCTGGCGGGCCAAAAGCCAGCTGGATTATCAGTGGAACGGCAATGGCGAGTCGAGGGTCGTGCTGGCGTACAGGAATAACAGCATCGGGCAGAACCCTTCTTATTATATCAAGAACAATGTCACCGATCCGTTGCTGGCGGATGGGCAGGTCAATAACAGCTCCTTCCATTCCTTTCTGCTACTGCTGCAGCATCAGCAGCGATTTCACTGGCTGGGCAGCAAGCTGATCGCGGGGCTCAGCACGGACATCAGTCCCAGCACCTATGCCGCCAACTATATCCGGATCGCGCGCGACAATAAAGGCAATTACCTGAGCTATACGCCGACGGATTCCCTGTTGAGCAATTATGCTACGGGCATCGACAATCTTGCATCGTATGTCAACTATGAGATGACGCCGGTGACGGGTTTGAGATTAGTAGCGGCATTAAGGTATGACTATTATCATTACAATTTCCGCAACTATCTGTCTCCCTCCGCATCGACAGGGGCTCCCGATGCCCGCAATGATTTCAACCGGTTGACCCCAAAGCTGGGGCTCACGTATAATTACCATAACACGGGCATCTACTTCAACTACAGTCAGGGGTATGTACCGCCGCAGGTGACGGAATTGTACAATGGGGTAAAAGTGCCTTATCTGCAGCCGCAGACCTTTTACAATTATGAAGCGGGTGGCTGGCTCTCCGTATTGAAGAACAAGCTGTATGCGGACTGGAGCCTTTATCTGTTGGAAGGAACGAATCAGATCATCTCCGTGAAACAGCCGGATGGCACCTTCCTCAATCAGAACTCCGGCAAGACCCGTCACAAGGGGATAGAGTATGGGATTACCTACCGGCCTGACGAAGAATGGACGCTGCGGGTCAGCGGCAGCAATGCGGATCATGTATTTGTCGTGCAGTATGAGAACGGTAAGGACTACAGTGGCAGGCAAATGGCGGCAGCCCCTCATTTTATCGCCAATGCCGAGCTGACCTGGCGGCCCGCTTTTTTTAAAGGGTTCCGGCTCTCCATCGAAGGGCAGCATCTTGGTAGATATTGGATGGACGATGCCAATACCAGCCGGTACAAGGGATTCGATATTGTCAATCTTCGTACGGGGTATCAACGCAACGGCTGGGAGATTTGGGTCAATGCCCTCAATGCTTTCAACACCTATTATGCCTCTCTGGCCAGCAAGTCCTCTTATGGATACAGCTATAATCTGGGCGATCCGCGGGAAGTGACCCTGGGGCTGTCCTGGCATTTTCCGAGCCCACCGGAGAGCAGACATATAGATAAACAATGATCATCGCTATGCGGACAAAAATATTTCAACTGCACCGCACCCTGTCCATCATCATCGCCATACCCGTGCTGTTATGGGCGTCCAGCGGTTTCATGCATCCCATCATGACCAATATTCGTCCCGCGATTGCTACGCAGGGGATCATACCCGTGGCTATCGATACGGCGCGGATACGTTATCCGCTGGTCCGGGCGCTTAAGGATCACCACCTGGACAGTCTGTCCAATTTCAGGCTGGTGCATATCGATACGAATTGGTTTTATCAGGTACAGCCCCTTGGGGGAAGAGGCAGTGCGGTCGGGGTGCGTGGTCTCAATGGCAGGCTGGTCGTTCCTATTTATATCAGCTGTACCAATGGCAATATCCTCACGGCCGGGGACTGGCTGTATGCGCAATACCTGGCGCGGCAGTTTTTGGAAGGGGGCGTACCCTATAAATACAGCGGCGGGGCAAGATCTCCCGGGGATCTGATCGTACAGACGGCGGCCCATACCATACACGACTGTTGCGGCGCCGCCACCGAGGCAGTGCTGAATCCTGTCAAGGGCGCAAAAGTCTTCAATGTCTCCATGGTGAGCCACTATGACAACGAATACAAATCCATCAACCGTCTGCTGCCCGTGTACCGGGTATCATTTGAAAGGGCCGATGGGATCCGTGTCTATGTAGAGACTACACAGGACCGGTTCTCTTTTGCGATGGACAACCGCCGTGCCGTATTCGACGAGATCTTTCGGCTCTGTCATACATGGGGCTGGCTGGACTTCCTGGGCAAGGGGAGAATGGCCGTCGAAGTGCTGGTCGCGCTGACAGCCTTGTTCACGGCTGTGCTGGGCATCTATATCTTCTTTACGACAGGGGGAGCCGGCGCACGGGGCGCACGGCGTAACCATCGTTATACGGCCATTACGGCGTCCCTCTTCACCCTGTTGTGGACTTTCAGCGGAAGCTATCATGCATTTTCCAAGTTCAGCGACGATGTGCGGGATAACTATGCCATGAACGCCCGGCTGGGGGCGGGCGCAACAGATTTCGACCTTGCAAAACTCCAGGCCGTCTGTACACGTCCTGTTGTAAATATAAGCATGGTAGTGATGGCGGGCGAACCCTATTGGCAGGCATCCATGCTTCCGGAAAGGGTAGATCAGCATAAAGACCTGATGAAGGAGCAGAAGGCGGCGTTGCCGCCTGTCGCATATGTCCGGGCCAGGGATTATACAGCCCTAAAGGATGGCGATGCCCGTTATGCCGCCTGGATGGCGACCCTGTTCAGCGGCTATCCTGAAGGCGAAATAAGAAAGGTAGAACCCATCACCTCTTTTGGCGACGAGTATAATTTCACCGACAAGCGGCTGCCTGTATGGAAGGTGAGCTATGACAGGGACCGGCATGTGCGGTATTATGTAGAGACGGGATCGGGGCGGCTGTCTTCACGCGTGGATGACAGGATCGCCGCCGAAGGATACAGCTTTTCCGTCTTCCACAAACATCATTTTATGGACTGGGGCGGCAAGACGGTACGGGATGTCAGCACGATGGTTTGGGCCTTCGCGCAGATACTAATGGTTATAGTGGGGTTGATCTTCTGGTTCAAGAAACAAAAGTCACTCCGTTCGTAGGCTGTCTACGGGGTTAGCCAGCGATGCACGCCAGGTTTGGGAAAGAATAGTGATCAGTCCCATCAATAAAAGAAAGAGAAAACAGGCGATGGCGCAGAGCAATCCATTCCCCACCCGCTGGACGAAGTTTTGAAGGAAGAAGATACTCATGGTATAGCCGATGGGCACTGCGATGGCGCCCGCGATGAGCAGCAGCTTTATAAAACGTCCCGACAGCATGAGGACGAGCTGACGGCTGCTGGCGCCGATGACCTTGCGTATACCCGTCTCTTTGCGGCGTGTCTCCACCGTATAGATCACGAGACCCAACAATCCGAGGGTGGCGATACCCAGGGCAATAAAGGCCAGATAACCCAATAAGGAGATCGTGGCGCGTTGCGAATTGTTCTGTGCCAGCGTGTCATCCAGCCAGGCGATGGCGAAGCCGTTGGCAGGAGCCAGGGCCCGGCTTGCATCCGTCATACGCCGGGTCATTGTGGGCTTGTCCGTGCCATCCGTGCCGATATACAGGAACTTACAGCGTTCCGGATTATTCCGGAATGCCATCGGGTCTATCGGCTTGCCCGCATTCTCGAACCTGAAATCGCCGACGATGCCAATGACCTCGAGCGAGACGGAGTCGTTTACCCAAAGCTTTTTTCCCAGCGCGTCATCGGGACGGGCGAAGCCCAGTGCGCCGGTGGCGCGGGCGTTGAGGATGATCTCTCTTTCCCCCAGCGTATCCAGCCGGGGTCCGAAATTCCTTCCCGCTATGAGGCGTATATTCATGGACGGTATAAAGGCGTCGTCCGTAAAGAAGTTGTCGAGGTTGACGGGATCTTTTGGGCGATGGCCTACCCAGGCCTGAGAGCGCATCCCCGAGAAATGCGGGGTGAACGGAACGGATAGGGCCGACACCGTCCTCACGCCGCTGACCATGGCAATTTTAGACGCGACCAGGTCAGGTTTCCTTCCTTCCAGGGGGAGGACCGCCACGTTGGCCGGCCTGAAGCCGGGATCCGCGGACTGCAAAAAGGCAAACTGTCTGTAAAAGCTGGTCAGGAATATGATAGCCACCAGAGAGAGGCTGTACTGGAAGACGATGAGGCTTTTCTGGAGGCTGACCTTGCCAAAGATGCGGGCCGTTGACAGGTTCTTCAATACCCTCACCGGCTTGAAAGCAGATAGGATCCAGGCCGGGGCAACCCCTGCCAGCAATCCGGTGAAAACAGCAAATCCCACCGTACAGAGTATATAGGCGGCATTGTATCTCCAGGCCGAAGGGATCATTTCATACCCGTCGTTGAACGGAGCATAGCGGATGATAAAGGATAGCAGCAGCCAGGCGAAGGCAAGGGCCAGCAGGGCCTGCACGAGGGATTCCACCATGTACTGGGCAAAGACCTGGTATCGCCGGGCGCCGACGATCTTCCGCACGCCTACCTCCTTTGCCCTGGTGAGGGCCCGTGCGATGGTGAGATTGGTGTAGTTGAAGCAGGCGGCAATAAGGATGATCAGCCCGATGTAAACGCCCGTCATCAGCTTGCCCCAGTCCATGCCGTCGCCAATATCGTTGTACAGGTTGTCTTCGGCGGGTCTTATCTTGTTCATGGGCTGCAACCGGAAAAATGCCTGACCATTCTTGTTCAGCTTGTTCCAGGGTTGCACGATGGCCTGCAGTTGTCCGGACAATCGTTGCCGGCCGGCTTCATTCTTTAACAGGACATAGGTATAGCCCGATTGGAGACTATTCCAATCGGCCGATTGGGCGGGTAATGCTCCTGTCTTTTCCAGCACGGGGACGGTGGACGCCGATGCATACGCGTCGAAGTCGATATGCGACTTGCCGGGCGCTTCCTTCAGCACACCCGTGACAACAAAAAGACCCTGGCCCGGTATATCGATGGACTTTCCCAGGGCTGGCTCATCGCCAAAGAAATTCCTGGCCGTAGTGGCGGACAGGACCAGGGTGTTGGGCTGCTGCAAAGCTGTTGCCGGATTGCCTTGAGCCAGTGTAAAGCCAAAGACCTTGAAAAAAGACGGCTCCGTAAAGGCGCCGTTAAGATACAATTCCTTACCCTCCGCTGTTTTGGCAGCGCCTTTACAGGCAGGGTAGAGGTTTACCACTTCCGCGATATTGTCCGTATCGGTCAGTAGCATATTATACAGCGGCAACGGCGTGCTTGCCAACTTGAAATGGTTGCCATTGTTCTGACGATATTCACTGGTGATGCGATACGTCCGCTCCGGATGTGGATGAAAGTCATCGTATGACAGGTTCACCTGCATGATGACCATTTCCATCATGCCAACCGACATGCTGAGACCGAGGCCAAAGAGGTTGATAAAGGTCAGCAGCTTGTTCTTTTTCAGATTCCTGTAGGCAATTTTCAGATAGGTCCAGAGCATGGCGACTATTTAGGAGATAAAGATGCCACTTTTATTCCAGAAACGCAACTGGTTGATAGACAACTATTTGCATATGGCAGTGATTCGCCCATGGAACGCTGGCGGACAAGGAGTGTTCGTATTCGATACAAAGGCGGACCCGTCCATTCGAACGGGCCGCCGTAAGTGACTTAAAAAAGCGTATATGCCAGCCCCAATGTTGCATTCACGCCGGCAAGCGACTGGTTATAGGTGTTCAGACGCCGGCCCGAATTGACGATGAAATCCTCATAGTGAATGGGTATATTGGGTTTGCTAATGACATAATCCCCGTTGATCTGGATGGACAGCTTTTTCGTAAGATGGTATGCCAGACCAAGACCGGCCTGTCCACCAAAGGCGCCGCCGGATGCCTCCTGCTGGGTCATGGCGTTGTCCGTATAATCTTCATAGAAGATCTGGAATCCCGCCAGGTGGGTATGTACATAGCCGATCAATACCCGCGCGCTGAGGGTCAGCTTTTTTCCTGCGTCGATGCTGTAGCGGGGACCTGCCAGAAAGCTCCATACATGATTGCTGCCTTTTCTGTACAGGGTAGTGCTGTCCGTGCCGGAGTCTTCTTTATATCCATCGGAAAGGCTTTGGGCCCCTTTGGAGCCGAGTCCGGAATAGCCGACGAGCGCTTGAATGCTCCAATGTTTGCTGAGCGACCAGGCGCCCGTGATATTGAAATGACCGCCCGTGCCGGCAAAACCCGAGGACGGATCGGCATAATCGCCTTTGGCAAAGCTGCCCGTAGGGATAGATGCACCACCGTTGATGGATAGGGTAAGATGTTGAGCGGACGCCGTCAGTGTGAGCGTGGATACAATCAGTATAAGCAATAGCTTGTGCATGGTAGTTGTTTTTTTAGTTGATGACGATGTTGAAGTCTACGTCTGCATCGGAAGAGCCCGGGTCGCAGCTGCCGTTCTTGGCATTGGGTTGATGGCGCAGCTGTACGTTCAGGGTGCCGGTGCTTGCGGCGCCTGTGGTGAACTTGTCCTGCAATCCGATGGGCAGCGGCGGGTTGTTGGTATCCAGGTCCGTCCTTGCCACCGTCAATGTTGCTCCGCCCGATATGTCGAAGCATAGGAGATGGTAATTGCGGCGGTCGTAGATGTCATCCGTAACATTGCCTGCCGGTGTCTTTGTCTCGTCCAAAAACAGCACCGAGACGTTGTAGGTGCTACCTGCCTTCAGCGTCAGCGTGGGATGGTTGATGCTATCGGCAGGATGGGCGATGATGGTCGTATCCGTAATGGTTGCTACCTGCACGTCATTGGCATCGGCCGTATTGGTGGCGACGAGTCGCACCGTCGTGAGGAATTCATTGCCCGGCAAAGGAGGAGACACCGTCTTTTCGTCCTTTTTACAGGCGTAGAAAAACAACATGATCAACCCCGCAGTCAGGGTAAGGCAAAAACCTTTTCGCATAGTTCTTGATTTTATGGTGATGAAATGTTTGCTAGAAGCTCATTTTGGTCCGCAGGACCACATTGATGCCCAGGTCGTCGCAGTAATACCGGAACTTGTTCAGGTAATCGCGATAAGCCGTATTCGTGATATTGTACCCCGCCAGATCGAAATACCAATGGTGCCGGCGACCGGGCCATTCAAATCCGATATTGGCATTGAGCAGGGAGTAGCCATCGGGTGGCGGCACATAATCGCTGTTGGGAGGTGTGCGGGTTTGTTTTAATACGGTGAGCAGCCCTGTGCTGATATACCAGTTCTTTGTGGCGCCCCAGCCGCGGTCACCCAGGTCCAGACGGATAGAATTGTCGAATCGATCGGCCGGCATAAAGATGAGCCAGTCATGAATGGTCTTATTCCAGCCTCTGACCAGGGAAACCTTCGAGTCTATGGACAGACGGGGTAAGATCTTATAACGCATCTCCGCATCCAATCCTTTAAGGTTGACGTTGGCTTGTGTGTAATTAAAGAGAGGGTAGGTGCCGCTGATAAGGGTGATGGGCGTCAGCGCCGGCCTGGCATAGATGAAGTCATTGATGATGTTGTCGTAAAGGGCGATCTCCGCAAAGAACCGCTCACTTTCGTATTTGCCTGAGACGGTGAAGTCATATGATCGTTCGGAACGCAGGCTGGAGTCTCCCTTCTCATAGGAGGCGGCGCTGAGATGGATACCGTCGATGTAGAGCTCGTTGACGCTGGGCGCCCGCCAGGCGCTGCCGATGTTGGTCGTAAAGGATAGCTTGTCGTTGACCCTGTAAGAAGCGCCGATGGTACCCGTGACATTGCTATAGGTGCTGGTATTGTGATAAGTCTGTAGCGTAGTGCCGTTGAGCTTGTATACCCGCAGCCAGCGATAGTCATAACGAACTCCTGCCTCCAGGGTCAGCTTGTCTTTCGACCATTTCTCGATAGCAAAGGCGCCCCCGTTGTAATTGCGGAAGTTCGGCACGAGGTAACGGATCCCCCGGAAGACATTGCCCTGTGTTTCGCCGGAAATGCCATAGGTACCCGTGAAGTGGTGACGGGTAGGGGTGTGGTAGAGAAGATCGATCGTCTGTGTCTGTATCTGGAAGCTGATCTGAGGAAGCTTTAAGATATTGGGGTCGGTAGTATAGGGGAGGTCGATGTCGTATTCATCTCTTTTATTGCGCTGGTCGGAGAATTGCGCTTCTATCTTCCCTCCGTTGTGGAAAACATACCAGGCCGTGGTCTTGAATAATTTATGCACTATCTGCTGATAGGTGCGTGCTATATCATAGGAAAAATAGGAGGGGGTAATGGGACGGCTCCTTTTAAAGGCGGAGTCGAGATCGGCTACGTTGCCTACATGACTGCCTTCGAAGATGCCTACTTTGTTATGAAACTGGCTATAGTATGTCTCCACGCCAAAATTCTTTTTCTTATAGTTGGCGGTTAGCGAAAAGTCTTCTTCTTCCAGGCCGGTGTTTTTCAAATAGTAATGCGCCGTACTGAAATTGCCCGCCTTTTTCAGCGTGCCTTGTGCCCGCCAGTTAAAGCCGTCCAGCCATCCGTCTCCCTTGCCCTGGATCAGCAGCGATGTGGCGCCCGATCTCCCGTTGCTGCCTGCTACGAGGTTGGCTTCTCCTTCCAGATTGCGCTCCGGCTCCAGGGGCCGGGGCTCGACCAGTAGTACGCCCGCCAGTGCATCGGAGCCATAACGTACGCTGGCTGCACCTTTGATGATGGTGATCCTGTCGGCGATGAAGGGGTCGATCTCCGGAGCGTGTTCTGTTCCCCATTGCTGGCCTTCCTGCCGGACCCCATTGTTCAGGATGAGCACCCTGTTGCTATGGAGTCCATGGATAACGGGTTTGGAAATGGACGGGCCTGTCTGGATGGAATTTAGCCCGGGTACGGATTTGAGGGTCTCGCCCAGTGTCTGGCCACCGGCCTGGAAGAGCTGCCGGGCGCCGATGTGGGTAGCTGTGACGGTGGAGATGTCCGGCTTTTTTTCACCTGTCACCTGCACTGCCTGTAGCTGGCGTATATTGGCCATTAGCCATAGATCTTTATGCTGTGTCTTTGTAATGCGGAGGCGCAGGGTAGATGAGTCATAACCGATGGCGGTGACGATAAAAGTATAGGCGCCGGGACAGAGGCTGTCCACGTAGTATGCACCGGCGCTGTCGGAGAGAACATAGCGGTTTGTCTCGCGGATAAAGATGGTCACGCCCGGGATCTTTTCCTGGGCGCCCGTGCTGAGCATATGCCCGCTGACGGATAAATGACATTGCGCACCGGCCTGTATAGCTGCCAATATTGGCAACATTATCAGAAATAGCTGCTTCAAGAAAGAAAATTGATGGTCCTTAAATGGGAACTGTCGCCCGAACGGGGAAATGGACATGCAGCAGCTTGCGTTGGCGAAGACTGCATGGCACAAGGGAGCTATACAATAGCGGGAGGACCGCGAAGGGAATAACGTACGGGAAAGAAGGCATAGAGCCGGGCTGTCAATTCAACAAAACCGCCGTTGTATACCACTGGTGTAGGTGGTATTTTGAATGGCTGCTCTTCGATGAAGGGTGACTCGACGACGAGGTCTTCGGTATGACAGCTATAATAGGAGCTTTGTACCCCTGTGTGGGTATCGTGCGCGAACCTGCTTACCGTGTCTTTGTGATGGACAACCAGATCATGGAGGAACTTTTTAGGAGTTCCGCTGAAGGCGAACAGCGCCAGCAGCAGGCCTGCGAGTATGCGTCGTATGGTAGGATGATTACGCAAATTTTTGCATCTGCGTTGCAAATTAAGGAAAATCAATAAAAAAGCCCGACTAACGTCAGGCTTTTTTTAAAATTAGTTCTTGGCGGGTCCACCACCGTCTTCCGGCTTTTTGCAGCAGGTCGGCAGTCTCTTGTAGGCATCGGGCTCGGCCGTAACGTCGTCTGCATCGTATCCTACATTGGCGATCAGGGTCTTGATATTTTCGGGGTTGGTGCGGTCGGTGAGATAGGTGACAGTGGTCGTCTTCTTTTTAAAATCCACGACACATTTCTGGATGCCTTCTTCATGGCTCATGTAGTTCTCGATCCTTTTTTTGCAATTTTCGCATTGCACGGTGGGCGTCTTGATAACGACGGTCTTGCTGACCTTTTGTTGGGCGAAGCTGACAGTGACGAAGCCTACGAGCAGAAAGGCAAGTAATTGGAACTTTTTCATATATAAAGCGATTTATGTGTGTCCTTAAAGATACAAATTATTTTACACCTCCCCAATTTGCCGGGTCTTCGCTCCATTTTAACAAAATGGCCTCTTCGTCGGGGCTGACCAGCTTTTTTTCCAGGGCCAGCCTGATCAGAACGGGGTAGTTGGAAAGGGAGATATAGGGAACGCCGGCTTTTTCGAAGGCTAAGGCTCCGGCTTCGAAGCCATAGTTGAATATGGAGACAAGGCCAATGACCTCCAGTCCGGCCTGGCGGAGGATGTCGACTACCTGCAGGCTGCTTTTGCCCGTGGAAATGAGGTCTTCGATGACCACGACGGGACGTCCGGGTTCGTAATAGCCTTCTATTTGCTGACCGAGTCCATGCTCTTTGGGTTTGCTGCGTACATAGATATAGGGTAGCTTCAGCTGATCGGCCGCCATGGCGCCCCACGCGATACCGGCTGTCGCCACGCCTGCCAGCATGGCTGCTTCGGGGAATTGTGCAAAGAGCACGTTGCACATTTCGGATTTGATAAAATCCCTGACATAGGGGAAGGAAAGCACTTTCCGGTTGTCGCAATAGATGGGGCTTTTCCAGCCGGAAGACCAGGTGAAGGGTTCTTTTACGCTGAGCTTGATAGCCTGTACCTGCAATAGCTTCTCGGCAACGGCCCGCTCATTGGTGGTGATGATTTGTTCAGCCATGGTGTAAAAATAGATAAAATTTAGCTCGTATCTTACGGATAATTGTACTGCTTATGTATATCAAGATCTATTTCAATGATAAACCCCTGTTCCTTTGTGACGCCCTGAATGCGGAGATCAATGCCTATGCGCATCATGACGATGCCATCTCCATCGATGAGTTCTCCAATCCTGCCGTCAATTCCATGATCCATGAGATGCGGCAGGAGAAAGTGCATGCGGGGATCTTTATTCACAGCCCGTTGGAAGAGCTGCGCAAGGCGTTCTGGAAGAAGTTCATACTGATACAGGCAGGCGGCGGATTGGTCAGGAACGAGAAGGGCGAGATCCTTTTTATGTTCCGCCGGGAGAAATGGGACCTGCCAAAAGGCAAGCTGGATCCGGGCGAGACGCTGGAAGCTTGTGCGCTCCGGGAAGTACAAGAGGAGACGGGGCTAAAGGATGTCGCCATGGAAAAGCCTTTATTGGTGACCTGGCATACCTATGACGACAGCGGCAAGCATATCTTAAAAGAGACGCATTGGTATACGATGAGGACCAGCAGCAGCCAGTCATTGCTGCCGCAGCAGGAGGAGCAGATCACGGAACTCAAATGGGTGGCGAAGGAAGACCTTCACACCGTGCTGTCGAATACATTCCCGTCGATAGTGGACGTGTTGAAGGCCGGGGCGGTAGGATAGTAGACCTGATCAAGGCAGGCGCAGTATAGCCACCGTCAGCCGGCTCACGCATACGAGCTTTTCTTTTTCATCGACGATACGTATATCCCATACATGGGTGGTCTTGCCCAGGTGCAGGGGCGTGGCCGTACCATACACATATCCCTCGCGTACGCCCCGGATATGATTGGCATTGATCTCGAGCCCTACGCAGTAATACTGCTTCTGATCGATGACATAGGCCGACCCGACGCTGCCCAGGGTCTCCGCCAGCGCTGCGGAAGCGCCGCCATGCAGCAGTCCATAGGGTTGACGGGTGCGTTCGTCGACGGGCATGCGCGCTTTTAAAAAATTCTCTCCTAATTCCGTAAGCTCGATGCCGAGGACGCTGCCCATGGAGCCCGGGACGAGCGCTTGTATCTGCGACACCGTGATGGATGGATCAAACCAGATGGACATGACAGTGAATTATTGGTTGACAGATTGTTGATTGCGGAGGGATAGCGCTACTACTTCGGGGAGGAATTGGAGGGCGTCGCCACCATTTTTTATGACATCTCTTACCAGTGTGGAGGCCACTGAAGTGTATTGGGGCAGGCAGGTGAGGAAGATCGTTTCTATGTTTTTATCCAGGCTGCGGTTCATGTCCGCGATGGCCTTTTCGTATTCGAAGTCGTTGACATAACGGATGCCCCTCAAAATAAAATGGGCGCCAACTTCCTGGCAGGCACGGACCGTGAGCCCTTCATAGACCACGGCGTCGACCTTGGGGTTGTTCTTGTAGATCTGCTTGATCCAGGAGAGGCGCTGCTCTTCGGAGAACATCGGCAGCTTATTCGCGTTGCGTCCGATGCCGATGTATAATTTATCGAAAAGGGGCAGGCTCCGGTTGATAATATCCAAATGCCCGATCGTGATCGGATCAAAAGTACCTGGGAAAAGGCCGATACGTTGCATAATATGGCATTGAAGTTAGTTCTTTTCTCCTTTCGAACCAGCCAGCAGATACAGGACGGCCATGCGTACCGCCACTCCATTCTCCACCTGCTGGAGGATGATGGATTGTTTGCTGTCTGCCGCGTCGCTGTCCAGCTCCACACCCCGGTTGATCGGTCCCGGGTGCATGATGACGATCTTTTTATCCAGGCTGTCCAGGAGGCGCTTGCTCACTCCATAGGCGAGGTTGTATTCCCGCAGGGAGGAGAACAGCGGCTGATTCTGCCGCTCCAGCTGGATGCGCAGGACATTGGCAACATCGCACCATTGCAGCGCCGTCTTCAGGTTATATTCCACGCGCACGTCGAAGGCTTCGCGAATATACGTCGGTATGAGGGTAGGAGGACCTGCCAGCATGATGTCCGCGCCCATTTTCTTCAACAGGTAGATATTGCTCAATGCCACCCGGGAATGCATGATGTCCCCGATGATGGCTACTTTTTTACCTTGTAACCCTCCCAGGGCTTCCCGGATGGAAAAAGCGTCCAGGAGCGCTTGGGTAGGATGTTCGTTGATCCCGTCCCCCGCATTGACGATGGCGGCGGGAATATGTTTGGCCAGGAAGTGAGGGGCTCCGCTGGCGCTGTGCCGCATGACCACCATATCCACTTTCATGGAGAGGATATTGTTCACCGTATCCAGGAGCGTCTCGCCTTTGGCGGCGGAGGAACCCGAGGCGGTGAAGTTGATCGTGTCGGCGGACAGTCGTTTTTCGGCCAGCTCGAAGGAGATGCGTGTCCTGGTGGAATTCTCGTAAAAGAGGTTTACGATGGTGACATCCCGCAGGGTGGGGACCTTTTTGATGGGACGTTGCAGTACTTCCTTGAACTGGGTGGCGGTATCTAAAATAAGCTGAATATCACTCGGAGTGAGATCTCTAATGCCAAGAAGATGTTTCGTACTTAGTTGCATTAGGGGGCGAAATTAATACATTTTACAATCAGGCCATAAGATAATTTTCCATCGGCTAGAGAAGCGTAACTTCTTCCTTTCCATCCTTTTCTTTCCAGAACACCTTTACTTTCTGCGTGATAATGGAGTCGATGGACTTGCCTATATAGTCGGCCTGTATAGGGAATTGGCGGCTAAACCGGCGATCGATGAGCACGCAAAGCTCGACCTTGGCGGGTCTTCCGAAATCCAGCAAAGCGTCCAGGGCGGCCCGGATGGTGCGGCCTGTCCAAAGGACGTCATCGATGAGGATGACATTCTTGTCCTCGATGGAAAAAGGGATATCCGTCTGGTTGAGCTCATGAAGACCTTTCCGTACGTCGTCCCTGTAAAAAGTTATATCCATCAGTCCGTATGGGATCGTACGGCCCGGCTGCTGTTGTTTCAATTGTGCGACGATGCGATCGGAAAAGTAGACACCCCGGGGCTGGATGCCGATGAATACGGTATTTTCAAGGTTCAGGTGATTTTCGAGCACCTGGTGGGTCAAACGCTGTATCGTGATTGCCAGCTGCTGTTCATTCAAGATCGTCTTCAAGAAAGATAATTTTCGATAAAAATACGTAAAAAGGTAAAAAGAAAGAGACCGGCGGAAGCCGGCCTCTTACAAACTATACAAACATTCTTCAAAACACTAAAACAAACGATTTTATTTACCACCGCCGAACTTGTAGATAGCGGAGAGACCTATGCTGCTCAATGTACCGCCAGTGATGCTCGTTCCGTCATAAGCGGCGATGATCTGGATCTGACCAGCGTCATAACCAACCTGGGGCTTGTACTCAAAACCGCTCTGGCTGTTACCGCTGCCGGTGAAAATGCCAAAACCGATCTGAGCGCCTACGAAGAAAGAAGACGCAGGGTAGTAACGTGCACCCACCAGGACGGGGATCTGTCCTACGCTGGATATCTTGTAAGATCCACCGAAACCATCATCTATGGTCTTTCCGAAGAAAGAAGTGTAACCAGTAGTAGCGACACCCTTGAGCTGATCCGTAAAAGCATATTCACCTTGCAGATGGACACCAACGCCGAAAGAATGGGTCAGGTGGAAGTCTCCGATCGGAAGTGCGGCGTTGATACCAGCGCCAAAGGTAAATTCGCCTTCGGAACCGGAAGATTGAGCTTTGGCTCCAATGATAGATGCAGTGAAAACAGTTAGTACTAACGCGAGCTTTTTCATAATAGAGAATTTGGGTTTACAAGTTTAAAACTGGGGCAAAGCTAATCGCTTGATTTGTAATGCGCAATACCACGAAAAGAGTATTTTTTTATTGTGTGGTACTAAAAATATACGGAAAAAACTTTAATACAAATTGAAAATCAAATATTTACAAAATAACTATGTATTTTATACATAATCTCATAAAATAGAGAAATCCCGAAAGTATTGACTAAAAAAATTGCCGGAAATTGATTTCCGGCAATAAAGAAAATATGAAGAAGCTAAGTATTTATGCTTATTCCTGCGCCATGAACGGATACCGGTAATCTGTCGGCGGGACGAAGGTCTCCTTGATGGTCCTTGCGCTCAGCCAGCGATAGAGGTTCAGGATCGAGCCCGCCTTGTCATTGGTGCCGGAGGCACGGGCCCCGCCGAAAGGCTGTTGTCCTACCACCGCGCCCGTGGGTTTGTCATTGATATAAAAATTACCTGCGGCCTGGCGTAACCGTTCGGTGGCCAGCTCCACGGCATTCCTGTCCCGGGCGATGATCGAGCCTGTCAGCGCATAAGGGGAAGTGGTATTGACCAGGTCCAATACCTGATCGAACTCCGAGGATTTATAAACATACACCGTCAGCACGGGGCCGAAGATCTCCTCGCACATGGTGACGTATTTGGGGTCTTTGGCTTCGATGACCGTGGGCTCGATGAAATAGCCTTTCGATTTATCGGAATTCCCGCCGACCCATATTTCCGCCTTGGGGTCTTTCTTCGCCCTGTCGAGATAAGAGCTGATCTTGTCGAAGCTTTTTTCATCGATGACGGCATTGACGAAATTGGAAAAATCCTCTACCGTGCCCATCTTAAAGCTTTTGACGCCCGCGACCAGCTTGTCCCTGACCTCGGCTGCCAGGTTTTCGGGGATATAGGCCCTGGAGGCGGCGGAACATTTTTGTCCCTGGAATTCGAAGGCTCCGCGAAGGAGAGCTGTTACCAGCACATCGGGATCGGCGCTGGAATGAGCCAGTACAAAGTCCTTACCGCCCGTCTCGCCTACGATGCGGGGATAGCTGCGGTATTTGGAAATATTCTCACCCACCGTCTTCCAGATATTGTTGAATACGCCGGTGGAGCCTGTAAAGTGAATACCCGCAAAATCGGGGTGGCTAAAACAGACCTTGCCGAGAGAGGGGCCGTCGACATAGATGAGGTTGATGACGCCGTCGGGCAGTCCGGCTTCTTTTAGGATGCGCATGAACATCTGGGCCGAGAATACCTGTGTGTTGGCGGGCTTCCAGACCACCGTGTTGCCACACATGGCGGCGGATGTCGGCAGATTGCCTCCGATGGCCGTGAAGTTGAAAGGTGTAATGGCCAGGACAAAGCCTTCCAGTGGCCGGTACTCCAATCTATTATGAATGCCCGGGCTGCTGACGGGCTGCTGTCTGTAGATCTCGCTGAGGAAATGGACGTTCCAGCGGAGAAAGTCGATGATCTCGCAGGCGCTGTCTATCTCTGCCTGGAAGGCATTCTTGCTCTGGCCCAGCATGGTGGTGCCATTCATATAGCTGCGGTATTTGGTAGAGATAAGGTCCGCGGCTTTCAGAAAGATGGCGGCGCGGTTCTCCCAGCTGAGGGCGGCCCATGCATCCTTTGCCTCGAGGGCGGCATCGATGGCCTGCTGTACATGGGTTTCGTCGCCTTCGTGAAAATGTCCCAACGAATGAGCGATCTCGTGGGGGGGATGGATCGTTTTCTTTTTACCTGTCCGCACTTCCTGTCCGCCGATGTACATGGGGATGTCGTGCCGGGCGCTTTTTAATGCTTTCAATGTAGCTTTCAGCGTCTCCCTTTCCTTGCTGCCCGGAGCATAGCCGAGCACGGGTTCATTGGCAGGCGCCGGATAATTGAAATAACCTAGGTTCATGTGTGTCTATTTATAAAATACAGTGCTTTGTTATCTCGTACTAAGCCGACTCTTTCTCGCTCATCAAATAGGCCTTGATAAAGCCGTCCAGCTCACCATCCATCACCGGCTGCACGTTGCCTACTTCATAGTCCGTGCGATGGTCCTTGATCATTTTATAGGGATGGAATACGTAGCTGCGGATCTGCGAGCCCCATTCGATCTTCTTTTTGGTGGAGTTGGTGGCGTTCTTCAGCTCTTCCCGCTTGCGCAACTCTTCTTCATACAGCCGGCTCTTTAGCATTTTCAGGGCTTTTTCCCTGTTCTCGCCCTGGGTACGGGCTTGCTGGCATTCCACGATGATGCCGCTGGGGATATGTTTAAGCCGCACGGCTGTTTCCACTTTGTTGACGTTCTGTCCGCCCTTGCCACCGCTGCGATAGAACTCCCATTCCAGCTCGGCGGGACTGATCTCTATCTCGATGCTGTCGTCTACCAGGGGGTATACGAATACGGAAGCAAAGGAAGTATGCCGGCGGGCGTTGCTGTCGAAGGGGGAGATCCTTACGAGCCGATGAACGCCGCTCTCCGCCTTGAGGAAGCCGTAGGCAAAGGGGCCGTCGAACTGAATGGTGGCGCTTTTGATACCCGCGCCTTCACCGTCCTGCAGGTCCAGCTCCGTGACAGACCAGCCTTGTTTTTCTCCATACATGCGGTACATGCGGAGCAGCATTTCGGCCCAGTCCTGGCTTTCGGTGCCGCCCGCGCCCGAGTTGATCTGCATCACGGCGGGGAGCTCGTCTTCGGGCTGGTTTAGGGTGCTTTTGAATTCGGCCTCTTCGATGTTGCGGAGGGCCTTGTCATAGGCTTCCCTCGTCTCTTCTTCGGTGGCTTCGCCGGCCTTCCAGAAGTCGAACAAAACAGCAAAGTCTTCCACGGCCGACTCGACGGACTCGTAGAGCTTTACCCAGTATTCGTTGAGCTTGATGTTCTTCAGGATCTCTGTCGCGCGCTTGTTATCATCCCAGAATCCCGGGCTTAGCGACAGTTGTTTTTCTTCGTTGATCTTGTATAGCCTGTTCTCGACGTCAAAGAAACCTCCTCAGGACGACCACACGGTCCCTCATACTTTTGATTTGTTCTTGTGTCATAGGGCGCAAATTTACGAAAAAATGGCGAACGGGCCGGTGTCGTCCGTCTGACGATTTTAGAGGCCTGTTCGTCGGTGAAATGCCTTTTCCTTCTATAAATGCCCTCAGCTTTGGATGGTTAAATCTAGCATATGAAAAAAGCAGTAATAATGACTCTCCTGTGGGCCGTACTGGTCCAGGGCGCCAGGGCCCAGTTCTTCAAGAAGATACTGGACAACGTAAAGAACACTGCCCAGAACAGGGCGGATGGCAAGGCCAGCCAGACGACGGACAAGGCCATCGACAAGGTATTGCAGCCTACCGGCAGCAAGAGCGGGACCACGCCGGGAACTACGGGCGCAACGGGCACGGCCGACAGCGCCTCCGTCCGGAAGGTGTTGGGGGCTTTTGGAGGCGCGGCAGCGGATAACCCCAACGACACGTCCGCGTCTGACCTTACGATGAAAGCCCTGAACAGGCTGATAGGCGGCGGCGGGGTATCGAAGGCCGACAGTGCGGCGGCGATACAGCTGTTCAAGACCTCCCAGGGGGGCAGCGGGGTATATTATGAGATGCTGACGACCATGACCTCGAAAAAAGGCCCATTGAAGGATACGAACCTCATGTATTTCACCAACAGCGGAGAGGGGCGTACGGAAATGAGCATCCCCATACCGGGCGTAAAAACCGGCAAGATGATCCTGCTGGGCCGGGCCGGGCAGCCGCGCTATTCCATGAACATAGATGATGCGCAAAAGACCTATTCCCTGAACGTCATCGATACAGGGTTGATAAACAGCAACGGCGATGAATATACCGTGACAAGAGTAGGAGAGGAGACGGTGGACGGCTATCACTGTACCCATGCAAAATTGGTCAGCAAGAGCAGATTCTCCTCCACGACAATGGATATTTGGACGAGCACGTCCGTACCCGGATATAGCATTTACAAAAAGCTGCTAAACGTCAACAAGGTCACGCCCGGCATGGTCGCCGCGCTGGACAAGGCGGATTGTAACGGCTTTTTCGTGAAGGTCCTCACCTCGGGCAAGGACTATTCGATGACCATGGAACTGGTCAGGGCGCAGGAGAAAAATCTGTCCGCGTCGCTGTTCCGTATACCAGCAGGCTACACGGAGTCCGATGAAGGATTATTGGGGTCGATGCTCTCGGGCGCCAAAAAGAACTAATCTTATGGAGTATAATCGTTATATTAGTAGGGATGGCCGGCATGATCAAATACCTAATTGTCGATGATGACGATATAGACAGGATGGCTATTGAAGCCCAGGCGGGAAAATTTCCGTTCTTCCACAAAATCGCTGCCTGCAGCAATCCTGTCGAGGCAATGGAGCTCATCCATTTGTTCGAGCCGGATGTCTTATTCGTGGATATAGAAATGCCTGAAATGACCGGGTTGGATCTTATCCGCTGTTTATCGGGCAGGATACCGGCGCCGGTGTTCATCACTTCTCACCCCGACCACGCACTGGAAGGATATGAGATGGAGGCGTTCGACTATATCCTCAAACCATTGGACCCCGAGCGATTTGCCCGATGCGCCGCCCGTCTTCATGATTTCTTCGAGCTGCGTGCCAAGGCATTTGCTTTCGAGAAAGACCAGGCAGAGGATTGCATCGTCATCAAACAGGGGTATGATAAGTTCAAGATCGTCATTCACGACATCCTGTACCTCGAGGCGATGAAGGATTATACCAGGGTCGTCACCTCTTCGAAGCCGTACCTGGTATTGGGCACGCTGACCGGCATGTGTGATAAGCTGCCACAGGGAAAATTCGTACGTATTCACCGAAGCTATATCGTCAACAGGAGCAAGATCCGATCCGTGCACGCCAACAAGGTGCATCTGGATGGATGTCATCTACCTGTAGGCAAGGTATACAGGAATGCCGTAGGGACCCTACTCAATTAAACGCATTACTCATGAACGGAAAGCTACTTGCTGCTGTATGTATGTCGATCTGCTTTTTTCTACCCTATGCCCGCTCCGAGGACAAAGACCCCAAGAGCATCCATCTGCGGATGAATGCTCTGAAGCGGGCGTGTGATTCCATCCGCAGCAATCCTGCCAAAGGAGGCGCTCCGGGCGCAAATTACACGGAACTGAAGAAGGTGGCTTTACAAGGGCTGGCTGAGGCCCCCGCCGAAGATGATTCGGACCGGGCGAGCTTTGCTCATTTCGCGGCATTGGGGTATTATTACCAGGTGCGATTCGACAGCGCGCAATACTATTTCTACCAAAGTATGTATGCCGCGCAAAAAGCCCATTCGGCCGCGCTGATCGCCAATGCCTGCGTAGCGTTGATCCCCGTCAATTACCAGCTGCAGCAGGAAGCAAAGACAGACAGCTGTAAGAATATCCTGCAATCCATTCTCGATACGACCCATAACGCCCAGATCTTACAGGACGGCTATTCGGCCCTCGGGAGCTATTATCGTCAAAAGGCGTATTATAGCACGGCGCAGGATTATCTGCTGCGCAGCCTGGCATTGCGTAAGAAGCAGTTGGATACCGCCACCAGCGGCAAGTTGAAGGCTGACTACGCCATCCAGTGCTATCTGTTGTTCAAGGTATACCAGGATGCGGACCAGCTCGACAAAAGCCTGAACATATTGAACGAGGGCCGGCAGTATATGGATGTCACGCCATTGCTGACGATCCGCTATCTCAGCAGCCTGGTAGAGATATATACGCTGACGGGACAGATAGACTCATCTCTATATTATGACGCGTTGCTCGAACAACGAACGGCCAATAGTCCCACGGTGCCATCCGAAGTGGTGTCCGCGGACCTCAACATCGCCCAGTATTATATCAAGAAACATCAATATGCCCGCGCACTGCCCTATGTCGATAAGGCGGATACGCTGGCTGAGCGGAGCAAGTCGCCATTGTTATTGTACCAGGCGCGTATGATGGCCGGCCGCTATGCCGAAGAGACGGGTAATTATACCCGGGCCATCCCTTTGCTGGCGCAGTCGATGCCGATGGCGAGGCAATTCAGCAAAGAGCAGTATAAGGAGATATTACAATTCATGGCGCTGGCGCAGCAAGGCGCGGGCAATATGCCGGAAGCATTATCGTATTATCAGCAATATGCCGCGCAGCTGGATACATTGACCAGGGAGAAGAGCTCCCGGAATTTTGCCGACCAGGAGATCCGGTATGAAACGCATGCCAAAGAGCTGCGGATCACTACCCTGGACAAGGACAACAAGCTAAAGGCCCTGGAGCTGCAGAATGGAAGGAACGTACGTCTGCTGCTTATCATCGGACTGGTCCTTTTGGGGCTTTTTGCCCTGACGTTATTCTTCCTTTACCGGAAATTGTCCGTGACGAACGATGAGCTGAGACAGGCCAATGAAACGAAGACGCGACTGTTCGGGATCATCAGCCATGACCTTCGAAGCCCCGTCAGCCGCATCGTGCAGCTGTTACAGGTACAAAAAGAACGTCCCGACATGCTGGATGAGCCCACCCGTCGCAAGCATGACGAAAGGCTGAAGTTGGCATCGGAGAATGTGCTGGAGACGATGGAGGACCTTTTGTTATGGAGCAAGAGCCAGATGCAACATTTCACGCCGCAGCCGACCCCCGTGGATGTGCATGCGGTGGTGGAAAAAGAGATCGGGCTGCTGCAGCAGTCGATAGAGGAAAAACAGCTGCAGCTGGACAATAAGATACCTGCCGCCCTTATAAAGACGACGGATGAGAATTTCCTGACCGTCATCCTGCGGAACCTTCTTCAAAACGCCGTTAAATATACCGCCGCCGGAGGTCTCATCTCTCTCCGGGCCGATGATGGCTATCTATATATATCCAACACACCCGCCGGCGCCCGGGCGGAGGAATTGAACCAACGTTTGCAAAGCCGGCAGGTAGACAGCAAGGGCTCCGGCCTGGGGCTTCAGATCGCCGCCGATCTTGCTGCCCGCATCAAGGCAAGGATCTCCTTCCGTCAGGAAGGAGAAGGCATACTGACGGCCGTGCTGGGGCTTCAGAGCTGATATATCGTTGGACGATTATACGTATACGTTGGTCGGTTATTTCCTTCAAGCGGTCTTTTTCCATCGCAAATTTGGAGAAAATACTGCGTTATGAAATACAAATTAACTATTGCCGTAAGCCTTTGCTGCTTTTTTATATTGCATGCCAACGCTCAATTGGCCAACACCCAATGGAAGGGATCGATAAATATCCCCAAGGCACACGCTATACTTTGGAAATTCGATAAGGACACCGTAAAGGTATTTTTCAAGGACAAAGATGAAGATACGGAGGTCATGGTCTATACGGAAGATGTGGCGGAGAAGAAAGTGTCCTTTACCAAGATCAGCGGCACCAGTCCCTGCGCCAGCGGTTTTACGGGCGTATACAACTATACTACCGCCAACGATAAGCTGAGCCTAAAGCCTATACAGGATACCTGCACCGGCAGGACAAGCGCTGTACACGGGGTCTTCTTCACGCGGGTAAAATAGCATTCATCACCAAATACCTACCACCATGGCCGCTTCCCGCAGCAGAAAGAGGGTTACGATCCTCTTCCTGATCCTGGCGATCATCAGCTTTTTGCTTGCCCTGATACTGCTGTTCCAGTTCTAACATCAAATGCCGACACAGGTGATACCAATGTAAATTATGCAAACAAGTACCTCTATAAAAGCCGGGTGTGTGGTAGCGCTCGTAGTTACCTCTTTATGCGTCCGCGGCCAGGATCTCGGCGATATGAAGGGCAGGACGCCCGTCTCCTTTCATGGGAGCATCGGCGGGGGAGCCAGCTTTTATCATTCCAATGAAGCCTACCCGACAAGAGATCCCTTTGCCTGGAACCTCTATGGAAATTTCACGCCCAGCTTTTATGGGTTCAGCCTACCTTTTTCATTTGTCATCACCCAGTACAGTAAAAGTTATCTAACGCCTTTCACCCAATTCGGCATCAGCCCCTCCTATAAATGGATCAAGCTGCACCTGGGCTATCGCAGCATAGCGTTCTCGCCCCTGGTCTTCGACGGGCAGAGCTTTTTAGGAGGTGGCCTGGAGCTGAGCCCGAAAGGGTTTTATTTCGCCGCCTTTTATGGCAGGCTGAACAAGGCTATCAGTGAGGATACTACCTATGGCCATGTGCTGGAGCCGCAATATGCGCGTACGGGATATGGACTGAAGATTGGCGTAGGGGGCACGCGGAACAATATCAGCTTTCAATTCTTTCATGCCAAGGACGACAGCGGATCGATCCGCCGGATCAACGATAGTCTCTCCACCGTGCGGCCTCAGGAAAATTCCGTAGTGGGCGCCTCCTGGCGACTGACCTTTTTCAGACGATTGACCTTTACGGGCGATGCCGCCGCCAGCGTGCTCAACAGGGATCAGTCGTATGAGCGGATAGATAGCATCGGCTATTGGAAGATACCAAAGTTGGCGCAGCAGTTCATGCCCATCAACTGGAGCACGGTAGTCAGCTATTCAGGACAGGCGCAGCTATCCCTTATACTGGACCGATTCAACTTTTCCGCCGGCTACCGCCGGGTGCAGCCGGATTTCAAATCGCTGGGCGTCCCCTATGCCCTGGACGATGTGGAAATGATCAGCGGGAATGCAGGCGCCAACCTGTACAAAGGCCGGCTGAATATCAATGCGGCCTATACGGGACAACATAACGATCTCGAGCATATGCTTAGCTCCCGGCTGGTGACGAGGACGGGTAACCTTTCGCTGAACACTTACGTGGACCAGCACCTGAATATAAATCTCACCGTCACGGGCGTACGGGTATTGCAAGAAGATGGTCTTGCCAAGCTCAACGATTCGGCCCGATTGAACCAACTGATGGGAACGGCTACGCTTTCACCCAGCCTGAATTTTTCGGGCCAGCGGACCCAGCATACCATCAGCGGCAGTGTCAGCTATACAAAGCTGGACGACCGTAACCCGGCCACGACCTCCGCGACCTCCGCCGACAATATCAACACTTCCCTGGATTATTCCCTCTTCTTTACAAGGGGATACTGGGGTCTCAATTGCATACTGACCTATAGCCAATACGGACAGCAGAACAGCACCTACAAATCCATGGGCGTCAACGGAGGTGTGAATGCACAGCTCTTGCATTCGCACAGCTTATCCGTGCAGGGGAGCGTGGGGTATTTTGTCAACCAGGACAATGGTTCGCCCGTGGGGAACAATATGACCTTTTCCTTCAATTGTAATTATGGCGTGCTGAATCACTCATTGGGAGTCTACATGAGCTATGTCATCACGCCGCCGGTGAATCTGAATCCTTTGAACATCGTCAATCATGTGCCGTATGCCGTCAACAGCAAGAACCTGGTCGGCGGAGTAACGTATGCCTATCACTTTTAAAGAAAACTATGATTGCAAGATCCATTTTTATACTGCTGCTGATCACATCCCATGTGTATGCGCAATACCCGGTGCGGGTGCAGGTGAATATCGCGCAGCCCGTGTCTCCGTATCTGCCCCAGATCAAGGCGGACATTGCCGGCAATCGGGCTGGACAGCTGAACCAGGATGTCAGCAGCCGTCTGTCCATCCTGCTGAATTATACGGGACAGGCGCAGGTGCATATCAAGCTGGCGGGAAGCATCGAGCGGGTATCCCCTTCGCCGCTGGGCGTCTCGCTGCGACCGGATTATCAACCTTCGCGGCCTATCATCATGGGACTGCAACAGCCGATGATCCAGCTGACGAAGGATATGTTGCAGACCGCCTTTGGCAACTTTTCAGAGAATTCTTTGGTGTGGTCCAATATGGACCTGAATACCCTCCGGCAGAACGGCGTGGATTATAAATTACCGGAAGGCGTCTACCGGGTGTGTGTCACCGCCTATGATTATGACAAGCCGGGCTTTTCGGCTCCCCTGTCCGCGCCGGGTACGGGCTGTACCTATTTTACGATCTGCTATACGGCCTCCGCGCCTCAGCTGATACAACCCGTCTCTACCATGCTCCAATCCAATAGCGGGTTCCAGGAGCTGACGATGCATTCCTCCCAGGTACAGTTTATCTGGACGCCTCCTGCCACTACCTGTGGCACGCCCCTGGGGCCGTTGACATACGACCTGGAGATCCGTCAGGTATTTGCCGGACAGACGGTGACGGATGCGCAGTACAATCCTTTTGTATTCCGACAGCAGAATATCCCTGTCACGCAATTCTTTTTGGATACGCTGAAGTACGCGCATGTACTGTTCCCTGGTCAGAAATACATCGTCCGGGTGAAGGCCAATCTTTTGTCCATGCCGGGCAGTCCCTTGCAAATAGCCAACCAGGGATATAGCCAGATCGGCGCCTTTGCGTATCAGTCCGCGGGAGGAGGTGGTACCGTGACCTTGCCTCCCGGTGGATTTACGACGTCCTCCTATACTCCTGGCGGCAGCTGTCCCGCTACTTCGACCATTTCCAACACGACGAACCTCACCGGCGGGCTGACGGGGCAGGACCTTACCATCGATGGATTCAAGCTGCATGTGGACCAGGCAAGCGCCAACTCCGACGGGAGCTATACGGGAAATGGTTATGTGATATGGCATCCTTTCGCCAATGATGTGCGGCTGAAGGTCAATTTCGGGATGTTGAAAGTGAATACGGATAAGGTCGTCTATTCCGGAGATGTACACAGCTCGACGGACGCCGGTCACCCGCAGTGGGCGCCGTTCGGTGTCACCGATCCCGTAGCTTCTCTCACCGGACTCGACAATAGCGATTATGAGTCGATAAAGACACGTATCGGTGCGGCCGCGTATCTGGTGAATCAGATAGCAGGTACGGGCGAGGTGGATTTCCCATTGGGACTGAATACTACGCTGGGCGGCGCTCCTGTCACGATGGCGATCATGGGGATCAGCTTTTCGCCGTCCTGTACGAATATGAATGTGCTGCTGAATGTAAACCTCCCCGATGTGGGCGGGTGGCTTTCGTTGGGTGGGGCAGGGCTGCAGATTGCGCCTCAGCAATTGTTCCTGGCGGATAAGGGGGGTGTGCTGTACCTGCCAAAGGATCGGGGGCTCAGCCTGAATGGGATGAAGTTCACCATCGATGGCTGTCCCAACAGCGGAGGGACTTCCGTGGACACTTCGAAGGGGACCTATGTACAATGGAATGGAGCCGCGGGGCTTGGAAAGATCATGATGAATGCCGACCTGCAGATCGCGGGCAGCAGCATCGTATCGGTGGACAAGAGCGACAAGCGATCATCCGATCCGGTGACTATCCACTGCAAGCTGGGTTTTTCCGATTGGAACGATTGGGTGGCGACAGGTGTGCCGGTCAATGATTTCGAGCTGGCGGGGCTGCCCGGATTCCCCATTCATACGGACGGACTTTTTTACGACCATTCGGCCAGACAGAATGCTTCCGGCATGAGCTTTCCCGATGGGTATACGGGCGCCGGAGACGCATCTTTCGAGGGCGTCTATATTCCTTCCCTGACGATGAGCCTGCCGGGAGATTTTAAAACCTTTTCCGGAAGCAAGGCGGGTGGTTTTGGCTTTACCAATTTTATACTGGACAATACGGGCGTGACCACGCGGATCACGGCTTCGAATATACTCAAGCTCAGTACGGGCAGCCTGGGCGGATGGGCCTTTTCCATAGATCAGATCAATATCGGCATCGTACAGGATAATTTCCAGGATGGTATGAAGATGTCGGGACAGCTGAAGCTGCCTATCAGCGCTACCGCGTTGAACTATTCTTGCAACCTGAACAGCGGGGAAGGGAAGGTGAACTACCAGTTTGTCGTGAACCCTGCCGGCGATCTGGATGTGTCTCTGTGGAAGGCAAAGATCAGCCTGGAAGGCAATTCTTCGCTGGTGATCAATAACGATGCGATAGGGATGGCTGTAAAAGCGCATTTGAACGGAGGCATCTCGGTGGATATCACCGCCGGCAGCAATTTACCCAAGGTGAGTCTGCCGGGACTGGACTTCCAGGATATGGCGATGGCCAATAGAAAGGATACCCTGTCCAGCTCCGCCGGTTTTTATTTTGATCCGGGGAAATGGAGTTTTGCCGGTGTGGACCTTTCCAAGGTTGCCGGCGGCGGAGGCCCGCCTGATGTACCCTTTGATGGCAGCAGCTCGCAGGGGTCCGTGGCGGGCTTTGGGATCAGCCTGTCGGATTTCACGCCTTACTTCAGCCCCAACAGCGCCACGCAATACGAGGCGGGTGTTTATTTCAACCTGAATGTCAATGTGGGGTTTGGAGACGCTTCCGTGGTCAGCGGCACCACGCGGCTGGGGATCCTGGGCAAGATCGATGTTCCGGGCAACAGCGCTCCTTCCGTAGCATTCGATAAGATAAAGATCGACAGTGTCGCCCTGCATGGAGGCATCGGCCCTGTGACGGTGAATGGATCGCTATGGTTCATCGATAATGACAGCACCTATGGAGACGGCGTGAAGGGTTCGCTGAGCGCGGATTTCCCGTTTGCCAGCTTCAGCGCTGCGGCACAGTTCGGAACAGCGCCAAACAGCGTGGGGGGATTTCATTATTGGGCTGTCGGGGGAAGCGTCTTTTTACAGGCAGGGGTTCCGATCGGTCCGGGGCTCACGGTCAACGGATTTGGCGGCGGCGTCTATCACAATATGTCTCTCTCCGTGCCAGGCGATGCGGACATACGAAGTCATTCTACCACACCCGGGTCGATCCCCATGGTGCCGAAGAGCAATACCACCGGCATACAGGCGCAGCTGATCGTGGCCGTTATACAGCCTTATGTGGCGAATGCTTCGCTGACCCTGTCGGTGGAGATCCACAATGGGGGATTGGGGCTGATGGAGCTGGATGGGAATGGTTTTGTCATTACAGACCCGCCGGACAACAGCGATGCGCTGGCCAGCGCCTATATGAAAATGAAGTATGATTTCGAGAACAAGGTATTCGACACATATATCGATGTACAGTTCCATTTCCTGGTGGCTTCCGCCAATGCGCCCTTATGGATGCATGGAGGGCCGGATGGGGACTATCTTTATATCGGCAGACCCGATCAGGGGGATGACAAGCGGATAAGCCTGGAGCTGATCAGTATCGGCAAGCCGGGGGATGTGTTGTATGTGGACCTGGGCGCTACCGCCTATTTCGATGCGGGTACGGAGCTGCCGGCTTTTCCTCCCTTGCCGTCGGAGATTGGCGGCAGGCTGGATAAGGGGGGGAGTGACAACAACGTCAGCAGCATTTTGCAGATGCTGGGTAAGACGGGCAATGCGGGATTTATGTTCGGCGCGGAGGCGCATGGTCATATACGGCTGGACCTGCTCTTCCTGTATGCGCAGGTGGATGCGACACTGGGATTCGATGTGGCATTGATGAAGGTGGCGAATCCGCCGGCGGGGTGTATACAGAGCGATGGCAGCTTTGGATTGAACCATTGGTATGCGATGGGGCAGATCTATGCGTATTTCAATTTGGATGTCGGACTGCATGTCGATCTGTGGTTCTTTTCCGGGGATGTGGAGCTTTGCAAGGAAGAGGCCTGGGCGGTGCTGCAGGCGGGATTGCCCAATCCCAGCTGGGTGGATGGGGAGGTGCATGTAACGGGTTCGGCCCTGGGCGGCGTGGTGAGCGTGAGCGGTGATTTCCCTTTCAGCTTTGGCAGCCAGTGTACGGTGACGTTCAATCCGCTGGATAATATACAAATGATCACGGATGCGGGGCCAAAGGACAGCGCGGGCGTATTCGATCTGCCTTATGCCGCCTTTAGCGTGCCTGTCGATGGCAGGGATTATCCTATCATGGTGCCGAAGGATGACAAGCATGACCAGCCGTATACGAGGACTTTTCGGTTCGAGCAATACAAGTTCGATCTGTATAAGGTGAAGAATGGCGGAGACAGCCTGGTGGCCGGCGACGGAGTCGCCGGGCGGGCAACAATGTCTTCGGATGGTCTTGGCAGCACCTTGTATCATTCCTCCATGATGCAGGCGCATAGCAAATACAAGATCTATATCCAATGCTATGTGCATGAGGTCGTCGACGGACATAGCCAGGACCCCGCGGAAGGCCCAAAATGGCAGGATACTACCGTCTATTTTACGACAGGCCCATCGCCTAATCATATCGTTCCGGAAAATCTGGCCTATAGCTATCCCATCGCCGGACAACATTATTTGCTGCCCAATGAGTTCGGTCATCGCGGACAGATCAGGATGGGCGAGTGGCAATCGGATATTTTACCTGTCAGCAGCGGGATCTCTGTCGTAGGCGGGTATGACTATATCATCAATTTTATTCCGGAAGGCGGAGGAGATACGTTGCGGACGAATTTTACGATGAACCAGGCCAATAACTCGCTGGATTATCAGTTGCCGACGGGATTTGTGAACGGGAAGACCTATGACATGCAGGTATATGTCAAACCCCGCGGACAAATGGTGGAGCTGCTGTCTGTAGACCGTCAACAGCTGACACAGTTCGAACGATCGCAACGTGATGTGCAGGAGATCAATGCACAGGGGCAGCAGGTAGTGGGACATCTCTCGAATAATATCAATATCACCACGAACAGGAATATTGTAAAGATGGCGCCCAAGAAGTCCGGTGGGATCGTGCCCATTTTTACGGCAAGGTTCCAGGTAAGCCAATACAATTCCTTCTCCGACAAGGTAGCCGCCCTGGGGCAATGGACAACGGAAAAGGAGGATGCGCTCCATCGGATCATGCTGAAGAGCGGGGTGCAGAATGTGGAACGATTCGATGAGTTCGATATAAAAGGGTATAGCTCCGGATGTCAATTTTGTGTGATAGGGTGGCAGGCAGTCTATCCTCCCTTGTTCAGCGCCGTGATCCCCTGGGATAATAATAGTCAGAACGATAAGTTCGCCAGTGATAATCTTTATGCGAATGCTTTTTTGCTGGCAGTGTCCGGGATGCGATTGGATCTCGGGGCGCCGGAGGTGCGTGATCTTATGAGGCCGGAGTATACTGTGTATACGGATGGCATGCCGTATGATCAGCGCATACCTGCTCTCAGTCCGCTGGGTATAGCGGTATCGGGGGCCAGGGCCACTATGAATGTGCCGGCGGGGACGGGCGTTCAGACGATGACGGCCAAGGGCGGGAGTTCCGGCAGCAGCAAAGGATCTTCCGGCTCATCCTCTGCCAGCCCCATGTTCTACACCGGAGGGGCGCTCATGTATCTACCGACGTCTTATATGACCACGAACGGGAAGGGGCAGTCGCAGCAGCCGTCTTCGCCGCCGCAGATGCAGCTCAACACCGGCAATATCCTTTTAGGCGGTCCGGTGCTGCGGTGGGAACACGACAGCTATATCTATGCGGACTATCAGCTGATGCAGCAGTTTGCCAACAACTATCTCGCGGACCAGCAAAATACCACTTATCTGTGGGGCTGGGGTACGATACCCAGGGCATTGGCGGCGGCGATGGCCTATGGTTCGGATGTGAGCCTGGCCACGGGTGAATATGGGACGATCTCCGTGTCGATAGATACATACTCCGGTAAGTGGAATGACCCGACGCTGACGAACCTGGCGAACAAGCTAAAGGGGATACCCTTCCAACCCTTCCCTTCCACCAGCGGCAGGACAATGCAATTGAAATATATGTATCCGTTCTGTGGAAATTGCGGATTGGGCAGCACTGTGCCGGAGAAGTTCAATTACGGCAGCGGGGCCATCATTTCCCCTGCTCCTGTTATGGCAAAACCAAGAGTACGATAAAAAGTATTGTATGAAACGTTGTTTGATCTTTTTTCTGTTGCTGACGGCGAAGGCCGGATCCTCCCAGGGGCCTGTGCATCTTCATGTGCGGATGCTGGCCAAGGCCTATGAGGACAGCATCGTGGTACGCTGGAGCCCCGAGAATGCCGTGGGCTGGCAGCTGGGCAGGGACTCGGGGTATATCATCACCCGGATAGATTATACGGATGCGCAGCATCCCGTCAGCAGTGTATTGAGCGCGTCGCCTTTTAAACCCATGACGCTGGATGAGATGAAGGCGCACCTCGACAGGAACGATAAGTATGCGGCGATCGCGGCGCAGGCTATGTACGGGAAAGAGTTCCGGATGACCCGGCAGGAGCCGAAAGGGTTTGCCAAACAGGCGAAGCAGTCGCATGACGTCATGAATTTCCGGTATGCTTTTTCCATGCAGGCGGCGGATTTTTCGGCGCCGGTGGCGACGGCGCTGGCATTACGATGGGTGGATAAGGATGTAAAAAAAGGCAGCAAATATGTTTACCTGATCACGATGCGGGCGGGGAACAAGAGCTATGTGCTGGATTCGGCGGCTACTTTTTTGACCAATGTGAAGGGGACACAGCCGCAGGTCCCGGAGGGACTGGAGGCGTATGGTTTCGACAGGCGTGTGGAATTGCACTGGCATCGCCGGCAGATGGGGAATTTCAGCGCCTACTTTATTCAACGAAGCGATGATGGCGGAAAGACCTTCAAGGCGCTGAATGAGCTGCCGTATTTTTCGCCGGACCAGGTCCCGGGAGACAAGAAGGATACGCTGCACCGTAAGATCGCCTCTTTGCTGCGGGATCACCAGGTGTACATCGACAGTATCCCGCAGGATTACAGAATGTATTACTACCGGGTGCAGGGTATCAACGCCTTTGCGGAGCGGAGTGATTGGTCGGCGGCCGTGAAGGTACAGGGGCGTGATCTGACGGGGCCTATGCCGCCCGTGATCGACTCCGCCAATAATCTCGCAGGCAGCCGGATACGGATACACTGGACACAGCGGCTGGTACAGCCTGACCTGGCCGGCTATTATGTCAGCAGGGCCAACAGCGTGAAAGGACCTTTTTATCCTTTGACAAAGAGCTTGCTTGACAAGGGCGCCCGGAGCTTTATCGACACCGCCGCGCTGCCTCACCAGCCCAACTATTATGTGGTGATGGCGGTGGATACGGCAAAGAATGTTTCCACCAGCGCCGCGTTCGCGGGTTATCTCACCGACACGGTAGCCCCTGCCGCACCTACCGGAGTGGCAGGCACCATCGACTCCAACGGGTTGGTTCATTTGCATTGGGCCGTGAATAAAGAGGCGGATATAAAAGGGTATAAAGTGTATTACGGATATAATCCCGGGTATGAGTTCTCCCAACTGACCATCGTACCCGTGACGGACAATCAGTATACCGACAGCATTTCGATGCAAAACCTCGACAGGGTCATCTACTACAAGGTAGTGGCGGTGGACAAGAGCAACAATCACTCGGCGTATTCCGTACCCGTGGGGTTGAAGAAGCCCCTGGTCGTTCCGCCTACGGCGCCTGTGGCCGGCGCCGTTTCCACAGCGGGGCGGGGGGTGACCATCGAGTGGATCGAGAGCCGCAGCAGAGGGGCGGCGGGGTATGAGGTCTTCCGGAAAGGGCCCGATACGTTGTGGCATTCGGTGGGTGTCCTGCATCAGGATTGGAACAAACGCAGTCTTTTGTTTACGGATACGGCTGTCCGGACCAATACCGACTATTACTATGCAGCGGAGACCATCGACAGCACGGGGAGCCGGAGTGTCCGGAGTTTTGCCGTGCATGTGCGGCATCATGCCGTGGACAGTCTTGCCGTCCCTGTGCATCTCAGGGCCGTGGCGGACAGGAAGCAGCATGTGACATTGAGCTGGGAATACCAGGACAGCGGGGATTTCTTCTTCGTGGTGTACCGTGGCGTCAACAACGGCGCGATGGACCCCTGGCATTCTTTCGGAAAAGATGCCCGGTCCGGGGAAGATGTACAGGTGCCGAGTGGCGTGTATGCCTATGCGATCAAGGTGGTGCATCGGGATAAGGCTGCCGCGTCCGGCGTCAGCCAACCCATTATCGTAAAAGTGGACAATTAAAAAATATGATCATGAATAGAACTTTTTTACTGGTGATCGCGGCTCTTGTGCTGTTGTCATCCTGTGCGAAAGAGGGGCCGCAGGGTATACCGGGTCCCAAGGGAGATTCCGGCACCGTCGGGCCTCCGGGGCCGTCCGGAGTGGCGGGCAGTCAGATCTATAGCGGGACGGGAGCGCCGTCTGCCGGCCTGGGGAATGTCGGGGACTATTATCTGAACAAGAGCAATGGGAATTTTTATGGTCCGAAGACCAGCAGCGGGTGGGGGTCGCCTATCTTACTGGGCGGATCGGGGACAGGGTCGCAGGGACCACAGGGTCCTCCCGGACCACAAGGACCGGCGGGTCCGCAAGGTCCTCCGGGCTCTCCCGGTGGAACGGGTCCTCAGGGTCCTCAGGGGCCACAGGGCCCACAAGGGCCTCAAGGTGCTCCCGGCGCAACAGGAGCAGCAGGGGCTGCGGGATCGCAGATCTACAGCGGCAGCGGGGCGCCCGCCTCGACGTTGGGTAAGACGGGTGACTATTACATCGACGATACGCATGCCGTGCTCTATGGACCGAAGACAGCCAGCGGATGGCCGGCTACGGGATTGTCGTTGCAGGTGAACAATACCATTACATATGATTTTGTGAACAAGCCGCAGCACAACCTGCCGTATAGCTGGCAGCTCGTTTCGACGCCTGTGTTTAATGGCACCAGCGCAATGATCTCCCTTCCATATAACAATGCGGCGGCGCAGACGCAGGGATTTACGATCCCACAGGCCATCGTGGACAACGGGATCGTGCTGGCGTATATACGATACTTTTTGGGAGGGCCGAATGATACCGCCACCGATGCGGGGATGACACCCTGGTACCAGATACCGTATACCATCAATGGATATGCGAGTCAGGTCGGCGTATACAATATCAGTATCGTCACCAAAGTGGATCTTAATGGATTTTCTATTTCGCTGACGGCGGCCAACAATGGGATCGGGCAATATGTCGCCAGCCAGCTGACACCGGCGGTGATACGGATCGTCCTGATACCTGCCGGGCAGATAAATACCATTCAGGAGGCTGGTCCGGAGCAATTTAGCGGGAGCGCTTATTTGTTCACGCCCGGAGGATGATGCAGAGGCTGTAAAATGATTATCTTTAAAAGCACTAATCATACAGCCATGAACATTGGAAGAATGGGGTTGGCGGGACTGGTCTTGTCCGGCCTGATCCTTGTGGCGGACCCGTCTGTAAGAGGCCAGTCTATCCTGGAGCCTGGCTTCGATGCGAAAGAGTATCTGGCCATGTTACGGATAGATTTTACGGGACAGGATTCCCTGCCCGATCATGCCGGGGGGGACAGCGGATTCCATGTCAATCCACCGGAGGGGTATATACGTCATTATCGCAGTCCCGAGGTGGGGCTTAAGAACCGGTGGTCCATGTGGTACAGAAGGGATGGCAGGGAGGCTGTCATCAGCATACGGGGCACTACCGCCGATGCGGCCAGCTGGCTGGCGAATTTTTATGCCGCCATGGTGCCTGCGAATGGTTCTCTACAGCTCACGGACAGCAATCTTTTTACCTATCAGCTGGCGGCGGATGACAAGGCGATGGTGCATGTGGGCTGGCTTGTCAGTCTGGGATTCCTGGCGCCTACGATGCTGCGGCAGGTGCATGAGGCCTATGACAAAGGTATCCGGGACTTTATCGTCACCGGGCATAGCCAGGGTGGGGCGATCGCCTTTCTTGCCAGCAGCTATCTCCATTATCTACGGGAAAAGGGCGAGCTGCCTGCCGATGTAGTATTCAAGACCTACGCCAGCGCCGGGCCAAAGCCCGGCAATCTTTTTTATGCATATGATTTTGATTTTATCACCCGAAACGGGTGGGGGTTCGATGTGGTGAACAGCGCGGACTGGGTGCCGGAGTCGCCTTTCTCCGTACAGACGTTGTCGGACTTCAACAAGACCAATCCTTTTTTGCACATCGATGTCATGCTGAAGAAACAGCCGTTCCTCGTCCGATGGTATGTAAAGGGGAAATTCAACAAGATGAAAAAAGCCACGCAGAAAGCGCAGCGATGTTTTAAAGACGTCCTGGGCGGCACGATCTACAAACAGGTGAAAAAAGTGCTGCCGCAACTCAGGGAACCCGTATATGCGGATGGGAATAATTATCAGCGGGCGGGGGTTCCTATCGTGCTACAGGCGGACTCGGCGTATTACCAGAAATACCCGGATCTGCCGGATAAGGTGTTCCAGCATCATATGTTCGCCCCTTATAATTGGATGGTACAGAGATACTATATTAAATAAGGGCAGGGGCGTTGTGGAGAAAAATACACATTTCACGGTCTTAACTTTTCTGTTGCAGCCTTAAGAAATTTTTGGCAGGGTCTTTGGAAAAGTAGAGATACAACGTCGCTGATAAGTACGTATCAGATACCATTATTCATTTTTAAAATTTATACATTATGAGCGTCCAAAAAGTATTAGTCGGGGCACTGGCCGGACTGGTTGCCGGTGTCGCTATCGGTGTGCTGACGGCCCCCGCAGAAGGGAAGGAAACCCGTCAACGTATTGCGGATACAGCCGACAATTTCAAGAGAAAGCTCAGGCAGTTAAGAGGTCTCACGGTCGATGAGCTGGATGAGCTGAAAGATATATTCGAAAAGGAAACGGACGGTTTACGGGAAGATGTCCGCACGCGCGTGCTCGAGTTGATCAAGGCCGCGAAAGTGAAGGGCAATCACATCAAGGAACAAGCATTGTCCTAGGCAGATGGGTCGATAGGCCCTTCGCCGGCAGGACAGGCCGTTCGCCAAAAAGCGAACGGCTTTTGCATTTTTAAGCCTAATTTGCAGCCTTTACAAAGAAGCTGAATCTTATGCCCATCGACCTTCGTTCCGACACCGTTACACGACCTACACCCGCCATGCTGCAGGCTATGATGCAAGCCAAAGTAGGAGATGATGTTTTTGGAGAGGACCCTTCCGTCAATCAATTGGAGACCATGGCTGCCCGTCTTTTTGGAATGGAGGCGGCCCTTTACTGTCCCAGCGGCACCATGTCCAACCAGATAGCCATTAAATGCCATACGCAGCCCGGAGATGAGGTGATCTGCGAGCGGCAGGCGCATGTGTATATATACGAAGGCGGCGGTATTGCCTTCAATTCCGGAAGCCAGGTCCGCGCGCTCGAGGGCGACAGGGGAAGGATCCGGGCGGAGCAGATATCGGCGGCCATCAATCCCGACGACGTACACAAGGCGAGGACATCGCTGGTATGTCTGGAAAATACTTCCAACAGGGGAGGAGGCAGCTGCTATGACCTGGCGGAGATCGCCCGGATCCGGGAACTATGTATGGACAACCATCTCAAGCTGCATCTGGACGGGGCCCGGCTGTTCAATGCCCTGGTGGCGGGGAAGCAGGAAGCGGCCGCCTATGGGAGGCTGTTCGACAGCATTTCCGTCTGCCTGAACAAGGGCCTGGGATGTCCCATCGGCAGTATCCTCATCGGACCGGCGGCTTTTATCCGTCAGGCGCGGAGAGTGCGCAAGGTATTCGGCGGCGGGATGCGGCAAATAGGTTTTATGGCTGCCGCGGGCGTCTATGCGCTGGAGCATCATATCGATCGATTGGCGGAAGATCATGCGCATGCTGTCCGTATCTCCCAGGCATTGGAGAAGAAGGGGTTTGTAAAGGGGATCATGCCCGTGGAGACCAATATCATCATTTTTGAAGTGGAGGAGTCATATTGTGCAAAAACGGTAGCCGGGCGGCTAAAAGATGCCGGTGTGCTGGCCGTTGCCATTTCGGCCAACCAGGTGCGTTTTGTCACCCATCTGGATATTTCACCGGAGATGGTGGAGCAGGTAATTAAAGTCATCGAGAGTCTGTAAATTTATAAAATCAAAAGCCTAAAAGTTATGTTCCCGAAAGTTTCACCCAACGGCACAGCGGCGTGGCAGCAATTGCAAAAGCACTATCAGACGGAGATCAAGCCTCTTCACATGCGGACGATCTTTAAGGAAGACCCGGATCGTTTTTCAAAATATTCTTTCAAGCTGGATGATATCCTCGTGGATTTCTCCAAGAACATCGTGACGGATAAGACCATGGAGCTGCTGCGGCAGCTGTATACCGAGTGCAAGGTGAAAGAGGCCACCGAGGCTATGTTCACGGGAGAGAAGATCAACGAAACAGAACATCGCAGCGTGCTGCATACGGCGTTACGGAACCTTTCCGGTGAGCCGGTGTACAGCGATGGCAAGGATGTCATGCCCGACGTGATGCGGGTGCTGTCGCAGATGAAGGCTTTTGCCAAGCGCATACACAGTGGAGAGTGGAAGGGATACTCGGGCAAAAGGATAAAATACATTGTCAATATCGGCATTGGCGGCAGCGATCTGGGCCCTGTGATGGTGACGGAAGCGTTGAAACCCTACTGGGTGGAAGGCATCCAGCCCTATTTTGTGTCCAATGTCGACGGTACACAAATCGTGGAGACCTTAAAGAAGGTGACCCCGGAGGAGGTCCTTTTCCTGATAGCTTCCAAGACGTTTACTACACAGGAGACGATGACCAATGCGCATACGGCGCGTGACTGGTTCCTGCAATCCGCCAGGGATGAAGCCCATGTAGCAAAACATTTTGTCGCCCTGTCCACTAACGAGAAGGAGGTGGTGAAGTTCGGCATCGACAAGGCGAATATGTTCGAGTTCTGGGATTGGGTAGGGGGACGTTATTCCTTATGGAGCGCCATCGGGCTATCGATAGTGCTTACCATCGGCTATGACAATTTCGAAGCCCTGTTAAAGGGGGCTCACCAGACGGACCTGCATTTCAGGAACACACCGCTGGAGAAGAATATCCCCGCCACGATGGCGCTGATCGGGTTGTGGTATACCAACTTTTTTGGATCGCAGACGGAGGCAATTTTGCCTTATGATCAGTATATGCACCGATTTGCCGCGTATTTCCAGCAGGGAAATATGGAGAGCAATGGCAAGAGCGTGGATAGGAACGGCATACCGGTGGAATGGGCTACGGGGCCTGTCGTCTGGGGGGAGCCCGGTACGAATGGCCAGCATGCTTTTTACCAGCTGATCCACCAGGGCAAGCCGCTGATCCCCTGTGATTTTATCGCTCCGGCCATCAGCCATAACCCCATCGGAGATCATCATATGAAGCTGTTGTCCAATTTCTTCGCTCAGACTCAAGCACTTATGAATGGCAAGACCGGTCAGGAGCTGGAGGCGGAAAAGGTGCCTGCCTCGCTGATACCCTATAAGATGTTCAGCGGCAACCGGCCTACGAACTCTTTCCTGATCAAGGAGATCACGCCTTTCAGCCTGGGCGAGCTGATCGCGCTGTACGAGCATAAGATCTTTGTACAGGGGGTGATCTGGAATATCTACAGCTTCGATCAATGGGGTGTGGAGCTGGGTAAACAATTGGCTGGCAAGATCTTACCCGAACTGAAGGGAAATGAAGCGGTAAAGGAGCATGACAGCTCGACAAATGGGCTGATCAATGCATATAAAAAGATGCGGTAGGCGTGTGTAATCGGGTGAGGGTGGGCATCCATGCTGAAAACCAAGGCCATGAAGAATATATATTTTTTGACGTTGCTCGGGGCTATGCTCCTGGGCAACGTTTTTGTTTATGGGCAGAGCAGGAAGCTGGATTCGCTGTATTTTCCCAAACCCAAGCTGGAGTTTGGCCGGACCCTGCCGGGGTATATAAAGCCCCCGATGGTGATGAAGATAACGGGAGGGCGGATCCATCATGTCTGGACCAACAGTACCGGCGTCGACTCGATAAGGATCATGGCGCCGGACAGGATGCCCTGCCTGGTCACCGATCTTTCCCGGATGGAGCGGATGCCCGTTCAGCGCTACCGGAACCTGGAGCCCATGCCTAACGGAGGTAAGGTGAAACCCGTTATGAAGATCTTTATAGCCAAAAAGGACCCTCAATAAAGCTGCCAGGAAAGAACAAAGGGCGGTGTAGAGACACCACCCGGCTAAGGTCTAACCATTGTTGCTATAGCAGTTACGGAAGGATTCGAACCCTCGTAAAAGGTCATGCGGACCTCCGCCTTGCCGCTCGGCCACGTAACTCATATACTATTTTAGCTATTATCAGCAGGAGCATGGATCAAAGTACGTCAATTTTTATTAGTCCACCAATTTTGTAGACTAATAAATTTTTCAGCCTGCCGGGAGGTTGTCCACAAATTTTAGATTTTTGTTATAAAATAAAATTCCAGGGGCCCCGTTATGGAGTACATTTGCGTGATTTTCATTTAAAATCCTATAATTTATTCTGCTAACACATGCACCCTCTCTCTTATCAAACACTTCGGTCGGCCGGTATCCCTGCTTTTTGTAGCCTCGCTCTTTTTCTCAGCGCCTGTAACAGCGGGCAATCCCAGGCCGGTAAAGCGGATTCCGCGGCAGCAGCGGCCAAGGCACAGTCCCCCAAGGACTCTATTCCACCCGCCACTGTCGATATGACCCCCGTGGATACGGCGGCCTACAATAAAAAGATCGTTTACCTGGCCAATGGCGATTCCTCCGGAAGATGGCCGGTCAGGGCTCCATATCCCATAGCCGGCGCGATCCTGCCCTTCAAGAGGATCGTGGCTTATTACGGTAACTTCTATTCCAAGAACATGGGGGTGCTGGGTGAATATCCCCCGGATGAGATGCTGCGGAAGCTGAAGGTCGAGCTAAAAAAGTGGCAGGAGGCCGACACGGCCACTCCCGTCATACCTGCCATACACTATATTGCCGTGACGGCTCAGGGCAGCCCCGGCAAGGATGGCAAGTACCGGCTGCGCATGCCTGCCAAGCAGATCGACTCCGCCCTGCATATTGCGGCCCGTATCAACGCCCTGGTATTCCTGGATGTGCAGGTAGGTTTTAGCAATGTACAGGCGGAAATACCGGTGCTGGAGAAGTACCTGAAGATGCCCAATGTGCATCTGGGTATCGATCCTGAATTCTCGATGAAGACGGGTAAGAAGCCTGGTACGGTGATCGGTACGATGGATGCCAGCGACGTAAATTTCGTATCCAACTACCTGGCCGGCCTGGTAAAGGCGAATAATCTGCCTCCCAAGATCCTGGTGGTTCACCGGTTCACCCGGCCGATGATCACCAATTACAAGAGCATACAGCGTCATCCCCAGGTGCAGATCGTCATGGATATGGACGGATGGGGAGAGCCTACGTTGAAGTACGACAGCTACAAGAGCTATATTGGTTTGGAGCCCGTCCAGTTCACCGGCTTCAAGCTATTCTACAAGAACGATATTCGCAAGCCCAAGAGCCGTATGCTGACGCCGGCGGAGGTGTTGAAGCAGAAGCCTTCTCCCATCTATATTCAATACCAGTAAGAATATTTTTATAAAAGAAGAGCCTGTGCCGGGATTACCAGTACAGGCTTTTTTGCTTCAGGCCAGGGCCTGCGTCGGGTGGGCCGCGCCAGGTCGTGCAGGGCTCGTCTTTCCTAGGGCAAATTTCGTCCCTGATCGTTCCGGTCCTTATTACGAGAAAAATATGCGTCCAGAGAGAGCGGTCCGCTGCCTTCTATAAGGAATAAGATCGTCAGTAAAAGAGACAGTATGGCCAGCCCCATTTCCGACTGTGGGGCAAAGCCGCTTCGTTGAGCATTGATAAAAATGACGGCGCCGATGAGGATAGGAATTTGAATAAGGCACATCAGACGGGTCTGAAGCCCTATCATGATCAAAAAACCTCCCAATAGATTGGCGGTGCAAATAATGATCTGTAGTGCGTGGGTATGTCCGGCCAGATAGCTGCCGGAGACAAGATTCTCTACCAGGGTGGCATTGCTCATAAAAGCAATACCCTTGGCTTGCAGTATGATACCCAGCAGCAATCGAGGGAAAATCAGCCAACGGGGGTGATGTGTGACACTCCAGTGATGAATGCTTTTTATGGTGTCCATACGTGTCTATTTTGGTCCATAGCTACGCACGCAATCCATATGCCACCTACTTCAACTTCTTTATCAGGTATTTAGGGCTTTCGGTGTAGCCCTGGCGGAAATAGAAATCATGGGCTCTCTGGCGGCGGGTATGGCAATGTACCTCGATGAGATGGCAGCCCCTTTCCCGTGCCAGCTGGGTACAATATTCCTCCATCTGCCGTCCGATGCCGCGGCTGCGGGCCGTATCCTCCACAGCAAAATAGCTGATACGGGCGAAGTCTCCTTCGAGGGCCAGCTGGGGTATGAAATGCAGGGAAATAAATGCCGCTATATGGCCTCCCTCCTCCTCATAGACGAGGAGCCTTTCGTCGGGGTCGTCGATCAGGCTTTTTATTTTTTCTTCCAGGAATGAGGCGCTGCCCGGGTATTCCAGCTGGTCCAGGAGGCGGGAGATAGCGGTATGATCGTGGTTGTTAGCGGTGCGGATACCCATGGGCTGCCAGGACTTTTTTGACGACATAATAGCCGGCGATACACAACATAATGATCACGATGGCGGCGACGTAGCCCCATGGACTTTCCTTCAGTTTCCTTTTCTCCCGGCGTTGTCTCTTCTTTGTCAGGCTTTTCTGAAGGTCGCGGTTCAGCTGTTCGACATATGTCTGTATATCCTTTTTGTTTTTGATCTGCTGCAGTCCTTCGAGGGCGTCATTAAGCAGCTCGTTGTCGGCCATCATTTTTTCCACCTCGTGGCTTTTTTCGGCGGAGAGCCTGCCGGCGAGGTAGTCCATCAATAGCTGGTTATCGATGTCTTTATTGCTGTTGGATAATATATTCAGTAGATCGTCGCTCATGATTTGCTGGTTTTACGCTCGATTAGCAGCTTCAGGTTCCGCTTGCCATTTTGTATATAGCTTTTCACCTGCATAAGGGTGTAGCCTGTGGTATCGACAATCTCCTGGTAGGATCTTTTTTCCAGGTAGAAAAGTAAGATACATCGTTTTTGCTCTTCCCCCAATTCTTCCAGGGATTCGCTCATGAGCTCGAGCATCCTGTCCTTCTCCAGGTGACGGCTCTTGCCCGAGGTATCGTCCCAGTCGGCAAGCATGTTCTCGGACAGCTCGACTTTTCGTCCGTGCTGATCTCTCAGCTTCATCAGACAATGATTGCGGGCGATGGTATAGATCCAGGACTTGAAATACGTCACCCTGTATTTGGGTAGTTCCGTTATGATCTTTACAAAAATCTGCTGTACGCAGTCCTTTGCCTCTTCTTCCTGTTTGAGGTACTTCATGCAAACGCCAAACAACAATAGCGTATAACGTGACAGTAAGATGCCAAGCCATTCTTTATTGCCATCGGCATAAAATCTATCGAGCAATTCCTGGTCGCTGATATGGGAGTTAGGATCGCGGTTCACAAGTATAAAGATAATGATTTAGACCTTCGCAAAGCCCGGTTACGTACAACGAGCCATTGGTTTATTCCGATAAGGAATTTCTTTTTTGTTAAGATGCAGGTTCAGGGAAAATTCATAATTTTCCGGCATGATCAGAGCTATTTGTTGTGTACCGGTGAGCCCCCTAAGAGCAGAACCCTCCCACCGGAGTGAAATGGTCAGTCAGCTGATATTCGGCGAATGTTGTGAGGTCCTTGAGCAAAATAAGGATTCCTGGAGCAGGATCCGTTGCAGCTATGATGGATATGAAGGGTGGTGCCAATCCGGGCAGCTGACGGAGATAGACGAGCCGGAATACGACAAAGGCAATGCGCTGACATCCGACTGGGTAAATAGTCTCGAATACAATGGGCATCCCATGACGGTGCCGATGGGCGCTGTTCTTACGGCCATGAAGAATGGCCGGGCGCATTGGCGGAAGAACCAGGTACATTTCAAGGGCAGGACCTGGGAGCCTTCCACGGCGGGTAGGGATGCGAAATCCATTCGCCAGCTGACGTATAAATTCTTAAACACTTCTTATTTATGGGGAGGGAAGACTGTTTTTGGCACGGACTGCAGCGGATTTGTCCAGTCGGTGTTCCGGTTTATCAATATCCCTTTGTTACGGGATGCTTCCCTGCAGGCCACGCAGGGTGAGGCGGTGGGTTTCCTGGAAGAGACGAAAACAGGTGATCTGGCTTTTTTCGACAATGAGGAAGGTAAGATCACGCATGTGGGGATCCTTTTGAGTCCGCATGAGATCATTCATTCTTCCGTAAAGGTCAGGATCGACAAGATAGATAATATGGGTATTGTCCGGAGCGATAACTTCGAGCGTACGCATCATCTGCGGATCATCAAACGGGTGCTGCCTGCTTCGTAAGAGTTCATCTACTTTGCAGGGGTCCTGAACGTATCCTTATACGCCTTCATGGCGTCTTCGATGACCTTTAATGCGGTGGTCTTATCGCCGAACTCTTCCACGACCACTGTCTTATTCTCCAGCTTTTTATATTCTTCGAAGAAGTGGCGGAGCTCTTCAAAGAAATGTTTAGGCAGCTCTTCCAGGTTGTTGTAATGATTGACGCTGGGATCTTTGGCAGCGACGGCGATGATCTTATCGTCGGCATCTCCGCTATCCACCATTTGCATGACGCCCATGACCTTTGCTTCCATCAGGCAGAGGGCCTGTACGGGCAGGGAGGTGATCACGAGGATGTCGAGGGGATCCTTATCGTCGCCATATGTCTGGGGTATGAAACCGTAATTGACGGGGTAGTAGAAGGAGGAATAGATAACACGGTCGAGCTTCAGAAGACCGCTGTCCTTATCTATTTCGTATTTGGCCCTCGATCCCTGGGGGATCTCGATGATGGCGTTGACTACTCTGGGAGCGTTGCTACCTACCGGAACTCCATGCCAGGGGTGTGATACTGTCATCATAGATAAAAAATTCGTAGTGCAAATTTACTCGAATTAGAACTTTTTTTCTTAATTATCTTATGTGAATGTATCTTTATATCTCAGGTGATGGTGTTCCACCTTATCAACCGCCTCGAAGGAGGACGATGACGCCTACGGGTTATTAATATAACTATTGATATTATATATAATTTGTAGGAATGAAGATTAAATCACGGTTTGAGCATCTTTATGTTTTTTCCCATTTATTTCGCTGGACTTTGCTGGTTGTTCCTGTGGCGGTGACTGCCGGGAGCCTGGTGGCTTTGTTCCCAAGGCTGCTGGACAGGCCGATAAGGACAGCACGCTGAAAGACATCCGGGATCAACGTATAAGGAAGTGGAATTCTGGGATACCGATTAAAATCACTGACGGATGAAGTATTTGCTTATAACGGGAATAGGCGGGGCCATCGGAACCATGTGCCGGTGGCTTGTCCAGGTGGGCATCGGCAGGTATATGACCATTGCCTGGCCCCTGGGCACATTCGTGGTGAATGTGTCGGGCTGTTTTGTCATTGGGCTGTTGTATGGGCTTTCCAACAAGTACGCGTGGATGACGATGGAGTGGAGACTGCTCCTGATCACGGGCATTTGTGGCGGATATACGACTTTCAGCAGCTATGCATATGAGAGTATCAGCCTGATCCGGCAGGGGAATTATTTTTATTTTTTCTCGTATGTGCTTTGCAGCGTCATTGTAGGGCTATTGGCCACGGTGGGAGGGGTAGCCCTGATAAGATAATCAATTCCGGTGATGATCGCTCCACCTGGTATGGCCGTCCCTACGAATGCTTAGGCATAAGAATGCGAAAGTGCCGGCTCTTTATCCAGTTGATGACCTCCACGGAAGTCACCAGGGTAAAGAATATTCCTAAAGGAAATCCCAGGAGATAGTCCGTGATCTCTGTCTTTTGCCCTCTTATGATCTCGATGAAGAAAAATGCAGACACCGGCAACATGCATACGATGGAGGTCGCCACCCCGGGATTATACCAGGTTCTCGCCTTGATATTGTAGTAAAAAACATGTTTGACGAAGCTGCCGAAGCAGAATACCATAACTGCTACACCCAACCACAGTGCATCTTCTTCCAAAATGGCGGCGATGATAAAAGTTGTCCATTCCACCAATACGTTTATAATAAAATTGGATTTGACTGACAACGGGGCCCGGTAATTCTTTTTTTGCTTGCCGGCGATCTTATTCAGCCATTCCGGGTAACTGCCGGGCCAGTGATATTCTTCTGCCTGGAAGAGGAGCAGCGCTGCAAATGCCAGCCAGAGGAGAGATTGAATGTTTCCCATAAGCCTGGCATTGAGAAGAACGCCTTTAATGATAACCAGGGCTATGATGGCTCCAATATCGAACCATCTGGTTTTCAGGAATTTAAGCATGTCTATAGGGTTTGGTTAACGAATTGTTATTACCAACAAGTCCCAAGACTATGCCAAACGCGGAATAGGAGATTAAAAGTTGCGGTTGCCTTTTAATATCTCTTTGAGGTCTACCAGCCAATCCCCCTGCACGCGTAAGACCCTTATTGTGGTGGTATCCTTCTTAAAGGTATTGGCGTAGGTATAGGAGGTCACCGAATCGTTGATGGTCTGGATATTAATGGGCATGATATCGGCGTCCTTGTATTGTTTTCGCTGATCCTGGTCCAATTTGTCATAGTCCTGTTTCCATTTGTCGAGGAGCAGCTGATTGGTAGAGTCGCGGTACATATAGAAGTTGGCCTTGTCATAGTCGCCGTCAAGGGAGGCTCTGATAAATTCGCGGCCGGCGTCCTGGGCGTCCTCTGCTTTTTTATAGGAATGGGAGCCGTTGCAGGCTGCCAGGAGCAGGAGGGATGGAAGTAGGATCTTTTTAATCATGGTGTAAAAGTAAAAAAAAGCCTGTAGATAAATCCACAGGCCCGTAGGTTACCTCCAAAGGGAACATGATCAACTATTTTTGAGGTTCTTCATTGTCTTTCTTGTCTTTCTCGTAGGCCTTGATGATAGCTTTTACCAGACGGTGGCGTACTACGTCCTCTTCGTCCAGCTCGATATGCGAGATGCCGTCGATGCCTTTGAGTATATATAGCGCCTTGGCCAGGCCGCTTTTTTGATTTTTGGGCAGGTCGATCTGCGTCAGGTCACCCGTGATGATGGCTTTGGCGTTGGCGCCGATGCGGGTGAGGAACATTTTGAGCTGCAGGTCGGTGGCGTTCTGGGCCTCATCCAGGATGATAAAGGCGTTGTCCAGGGTGCGTCCGCGCATATAGGCCAGCGGCGCTATTTCGATGGTGCGGGTGCTCATATAATAGCCCAGCTTGTCGGCGGGGATCATATCGTCCAGCGCATCGTACAGGGGACGCAGATAGGGATCGATCTTTTCCTTCAGATCGCCCGGCAAAAAGCCGAGGCTTTCACCGGCCTCTACGGCGGGGCGGGTGAGGATGATCTTTTTGACCATCTTGTTCTTTAGGGCTCTTACAGCCAGCGCCACGGCAGTGTAGGTCTTACCGGTACCGGCAGGACCGATGGCGAAGACGATGTCGTTTTTGTCTGCCGCGGCCACCATGCGTTTTTGGTTGACGGTGCGGGCACGTACAGTTTTCCCATTCGGGCCAAATACCAGGATATCATTGGGATGCCTGTCGATAAAATTATCTACCGTCTCGGCATCGTCACCGCCCAGTATCTGCTCGAAGTAATTCTCGCTGACATGACCGTTTCGTTCCAAATATTGCACTAAAAGGTCGATTTTTTCCTTAGCTGTCTCTACTTGTTCAGGTGATCCGCTCAGCTTTATCTGGGTGCCTCTGGACAGGATCTTTAACAGTGGGAACTTTTTCTTTAAGATATCTAACTTACCGTTGTTCACTCCGAAAAACTCAATGGGGTTAACGGTTTCCAGGTTGATGATAGTCTCAGTCAAATTCGGTGCATTTAAAGTTCGATAATCTAACGTCTGTCCTGTCGGACGAACGAACCCCTGGTTCGTTTACGTCTTTTGTCTTCTTCGGATGAAGGACTGCTGGTCCGTTCCGGGGTACTGTTCGGGATCATTGATGCCCGTTACCTGTCTTTTCAAATATAACCCTTCCTATACCTTACATCCTAAACTTACTTATCAACAGGGTGTTAATATTCTTGATAGCTTCCGAGGTCAAACAAGGTTTTTTTATTACTTTTGCCGCTCACACCTGTTCCGCCGTCACGACGGACGACTCATTCAGAAACGTGCTCTCATGATCCCTGAAAAGAATAACATCGAAGCTTACGGCTTTGTTCGTAAGTAATGATTATTTAACGGCGGATCGCATGAGGTTATTTTATCATACCGGATCTTTTGTTCGGTGTACACAAACTAAAATACGTTGATGAAGACCTCCAATTTAATGGGTTGGTTGGGAGTGTGCCTATTGTCAACCTTGAATATCAATGCCCAGTCGACGACCGTGCAGCGGTTGAGCGAGCTGGCGAACCGGGGGCCTTCTTCTCGCGTGAAAGGGGCTGATACGACCTATGCCAATACCCTTATATTACTGGCCCGGGCGTATTATGGCGTCAATGCCGACAGCAGCTTTTATTATGGGAAAAGGGCTTTGCAATATGCCGACAGCACGGGTTATGAGAAAGGCAAAGCGGAGAGTTGGCGGATGATCGGGAATACGTATGAAATGATCGGGAATTACCAGGAGATGCTGTCCGCCTATCATCAATCCCGGCTGGTCGCCGAGCGGATCGGCAATGCCGCCCAGGTGGCCAAAGTCAATATGAATATCGCTCTTTTCTATAAGCAGATGGGGGAGTACGACGAGGCGCTGGAGCAGATCGGCAAGGACAGCGTCGTATATGACGCCAATGGAGACAGCTCACAGCTGGTGTATGCCTATTCGCATCTTTCGGACGTGAGCATCCACCGGCAGCAGTATGACCAGGCGCTGGCCTATGTTCACAAGGCCATAGAAATAGCGATCGCGTTGAAGGATTCGCTGGCGATCTCTTCCTTTACCAATGACAAAGGAAAGATCCTGGCGGCAAAAGGGCTTTATAAGGAAGCATTGGCATTGCACGAACGATCCATGGACTATTATCTCCGTACGGATGACAAGCTGGGAGAGGCCGAGACCTTTATCCTGCTGGCCCGGACAAATCTGCTCCAAAAGGACTATTCTAAAGCTATTCATTATGCCTCGAAAGGGCTGGAACTGGCGCGTCAGCTGCACCGGAAGAAAGAGATAAGGGACAACGGGGAGGTGCTGGCGGATATCTATCGGGCAAAAGGGGATGATCGAACGGCCCTGCGTTATTTTCAGTTGTACAAGGATTATTCCGACAGTCTGTACAACGAGCAGATCAGAAGGCAAATATTTGCCCTCGAGGCCAGGTATGGATATGAGAAGAAGACAGATTCCATGCGGGCGGCTGTTGCGAAGCAGGAGGTTTTGCAGCTGCATATCGACAGGGCCCACACGTTGCAGATCTCCATCGCCATCATACTTATCCTTTCGCTGGCAGTGGTAGCAGCCTTGTTGCAAAGAAGCAGGATCGCCAGCAGCAGGAGCAACAAAGAGCTTTTCGAGAAGAATACCAAGATCGAGCAGCAGAAGGAGGCGATGGAGCATCAGGCGGTGCAGCTATTGCTGAACAACCAGCAAAAGGACAAGCTGTTCTCCATCATCGCGCACGATCTGAAAGGACCTTTGAACTCTTTAAAGGGGCTGTTGGATCTTCTGAAGGAGAACAGGCTGCCGGAGTCGGAGATACGGGGTATGATGGATGAGCTGCGGAGGAATGTCGATTATTCATCGGAGCTGGTGGGAAATTTATTATTCTGGGCCAGCAGCCAGCTGAATGGCATCACGGTGACGCCTGTCTGTCTTTCTTTACGGCAATTGGTGGATGAGATACTCAACCTGTATACGAAGCTGGCCGGGGAAAAGAATATCGTTTGGAAGAACGATGTGGACCCGGGTTTGACGGCTTATGCGGACAAAGACATGATCCAGGTGATATTGCGTAATCTGTTGAGCAATGCCATCAAGTTCTGTCGCAAGGGAGATACCATCTCCATCACGGGGCGGAAGAGCGGGAACTGTGTAGAAATATGCGTTGCTGACACGGGTGTCGGCATAAAAGTAGATATCCTGGAAAAGATCCGCCGAAAGGAAAGCATAACCACATATGGCACAGCCAAGGAGAAAGGTACGGGATTGGGAATGTTGTTATGCCGTGAGTTTACAGAGGCCAATGGAGGCAAATTCCGGATAGACAGTGAATGGGGGAGGGGCAGCTGGTTCTATTTTACGATACCAGCCGATGCCAGCTCCTCTTCGATGAGCGTATGAAAAACGGCTTCGTTCTCCCAGATCCAGGCGGGCAGCTGCTGTTTGATGATCTTCCACACGCCATCTTCTTTTTCCATTTTCAGCACGATACGGTTGCCCCGGTCGTCACTCACATCCACCGTGAACAATCCCTCCTGCAATCCATTGGACTTGCGGAAATTGAATTCCCGCAGACGGCCTTCGGCCTTCACCAGCTTGGTGAATTGAATGTTTCGGATGAATTGAATTTGCATAAGGCTTGCTTTAGAATTTTAAATTAGAATTCTTTTTTCTTGGTGGTTGGACCCAATCGGCCTCCGGGAAAAATAGTCCAATTGTGTCCAACGTCTAATGATTGTCCTTTCGGACTACGAACTTACGTTCGTTTTGCAGGTGGCCTTCTTAAAGAATAGTGAATTTTTTACGCAGGGATAGGAGGGTGACTACAAAAATACTAAAAATCGTATTTTCCCTATACTACCGGATCAAATTAGTTGTCCCCATTTTTTGACTTTTTCTACCCCTTCCGGATCATTCCGAGGCCCGGGCAGGGTGAACTTTTCCGTCCATCCGGCGGCGGATATTTTGGGTCCCCAGGGTCAGGACGGCGAGGGCTGTCAGGGCGCAGCAGGCCATAACTCCCGTCATAGGCAAGGCGGTATGATTATTCAGGAAGCTGACGAGGGCGGAGGCGAAGGCCCCGATGCTCATCTGGATGCCTCCCAGCAAGGCGGAGGCGGTGCCGGCATTGCGGCCAAAAAGTGCGAGGGACAGGGCCGACGAGTTGGGGAAGATACAGCCCTGGCAACAAAGGAAAAGGAAGCAAAAGGTGATCGAGCCAAAAAGACCCAGCCAGCCCATAAAGCTGCCGGTAAAGAGCAGGATGGCGGTCAGGGACTGGCAGATCAGGGCTACCCTTATGATCTGCTGGCTTTTATAGGTCCTGAGCAGGATACTGTTCAGCTGGCTGCACCCGATGAGACCCAGGGCGACCACGGCGAAGATCCATCCATATTGCCGCTCGCTGACCTTGTACAGCTCCATGAACACAAAGGGGGAGCCCGCGATATAGGCGTACAGCCCTGACGACGCGATGGCCCCGGTGAAGGCGTAGGTATAGAACTGGGGTTCTTTAAAGACATTCCAAAACCCGGATATGATAGGCCCCGGCTTTAGGGACAGCTCTTTGTCAGGCTGTCTTCCTTCCGGCAGGGCAAAGTGAACGGCGGCCAGTATAAGGGCGGAGATGATCGCCAACGTAATAAAAATGTATTTCCAGCCAAGGCCGGCGGCCAGGTAACCGCCCACTGTCGGGGCGATGATAGGAGATATGGCAATCACCAGCATCAGCTGGGAGAAGACCCTGGCATTCTGCTCGACGGGGAAAAGATCGCGCACGAGGGCGCGGGAAGCCACCAGACAGGCGCAGGCGCCCAATGCCTGGAAAAGACGCAGGACGATGAGCAATTCCACGGAGCGGGCCATGGCGCAGCAGGCGGACGCCACCAGGTAGAGGCCGAGCCCCAGATACAGGGGATTTTTCCGGCCAAATCTGTCCAGGAGCGGGCCATAGAGAAATTGCCCCACGGAAATGCCTATGAAGAAGCTGGATAAGGACAACATCACCTGTGCCACCGTGGTATGGAGGTCTTTTGCTATGTCCGGGAAGCCGGGCAGATACATGTCGATGGAGAAAGGGCCAATGGCAGAAAGCACTCCCAGGATGAGAATGATAAAGACAGGACTCTTTTTTGGTGCAGTCATAAGAAAGGACGAAGTTACGCAAATGGATACTATACTGATCATCGGGGCCGGCGCCGCCGGACTAATGGCTGCATACGAATTGTCGGCAGCGGGATATACTGTCGTGATCCTGGAGGCGGCGGAGCGGGCGGGAGGACGGATAGCGACCCAAACAGGACATGGTTTTTCTCTTCCGGTGGAGGCGGGTGCGGAATTTGTGCACGGATCGCTGCCTGTCACGCTGAGGTTGCTGAAAGAGGCGCGTATTACCTATCGGCCTGTGAAGGGGAAGATGCACCGCGTACGCAAAGGAGAGTGGATACGCCAGGACCTTTTTTCCGGCGATTGGGAAGAGCTGACGCACCGGATGGGACAGCTAAAGGAGGATCTGCCGATAGAGCTGTTCCTGGATACTTATTTTCCCGGCGAACGATATGCGCTGCTCCGCAGTTCCGTGCGAGGGTTTGCGGAAGGGTATGACTTGGTGGATCCGGGAAGGGCCAGCACGCTGGCGTTGTACCGGGAATGGCAGGAGGAAGGCGAGGAGGAGTACAGGGTGGACGGCGGCTATGGGCGGCTGATACAACACCTGGTGGACTGTTGCATTGCCCGTGGGGGCGTGATCCATTTATCCAAGCCCGTGCGGTCGGTGCGCTGGCAGAAGGGCGGGGTGGAGCTGGAATGCATGGATGGAGAGGTCTTTACGGGACGCCGGGTCATTATCACCGTCTCATTGGGCATACTGCAGCTGGCTCCCGGGATGCCTTCCGCGATAACGTTTACTCCCGAGATCCCCGCGTACAGACAGGCGGCGCGGGAAATGGGGTATGGCTCGGTGGTCAAAGTGCTGATGGAATTCAAAACATGCTTTTGGGAGGACGGCATCGGGTTTGTGCTGAGCGATGAGGCCGTGCCTACCTGGTGGATGCAATATCCGTCACGGATCCCGCTGTTGACGGCCTGGATAGCGGCTACCGCTATGCGGAATTTTCAGATGATGGGTGCGGAGGAGCAGCTGAATGCCTGTATTCAGTCGCTGGCTTCCATTTTCCGGGTCGGGCAGGACTTTTTACGGGAGCAGCTGGTGGCTTACAGCATACACGATTGGATGAAGGCGCCCTATATACTCGGCGGCTACAGCTATGAAACGGTGGGCAGCGAGGCGGCGCGAAAACAAATACATCAGCCGGTGGAGGATACGCTCTTCTTTTCGGGAGAGGCGTTGTACGAGGGGCAGGCGCTCGCGACGGTGGAGGCTGCGCTGTGCAGCGGGCAGGAAGCCGCTGAAAAGATCAAGGCGCGGTACTAGCCGCGCCTCGTGATCAGGCATATTGATCCCTTAGAGATTTTATCTCGTCGTGAGACTCTCTCAATGTCTGTTGCTGCTGGGTAAGCAGATCGCGTATAAAGGCGGGGATATCATGCTCCAGCGCCGTCTTGTAGGCACGTTGGGCTGCGTCTTCACCTGCTTCGCAATTGGAGAGGATGCTATGACGGTCGTGCCCGCCGAACAAGGCCTTTACATCCATCCAGGCGCGATAGATCTTGCCGCTCGTGGTCGTGCCCTGCTGCGTCTCTGCTCCCAGCGCCTGCACTTCCGTAGCCAGGGCTATCTTATTCCGATGGCTTTCCGCGATCATGGAGGCGTATAGCACCTTCAGGTCTTCGTCCTCGCTTTTTGTCTCTTTTATCGCCTTTTCATATCCAACGATGCGATCGTTGTTTATCTGGATCAGGTCGTTGAGTACTTCGATCGTTGTTTGTGTGTTTGACATAATAAAACATTTTAAGGATGTAATCGGTTTTTTAACAATGCGGTAGTAAAATCATGCCAGGGGGCCAAGGCGGGGGCGACGCCGGGACAGGGAAAATATTTCCTCACTAGAATACTTTTTGAAGCTCGACGGCCCTGCGCTGCGCCATCAGCTTTTCGATGATCATGGCGATGCCGGGCTCTATTTCCAATGTATCGGCCAGGCGGGTGAGGAAAGATCCTTCTCTTGCGTCCAGGGCGGGATCGCTGATACAGAGCTCGACACAATAGGAATACAGGGCCAGTTCGTTGACGGGCTTGATCAGCTGGATGAGGTAGGCGATATAAGCCTTTTCATTTTCGCTGTCGATGGAGGATTTGTAGGAGCGATAGCTGATCAGCTCGTCCTTGATATGGACCTTGGGCTGCAGCCCCAGCAGCACGAGCTTGCCTGAGAGGTTGTCCATTTCCGCGTCGGTGAACTGATCGTCTTCCAGGCAGCAGTGGAAAAATAAGTGACAAAGGGCCTGATCCTGGCCGGTGACAGTGTTGGTATACGTCATGGTTTTTTCCGGCGGGGATTCAACTATTGTGCCACCGGCTATTGCCAGGCGCCAAGGCCATTGGTGGCCGGTCAACCTTTCTTCTCGGCCAGCTTGGCCAATTCCCGCAAAAGGGATTTTTCTTTTTCGGAAAGATTCTCCGGAAGCCGGATATCGAGGGTGACATAGAGATCGCCGTATTCGCCTTCCCTTTTATAGACAGGAAATCCTTTTCCTTTGAGCCGCATGACAGTGCCGTTTTGTGTTTCGGGCTTCACTTTCAGCTTGATCTTTCCACCCAATGTGTCCACGGTGATATCGCCGCCCAGCAAGGCGGTATAAAGGTCCACCTGGATCTTCGTATGAAGGTCATTGCCTTCCCGCCGGAAGCTGGCATCCTGTGGGATGATGAAAGTGATATACAGATCGCCCGCGGTACCATTATTCCCTGCCGGCCCGCCATGTCCCTTGAGCTTGATCTGTTGTCCATTCTCCACACCCGCGGGGATGGTGATCCGGATATTCCTGCCATTGACGGTGAGCACCTGCTGGTGTGTCCTATAGGCATCGTGCAGGCTGAGCTGAAATTCCGCGTGGAGGTCCTGTCCCCGGCGTCCACGGCCTGTGCCGCCACCGGAGCTTCTTCCAAACAGGGATTCGAAGAAGTCGGAGAACCCGCCTTCGTCGCCGAAGTCAGAGCCGCCGCCGCCAAAGGTCCCGGAGAAACTTTCGAAATCGCCGCCCGGGGAAGCGCTTCTGCCACGCCGGCCCCTGCCTCCCGCGGACTGCTGGGCCCGGGCTTTTTCGAATGCCTCCGCATGCTGCCAGTCCTTACCGTACTGATCGTATTTTTTTCTTTTTTCCGGATCGCTGAGAACCTCGTTGGCCTCATTCACCTGCTGGAACTTTTTATTGGCTTCCTTATCGTTGGGGTTCAGGTCGGGATGGTGTTTGCGGGCCAGTTTACGGTAAGCGGCCCGGATCTCGTCCTGGGTTGCGTTCTTATTAACTCCCAATATTTTATAATAATCTATGAAATCCATGGATGTGGTCCTCTTTTTACAAATTTCGTATTCTCCCGGGAATTCTCCGGTGGCATAATTTTTTTGTCGATGGTTCTTGAAAAATAACCGTTATGAACAGGAAAAGTTTTGTTCTCCCCGTGGTGGTCGTCCTATTCGTGGCGATACTGGCTCTTACCAAGTGCGATGGACCTGCCTCCCGTAACACCAGGCAGGATACTACCACAACCCAGCCCAATGCTCCTGCGCCGGATAATAACAGCGCCAATAATCCGTCCTCGGCGGATACGGCTTTCCAGAAGGACAGTCTTCGGAAAAAGAGGGACTCTGTGCATTAAAAGACCTGCCGGGCAATTCCGCGGAGCTGATATAACGCTTAAGCCAGTTCGTGGGCGATGGTGAAAAAGAACCGGCTGCCTTCTCCGGGGGACGACTCCACCCAGATCCTCCCGCCATGCAATTCGACGATCTTTTTACAATGGGCGAGCCCTATGCCCGACCCTTCATATTCGCTGCGATTGTGCAATCGCTGGAAGATGATGAAGATCCTGTCCAGGAATTGGGATTCGATGCCGATGCCATTGTCCTGTACAAAGAACTTCCAGTGCCCGTTCTCCTTCACAGACCCGATGTCGATGGCGGGGGAGTGACCGGGTTTACGAAATTTTATGGAATTACTGATGAGGTTTTGGAACAGCAGCTTCAGCTCTGTGGGATAGGCCTGTAATGTGGGCAGGGTGCTGGCATGGATGGTAGCGCCGCTGTCTTCGATGGTCTTGTCCAGGTCTGCCACCACCTCTTTTACCATCTGGTTGCAATCCACCTGTCTGGATACTTTTTCCCGGCCAATGCGGGAATAATCGAGAAGGTCTTTTATCAGCACTTTCATCCTCTCCGACGCATTGAGCATATAGTCGAGGAACTTGTCGGCATTGGCGTCCAGCTGACCTTTGTACTGCTGCCGGAGCAATTCCACGAAGGCGGAGATGGTGCGCAAGGGCTCCTGCAGGTCGTGGGAGGCCACATAGGCGAACTGTTCCAGCTCTTTATTCTTGCTTTCTATCTGGGCGGTGCGCTGGCGTACCTTTTTCTCGAGGGAAGTATTGGCCTCCTTATTCTCGATGCCCAGCCGTTCCAGCTCTTCGGACATCCTGTTGAAGTTATGGGCGAGGATGCCGATCTCGTCCCCCGAGAAAGCCTGGGCCTTACGGCTAAAATCGCCTTTGGTGACCGCCCTGGCGGAAAGCAGTATCTCTTTCAATCCTTTTTGTATGCCCCGGCTAACGGTGATGGCCAATGTCAACCCCGTACACTCCACGGTGAGGGCCACGATAAAAAGCAACCTCAACACGGTGTGTTCCAGCCAGCGTGACCCTTCGCCCAGGGCATTGGAGAATTCGTCCTCGAGGGGACTGAGCTGGGCATTGAGGGGATCGATCCTGTCCAGCAGCTCGTTGATATGCGCCTGGGATGGGATGGGCTTATCGATCTCTTCGTGCAACGAGTCGGCGATGAGGTTAAAGGCGGCTACGACCCTGTCTGCTTCGGACCAGGCGATGATAGCCCTTTTGATAAAGGGGTTCTCGTGAAACCTTTGTATCAGGTGGATCATGCCGTCGATGTCGTCCTTATGATTGCGGCCTTCGAGGAAGCCCTGACGGGCTATGTCCATATCCGGATGGGGTTTGCTAAGTTCCATGCGGGTCTTGTGGTCGCCGAGGTTGACCTTCATGAACTCGCGGAACCTAAGGTAGTCCGCTTCATCATGGGTACGGGCATATTTCTGCAATTGATATACTCCATCTTTTTGGGCTTTTGACCACAGTCCTTCTCCGTTGACGTAGGCCCTGACGGAGGAGAGTGTATTGATGGAGAAGATCAGCACGAAGAGCTCGACGGCGATGAGTAAGGCCATGATGCCGACGGTGAAATACAATTTTTTCGCGATGGACACATTCCTGTACCATTTGAAAATGGAGGTCTTCATATCTAAGGGTTTTGGACGGCGGCGGCTATAAGGGGATTACAATTTAGGGGAATTCCGGAAGATGGACAAAAAGGGCGGCGCAAAGACCTGGCGGAGCCGAAAGACTGGGACGGGGCAGGGAGGACAAGGCCGGAAGACTGGGATAGGACCGGCAAAAAAAATGACCCGGCGCCTTGCGGCAACCGGGTCCGTCCTTATAGTGATGTTTTCACCGGGAAATTACTTGCTCCTGGCTACTACCGTTTTCTTGCTATCCGTGCTCAGCGCATAGATGCAGAATACGATGGACAGGTAGCTGGCGATGGTCAGTACGGCGGATGCGTTATAATCCGACTGGTAAAACAGGTTGAAACTGGCGAAACCGGAAACCACTACGGAAATCAGAAGGAGTATAGATATAAGCGTTTTCATAACTTTATTTTTTAAGGTTGTCTAAAATTTGTTGCTTTATATATCAGAAGGACACAGAGCAAACAAGTTTATTAAAGAAATGCTAAAGCCTTATGCCGCCAAAGATCCTCATCACCAGGCCTATTTTTCCCGATGTCATTGCCCGTTGTCGTGAATACTTCGATGTGGAGGTAAATGAAGGGGCGCGCTATACGCCGGAGCAGCTGCGGGCTGCGTTGACGGACAAGGATGGAGTGCTGCTGGCGGGCGGGGAGAAGGTCACGGCCGAGACGCTGGAGGGGCTCGGCCGGCTGAAAGCTATTTGCGTGTCTGCAGCGGGCTTCAACAACCTGGATATAGCCGCTATTACCAGGGCGGGCATCATTGCCACCAATTCGCCTGGCCCCGCGGATGAGACGGTGGCGGACTATACCTGGGGTCTTATGATCACGACGGCCCGCCGTATTGCGGAAGGGGATCGATGGGTGCGGGCGGGGAACTGGAAGGGATCTGTGGGAAGCAGCTTTTTTGGGGTCAATCTTTGTGACAGGACCCTGGGTATTATCGGGATGGGGAGGATCGGGCAGGCTATCGCCCGGAGGGCGGTAGGGTTCAGGATGAAGGTCCTTTATTACAACCGGCGCCCCCTGGACAGGGCCATCGAAGAGGAATGCAAGGCTGTCTATACTACCAAAGAAGAGCTGCTTGCCAAGTCCGACTTTGTCATACTGGCATTGCCGTTGAATGCGGAGAACTACCATATCATAGGGGAGGAGCAATTGGCATCGATGCGTAATACGGCCATGCTTTTCAATATAGCGAGGGGAGGGCTTATCGATGAGCCGGCGCTGGCCCGTGCGCTGAAGGAACAAAAGATAGCTGCCGCCGGGTTGGATGTTTTTGAAGGCGAGCCCAGTGTTTATTCCGGGCTGCAGGGACTGCCCAATATCGTGATGACGCCTCATATCGCGGGAGGAACATGGGAGGCGCAGCATGGGCTGGCCATGCTGGCTGCGGAGAACCTTATAGCCGCGCTCGGGCTGGGGCCTCATGCGGGGGCGCCGCCGACTATCATCAATCCGGAAGTGCTGAGGAAATGACCATACACATGGCAACCATCCGAATGTTCTAAATCCCTTTATATGCCTAAGAAGTTTTTCCAAAGAAAGCTGGTTCGTGTAGTGTTGGTGCTGCTCGCATGCTTCGTGCTGCTCCAATTCATTCGACCATCGTTGGACAACCCTCCTGTAACAGGGGACCTTCAGGCGCCGGCGGAGGTGAAATCCATTTTACAGCGGGCCTGTTATGACTGCCATTCCAATGAAACAAAGCTGGCCTGGTTCGATAAACCCGTGCCCGCGTACTGGCTGGTGGCAGCGCATGTGAAAGAGGGGAGGGAACTGCTCAATTTCTCTCACTGGGACAGTCTCACGATGGATCAGCAAAACGGGAAGCTGTTCGAATCCCTGAACCAGATCGTCTTTAAGGAAATGCCCCTGAGCCAGTATACGACCTTCCATGGGGATGCGCGCGTATCCGAGGACGATGTCAAGGTGCTGAGAAAGTGGCTGGCCTCCCTGGCGCCGCCGAAGCTGGCGGATAGCGTCGCGATCAAGGCCGCGGAGGAGCAATATACAAAATGGACAAAAGAGGGCGGGCATCCGGCCGACGTGAAAGCAGAATTCAACGGACTGGCGTTTATGCCCGATTATAAGGACTGGTCGCCTGTCAGCTCTACGGAACGTTGGGATAATGGCACCATGCGGGTGATCATGGGGAATCCTGTTACCGTCAAGGCTATCATGGAAGGGCATATCAATCCCTGGCCGGATGGGGCGGCTTTTGCCAAGGTGGCCTGGAAGCAGCTGTTGCGGCCGTCGGGCGAGATCCAGCCGGGTGAGTTCATACAGGTGGAGCTGATGGTGAAGGATAAGAGCAAGTATGCGGCTACGGATGGATGGGGCTTCGGAAGATGGAAAGGGGATCAATTGAAGCCCTATGGGAAGGATGCATCCTTTGTTACCGAATGCATGCATTGTCATCAGCCGATGCATGACAGGGATTTTGTATTTACGTCGCCCCTGAATTGGTCGGGAAGCGCCGATGCGGAGTCCGATACTGCAGCTTCCGTGGTATTAGGATGGAAGACGATAACGTCGAGGATCGATAAATCGCGAGGTACGATGTCCATTTTATACGGGAATGATATAGCGGTGGATGCCGCCAGAAGGGGTGTGGCGTATCCCGCCGGTGCGCGATTGGCGAATGTCACCTGGCGGCAGGGCGAGGATGAGCACTGGTATGGGGCGAATATACCGGACAGCCTGATTGGAGTGAAGATGCTCTACGTTGATACAATGAAGTATCTTACACCCCCAAGGGCATCTGTCATGCCCTGATCAATTATTATGCTATTCGATTTTGAAGTAGTCCACGCGGTGGCGCGGCGGCTGAACTTTACCAAGGCGGCCAGGGAGCTGTACATCAGTCAGCCTGCCGTCACCAAACATATCCATAAGCTGGAGCAGCAATTCAAAGTAAAGCTGTTCGATCGCAACGGCACCCGGATCCAGCTCACCGCGGCGGGCAGCCGTCTGCTGCAACATACGGAAGAGCTATTTGCCGTATACAGAAGCCTGGAGTTCGATATGAACAGCCTGTCCCGGGAGCACAGCGGCCGCCTGTACCTGGGAGGCAGCATGACTGCCGCGCCCTATATCATACCTCCCATCCTGGCTGCTTTTCACAACCGCCATCCACAGGTGCAGGTGAGCCTGATGACGGGCAATACGGGCGAAATAGAGCAGGCCCTGGAAAAAAAGGAGATCGATCTGGGCATCGTCGAAGGTTATTCCCGCAACAGGAGCATCCGGTATACGGAGTTTATAAAGGATGAGATCGTGCTGGTAAGCAACCCTTCCCATCCGCTGGCTAAAAAGCAAAGCATACGGCCGGAAGAGCTGAAGCAGATCCCCTTGTTGTTGCGCGAACCAGGATCGGGTACCCTGGAGGTGGTGGCGCATGCGCTGAAAGGGGCCGGCATCAAGCTCTCTCAGCTGAAAAAAGAGATGCAGCTGAACAGCACGGAGGTGATGAAGTCCTATTTGTTGCATGCGCCCTGCATGGCATTTCTTTCCATACATGCCATCCTGAAGGAGCTGCAGAATAATGAATGTTGTATCGTGGATGTCAAGGGGCTGCAGATAGAGAGGAGCTTTTATTTTGCCCGGCTGCAGGGGGAAGAGGGCGCATTGCCAGAGCTTTTTGTCCGATTTGCCAGACAGCTGAAGCGTTGATAACTTTTGGTTATAACGCATTACCAATAGCGATTTCTTCGGGGCGTGCCGATAACGGAATTTTGTGCCAAAGCAATCGTTATGAGCACGGGCAAAATCTTCGACGCACATATCACCTTACGCGAACTGACCTTTACCATCACAGGTTTTCTCTGCCTTACGCCCTGGGTATCGCCTCCGGCGGCATTGGTATTGGGGCTTATGATCGCCCTATTCGTAGGACATCCGTTCATGCATTTGAATCACCGGGCGGTGCATCTGCTGTTGCAATGTTCGGTGGTAGGCCTTGGTTTCAGTATGGATGCCGGCAGCGTGCTAAAGGCGGGTAAGGAAGGCATCCTGTTTACGGTGGCGTCTATCGTGATCACGCTGACGGTGGGTTGGTTGTTGGGAAAGGTTTTGAACATCGAACGGAAGACATCGTTGCTGATAGCCGGAGGGACGGCTATTTGCGGTGGGAGCGCCATTGCCGCGCTGTCGCCTGTGATCAGGGCGGATGAACGGCAGGTATCCGTCGCCATGGGTACTGTATTTATCCTCAACAGCATTGCCTTGTTCCTTTTTCCTTTTATCGGCCACCTGCTGCATCTGACCCAATCGCAATTCGGACTTTGGGCGGCCATCGCCATTCATGACACCAGCTCCGTAGTGGGTGCGGCGGAGAAATACGGTCCAGAAGCATTGCAGATCGCTACCACGGTGAAGCTGGCGCGGGCGTTGTGGATCATTCCTGTCTCGCTGACGGCGGCCTTGGTCTTTCGTGGTGGAAGTAGCAGCGTAAGTAGCGGAAGGACAAAGATGAAGATCCCTTATTTCATCGGGCTGTTTGTCGTTGCCGTCGTGCTGCACACGTTGGCGCCCATGCCGGCCATTAGTCTTGTCCTTGTCAGGGCGTCGCATACGGGGTTAACGCTTACGCTCTTCCTGATAGGTTGCGGGCTGTCCAGGAAGGTGCTGAAGGGGACAGGCGTGAGGCCGTTGGTACAGGGCGTCGTCGTATGGGTGCTGATAGCGGCTGCCGCTTTGTGGGCGGTGTGTAGTTGGTATTGACTTTATCCGGATAAAAAAAACCCGGTTCGTATGAACCGGGCTTTTATATTTTTAGTAGCGATAATGCTCGGGCTTGAAGGGACCGTTCTTCGGGATACCCAGGTAAGAAGCCTGTGCTTCCGTGAGTTCGTCCAGCTGAACACCGATCTTCGCCAGGTGCAGGCGGGCTACTTTCTCATCCAGGAACTTGGGCAGCACATATACTTTGTTCTCGTATTTGCTGTGGTTGGTCCAGAGTTCGATCTGAGCCAGCGTCTGGTTGGAGAAAGAGTTGGACATTACGAAAGAGGGGTGACCCGTAGCGCAGCCCAGATTGACCAGGCGGCCTTCTGCCAGTACGATCACGTCCTTGCCGTCGATGTTGTATACGTCGACCTGGGGCTTGATAGTGTCCTTGGTGTGACCGTAGTTGGTATTCAACCACGCCATGTCGATCTCGATGTCGAAGTGACCGATGTTACAAACGATGGCTTTGTCCTTCATCAGACGGAAATGTTTTTCCGTGATCAGGTCGCGGCAGCCGGAAGCGGTGACGATGATGTCGGCTTCTTTTACGGCATCCACCATTTTCTTTACTTCGAATCCATCCATAGCGGCCTGGAGGGCGCAGATGGGGTCGATCTCCGTAACGATGACACGGCAGCCGGCGCCTTTCAAGCTGGCGGCGGAACCTTTACCTACGTCGCCGTAGCTGCCTACAACGGCTACTTTGCCGGCCATCATCACATCGGTGGCGCGACGGATGGCGTCGACGAGGGATTCTTTACAGCCGTATTTGTTATCGAACTTGGATTTGGTAACGGAGTCGTTTACGTTGATGGCGGGGATGGGGAGGGTGCCCTTTTCCATCCTTTCGTACAGGCGGTGTACGCCGGTGGTAGTTTCTTCGCTAAGGCCCTTTACGTGCTGAACCAGCTCGGGATATTTATCGAATACGATGTTGGTGAGGTCGCCGCCGTCATCCAGGATCATGTTCAGGGGGCGATCGGTGCTGCCGAAGAACAGGGTCTGTTCGATACACCAGTCGGCTTCTTCCAGGGTCTGGCCTTTCCAGGCAAATACGCCTACGCCGGCGGCGGCGATGGCAGCGGCAGCCTGATCCTGTGTAGAGAAGATATTGCAGGAGCTCCATTTAACCTCGGCGCCCAGCGCAACCAGGGTCTCGATCAGCACGGCCGTCTGGATGGTCATGTGCAGGCAGCCTGCGATGCGGGCGCCTTTCAGCGGCTGTTGCTTTCCATACTCTTCACGGATGGCCATCAGGCCGGGCATTTCTGCTTCAGCAAGACGGATCTCTTTCCGGCCCCATTCGGCGAGGCTCATATCCTTCACTTTATAAGGAAGTTTTAGGTCGATGGCTAATGTTTTTGTTGACATCGTAGCTTTAGTTTTAAAAATTTCGACAAAGGTAGGATGGTAGAACAAAAATGTAGCCAATAACACAAAATTTGGAACAAAAATACATTTTTTACTACTTTTGCAGAATAAATGTATAGAAGCTTATGGAAAAAGCATCTGAAACAGAAAAAATGCCTATCGAGACCACCGTACCGTTGGACGAAAAGGATAAGGCCATCCTCCGTCTGCTGCAGGCGGATGCCAAGATCACGGTCAGGGAGATCGCTACAAAGGTACATCTGAGCACGACGCCGGTGCATGAGCGGATCAAGCGGATGGAAGATACGGGCGTCATCCTGCGCTATGCTACCCTGGTGGATCATTCCAAGGTCAGGAAGGGACTGATGGCCGTCTGTTATGTCTCGTTGAAGGAACATAACAAGCGCAGCGGCGCCCGGTTTATCAAAACCATCCAGGAGCTTCCGGAGGTGGTGGAATGTTATATCATTTCGGGGGAGTTCGACTTTATGCTAAAGGTGGTCGCGGACAATATGGATGATTATTACGACTTCCATGTGAACAAGCTGGGGCAGGTGGAGAATATCGGGCAGGTGCAGAGCACTTTTGTCATGGGAGTGATCAAGCAGACCTATCAGCAGATACGATGAGCCACGGCCGGGCTTTTGAGAATTTCGTACATTGCAGGACCTGAATAAACTCATTTTATATGTACACATATGATACGGTGACTGCCGCCGTCAAGGGGCTTAAGCAAAGGGGATACACCATCGACTTCAACCTGGAGGCTGACTGTATAAGCTGTTCCGGCAGCGAGCCATCTCTGAAGCCATCCGAGTTTGTGATCACGGAGGTCTACCGGTTTGAAGGAGAAAGCGATCCCGGGGATGAGGCCGTCGTATATGCCATCGAGTCGAAAGATGGCCGAAAAGGGATATTGGTCAATGGGTTTGGCATATCCGCCGATGAATTGGGGGAGGAGATGGTGGAAAAGCTGGCCGTTCGTCATTAAACGCATGTCATGGTAACCATAAGAACCGCACGGGAGGAAGATCTGCCCGTCATCCTGGATATTTACAACCACATCATCACCAACACTACGGCGGTCTATCACTATCAGCCACATACGATGGAGATGCGGAAGGCCTGGTATGACGGTCGTGTGAATGAGGGGCTACCTGTTTTTGTAGCGGAAGACGATGGCAAGGTGGTGGGTTTTAGCTCTTACGGCCCTTTCCGTCCCTGGCCTGCCTATAAATATACGATGGAAAATTCCGTGTATGTGGCGGATGGTCAGCGGGGGAAGGGGATAGGGAAATTATTGATGGAGCCGCTGATCAGCCATGCGCGAGAGAAGGACGTGCATGCGCTCATTGCCGTTATAGACGCTGCCAATGATGCCAGCGTGCAATTGCACCGGGGGTTTGGTTTTGAGGAGGTGGGTCATTTCCGGGAGGTGGGGTATAAGTTCGACCGCTGGCTGGACCTCAAATTCATGGAGCTGGTGCTGGATACGCCGAAACATCCCGTGGGAGGGTAGTCAATAATTCGCCTTGACGATGTCCGCCACGATCTTATCGATGGGCAGGGTGACGGCCGCGGAGCTGAACTGATCCCAGTCGATGAATCGGAAGGTCTCCGTCTCTTTTCTTTCCGCATAGATGCGCATTTCCCGCTCGTCGAAGTCAAAGGGTTTGTCGCGTAATGGAGCCCGTATCGGCTCCAGGGCCTCCGCAAAATAATAGATGGAGATGATCTGGTGCTCCGGATTGAAAGCCGACATCTGGAAGAAGTCGGTGGTATAAATATGCGCTCCGATGCGTACGTCCAGATCCATCTCTTCCTTGAACTCCCTCTTCAAACAGTCGCGGGTACCTTCTCCGAACTCCAGTCCGCCGCCGGGGAATTTGGTATAATAGCCGCCGCGGATATATTCGTCGCTGACCAGTACTTTTTTGTTGTCGCCTAATAAAATACCGTAGACCCTGATATTGTGCATTTCCGTTTTTTTAAAATGATCCCCCCGGCCGGGCCGGAGGGATCTGGTAACCTATTTCTTTTCACAGCAGCCCTGACCACAATGGTCCTTGCAGGCTGGTGTACAAACTTTCTCTTTACATTCCTTACATGCTTTTTGAGCGTGTTTGGGTTTGCCGGTAGCGTGGGCTGCCTGACCTACTGTCAAAGCAGTAGCCAGCGCCAGTAAAAAAATATTTTTCATGCTTAATTTTTTTATGGTGATCATCTTTTGTCTGTTCTTTCGACGAGCCGTTTTCCGCGGCCCTGTATGATCAGGCATTGGGTGGTTTCCAGGAAGAGGCCGCATAATCGGCCAGTGGTTGATCCGGTGTTGGCGGATAGCCCTTTTTGATCAGGGAAGAAGATCCTGCCGAAGTATAGGGAGCGGCCAATTCCGCGGTATAACAAAGCGGGCAGCTGGTACAGCTCGCGGCCGAATTGCAGCAACCCTTCATATCTTTCGTGTCGTGCGCCCCTTTCTGCTGATGGGGGCATTGCTGTCCTTTCATCATCGGGCAGCAATCGGCGGCTTCGGAGCGCGCCTGTTCGACCAGATAAGAAGGCATGCGAACGGCCTCGGCCAGGTAAGCCAGAGTGACCATCAGCAATATGTACACGGCGCCTTTCATTCTGCGATAAAAGTACTGAATTAAAACCACTTCTTTTTCATAAAATACCAGCTGATGATGATGGAAATACCAACAGACAGCAGGATAGGTATATAAAAGGCATAATGGCTTTTGGCGTAAGGAATGGGTACGTTCATCCCATAGATGCCTGTCACCAGGGCAGGCAGGGAAAGGATGATGGTGATGGACGTAAGTCTTTTCAGCACATTGTTCATGTTGTTATTGATGATGCTGGCGAAGGCGTCCAATGTGCTGCTGAGGATATTGGTATAAATATTGGCCATTTCAAGTGCCTGGGACATATCTACCGCGAGGTCATCCAAAAATTCCTTTTCTTCATCGGTGAGGCCCAGGAAATTGGTCCGGGCCAGCTTGAGCAGCAGCAGCTCATTGCTTCGGAGCGCCGTTACGAAATAGACCATGCTTTTCTGGATCTTCATCAGCTCCAGCAGCTCTTCGTTCCGATTGGACGCATACAGCTTTTGTTCCATCAGGTTGCGGCGCTGGTTGATCTCCTTCAGGTATTCCATATAGGTCTGGGTGATCTTTTCGATGACTTTCAGGACCATCATGTTCTTCTTATCCGGGTGTCTGTTCTGGAAGGTGTTGAGGAATTTCTTGATGGCGCCGTTCTCAAAGGAATTCACGGTGACGACCTGGTTGTGCGTGAGGATGATGCAGATGGGAATGGTTATATAATAAGCGTCGCTTTCGTTGAAAGAATTATTCTCTGTCGGGGTCTTGATGACGATGAGCTTTACATTATCCTCTTCCTCGAAGCGGGCCCGTTCATCGATGTCCAGGGAGTCGGTGAGGAAATCCAGGGGAATGTCCAGCGCATCGGACAAATTGGTGAACTCCTGCTGCTTCAGGGGTGGCAGAATATTGACCCAGGTGCCGTTCTCGGGACTATCGATCTCTACGGTCTGATGGTTGATGTTCTTAAAAAACTGGATCACTATTGCTTTTTTGCTAGTTCTCGATGTCGCCTTCGTATACTCTTTGGGCAGGGCCGCAAAGCCAGATATTCTCAAAGGTGTTTTCGCCTATGCGGTCGAATTCCACTCTGAGCTTTCCGCCTTTGGTGACGACCCGGACGTCGTTGTATCCCATTTCATTATGATAGCAGGCCAGGGCGCTGGCGGTGACGCCCGTACCGCAGGAAAGGGTCTCATCCTCTACTCCCCGTTCATAGGTGCGGACGATGATCTCATCCACTCTCTTCTGCTCGACGAAATTCACATTGATGCCGTCCTTGGCAAATTCGCTGCTATAGCGGATCTCCATGCCTTTGCGGAATACGTCGTAGTCCATGACGTCGGTGACCATCTTTATATAGTGGGGGGAGCCGGTGTCCAGGATGAAGTCGTTGTGATAGTCCCGGATGCCGGTGACATTTTTCATTTTGAGGCTGACGGTGCCGTCGTCGTCGATCCTGGCCTGGTGGGGGCCGTCGATGGCTATGAAATAATATTCGTCCTTATGGATACCCCGGTCGTAGGCGAATTTGATCAGACAGCGGCCGCCGTTGCCGCACATGCTGCCCTCCCGGCCATCGGAGTTATAGTATTTCATTTCAAAGTCGTAGCCCGACCTGGTATTCAACAGCATCAGTCCGTCGGCGCCGATGCCAAAGCGGCGGTCGCATAGGGCTTTTACCTTTTCCACGGTGAGGGCGGTATAGCTCCAGTTACGGTTGTCCAGAATAATAAAATCGTTGCCGGTGCCCTGGTATTTAAAAAAATGCATTTTGCTCATAATAGGTGCGGCCGCCCTTTGCGGCCAGGTATGGGTCAAAGATGGGGCGAAGGTAGAACAATTTGGCCGATCAGAGCTTTTCCACGATGGCCAGCGTGTCGGTAATCAGCTTTTCCACGGCCTTGTTACCATCGGAGGAAAAGGTCTTGCTGATGCGATTGGCGACGATGGCGCTGAGGCTCAGGCAATGGTGGCCCAGGAGCTTTCCCAGTCCATAGATACCGGCTGTCTCCATTTCGAAATTGGTGATCCGGTGGGGACCGAAGGAGAAGCTTGTCAGCCTGTCGATGAGCTCGGGCTGGCCGAGTCCCAGGCGCAAGATCCTTCCCTGTGGGCCATAGAAGCCGGGACAGGTGACGGTGATGCCCTGGTGGAATCCGTCCACAAAATGTTTGAGGAGGGAGGGGCTGGCGCCGCTGATATAGGGCTGTGCCAGGCGGTGATGCAGCTGGGTCTGGGTGGTAAAGGACTGGAGGAGGGAGTTGTCTTCTTCCGTGTCATCGTGTCTGTAAAAATTCAACAGATTGTCGATGCCCAGGCCATGGGTGCTGGCGACGAAGCTGTCTACGGGGATATCCTTTTGCAGGGAGCCGGAAGTGCCCATACGGATGATGGTGAGGGGGGTGAACCGGGGTTTTATCATGCGGGTGGACAGGTCGATATTGACCAGGGCGTCCAGTTCGTTGAGGACGATGTCTATATTGTCGGTGCCGATGCCGGTGGAGACGACGGTGACCCGTTTTTTGCCTATATAGCCGGTGTGGGACACGAATTCGCGGTGTTGGGTCATGTGTTCGAGCATATCGAAATGACGGCTGACGGTGGTGACCCTATCGGGGTCGCCTACGGTGAAAATGGTGGTGGCCAGTTCCTCGGGGCGGAGGTTCAGGTGGTATATGGCGCCCCGGCTATTGATAATGAGCTCACTTTCAGCGATTGCTTGCATAATTTTGGCTATTTTTTTTCAACTTTTTCAAAATTATCGTAATTTCGCAGCCACTCAAAAAAAAGGTAATGCCTGGGAAGCCTGGCGTACCTTTGGGATAGGGTTCCGTGGCCGAGTGGCTAGGCAGAGCTCTGCAAAAGCTTCTACAGCAGTTCGAATCTGCTCGGAACCTCGAAAAGCACCGGGATGTGCACAAACCGCCTTCGGGCGGTTTTTTATTTGAACCAGGGGAGGGATTAAAATCCAAAGATCTTATTCAGCTCGATAATGTGTTGTCCGCGTGTAAGCATTGTAGGCGCTTTCGCCAGTTTTTCAGCAAGTATAGCCGTAGGCATCGGCTTGAACTTCCTGATCAATCCTACACTGTTCAACAGCTTTAATATACCTGCGCTTAGACGTTCGCCCGCCCGGTCAGTATTCTTTCTAAGTAACAGACCCGGTCTGAAAATAAAGAATTGCCCGAATGCAAGGCCGGTAATAGCTTCTTCCAATTTCCCTTTTATCCGGGAATAAAATATACGGCTTGTCGGTGAAGCGCCATAAGCCGATAGTAAAACTATTTTAGCAACCCCATTCTTCTTTGCCATCTCTGCAAACTTGAAAGGGATCTCATAATCGATGTGCCATTGTTTTTCTTTGGAACCTGCATCTTTTAAGGTAGTTCCTAAGAGTGAGAACAAAACATCGCCGTTGATAGAACCGGCCACCTTTTCCAATCGATCAAAATCTGTCAAAACCTCTGCCAGTTTTGGATGAACGATACCGGTGCCGCGACGTACAAAAATTACTACTTCTGTATAAGCAGTGTCATTCAACAATACATTCACCAGGTCTTTCCCTGTGGCGCCTGTTGCTCCAATGATCAATGCTTTCATATTTGATAAGTATTAGTATCTTGTCTTATAACATTCCAAACCTCATCTGCTAAATTATGAAACTTCTTCTCACTTCCGCCGGCATCAGCAATACAAGTATCCGGAACACGCTTGTTGAGCTTCTCGGCAAGCCGATATCCGAAGCCAGGGCCCTTTTCGTTCCCACTGCGATCTATGCCTTGCCCGGAGGTGGCGACATAGCGGGAAGGGTAATCGATGGATCGTTAGGAGATCCGTTCTGTCAACTGGGATGGAAGTCGTTGGGATTACTGGAACTCACCGCATTGCCCAGTATTGAACAGGAGATCTGGGTTCCCCTCCTCCGGGAGACGGATGCATTGCTGGTTGGAGGAGGCGATTGTCAGTACCTTTGCCACTGGATGCAGCAGTCCGGATTGGCCGGCTTCTTGCCGTCCCTGAGCAAGACGGTGTATGTCGGCCTGAGCGCCGGGAGCATGATCATGACCCGCTATGGGACCACTTACGGACATCATACGCTGCCGGCCGAAAGTGATAAGTCGCTGGGACTGGTAGATATTGCCATACATCCGCATCTGGATTATCCCGCGTTCCCGGACAATTCTCAAGCCAATTTGGAAAAGGTGGCCGCTACGCTACCCGTGCCGTCCTACCTCATCGACGATCAGACCGCTATTAAAGTCATCGACGGCGCCATTGAAGTGATCTCCGAAGGGCATTGGAAGCTGTTTATTCCGGGAATCGACTAAAAAAGCCGGCTCAGTGATGAGCCGGCTTTCGGATCGTATATTCTTAAAGCGTTCTACTTCTTCACCTTCAACAGCTGGATGACCTTCTGCTCACTCCTGTTGGTGTATACCACCTTCACGAAGTAGGCGCCCGTAGGCAGTGCGGCATTCGGCTGTATCCTCAGCACATTGGTACCATCGAACAGGTTCTCATAACGTTGGGTATAGAGGGTTCTACCGTTGACATCCGTCAGTGTCACCAGAACATTGTCACCCGACTGGGCAGGAACGTTCAGGTTGAAGAAATCATTGAACGGATTTGGGAAAGCCTCGAGCGGTTTCACATCTGCCGTATTGCTGGTCGTAGCGAGCGACAGGGTGTTAGCCGTTGCCGACGTCACATTCGAGACGATCGAAGATGCAGGAGCCGTAGAAGAGCCACCCACCGCAGGCGTATAACCCTTTATAGCAATGTTCCCCAGGATCGCGAACGATGTATTCGAAGAGTCGTATGTCTTCAGGCCGATGTTCACATTGCCGAACGCATCGGGGATGACACCGAAGAAGGTCAGCGTACCGGAGGTATTCTGATGTGCATTGAGTACGCCCGATTGACCGTTGATCGTGTACAGACCACTGGCATTGCCGGTCGGGTCGTCCGTACAGGATGCAAACACGGTGATGTCGTACTGTTTGCTGACATCCAGACCCGTGATCGTAACATAAGACACCGTACCGGGGAAGTCCAGCCAGCCCTGGCTCATGGCAAGGTCAGGATAGATACCTGAGTTGTTGCCGGTGGAGGCGCCGAACGGATCGACCTCATCCCACTCAGTCGGCTGCAGCATACCAACATTGGTCGGCTGGCCATTCTCATCTTTGAAATTGTCCCATTCGGTGTTGATAGCCTGGTAGATCCAGTTCGTGTTATTGAACGGCGCCGGAGCACTCGGGAAGTTATAAGGCGCATTCCACACCCTGTTCAGGAATATATATACGGAGCTTGCGTATGTATAGCCCTTGACAGGATTGCTGAAGGCCGAGCTGCCGGATGCACCCGTAGCACGTACCACATAATCGTACGCCACGTCGAGCGCCAGGGCGCTATCCAGATAAGAGGTGCTGTTGGCGGGCAGCGATTTCAGCAGGCTGTAGCTGCCGCCGTGCGGAGCGCGCCATACTTCGTAGCCCGTCTCGTTGCTGGCCCTGTCCTGCCATTGCAGGGGTACAGTACCCGTCTTGCGGAAGTCGAGCACACGCAGGTCGGCAGGAGCTATTGGCGTGGTGTTGCCCGGCGTATACGATTCGATAACAAGAGCGCTGATCAAGGCAAACTTCGCAGTTGAAGCTTTCTGACAGCTGATCACTACCGTACCGCTGGCATCAGGCGTGATACCGTTGAGCTGAGCGGTCTTGTTCGAGTTCTGCGATCCATCCAGCGAAATAGTCTGTCCGTTGGCTGTAAAGTTGGTCAGCGTGCTCTCGCTCACGAAGTGGCTGGCGAAGAACAGGAAGTTGTATGCCTTGGCCGGATCCAAACCTGTAAGGGTTATCCGGTGTACATCGCCATCCGTGGCATAGAAGGAACCTGCCAGTACGCTCTCGGGGAATACATCGGAACCGTTGCGACGCTTCATACCCGTCTCGGCTACTTGTGTCCAGGCGTCGGTGAGGGTGATGGTGATACCTGTGTTGTTGCCTGTCTGATCCTTCAGGTTCGGGAATGCCGTACCTGCATAGGGGATGTACCCTGCCGTCAGGTTGTTCCAGGGCGCAGGCGACTGGTAGTTCGGCGTAGTAATATTCACATAAGTATAGGTCAGCGCGGGATCGACTACATTGATAGCGAAGCTGGTCGATCTGCTGGAATCGCTCATGTCCGTAACGGTGATCGTCACATTCGGGAAGATTCCCTGTGTGCCGGCCGGCGGAACGATATTGATGATGCCTGTACCGTCGCCGTTGTCTGTGAACGTGGCGAAGCTGGGCAGGTTGGCGACTGTCAGCGTCAGGTGATCCGACGGATCGTCTATAGCTGTTACGGTGACTTGTTGCGTCTGATTGTTGTTTACAATGACATTGGCAATGGCCGTCAGCTGCGGGACGCGGTCGGCGCTCATAATGCCGGCAGTGTTGGAGTAGCCGGAAGAGCCTACAGTATTGGACGCATTTATCTTATAGTAGTACTGGATACCGCCGCTGGTAGTCGTGTCCGTGTAGGACGTGGCGTTTGCGGGCAATGTCGCCAGTTGTGCAAAGCTGGAGCTGTCGCCTGCGCTTCTGAATACCTGGTAGCCGTTCTCGTTGTAGGCATGATCGATCCAGGTGAGACTCACACCCTTGGTAGCCGGCGCCGCTGTCAGGCCCGTGGGCGGCGCGGGAGCCGTACCGTCATCGAAATGGTTGGCGATAACGAAGGCGTTCAAATACCCGGGAGAATAGCTGGTCAGCTTGGCCATGTTCACGGTGATGGTGCCGTCGGCAGCCGGCTTTACCATATTGAAGTTCGCTGTATTCTGCGTGTTGCCCTGTACGGCCAGCTGCTGCGTTGTGCTGCCTATTGTGTAGCTGGTGATACCGTTGTCGGGCGAAGGACCAGGCAAAGAGCTGGATGCAAAGACGTTCAGATCGTATGACTTTGACATATCGAGACCGGAGATCGTGAAGCTGGCGGTAGCAGGACCGTCAAAGAATGCAAAGTAATAGAACTCCTGCATCACTACGTCGGGGTATACACCGGAGTTGTTACCGGTGGTAGCGCCTGCGTTATAAGGCATCCACCAGTTGGAGGGGCTGAAGCTAACGCCTACAGGCGTGGTATTGCCGTTCTGATCCTTCAGGTTGGCGGTCGAGGCGCCGGTCATATTGTTCCAGGGCGCCGGGGCTACCGCCTGGTATTGTACCCTTGCATAGATCTTCGTGGTCGGGCTCTTGTCTGCTACCGTCAGGTTGAAGGTACGGCTGGTGGAAAACCCATTGTTATCATTGACGGTGACGGTCGCAGTATAGCTGCCTGCGGCTGCATAGCCGGGTTTCAGCGTAAGCGTTCCCGTACCATTGGCCTGGTTCAGCGTATAGAAGCCGGGCAGGTTGCTGATCGCCAGTGTCAGTACGTCGGCGGGGTTCACATTGGCTCCGTGGAGGGAGACGTTCAGTGAATCGCCTTCGTTCATGGTGTAGTTGGCAATGCTGTCCAGCGTCGGCGGATAGTTGTTATTGATGGCCAGATCGAAGCTGGTGCTGGCTGATCCACCGCTGGTAGTAGCTGTAACGGTGAGTCCGGTGTAGTTACCTGCGTCGCTGCCGGACGGGTTCAGCGTGATCTTACCTGTGCCGTCGCCGTTGTCGGTGAATGAAGCGAAACCGGGCAGGTTGGAGGCGCTGAGCGTTATAGCGCCGGCTGCTACGGCGTTCACGGAGATCACGGTGGTTGTGCCATAGCGTACCTGCTGGCTGGGTATTTGTGTGATGACAGGTACGACACCCGGCGTTACGGCGCTGGCTTCGTTGGTGAAGGCAGACTGACCGCCGATGCCTATAGCATTTACTTTATAGTAGTAAGTAGCATTGGGGAAGAGGCCGGCGTCCTGGTAGGAGGTGGATCCCGCAGGCAGGGTAGCCATCATCACGTAGCTTGAATTGTTGTTATTGCTGCGGTATACCTGGAAGCTGGTCTCGTTCGTGGAATTATCCTGCCATGTCAGCGTCACGCTGCTGCTGCTGGCGGCTGTTGCCACGAGGTTCGTGGGTGCGGCAGGGATGGCAGGCAGTACCTGTGTGGTAGCGTTGGACCCTGTAAACGTAAAGTTCATCACGCTGGCCACACCGGCGGCGGTAAGGCCGGTCTTGAAGACCTCGACCGCGTCGATATTGCCGTTGAAGGGGCTGCCGGATGTATTGTAGGCATTCGAACCATTGGTCTGTCCGATGCGTGCGCCGTCCGTAGTGGTAGCCAGGGAATGGAAGCCCAGGTTGGTATTGCTGGCGGCCAGCATGCCATTGACATAAAGCTGCAGCGTATCTCCGACATATACCAGGGCGACATGCGTCCAGTTGGTATTGCTCAGTGTCGTGGTGATATTCTTCCTCGTGCTGGCGCTGGCTACTGCTCCTATGAGCGTGCTGTTGTTCAGCAACAGGGCAAGACCGTTGGTGCTGCTGCCTGCGTCGAAGATAACCCTGTTGGCGCTCGTGAGGTTCGTCGGCTTGATCCAAACCGAGATCGTACGCTGCGCATAGGCCTCCTGCAGGAAGCTGCCCGTATTGCTGATCGTCATGGCCTGGTTGGAGCCATTGAACTTGATGGAAGCGGAGCCTTCCGCCTTCGTAGTAGCATCATAGGTAGTAGTACCTACGGCTGTGAGCGCATGGTTGTTACCCGTGCTGTCGATGAGGCTGTTGTTGAAGTCGTAAGAGGCTTCCTTGTAGTTATAGGCGAAGATGGAAGAGCCGTATTTATTGATGGCCCTTATCTCGTAGTAGTACCGGGTATTAGGCCCGCAGCTGTTATCGAGATAGGCCGTTGTGCCGGCGGGTATCGTAGCAACGATGGCAGCATCGGTGAATGTCGGCGTAGTCGCACGATAAAGCTCGAAGCCCGTCTCGTCGTTGCTGTTGTCCGTCCATGTCAGCTGGATGGACTTGTAGTCGACAGTAGCCGCCTTCAGATCGGAAGGAGCGTTGGGGGCAGTACCATTGTTGACGGAGGTCTGCATGAACGCGCTGGCTGGTATGGTGACAAAGCTGTTGGAGCCAGGCACCTTCCACTGAACGGTAAGGCTATAGCCACCCGTCATATTCATATAAGCGGCGGCGATGGGATAGATCTGTCCTGCTACCAGTCTAATGACGCTGGATTGTTTGGAAGTATTGCCATGAAGACCGTCGTCATTGATCAAAGGCGTAGCGGCATAGCTGTAGGGCGATGCGTTGGGGCCTGCTGTTCCCAGGTATAAACGGCTGCCGTCGTCGGATGTGATCTGGAAGGTATAGTTACCTGTTGTCGGAGCGACGAGGAAACCGTCGATGACAAATCCGAAGTAGGTCCCATCTTCTTGAGGGGTCAGGCCGAACTGGGACATGGTCCCCGTCTTGTACGGCGTGAGAGTGGAGAAATCGGGCAGGTTCGACAGGTTGTTCGCCAGTCCGTTATAGTAAGCATAGTGCAGGCCATTGATCAGCGGCTCACCGCTGACCTGGTTGCTGGGCGTAGAAACATTGCCCGCCTGATCCCTTGCCTTGACGACAAAGGTATAGGAAGCGCCGTTGACCAGACTGTACACGGTGAAGCTGGTCTGGGTCGACGGTATCGAATAAGTCTTATTGCCATTGACATAGATATCATAAGCTGTTACGCCAATATTGTCGCTGGAAGCTGTCCATTGCAGCGATACACCGGTGTAGGAAGTACCGGTGATGGTGAGGTTGCCGGGCGCGGTGGGCGGTTGTGCGTCCGCGATAGTGACGGCGCTGGCTTCGTTGGAGGTGGCGGAGGCGCCATTGCCGTTGACGGCCCTGATCACCCAAAAATATTTCGTGCCGGCAGTAAGGCCGTTGATAGTATCCTTGGAAGCGTCTGCACCTGTAATAGCGACGAGCTTGTACGGCCCGCCGGATTTGGAACCCTGGTAAATCTCGAACCCTGTCTCGTTATAGGCAGGCGAGGGGTTCTGGTTCCAGTTGAGCAATACGGAGGTTTGGCCCAGGGGCGCAGCCAGTACGCCGGATGCTGCATCGGGTGCATTCGCGCCGTTGGCGGGGACTACGGTAAAGGGTGAGCCAAAGCTGCTGGAGCAGCCGCCTGCTTCTGTCACTTGTGCGATGTATTGACCGGGTGTAGATACGTTCAGCGTATTGGTGGTGCCGATAGTAGTGCTGCTGCCGACTTTTTGCCATACGTAGGTGGCGTAGCCCGAAGGTAGCTGCAGCGTCACGCTGGTATTGTCCAGGGCGGGAATGACATTGCTGGCCAGGCCTTGTACCGTGATGGTCGGTGTAACGGTAGGCGGTTTGACGGCGATGACCACAGGCGTACGGCTCCAGTCGGACCAGATGCCGTTGCGTTGTACGCGGCAGTCATATCTACCATATTGATTGACGATGATCTGGTTGCCGGTGTTGGGCAGCAGGACGCTATCTTTCCTCCACTGATAAGCGTCGAATCCGGGAGCGACACCCAAAGTATCCAAAGGCGTAACGCCCGGGCAAAACTGTGTCTGACCATGCAATGGCCAGGGGTTGGCTCCATAAGCCCGGTTACAGAAAGGCCAGAAATCAGGCTCCGCCCATGCACGGTCCCAGGTGCCGTGACCCAGGTCCGGGTAAATGGTATATTTATAATCTGCACCGTTCAGCATCATCAGCTGGTCCACGATGCCGGCATCCCAGGGGCTCGGCCACGAGTCCAATCCACCCTGAAAATCCCATACAGCCAGGAACTTGGTCTTGGGTATATTGGTAGGTGTGGCATTTCCCTGATTGTTGGCGGAAAATATCGGCGCCGCACAGAATACCTGTGGGTAATTTTGTATGCTTATCCAATCGGCAGATCCACCGGCCGACAGACCGTTGGCTATGATATGGAAGGGATCCACCTTATTGTTCGTGATCATGTAATCGAGGATCTGCTTGACCATGGTGACCTGAATATCGGTCCAGTAGGTTTCCGTGGTCTGCGGCACCAGGATATATCCGTCCCATACGCCATTGTTGATATTAGGCTGGAATGCCGTGTTGCCGCCATGGGCCAGAGACTGCTCATTGTCGGTGACGACGCCGGCCTCACCCGCGCCATGGAAAAATACCAGGACGGGATATTTCTTTCCGTCATTAGCCGTAGGGTTGTAGCTCTTGGGGAAGATGAGGCGGAATTGCAGCCCATTATAGATGTAACACTTCCATTGGGAAGTGCTCCAGCTCATACGGACTGTCCTTACCCACTTGCCGATGGTGCCCGCAGCGGGTTGGTTAGGGTTCGTTCTCGACCCCTGCGTGGCAGTCGAGCTGTAGGTGTACACCGTGTCGTTAGGATCGAGGATACTCTGGGCGTTGACCTGTTGTCCAAGGATCATAGCGATGGCCAGGATAAGAACCGGGATCGCTTTTGTAAAAATTTTCATGTTTCGAATCTTAGGGGTAAGAGCCATTGAAAAATGTTGATACAAGGAATTTCAATAAAATATTAGGACTTACCCGCCAAATAGCGTGTATGACTCGGCGGCATAACTGCCTGCTAGTCAAAGATGTGAGATAGGATGGATGAAATTAAAGCCAACTAGGTCAGAAAAAAATCCATGAAAATCAAAGAGGTAATTCCAGGACAGTGGATGATGGCAAATATTCAATCGTAGGAGTGGCCGCAAGTTAATATCTTTTTGCCGTACCTCTAAATTTTTAACAAAAAATCGGTGAAATTCCTGCGATTGGTAACCTTTACCCGCCGTTAGGCAAAGGGTGGACAATCCGAGGGCATGCACTTCCTACTTTCGCAGGATGTCCACGTTCAAAACTATTGGCCTTGTCCTTTCGGGCGTCGTCCTAACCACTTTGTGTGCCGCCCAATCGGATACAGCCCATCTAAAGACCGTTACGGTGTCGGCTAAAAAACCCTTCTACGAGACCAGGTCAGGTCGTATCGCGATCAATGTCGGCAGCAGCGTCGTATCATCAGGAAGCTCGGTACTGGACATCCTAGAACGGAGCCCGGGTGTGATCGTGAGCCGGCAAAACAGTTCTATCACCCTCAACGGAAAAGAAGGGGCAGGAGTAATGATCAATGGCAAAGTGGACCATACGCCCCGCGAGGCGATGGTAGGCCTGTTGCAGGGAATGAATTCGGACAATATCGAAAAGATCGAACTGATCCCCGCGCCGCCTGCCGGGGTGGATGCGGAAGGCAATGCCGGCTATATCAACATCATTTTAAAGAACAATCCTAATTCCGGTGTTAATGGTTCGTATGCCGCCACGCTTGGCTATGGCCGGGGATTGGTGGACGAGGCGAATGTCAATGTCAATTACCGGCAGGAGAAGATAAATCTATACGGGAACTATTCTTACTCCCGGGTAAAGAAACCTTTACCCATCCACCTGTATACCAAACTACCTTATAGGGATGATCTTGTCGAAAACCGGTTTGCGGCCGACAGGACGGAAGCCAACAGGGTGATCAACGCCCGGCTGGGGATGGACTACCAGGTAGGGCCCAAAACCATTATAGGCGTCCTCGTGACGGGTTATCACAGCAAATACACGCATTCGGAACACAATGAGAATGATATCCTGACCAACGGCCACCTGGACACCGTGGTGCGGCAGGCGAACAGCGAGATAAAGACCTGGAAGAACATCGGCATCAACCTGAATATGCAGCAGGATTTCGGGGGAGGAGGGAAGCTGTCGGCAAACTTCGACTACATCTATTACAGGAACGCGCAGCCTTATACGTATTATGCGGCCTATTATCGACCTGACGGGAATTCCCTTTATGATCAACACACGCAAAGTCTTAAGATCACTCCCTTGCGGTTTTGGATCGGTGCGCTCGACTATTCGCAAAAGCTGGGTAAGAAAGTTTCGTGGGAGACAGGGTTTAAAAGAACCATGGACGACCTGACCAATGTGCTGGATGTCGAAAGGCTGGAGCAGGGTGGCTGGAAAGCCGATGCGGAATTGTCATCCGATCAACAGGTGAAGGAGGACTATACTGCCGTGTACACCTCCTTTGATCTGATGCCGGCGGCCGCCACCCGGATCAAGGCTGGACTCCGGTGTGAATACACCAACTATAATTTGAGAACAAAAGATCAGAAAGATGTGATCGACCGGCATTATGGGAATTTGTTCCCCAGCCTGTCGTGGACGCAAACGTTGAATGCGCACAGCACACTAAGCCTTTCGTATAGCCGCCGCATTTCGCGGCCCACGTTCGACCAATTGGCGCCCTTTACCTATTTCCTGAACGGAAGCACCTGGATGACGGGTAATCCTGCCTTACAGCCATCTATTTCTAATTCGATAACGGGGGCCTATACCTGGAAAAGATATTTGTTCTCGCTGGGGTTCAGCAAAGAGGATCAGGCTATCGCGATCTTTCAACCCCTGATCGATACGGCGGCGGGCAAGGTGCTGTTCACCGGCAGAAATCTTACGGATCAAAAGCTGCTGACGGCCATCGTCTCCGTACCGGTGGACATCGGCAACTGGTGGAAGATGCAGTATAACTTTACGGGGATCTGGCAGCAGGTAGATCTTGCCGGGGGAGCGCCGGCGACGAGACGGCTGTTGAATGTCAACTTTACCGCGATCGAAAGTTTTCTGCTCCCTAAGAATTATACGCTGGAGCTGTCGGGTTTTTATCAATCGGCGCGTTGGATAGGCACCAACCGGCAGACCGGATATGGGTCGCTGGATCTGGGCATCCGGAAGAAACTGCCCGGTACAAAAGGGACCCTGACGCTGACCGCCAGCAATATCCTGGATTCGCAGGATAATATCGTTACCACCGAGCAGCCGGCTTTCCGGGAGGCAGCGCGTCTGGAAGTGAAATTTGTACAAAGGTCCTTTAAGCTCACTTATACGCGTTCTTTTGGGAATGACAAGCTACGGGCCAGCCGGGAGCGGACCACCGGCGCAGAAGACGAGAAAGGACGGGTGCAATAATAGACCGCCTTTGGTGGTTTTTTTATTATATATTTGTCACATGCGAATGACAATATCCGGGCTACCGAAACATTTCGACAAGTTTGATCTTCAGCGTCTGTTTAACCCCTTTGGCTGGGTAGATTATACCAGGATACTTATCGATCCACTCACCGGTCTCAGCCGGGGAAAGGGCATCGTTGAGATGAAAAGAGATGAAGACGCAAAAAAGGCTATGACGGCGCTGCAGGGACAGGTGATAGGGCAGAACCCGCTTAATATCAAGGAAGCCAAGGACAGGGGTCCAAGGGCCGAGTAAGGGATGTCGGGAGGCGATGATTGTAAGTGTTATAGTTTCTTAACCCTCATATTCCTGAACCTGACTACATCGCCATGTCCCAGAAAACCCAGATGACCCGTCGGGCGCAGGAGCCCGGGATGTTCCCTGTGGTCTATCGTTCCATTTTTCGACGCCTCTTTTATATCGCCGTCCAGGATCACCGTCCCGTTCAGGATCACCTTTATCTTATTCCCTTTGGCTATGATCTCCTCCTTATTCCATTCGCCTGTCGGCAGCAGATAACCTCTTTTGGCAGGCATGACCCCATACACCGACCCATGATACTGGTAGACATGCAGGTCTTTGTACTTGGGTGACTCGTTGTCGAGCACCTGGATCTCCATGCCCACATAGGCCGCATCGCCTTCCAACGGGGCACGGATCCCGATACCATTGTTTGCTCCGGGCGTCAGCTGAAATTCGAATCGATAGATAAAATCAGCATATTCGTCTTTGGTATATAAGTTGCCGCCGCCGCCAGCTTCGGGCGCCACTTCCACCACGCCGTCCCTGACCAGGTAGCCTGTCGTGTTTCCCGTCCACTGGCTCAAGTCCTGTCCATTGAATAAAGAGACAAAGCCTTCTTTTTTCTCTTCTTCGCTCAAGACAGCCGGCTCGTTGGGAGCAAGCTCCCGCAAATAAATATTTCTATAGGCAACGTAAGTGCCATGCGCCTGCAGCTCGATCTGCTCCTCGGGGAAGATAGGGATGTTGCGATCCCAGTAATTTTCGAGGGTAATATTATCCGTCACCAGGATGCCATTCAGCCAGACCGTCACTTTTTCGCCTTTCATGATGATGTGGAACCGGTTCCATTCCCCGATCTTATTATCAGCCACGGCCAATGGCTTGCTTTCGTGCTTTTGGTTGTTGTACAGACCTCCTGATCCCACCTGTGCGCCGACCTCTCTTCTGCTGGTGTCCCAGATCTGTACCTGGGGGGAACCTCTTAAATAAATCCCGGCGTCGCCTTTCTCGGTGATCTTCCAGTCGACATACATTTCAATATCGCGGTATTTCTTTTCCGTCGCCAGGTTCTCTCCATGACCGGTGAAGACCAGCAATCCGTCTTTTACGACCCAGTCTCCTTTCATTTTTTCATCGGCCGTTCTTTGGGCGGCGGCGAGTTCGGCGTCGGTCATTTTCGATCGGGTGATCGGATTGCCAACCAGCGCTTTCCAGCCTTTGAGATCAGTTCCATCGAACAGGCTTACAAAGCCATGGTCATACGGCATTTTCAACAAAAGGGTGTTTAGTTTCGGGGCCAGAAAGGCGCTATCTTCTCCATCGAGAAGGGGCAGGGCCGTCGCAAGCGCCTCGCGAACGAGGGGGCCTTTGATCGTTTCATCCGCCAGCGCAAGACGGGACACGATCATCGCAGCCTCTTTGTTCACCTCTTCATCCTTCAGCGATGCGCTCACGAGCATAAAACTGCTGAAGCCGGGAATGAGGGCCGCTTTTGCCAGGATCCTCTTTTTCTCGATGGGGTTTTTGGCGAGCCCCATTTCATCTTCCAGCATCAATAATTGTCTTTCATTCGTCAGGGTAGACGGGGGCGTCCGGAAATAAACAGGCAGCGTGGGCAAGTTCGCATTTTGCCGGTCCACTGCCGCCTTGTCTGTAAGGAGATCCAAGCGGGATTGGATAAACTCCTGCGCATAATCCGTTTTGGCAAGACCCGCATATTTTTTTATGACATCGATGGTATGGCCTTTTTTGGCAGCATCCAAAGCCGCGGCATTTACATAGGCGCTCAATACGTCGGCGACGCTTGCTTTTAACGAGTCATCGTTCAGCAGCCGAAAGAGCGACTTCCATTGGGATTTGTCCCATCCGTCCATTTTTGTCAGCGCGACGTCCGCTTCCGCCCGTTGCTGGTAGGGGAATGTGCGGACTGTCGCCATTACTATATCGTCGGCCTTTTGGGCGCTTGCTTCACCGGCCAGAAGGATCGCTGCGGTGATGATAAGAAAATAGTGCTTCATGAAAGTTGTTTGGTGCGCATAGGCGGGTTGATCATATAATTGGCTTCGGTGTCATCTATGAAAAGTTGATTCACCGGATCGAATTTCAAGGGTCTTCCCAACTGCAGGGCTATCTTTCCCATATTGATAATGGTACAGGACCTGAACCCATTCATCTCGTTCAATGCGAAGGGCAGCCTGTATTTCACCGAGTCGAGGAAGTTGGTGACCTGGGGTTCGGGGTCGGGGAGCAGGGCCAGCTTTTCTTTCAGGTTGGGGATGTCGGACCTGAACCCTGCGAACAGTTTTCCTTTCGGTCCGACGATATAAGCCGCATCCGGGTCTTTTGCTTCGCCGTCCAAAATGATCTTGCAGCCGTCGTCATAAGTAAAGGTGAGCTTTCTGAACGTTCCCACTGCATCCCAATTTTGCTGTTCGGCGTCGGGCTCGACCAGGATGGGACTGGTATGATCTTTACCCAGAAAATACTGGATGGGATCGATATAATGCTGCCCCATATCGCCCAGGCCGCCACCATCGTAATCCCAATAGCCTCTGAAGGTCTGGTGAACGCGATGGGGGTTATAGGGCTTGAAAGGGGCGGGGCCGAGCCATCTGTCGTAGTCCAGCTCCGGGGGCACGGGCATTGTTTCCAATTTCGTCTTTCCTATCCAGTAGAACTTCCAGTCAAATCCGGTGGTCTTGCTCACCGTAACGGTGAGCGGCCACCCCAATAGCCCGGATTCCACCAGCTTCTTGATGGGCTTTACGGTGGTATTCATACCGTAAAAATTGTCTTCAAACCGGAACCAGGTGTTCAATCGGAACATGCGTTTGTTTTGCCGGACGGCTTCTATCACCCGTTTGCCTTCGCCGATGGTCCTGGTCATGGGTTTCTCACACCAGATATCTTTGCCGGCGTTGGCTGCATCGATGGCGATCAGCCCATGCCAATGTGGTGGTGTAGCGATGTGTACGATGTCTACTTCCGGCAAGGCGATCAGCTCCCGGTGATCGTGGAAGGTTTTTACGCCGCCTCCGATGGAATTGGCTGCATCGGTGAGATGGTTCCTGTCGACATCGCAAATGGCTACGACCCTCGTGCCGGCATACGGGATATGGCCCCGGCCCATACCGCCTACACCGATGATCCCTTTTGTCAGCTGGTCGCTGGGAGCAAGGTAGCCTCTGCCTAATACGTGTCTGGGAACGATGAAAAATCCTGCGCCGATGGCTGCTGCGTTTTTCAGGAAATGGCGCCGGCCTTTGTTGTGCAATGATGGCATGAGATCTTTATTTGCGTGAAAGAGTATTGTATTGTAATTCCGGTGCGGGTTTCGCCGGAGACATAAGTCCCAGCTTTGCCAGGAATGCCTGCGCTTTTACACAAGTGGCCAGATCCCATGGAGCCTTTCTAAAGAAGCCATGTGTCTGTCCTTCGGCTATCCAGCTTTCGGAGTAGACGCCTGCTTTGCCCACCTGTCTGCACAGGCTATCGCTCAACCCCAGCCAATGTTTGTCCATGCTGCCAAAAAAGTAAATGGAAGGAGGAAAATGCGCATCGGCGAATTCAAAAGGTTCGATAGATGGATTATCATTCAGTTCATACGCAGGATTGAACAGCACAAGCGCCTGCGCAGTCGGTGTGATCGACAGGTCGTCTCCGGGATCATTATGGTCCTTGTTCAACAGCGTCATGACAGCCAGATGTCCTCCTGCAGAACCACCCCCATAGATCATCCGGCTGGTGTCGATACCCAGCTGCTTTGCATGCGCTTTTACCCAACGGGCAGCGCTTTTGGCATCTATCAGACTTGTATCCTTGCCGAGCAGCCTGTAGTCCGCCGTTATCGCCACGAGACCGCGCTGTGCAAAATAACGCGACTGCCAGCTTAGCTGCGACCGCTTGCCAGTGGTCCAGCCGCCACCATGAAATAAGACGATAGCCGCACATGACTTTGTTTCGGCCGTCACAGGAGTATATACATCCAGCTGCAGTTTTGCAGTATCTACTCTCTTATAGACATATGTCGTCATGTGATAAGGGACGGTGTCAGCCTTCTGTGCGAACGTGGCCTTTGCCGGTGCATCCGCGAATACGATATAAGACAGTCCCCGGATCCCGTATTTGTCATCGGGGTTCAACACTTTGAATTGTACTGTATGTTTTCCCCCCGGCAATGGATATTTCCAGGTGAGGTCCAGCCGCCGTGTCGTAAAATCTGTCGGGAGGGCAGGGCTTTCGATCTTCTTTCCATCGAGCCATACTTCCGTTTGAAAGATATAGCGGGGGCTCTTGTCGTTTTTTGCATATGCATCTCCGCTCAGAATAAAGCCCGTGCCTTCGAAATCGAATGCCACCGTATGGTCTGCATTCATGCCGACATCATCCTTTCTTACGGGATACAGGCCCTGGAAACTTTGTTCGAGTTTCACAGGTTTGGGTTCCTGGGTTTTGATGCTGACATCTCCATTGGCCGTCTGTCCGCCATTTCGTCGTATATTTTCCAGGGCATGTTTGTAGCCGATGGCATAGACCTTATTCAATGAAATGCTGGTATACTTGAAATCGATGTCTTCTGCGCCAGAGAGTCCTTTTTTCCAGTATTCCGGCAGCTTATCATAGCCGAGGATCGTTCCCAGTATGCCGCCCGCGGAAGACGGATTGCAATCGGCATCCTGCCCTGCCCGTGCCGCAATATCGAGTGTCCGTCCAAAATCTCCATTGCCATACAGCAAAGCCATCACCACATAGGCGCTATTTATCGTCGCGTCGATATCGAATGGGTTGAAGACACCTTCGGGGCATGCCCTGTCGCTGGACCATTTTTTTTGCAGCTCGAACCAGGTGGAATGCCAGTCCGTGGGGTACTCTTCATGCCACCGAATGACATCTTCCATGCATTGCCGATAGGTACTTGTTTGGGGGATAGTGTTCAATGCTTCGGTAACGATCCAGTTGACATCATCAGACAGGAAGGCGAGGGAATACATCGCTCCAAAATAGACGCCGCCGTACCAGCCATCTCCATAGTTCATGATATGCCCTATTTTATCGCTGATGGCTGACGCGGTATTGGGCATTCCGGGGCTCATCAATCCGGCATAATCGCACTCGATCTGATAATCGATGTCATCCGCGTGGGGACTATTGATCCAGTTGCCGCTGGCTGGAGGCTTTATACCATTGAGGATATTATAACGGGCGGCCTGGTTGGCGTGCCATAGCATATAGCCGGCGTGTGCAAAGGCGCTGGCAAAAGAGTCTACGGGAGCATCCAGGCCAAGTCTTTCGAATACGTCGACGAACGTGAGGTCCATATACAGGTCGTCGTATAATCCGGGATTGCCCAGCATGACCTTCCGGATATATCCCTCGCTGTAAAATAATGGCTGATAATCCTGGATAAAGGTGCCGTTGTACCTGAATTCGTACGGGCCTCCGAATGTCACTCCGATGGTTTGTCCGGCCCAGCCGCCTTTGATCTTGTCCCGGAGGGCGGCCTCGGGGATCGTCACCGTTTTCCCGAGCTGGACCTTGTTGTTTTGCGCCATGACGGGTGTAAAGGGCAGGGCCATCATGGCAATCAATGCTACTATCAGAAACTTTCTCATTTCAAGTGGTTGTAATGGAATGTGCTATCGAGCCTAAATTTAGGTTTAAAAAGCGGTTTTTGGATTAAGATCGGGATGTTATGACGATGAGAACGAGAAAGGATGGTCATTTCGACAATTTTTGTAAAATTGTCAATTCCGATTATATTTGCATCCGCATGCAAACCACCATCAAACCATCCACCAAAGAAGACCTGATGCAGGGACAGATCCTGCAGGCGGCGCAGCACCTCTTTCAGAAATACGGTTTTCAGAAGGTGACCATGGACGACGTAGCCAGGGCCATCGGCAAGGGCAGGAGCTCGCTGTACTATTATTATAAGAGCAAGGATGAGGTCTTCGACGCCGTCATCGACGCCGAGATAAGGGAGATCATTGCCGAGCTGGGCCGGGCCATCGATCAGGCGACGACGGTGGAGGAGAAGTTCCGGGATTTTTGTCTGACAAAGATCAGGATCGCCAGAAAGAAGAGCGAGTTTTTTCATGCGCTGGAGTCGGGCATGAATGCGGATGAAATGTCCCAATATGCCAGGAAGAAACAAGCGGTTACCAGGCGCATGATGGGAGAGGAGACGGGACTGCTTCGGGAGCTGGTCGTTGCGGGAATAAAAACGAAAGAATTGCCGAAGATGGGGTCATCGGCGATAGATATGGCGGTTTTTGTAATGCTCAACAGTCTGCATGGTCTGAAAATGGGGATGCTGACGGGGAATGACTTTAGCCGGCTGGACGACGCGGTGGATGTGCTGACAAACATGGCCATGAGGGCGATGGGGAGGTAAAATGAACAACAAGCAGGCATACCCCTGGCGATTTGTAACGCCTTTGTATTTGGGCTCGACGCTCAATCCCATCAACAGCTCGGTGATCGCCACAGCGCTGGTGCCCATTGCCATAGCGCTCCATCTTGCCATTGCCAAAACGGTGGTGTTGGTGTCCGTGCTGTATCTGGCCAGCTGTATCGCCCAGCCGACGGCGGGCAAGTTAGCCGAAGAATTCGGGCCCCGACGGGTATTCATCGCCGGTATTTTAACGGTCATCACCGGAGCGCTCATCGGAGGACTGGGTAATGATCTGCCGGCATTGATCGTCGCAAGACTATTGATCGGGCTGGGAACATCGGCGGGTTATCCTACGGCCATGCTCATGATCCGGCGCCGGGCGCAGGAGGCTGGGTTAAAAGAGCCGCCGGGGAATGTCCTTGGCGGGCTGCAGATCGCGGGAACGGTAACGGCCGCGCTTGGTTTGCCCATTGGAGGCGTTCTGGTCGGCGCATGGGGATGGCGAACGACCTTTTTTGTCAGTCTGCCGCTGGCCCTGACGGCGCTGTACACCGCGGTGCGCTGGCTGCCCCGTGACGCTCGTACGGAAGCTCCCCGCACCATAAAAGATATCGCGCAGCGGATCGATCTTTTGGGCATAGCGCTTTTTGCCGCTACGATAGCGTCGTTGCTATTGTTCCTGTTCACCATACCTGCGCCACGGTGGTGGGCCCTCGTCATAGCTATCTTATTGGCCGTGGTATTGGTCATGTGGGAACTGCGGACCTGCCGTCCATTCTTCGACGTCCGGCTGCTGGCACGCAACCGGGCCCTGAGCCGCACCTATATCCGCTTTGCCCTGGTGACATTATGCATCTACACTGTATTATATGGTTTGACGCAATGGTTACAGGCCAGCCGGCATACCCCATCCAGGGAGGCGGGGCTGCTCATACTTCCGATGAGCGTGCTTTCGGCATTTCTGGTACATTATCTTTCGAAGCGCAATCTGGTGAGAGGGCCCCTGATCATGGCCGCCGCGAGCTCCCTGCTGGCATCGGCGGGTGTCTTCCTGCTTTCTTCCGGTACGCCCCTGTTATGGATCGTAGTCATCACCCTGGTGTTCGGGGTGACCATGGGTACATCCGCCAGCGCCAATCAAACGGCCTTATACAAACAGGTCGATGGCGCCCAGATGGGCACCGCGGCGGGACTGTTGCGCACCTTTGCTTATATAGGTTCGATCGCCTCCTCCGCATTGATCAAGATCGCATTCCATGCCGGCGTCGGGGACCATGGTCTTCATACCATCGCGCTCTTTATGATGGCTGTAAGTCTTCTGGCGCTGATCCTGACGCTGGCGGATAAACAGCTACGCTCCCGATCTATCGACAATTCGACATTCACTCACAAAATATAAAAAATGGAACCGAACAAATCACGTGA
>DASZXP010000067.1:0-23238 GCA_035545935.1 Puia sp. | reverse complement strand
ATTTTGTTATATATTTAAAATCAGAAACTTATAAAACTTAATCCCCATGAGAAAGGCAGACCTGGTTAACCAGATATCGGAAAAAACAGGCATACCTAAGGTTGACGTCCTGGTGACGTTGGAAACCATGTTCAAAGAAGTGAAAGAAACCCTTTCCCAGGGAGAAAACATCTATATCCGGGGATTTGGTAGCTTCATCACGAAGAAAAGAGCTGCGAAAATCGGCCGAAATATAAAGAAAAATGTCGCAGTTCACATTCCTGAGCACTACATTCCCGCTTTCAAACCCGCAAAAGAGTTTGTAGCGGAAGTAAAAAAATTGCAGTCTGTTAAAGAAGATCAGCCAAACCCGGACGAAGAGATGTAACTTGCGCTCTGAACATGTACTCGCATGAAGAGACAGCAAATCATCGTAGCCGGCACAGGCGCGCTTTTATTACTTGCTCTGTATTTTTTTGGACAAACTGTTCCTCCGCAAAAAAAGATGGAGCCCTCCGAGGGAGGGGCTTCGGGGGCTTCCGTTGCAAGACCTATCAGTGCTGAGGACATTCTACAGGCCTCACAATCAAAGCTTACTCCAACGCAATTGGAATATGTCACCCGTCTGCAGAACGCTGTGGTAAGAGGAGATGTAAAGGTGCAGCAGCTGAATGCCTATCGCCAGCTGGCCGCTTTCTGGCGGGACTCCGTCCAGTCCGGCTTTCTTCCATTTGCATATTACACAGGGGAGGCAGCTAAATTGGAAAATTCTGAAAAAAGTCTCACCTTTGCTGCCCGATTATTTTTAGAAAGTTTGCGCGGGCAGGACAATCCGACCATAAAAAGCTGGATGGCTACCAACGCTAAAGAGTTGTTTGAAAAGGCATTAGAACTGAATCCCCAGAATGATTCCACCAAAGTGGGCCTGGGCGCCAGCTACGTTTTCGGTAGCTCCGCCGGTAGCCCGACGGAGGTCATGCAGGGAATTCAGCGAATTTTGGAAGTAGCTCGACGCGATACTGCCAATATGTATGCTCAGCTTATGCTGGCTTATGGCGGGGTGGTATCTGGGCAACTAGATAAAGCTATTGAACGTTTGACGACAGTCGTTCGACATCAACCTGCCAACATCGAAGCGATACTCCTTTTGGCCCAGGTCTATCAGCAGCAAGGCAATAAAGCCGAAGCTATCCGATGGTACGAGGCCGCCAAACCGCAGATCGACAATCCGGAAATGATCAAGGAGATCGACCAGGCTATCCAGGCCTTACGTTAGTCTTTCATCGGGACGGGAAACAGAGAATTTATTTTGTAAACTATAAAATGTACTGAGTATGCCTTGTGGTAAAAAGCGTAAGCGTCATAAAATTGCGACGCACAAGCGGAAAAAAAGACTGAGAAAGAATCGCCATAAGAAGAGAAATAAATAAATCTTCGCTCCGCAGCGCCGGAAGGTGACCCTAATGTAAAATGGTAGATGTCGATGGCAAACGCTATTTACGCTTGAATAAGGAACTGATCATAAATGCAACCCCGCAGGGTGTTGAAATAGCCCTATTAGAGGATAAGAAGCTGGTGGAATTACACCATGAAAAGGCTGACGCAAGCTTTGCGGTGGGCGATCTATACCTGGGAAAAGTAAAGAAGCTGATCCCGGGGCTGAACGCCGCATTCGTGGACGTAGGCTTTGAAAAAGACGCTTTCCTCCACTACACCGATCTGAGCCCATACGCCCGTAGTCTGTTGAAATTCACACAACAGGCCATGAATGACACCAGCGCCGAAGGCTTCGACTTCGGTCATTTCCAGGTGGAGCCCGAGATCGTCAAGACAGGGAAGATCAATGAGGTATTGAATGGCAAACCCCATATCCTTGTCCAGATCCTGAAGGAACCCATCGCCGCCAAGGGGCCCCGTCTCAGCTGCGAAATATCGCTCCCCGGTCGCTTTGTCGTCATTACTCCCTTTAATGATATCGTCGCCGTCAGCCGTAAGATCCACTCTTCAGAAGAGCGCAAACGGCTGCAGAAGATCGTCGAGGCCATCAAACCGAAGAACTTCGGGGTCATCGTCCGCACCGCCGCCGAAGGGAAGAATACCGCCGAGCTGCACGAGGACCTCACCGAACTCGTAGCTACCTGGAAGACCATCCAGACCAATCTGAAAGGAGCCGTGGCCCCCGCCAAGATACTCAGCGAGCAGACAAAGACCACCAGCATGCTCAGAGACCTGCTGAATGAGGATTTTAACAAGATCGTCATCAACGACAGGAATATCTACAACGACACCAAGAGCTATATCCAGCGCATCGCCCCGGATAAAATAGACATCGTCTCCTATTACCACAACGGCTCCCCCATATTCGACCAGTTCAGCGTCACCAAACAGGTGAAGGCCGCTTTTGGAAAAACGGTAAACCTCCCCAGCGGAGCCTACCTGATCCTCGAGCATACCGAAGCCCTCCACGTCATCGACGTCAACAGCGGATATAAGAGCGTCAGTAACAATCAGGAACAGAACGCGCTCGAGACCAACCTCGAGGCCGCCGAAGAGATCGCCCGGCAGCTGAGGCTCCGTGACCTCGGCGGGATCATCGTCGTGGACTTCATCGATATGAAGCTGCCCGACAACAAGCGCAAGCTGATGGAATCCATGGAATCCTTCATGCGCACCGACAGGGCCAAACATGCCGTGCTGCCCATCTCCAAGTTCGGGCTTATGCAGATCACCCGTCAGCGGATGAAGCCGGAGGTCACCATCAACACCCAGGAAGTGTGCCCCACCTGCAATGGCACCGGCAAGATCTCTTCCGCCCTCATCCTGGAGGACGAGATAGAAAAGAACCTGAGCTATCTGATCAATCATCAGCATAAAGACCTCACACTCACCGTACACCCCATCATGCACGCCTACCTCACCAAGGGAGGCCTCTTTGGCATCGGATCACGCGGGTGGAAATGGCGTTGGAAATACAAACAAAAGATCCATATCAACGCCAATACCAACTACCATCTCACGGAATTCCATTTTTTTGATAAGCAGGAAGACGAGATTAAACTTTAATTAGGCGTGACGGAACGCGGGCGCGTTCCTGACGACCTTAGGTCTAATGATTGCCGCCGCTCCGCGGCGGGTGGGGCCTTTCTGTGTGTGGCCACACACAGAAAGGCCCCGGTAGAAACCAGGGCCGTTTTTCACTGTCAACATTGAGTCACACAGACTTTGAATGAAGTTATAGCAAAATAATACTAATTTGGATTCTTTATTGCCGCACTGCCTTCCGTAGGCGGGTTCAGTTCCGTCTCGTCCGCAGGCACATCCCAGTAATCCAGGAAATTGTAGTTGATGGTCGCATTCGTGTTCAATACACCCGAAGTAGACAGCACCACCGCACCCTTGCGGCCTCCACCTTTGCTCACATCGTCTACCACACCCCAGCGGCGGGCATCGTAAAATGCAGTCCCCCTGAATAGCAATGCCGCACGACGCTCCCTCCGGAGCTCTTCCTTGGCATCATCCGCCGTAAGACCCGTCCCCGACATATGCGCCAAACCCGCGCCCTGGTAATCCCGGACTGCATCGATCAGCGCCAGACCCGCATCGACACTACCGCTATAGATAAGCGCTTCCGCCTGCATCAGGGCATTTTCCTCATAGCTGCCTGCAATATATAATTCATAATTCCCGGGGGTCTTGTCGCTGTAAATGACAACGTCGCTAAGCCCCGTACCCCCATTGGCCAGATACCAGCGGGTGCTATAGGTAAAACCACCCGTCTGATTCAATACGGGCGTCGTCCTTTGCGGGAAGTTTTGCGCCAGACGCTGGTCTCCCGAATGGAAATCCTGTATCAGACGCTCGCTGATGGAAAAAGTGGAGGAGGCCGTAGTCGACATCGCCGCCGCCGATCCCGAGCTGGAGCTCATAAATCCATTGTTTGACGTCGTCACCGCCGTGAACACGATATCGCCCTCCTGTATGCCATTGTTCACCAGGCTTGTCAGGGCCGTCCAGTCGGACGACGTCATGTCTTTGACCCGCTTGTTCACCAGCAGGTTCCGCGCCTTCAGGGTATTGATATTGTGTGTCCATTCCGTAGTCGTAGGAACACCCCCATGCATCACCTGCGTGAAGTCCGGTATGATCTGACCCAGGATCGTGCCGTAGTCCGAAGCATTGGAGATACCCGCCAGGATCGACGCAGCCTGGTCCAGGTTCTTATTGGATTCCAGGATAAGACTGTCATGGGGCAGGTAATGCCCATTCGTCTGAAAGGTAGTATTGGTAATGATCCCCGAATAATATAACGACCCGATGCGCGCATAAGCATATCCCTTCCACCAGTAAGCCCAGGCCTTTATCGTATTCTTCTTCGTATCCGCATCGCCGCTGAACGTCACTTTTTCCACCGCATCCAGCAAGTTGTCACAGGCATTGTTCAGCGAATACATATAGCCCCATTCGTAATAGAAAGGATTCGAGGCCCTGGCACTGCGTGCATTGGAGCTCCGCAGGATAGTCCTTTGATCCGAGCTGCCGGTTTGCGTCGTGCCGTCGTCATAGGTTACCGAATTGGGCAGGTTGACCACATTGATGTTCTGGTTCGAGGCCGTGGATGCCGCTATATCGTCCGCCATCAGGTCCGAATAAGCGTAGCACAAAGAAAAAAAGCTGCTACCCAGCCAGTTCAGGCCCGACAGGCTCACGCCATTGAAGCCGTTGGTATAAACAGCGCCCTCCGCCAGGGAGACAATGCCCGTCTCCGTATTGGCATCCGCCAGTGTCGGTTGGTTCGGGTTCTTTACATCCAGATCTTTTTTACAAGAGGCTATTCCCGCCATTATCCCTAGCAGCGCGGCGGACAATAAATACTTTTTATATTGTTTCATCTTTTTAATAGTTTAATGTGAATGATCAAAGACCTACATTCAATCCCACCTGGTAAGATTTTACGTTAGGCATGGAGTTATGATCGATGCCCCTGTCCCAGGACGAATAAGCGCCGGATGCCGAGTTGAGCTCAGGATCGAATCCGCTGTACTTCGTCACCGTCCAGATATTCCTTCCCGTAAACACCAGCTGCAGCCTGCTGAAATGAGGTATTTTGAAGACCCTTGCAAAGTCGAAACCAATCGCGACATTGCGCAATCTCAAAAAGGAAGACCCCTCCATGAAATAATCCTTCGTACCGTTGCGCGCCGCGCCGTTGAGGTCGCCAAAGTAAGCCGCATAAGCGCTGCGATAAAAAGCTGTATAGGCCGCCGTCTGGCCATTGATCGTTACAGGATCGTCATAGTCCGAGTGGATACCATCGCGATACATCCATTCCTTCGTCTGGTTGTATAGATGTGCGCCATATATCCAGTCGAACTGGAAGCCCAGTGTTAGGAAACCTTTATAAGAGAAACTGTTGATAAAAGAAATATTGAATTTGGGATTGCCGCTGCCCAGGGAATATTTGTCGTTGGTGAACTGGATCGCCTTTGTCAGTGTATCCACTATCATTCCATTCACAAACTGATATTTTCCGATAGTGGACTGGTCGAAGTAAGACGTGCCGTCCAGTCGCTTTTCATTGAAGTTCCTGATTGCCTTATATCCATAGATCTGTCCCACAGGATCACCCGCATGTAGTACCAGGCTCGAGCTGCCCGCGCTGGCCGTCAAAATAATGTCGCCGCCGATGATCTTGTCCACCATGGTGAGCTCTTTGCTGAAGTTGGTAGTCATGTCCCAGGTGAGGTTCTTGGACTTAAGCACGCTCATGTTCAATGATGCCTGTATGCCATGGGAAGAAAGGAAGATCGCATTATCTTTCACCGTATTGGCGCCTTCCGAAGGAGCTGCGCTTACGTCGAAGATGATATGTTCGCCTTTTCTATGCCAGTACGTTCCGCTGAGCAGGAAACTGGTAAACCAGGCGCCCTTGCTGCCGTTGATAGTAAGGTCAGTACCTACTTCCAATTCCTTGGAAACTTCTACACCCAGGTTTGGGTTCTTCTGCGCCGTAGCCAGGTTGAAGGTCAGGGCGTTCCCGATGTTGGTGGGTGTCAAGGTCACATACCGGTCGAACGCGCCAGGCTGTATACCCGCCTCGCCGTATGCCGCACGCAGCTTGAATTCCGAGATAGTATTGGACAAGCTCGAATTCTGCCAGAAGTTGAAAGAGGACACACGCAGATAGGCATCCCCACGGGGGAAAGTGAAAGGCTTGCTGCCTTCTCCGAAGGCCGAAGAATAGTCCGTCCGGAAACCACCCGATATACCGCCATAGTCACCGAAGTCGATCTTCTGGTTGACCAGGAAACCATAGGTCACGAAAGGCTCTACATAGTCACTGGTGATATGCTGTTCGGACGTTTGGCTCATATTGTAAATAGGATAGCTGGGCAGACTGTACCCCCAGGAGATATACTGGCTATAACGACGCTTGCGGTAGTCATAAGAGAACTGCGTGCTAGTCGTGATCGGGAGGTTGATATTGAAATCCCTTTTAAAGTCCGTCTTGAAATAAGCCGAAGCCAGGAAGTTCTGAAAGACCGTCTTGTAATTGAAGTTATCGATCTCACCCGTGGCATCTGAGCCGTTGTAATCTCCCTCCCAACTGAGCTCAGACTGAACGTTGGGGTTCTCGCTCTGGTTAAAGAATATCCAGTTGATATCTTCCTGGTTGTAGTTGAGACCATATTTCGCTTCCAGGTCTACAAACTTGTTGATGGTCCAGTTGGCTTGCAGATTCTCGATGATATCGTATTTATAATTCCTGCTGCGGGTATTGGCAAAGTCGTAGTTGGGATTGTACCCATTGACGCTCACCGCGCCATTATCCGGATAATACGAGAAGGGGTACATACTGGAGTTCGGCAGCGTCTTGTTCAGATCATAGAACGGGTTCACGTTCATGACATTGAAAATGTTGTTGCCGCCAAAGCCGTAATAGGGATGCAATGTGTTCTTCGTCAGCGCCAACTGCGTGATGGAACGCAGCTTGAACCCTTTGAAGAGCTCGATACCCAGATTGGCCGAAAGGTTCGTACGACTCACCGTCCCGTTGTGTCGGATCGCGCTGCTCTGCGAAGCATTGGACATGCCCAGCGCATAGTCGAACTTGTCGCTGGCGCCGCTCATATTGATGCTGTTGTTCAGCGAGTGGCCGTCACCAAACAATTGCTTGAAATGATCATAATACTTCAGGTTATGATCGTAGCTCTTGTTGTACATGTTCAGCGGGTTGGCCTGTGCGCTCACCCATGTGCCTGCCGGATACTGCCAGTTCACTCCCTGGTAGACGCCAATGTCATCCAGCACCACCGGATTGCCCGAGCCGTCGACCACATCACCCGCCGCATTAGTCGCAAAACCATGTTTCATAGCCTTGTGGAAATGACCATTGTTGATGTACTGGTCCAGGCTCGTGTTGCTGGCAATATCGATGTGCATCTGCCCCTTCCTTCCCTTTTTGGAGAAGATCTGGATAACGCCATTGGCGCCCTGGGCGCCATAAATGGTAGCCGCCGCAGCACCCTGCACCACTTCCACCCTTTCCACTGCCGAGAGGTCGAGGGAATTGATATCCGTAGCATAGATCTCTACCCCGTCCAAAAGGATCAGGGGTTTTGTTCCGCCCTGGATAGTGTTGATACCACGAAGCAAAATGCTGGTTGGCGCGCCGGGCGTACCATTCACAGAAGATATCTGTGCACCCGCGATCTTTCCTACAAGGGCCTGGTCGATACTGGCCGTGGGAGTGGGAGGAAGTTTATCGGCAGTCACCGCCTCGACGGCAAAAGCCGTCTTTTTCTTGCTCGTGGCGACACCGATACCGGTAACAACCACCTCGCTCAATGACCGCGTGTCCTGCGAAAGCTGTACGATCAGGCTGTTCGTCTTGCCTGTGGCGACTTCTTTTGACTCATAGCCAACTGCAGTGATAATGAGCACCGCCTTGGCGGCAACGGAAATCTTGAAATTTCCATTCATGTCCGCGCTGGTACCGGTGTTTTTGCCTTTGATCCTGATGGTGGCTTGTGGAATGGGGGAACCTGATGCATCTGTGACCGTGCCGGTCAATTCTGTTGTTTGGGCGAATAACCCGGTGCTAAAGAGCAATAGTATGCTCATTAGCAAACAGTGAAATTTTCTCATGTGTAGTAGGTGTTTATAAAAAATAAAAAACAGACTATGGCTATCCTTTATTTGCAATGGAAAGCGAACGTTCCAAAATATGACGAGTGGGTAACTTACTGGTAAGAGAACTGTAACACCTGAAGCGAATTCATGCCTGAACCAATAAACAAGTCAGCTTTGGATGATTAAAGTACGAACTTTTTAATTACACTTTAATTTTTCTTAACATTTTTTTTAAGAATTTTTTTGCAAGTGATCCCGATAATATATTATTATGTCGCTGGCATGAGAGCCTTCCGGCTGCACAGTCTTTTTTTTGGGCTTTAGCATATTCGTCTGATGATTAAGGCATTAATATTCGAATGCCCAGCTTAAATGATCACCGGCTTCGGCATGCATCATCGGAACTACGTTTCGCCCATTATCCGGGTCCCCACCCTACAATAAGTAATTTGGTATAATGAATATAAAAAGGCAGTCGATCAACGGCATAAGCAATTAATACATTAAATATATTTAATATTTGTTATTGTGCCCGGCTAATTTTTGTAATTGCAAATTTCTTTATAAAAGAAAGGAATATATTGTTTTTAATTAATTCATGCAGGAGTTAAACCCATTTGACAAAAAGACAGCCTGGCGATCAAAAAGACAGGCAAAATTGCAAGCATTTTGGAGAGACTTTTCCTTTATTAATTTTCAATAATTTACCCGGTTGTTTTTCTCTTGTCAACGGGTTTGCTCATTTCGGACCAGGCCCCACAATCTATTGATTATAAATTATTTATGAGCAGTTTTTTTGGATTTTAAAGCCTCATTTTTGAGGTTTTAAAGTTATTCACAACCCCAAAAATTTATTTTGTTATGTGGTGCGAATTTGTAATTTAGTGCAAGAATTTAATGGGTTAGTAAGTAAGGGGCCGGCGATTTAGCTGGCCCTTTTACTTTTAAATCGATCCAACAGTTCGTCATTCCTTTTTTCATTCCATCTCCCTCTTCCTCGCTCACCACTTACACTGAATTCATTCTTCTTTGCACATTTTTCATTACTCTATCCACATTATCCGCTCTATTTCATTCCTCCTTACTCATTAGCTGTGGAAAAATGTGACCTTTACTCCATGAGTAAAATAAAAACCGCCTTCTTCTGTAGTAATTGTGGTTATGAAAGTGCAAAATGGTCGGGTAAATGTCCTTCATGCGATCAATGGAACACTTTTGTCGAAGAGGTCATCACAAAAGACAACCGATTAGCCGAATCCGAATGGAAAAAAAATACCGGTGGTAAAAAAGATGTCCGTACCATATCCCTTAACGAAGTAGTCAGCGCGGAAGAAAAAAGGATCATCACCGCCGATGCGGAATTGAACAGAGTGTTAGGTGGCGGTATCGTAACAGGAAGCATCGTACTGGTCGCCGGAGAGCCAGGCATTGGTAAAAGTACATTGTTCCTGCAGAATGGATTGCTTTTAAAAGACCACATCGTCCTTTATATCAGTGGGGAGGAGAGTGAACAACAGATAAAGATGCGGGCCGACAGACTGAAGATGCACAACGATCAATTCTATTTGTTGACAGAGACATCCACGCAAGCCATATTCCAGGAGATAAAAAAATTAAAACCCGGCCTGGTGATCGTTGACTCGATCCAGACACTGCAATCTCCCTATATCGAATCTTCCGCGGGCAGCGTCTCGCAGATAAGAGAGTGTACATCGGAGCTCCAGCGATTTGCCAAAGACAGCCACACACCTGTGTTCCTCATTGGTCATATCACCAAAGACGGCGGTATCGCCGGACCGAAGATCCTCGAACATATGGTCGACACCGTCCTGCAGTTCGAAGGCGACAGACATTATGCCTATCGCATATTACGCACGCTGAAGAACAGGTTCGGCAGCACCGCCGAGCTGGGTATTTATGAAATGACGGAAGATGGCATGCGGGGCGTAAGCAACCCCAGCGAACTCCTGATCACGCAAAAGGAAGAGCAGCTCAGCGGTATTGCCATCGCCGCCACCATCGAAGGATTACGCCCCCTGCTCATCGAAGTACAGGCCCTGGCAACGCCATCTGTCTACGGCACACCTCAAAGGACGGTCAGCGGCTTCGACCTTCGCCGCCTGCAGCTGTTACTCGCCGTATTGGAAAAAAGAGGCGGCTTTCATTTTGGAGTAAAGGACGTCTTTCTCAACATCGCCGGCGGACTGAAGGTAGAAGACCCGTCCATCGATCTCGCAGTGTTGTGCGCCCTGCTCAGCTCATATGAGGACACTCCATTATCTCCCCATTATTGTTTCGCGGGTGAAGTAGGTCTCAGCGGCGAGATAAGAGCCGTCGGTCGCGTCGAACAACGGATAGCCGAAGCCGAAAAGCTGGGCTTCGAAAAGATCTTCGTCAGCAGGTATAATGTTAAAGGACTCAACAACCAAAAACACAACATCGAAATAGTACCCGTAGGAAGGGTGGAAGAGGTATACCAATATCTCTTTTAGGCCCTGCCCCCTCGCCCACCGGACCCCTCACCCACTGGATCTGTCCTCGTGCCCGAGGTCAGCACAATGAACGGCCCGCTCCGACGTTTCAGAATGGGCCCAAAGCCCGTTGTCCGACATTAAATTTGTACATTTATCCCGATGCATACCCCCCGGCTGTTTATACTGTTGTTCGTCGCCCTTGCCCTTTTTTCCTGCAGGAAAGACAGTTTTATCACCAGCAAGGATGCTATCGTCCGTCTCAGCGCCGACACCCTCTTCTTCGACACCGTCTTCGTCTCCACCGGCAGCATCACCGAAACCGTCAAAATCATCAATGGCAATGACCAGAAACTGCGCCTTTCCGATGTAAAGCTGATGGGTGGCGATCAATCCTTTTTCTCCATCAATATCAACGGCGCCCCCGGACCCCGGCGGCAAAATGTAGAGATCGAGGCCGGAGATAGCATTTATATATTCGTGGCCGTCAGCATCCAGCCCAATGCCGCCAACCTTCCCTTTGTCATCGAGGACAGCATACAGATAGCCTTCAATGGCGTGAACCAATATATCCAGCTCCAGGCATGGGGACAAAACGCCCACTTCCTGCGCAACCAGGTCATCCGGGGCAATGTCACCTGGGATAAAACCCTACCCTATGTCATTTTAGGAGGATTACAGGTGGACACCAATGCCACCCTCACCATCCCGGCGGGCTCCCGCATCTACCTGCACGCCGATGCTCCTTTTCTGGTCGACGGCTCCTTACAGATACAAGGGGCAAAAAGCGACGGCGACCACGTGACCTTCCGGGGCGACAGGATGGACGATCCCTACCGCGACTTCCCCGGCGGCTGGCCCGGTATTTATTTCCGCCCCACCAGCAAGAACAATACCCTGGAATACACCACCATAAAGAACGCCTACCAGGCCATCGTGGCGACAGGTTCGCCTCTGGCATCGCCCCCCCAGCTGACGCTTAACCAATGTATCATCGACAACAGCTATGATGCCGGCATCCTTGGTTTACAAAGCAGCATCCGGGCCAACAACTGTTTGATCAGCAACTGTGGCAAGAATATTGTCCTGGGCTATGGAGGGAACTATCAATTCCAGCATTGTACTTCCGTAGGTTTCTCCAATGATTATATCTCCCACTCACAGCCCGTGCTTGCCGTCAGCAATTATATCACACAGGACGATGGGACATCTCTGAACGCCGACCTCTCCGCCGACTTCATCAACTGCATCTTCTGGGGCGCCAGCGGGACAGTAGATAATGAAGTACAGGTGTCACGACAGGGGTCAGGATCTTTAGCCTATCATGTAGGTTTTTCCAATTGCGACTGGAAGATAAAGACCGCACCCGCCGATGCCACCATGGCCAATATGATCGCAAACGCCGACCCCCTTTTCGACAGCGTTAACAATTCCAGACGTTATTACGATTTTCACCTCCGCGCGGCATCACCCCTCATCGACAAGGGCATCGGCACCACCCTCACCCTGGACCTCGATGGCAACCCCCGGCCCGTCGGACTACCCGACCTCGGCTGCTATGAGCATCAATAAAGCCGGCCCTTTGTCCATCGTCCACTATTCCCGTCCGGCCATTGAACTCCCTATACCTGCCATTGGCACGCCCCGCCCGGCCATCCGGAGGAAATGCCGTCCGTCATTCAAAATTGTCTCTAATCTAAAGTTTAGCGTTCCCTCTTTGTCACTCTTTCACAATATCAAATTACCTTTATTATCTAAATCAATTATCTATGTTACGCGCACTATTGCTCTCGTTGTTCCTGGTGGCCGGTGTTACAAGTGTCTATGATTTCAAGGTACCGGGGCTGGATGGAAAAACCATCGACCTTTCCAAGTACAAGGGTAAAAAATTACTGATCGTCAATACAGCGTCGAAATGTGGATATACGCCACAATATTCCGATCTGGAAAAGCTGTACGAACAGTACAAGGACAAGCTGGTCATCGTAGGCTTCCCCGCCAACAATTTCCACCAGCAGGAACCCGGCACCAACGCCGAGATCAGCGAATTCTGCAAGAAGAACTATGGCGTCACCTTCCCCATGGCCGAAAAAGTGGATGTCGTCGGAGACAACATACACCCTCTTTTTAAATACCTGACGGAAGAAGCTAAAAAGATGGGAGTCGCCGACCCCGTCATCGGCTGGAACTTTACCAAATTCCTCATCGATGAGAATGGTAAGCTCATCGCCGTGTTCCCCAGCAAGGTAAAACCCATGGACGAGCAGATCACGAAGTATCTGAATTGAATAACAACGAACCCTGATTCGTTTTAATGGAAAAGCTGACTGGTCGTGAAAGCGCGCCTTTCCCCATCAGCACCCTGATAATACAGCGGAACAACGGCGCTGCCGCCAAATGTATAGTCCAGTCTGAGTCTATGCAACCCTTTTTGTAAAGGGGCAGCGCCGATGTTCTCGATCTGTGAAAAATGACTGTCATCCGCGATGACGGCATGATCATCTATAAATAATTTATCGCTATCCCTCGCCGGCAGGAAAAAACTATAGACGCCATCCGCCGGTATGTCCACATATCCTGTACACAGCACCCTATAACGTTGAAACCCTCTTTCCACAGTATCCACACGCAGACCCGCCAGCAGCCGCGCGCTGTCCGCCGCCACCGTCACACTTCCCACCGCCGGAAAAGGATCATAATTATACACCACCACCCTCGTCGGCACACTTCGCCGGCCCGTCCTTGAAATAACCATCGTCCGCAATTCCCGCCGCTGCCCGGACGGGACCCGCAGTTCCAGGGGTCGGGTATATTCCCTGTCATTTTCCGTAGGCATACGCCCATTCAACGTATAATAAACCCTGGCTCCCGGCAACAGACACTTGTTCTCCCAAACATACCGGCCGCCGATGATCACCGTATCCGTCCAATTCATTGCCGTAGGCACGCGGAAATTATATCCCTTGTCCTCCAGCCAGGCCAGCTCCCTTGGAACACTCACCTCCAAAAAGGCATTCTTATTTTTATTTTCCGGCAACGTCCAGGCAATCTCCGCCAGCCCAAAGATCCTTGGGATGATCATGTAATACAGCTTGTTCATCGTGGGCACATGCTCCGTCCACAAACTGCCCTGCACCCCCATCACCAGCTTTTTTTCATCGCCGGTCAACGAAGCAGGCGCCGGATCGAGACTGTATGTCTTCTCCAAAGGAGAAATATACGATCCATGATAAAAAGGCTCCAACGCTGAATTGCTCTGAGGGTAGTCGAAATACAACCCATCGATGCCAGGGGTCATGATCACCTTGTGTTGCAGCTGCACGATCCTGCTTTCCGCCTGCGTTCCACGCCGGCACATGACAGTAGCCGTCGACGCCAGCCCCCCTTCCGCTATCTCATCCCAACCGATCAGACTACGCCCCTTCGAAAGAAGGATCTTCTCTATCCGGCGTATAAAATAGCTCTGCAGCTCGTGTACATCTTTCAATCCCAGCCTCTTCATCAACCCCTGGCAAAAGGGAGACGCTTCCCATGGCAGCTTGTTCGCCTCGTCCCCACCGATATGTATGTATTTCCCGGGAAAAAGGGCCGTCACCTCCGTCAACACATCATCCAAAAATTGAAAAGTTGGCTCCGAAGGACAGTAAATGATAGCATTGGCCGCCACGCTCGCGCCGCTCACCCCCTCCGGCAAGGCGCATTTCAGCTCCGGATAGGCCCGCAGCGCCGCCGCGGAATGTGCCGGTACCTCTATCTCGGGGATAATGGTAATACACCGCGCCGCCGCATACCGCACCACCTCCCGCACCTGCTCCTGTGTATAATAACCTCCCGTACGCACGCTGTCCGGCTCGTCCCTGTCCCCATCCTCCACCGTATTCTCATGCCAGGCCCCCACCGAAGTAAGCCTGGGGTATTTTTTTATCTCCAGCCGCCAGCCCTGGTCATCCGTCAAATGCCAGTGAAAGACATTCAGCTTGTACCGCGCCATAAGGTCCAGCACCTGCTTCACCTGCTCTACGCTATAAAAATGCCGGGATACATCCAGCATCAACCCTCTATAGGAAAATCGTGGATAGTCATCGATGTCCACACAGGGTATCGCATAACCACCCTCGTCCCGCCGCGCCAGCAATTGCAACAACGTCTGTACCCCATAAAATATGCCGGCCTCATCGCCCGTCAGCGTGATCCCCCGTGACGTGACCTTTAACCGATACCCTTCGCTCCCGGCAGAGCTATCCGGTCCCGTAACGATCGTTATGCCATAACGCCCCCCCTTATTCCCCGGCAGATATGCCCGGAGCCATCTCACCGCCTCACTGCTCGCTCGGAACATGCCACCCATGACCCTTACATGCTGAGGGGCGGGTATGATCCCGCCCCTGTATCCAGTATCCTGGGAGTAAACATGCGTAGACAGACAAAAAAACAAAACAACCATCCATGTCCGTGTCGCTATGGTCATCACTGGTATCCCGGATTTTGTTTGATCAAAGGGTTAAGCTGGATCTCTGATGCGGGTATAGGGAATAAAAGATGATCCTGATCGATATTCGTATATGCATTCGCCGGCACTTTCGGGTCCTGCTTGATCACCGTAGCAAAGGCGGTCATCACCGGCAGCGCCTGCCCCGTTCTCAACAGATCCGTCCATCGCTTGTTCTCCAGCGCGAACTCCACCCGGCGCTCATGCGCGATAATAGTACGCAGGGTAGCCTGATCCGTCTCCGTGGTATCGTTCAGCCCCGCGCGTTCCCGCACCTGGTTCAGATAAGGCAGCGCATCGGCGGACTTACCCTGTTCGTTCAGGCTTTCGGCCAGCATCAACAAGGCTTCCGAATAACGATAGATAGGCCAGTCATCATCCGTCTGGCTCGGAGTAGTGCTTGGATGCAGATATTTTTTCGCAAACCTTCTCCCCACCTTGCCCGACGGCGCCGTATACCCAACGATGCTCTTCAGGCTTTCGGCCACAAAATTGCCATTGGCATCCGTATGCCCTTCGATGATACCAACGGTGGCATCCAGCCGCGCGTCCCCGGCCTCATAGGAATTGATCAGGTCCAGAGAAGGCACATTCTGCCCGCTCGAAGAGCTCAGCGTATTGGTATTGGTACCTGTAACGACAGTAGTGCTTGCCATCGGCGGGATGAAGTCATATATAAAATAACTGTATTGTCCATTGGCGCTCCCCTGCTGATACTGCACTTCGAAAATGGACTCCGCGCTGTTCTTATTCGTGGTGGAGAATGCGTCGGAATACTTCGTATTCAGATGATATCCCAGCTGGGTGATGGCCTCCAGCAATGGCTGCGCATCCGCATACTTTTTTTGCACCATATAGACATTCGCCAGCAGCATCTCCGCCGTACCAATGGTAGCCCTGCCGCTCCCCGGGAAGCTGACCTTTGCCGGCAGCCGGGTGATGGCATCCTTCAGGTCCGCGATAATGGCCGCATAGACCTCATCGACGGAGGCGCGGCTCAAAAACGCCTGGGAGGGGCTGGCCACCGTATGCAGGTTCAGAGGTACTCCGCCATAGAATTGGACCAGGTCGAAATAAAAGAAAGCCCGCAACACCTCGGCTTCACCGGTGACACTTGCCCTGGTTGCGCTGTCTATATTGGCATCCCCTATCTGGTCCAGGATCATATTGGCCCTTTCTATACCTGCATAGTCCGCCACATATTTACCCTTCGTCGTGCTGTTGTTGGCGTCATCCACCCAATCCGCCACATTCTCCCGCTCCAGTATGGCCACCGCGCGATTCTGTGTATTGAGATCATACCGGCTATTGTCGGAACGCTGCTCGCCCATCAACCAGCTCGTAGGCTCCGCCCAGGAACGCAGCCAGGGATAGACGCCGATCAATGCCTGTTGAAAATCGCTGGCCGTCTTATAAAATGTAGCCGTATTCAATTTGTCGGGCGGGCTCAGCTCTAAAAAGCTCTTCTGGCAGGAGACCGCGCACAAAGCTGCCAACAATAGACTGAATATATACTTCCGTTTCATGATAGTTTTTTTGCAATAAAGAATTAAAATAAACCCATGTTCACGCCAAAGGATATCGTTCTGGGAATAGGATATTCCACCGCATCCACGCCGGGATACAAGCCGCTGATGCTGGAAGTTCCCTGGTTGTTCGTCTCCGGGCTGAACCCCTGGTACTTCGTGATCACAAAAGCCTGCTGCACGCTGACATAGGCCCGCAGCTTGTTGATATACCTATTACCAGGTAGCGGGAACGTATAGCCGATGGCGATATTCTTGCACGCGAGATACGATCCCGGATGCACCTCGTTGGTATTGAATGAACGATACAAGGGAGTGGTCCCCGCCAGTGTCCTGGGGTGCTTGCCATCGCCCGGATCCGCTTCAGACCGCCAGTGATCCAGGTTGGCCGCGTATATATTGAATGCGCCGTCCAGGTTGTTCCCATCCTGCCCAAGCAACGGATCCGCTATCTGCCCACCATAAGAGCCCATCACTACGATATTCATATCCCAGCGCTTATAGGCGAAACTGTTGGTCATGCCATAGAGGAACTTCGGATTGGGATTGCCGATGATAGTACGGTCGTCCGTGGTGATCTTGCCGTCCTTGGTAAGGTCTTTCATCTTTACACTGCCCACCGTGGAAGTCACATCCTTCGGATTGGCATCGAAATCTGCTTGGTTCATATATACACCCAGGTTCACATAACCATAGAAGGCTCCCACCGGCTGACCGACCATTTCGATATTCGGCCAGGAATACACATTCGCCGGAAGGATGGGCAGGTTCTGCGTGCCCAGCTTCTGGATCAGGTTGCGGTTGAAAGTAATATTCAAGCTGGTATTCCACCGGAATGCGCCCGTCGTATTCACCGTGTTGACGGTAAATTCATGACCCCAGAACTTGAAGGTCCCGATATTGCTGCTGACAGAGCCAAAGCCCGAAGAGGCGGGAAGGTTGATGGAGTATAGCAGTCCATCCGTGACCTTATTATAATAATCGTAGGTCAGGGACACACGGTTGTTGAAAAGTCCGATGTCGACCCCGATGTCCAGCTGTTTGTTCTTTTCCCAGGTCAGGTCCGCATTACCCAGTTGGGACACCGTCCTGCCGGCCACCAGCCCTCCGTTCAACACATAGGATGCCGGCCCGATGAGGGATGCCGCGGGATAATTGCCCGTATTGAAATTGTTATTGCCCGTGAGCCCGTAGCTGGCCCTTATTTTCAAAAAATTCACAGTGGGAAACATCTGCTGCAGGAAACGCTCCTTGCTGACTACCCAGCCCGCGGATACGGTGGGGAATACCCCGTATTGCTTATTGGACCCGAACTTCGAAGAGCCGTCGCTACGTATGGAGGTCTGAAAAAGATATTTCTCCTTGTAATTATAATCCAGCCGGCCAAAAGATGACAACAACGCCCATTGTGTCATGCTGCTGGTGCCCGTAGTGGTCGTGGCCGCGCTCACATATTGGATGGAGCCGTCCGGATAGGTAACGCCATTGGCCCTGCTCGTGTACTCGGTAAACTTTTGCTCCGAATACCCCGCCAGCAATTCCAGCTGGTGGTCCTGCGCGATCGTCTTTTTATACGTCAGGATATTTTCATTCACCCAGGACACATAACTGTCGCTGTTGTAATATCCCGTAATAGAGGTCACGGGACGGGGTGGCGGCGCATTGAATGCCGCGGCAGCTATCTGGTTGGTAAAGGCGTTCGTGTTGGCCCCCGACATGTCGATATCGAAGCTGGTCTTGAAGGTCAGCCCTTTCAGGATATCTACCTGCAGATAGCTGTTGCCCAGCATCCGGGCCGTGCGGACCTTGTTGTTCTGGTTCTCCGCGATCAGCCGGTAGTTAGGCTCCGCCAGCAGGAAAAATCCGGATGCCTGGTTCACCGGCGTGCCGTCCGCATTATATGGCTTCACCAGGGGCGATGACAACAACGAACCCATGATGATCTGCCGCGAGCCGTCCGTAGGACTTCCGATACTATTGCGGTCGATGGTATAGGACGGCGCCAGGTTGAATCCGATCTTTAACCCCTCCACCGGCCGGAACTCGTTATTAGCCCGCACGGAATATCGCTCATATCCCGTATTGATGACGATGCCCTGTTGATTGAAATAACCCGCCACGATGCTCGTCGATGACTTCTCCCTGTAGTCGGAAAAAGAAATATTATGGCTTTGGGTGGGCGCCGAACGAGTCACCTGCCCCAGCCAGTCCGTGCCTTTCCCGTATTGGTCCGGGTTGGCGTATTCCGCGGGCACTGTAGCCGTGCCCGTTTGGGGATTGATATATCCTTCGTACTTGATCTTATCCTGGAAGAACTCATTCATATAGGTAGCCAGCTGATGCGCATTCATCATCGGCGGCACATGGCTCCTGTCCAGCGAAGCCTGTGCATAAAACCCATCATAGCTCAGCTGCGTTTTCCCTGCCTTTGCCTGTTTGGTCGTGATGAGAATAACGCCGCTGGCGGCGCGGGAGCCATAAAGGGCGCTTGCACTGGCGTCCTTCAATACCGTGACGTTCTCGATCTCATTAGGGTTGATATAGTTGATCGGGTTTTGATTGCCCACAGGCGACAAAGGCTGACCGTCCACCACCACCAATGGATAGTTGCCCGCATTGATGGAAACAGCGCCCCGTATCTGCAGCTCGATGCCCTGACCCGGCTTGCCCGAGTTGATATTGGCCTGCACACCAGCGAACTGACCCTGCAATTGCTGCGCGAACTGACCCACCGGCTGATCCTTCACCTTGGCCATGTTCAGTTGCGAAATAGATCCCGTTACATTGGCCCCCTTCTGTACGCCATAGCTTACGATCACTACCTCCGACAAAGCATTGTTCTTTACAGCCAGCTTCACCGAAATGGAGGATTGATCATTTATCGCCACTTCCTTTTTTTCATACCCTACATAGCTGAACAGCAGAACGCCCTTTCCGTCCGGAACGGCAATGGTATATTCCCCATTGGCATTCGTCATTACACTCGCCTGTCCTCCCTTGACACTCACCGTCACGCCCTGTAACGGACCGCCGTTGGCGTCCGTGACCCTTCCCCGGATGATCAGGTCCTGCACGGGAGGCGGTTTGACAGGATCGCTCTCGATCACAATGGACCTCTCCACGATGTGGAACTTCAGGGGTCTGTCCTTGAAACAGATGTCCAATACCTCCTGGACAGTGGCGTCCTTTACGCGAATGCTTACATTCTGGATATCCTTTACAATATCATGATCGAAAATAAAATCATACCCCGTCTGTTTGTGGATATCGCTCAACACTTTTCGAAGGGGAACATTGCTTTCACGTAAGCTGATACGCTGACCATAGGTAGCTGCCTTCACCTGGAACAGGCTTGCGATAAGGAGCACAATTGTCAGTTTCATAATTAGCCGGCTTTTTTTAGAAATGAGGAGCCTCTCTTTGTCGTGACGACAAAGCATGGAAAAAATCATAACTTTGATTTGTTAGGTTAATGACATTGTTGGACTTTCGACGTAACATTGAATTAACTCTGACTTCGCCAGGGGCGTGCCAGCGCTCCTGGTTCTTTAGAGTCCATTGTTGCGACAAATAGATAAGGGATAGTCTAAGGCATTACAGTGATCTTCCTTTCGCCATAGGTAAAGTGAACGCTCTTCGTCAGCTCCATCAATTTCAGGACTTCGGAAATATTTCTATTCCGGGAAATAGAGCCGTCAAAGCTTTTATTCTTCAAGGATCTTGAATACTCGACCTTTACATCATACCATCTCGCCAGCTTGCGCATGATGCTGTGGATGTCTTCGTTCACAAAAAGGAACTGCCCGTCCTTCCAGGCGATGGCCTCCTCGGTGTCTACATCCGTCACGTCGATACCTCCATTCTCTGCCCTATTCGCCTGCTGCCCCGGCGTCAGCGTTTTTACATTGCCCGGATGGGCGCGATCCACCACCTTTACAGCGCCTTCCAGCAGGGTGGTGGCGATCTTTTCTTCGTCGTCATACGCCATGATATTGAAATGGGTCCCCAGCACATTCACATCCATTTTGTCGTTGACATTCACGATAAAGGGCATCGCCGTATTCCTGGCCACCTCGAAATAGGCCTCGCCCGTCAACTTTACCTGCCGCCTGTCTCCGGTGAATTCGACAGGATATTCCAGCGAGCTGGCGGCATTCAGCCACACATGCGTTCCATCCGGCAGCATGACCCTGTACTGGCCGCCCACAGGGACTACGATCTTGTTCAGGGCAATAGACCTTGTCACCGGGACGTCAGCGCCGACAGGACTATATACGATCTGCCCATCCTCTTTCTTGATGACGGCATGACTGCCCTGCTGCGCCAGCAAGCCGACTTTCGCCTGGTTCAATGCCAGCTTTTGACCGTCGGACAGGACCAGGTAAGCATTATTCCCACCGGGACTAAAATCTTGTTTGGGTCCAGGCGCCGGTGTCTCCGCCACCGGCGCCCCCGCTGGCCGCGGCCGCAGCAGGAACAACATCCCAACCCCCGCTATCAGAATAACGCTGGCCGCTATCAGTATCCTTCTCAGAGGCAGTCTTCTCGCTTCCGCCGGCACGCGTCCGGCCCCATCAACAGCGGTCTCCGGCGTGTGCATGGCCAGTTTTATCCTTTCAAACAGCTTATCCTCCAGGGCATCGATCCTATCCAGTTCGTGGCTATCCCATTCCTGGTTATCCTGGTAGGTTTCGTAAACCCTTAACAGGAGCTCTTCTTCCTCGGGAGAGGCCGACCCTGCCAGGTATTTATCCAGGAGCTGTATGAACTCTTTTTTATTCACGATACCACGTTTTATTATAGGAGTAAAAAATGAAGAAGATGTCCCAGGAAAGATAGAAAAAAATTATTGGCCGCCGCCGCACCGGCATCTCTTTGACCCTCCGGTCGATGTACTTCGTCCCGGCACGGGCCCGCCGGCGCCCTTATTTAAAAAGCATGATCAGAAGGAGAATGATCGCCTGGTCGATGCTCCCCCGCAAATGATGCAGCGCGTGGGTCAGATGGTTCCGGACAGTGTTGGTGGAAATATTCAGCCGGCCCGCGATCTCCTTATGGGACAGCTGTTCGTTGCGGCTGAGGATATAAACATGCTTGCATTTGGGCGACAACGTATCCACCGCATGGCTGATATGGGATTCCAGCTCCTTGAACTCGAGGGTGTCGAGCAAAGCTTCGCCGGCCAGCACGCTTACCATCTCATCGACGATGGGCTCGTACCGCTTGTTCTCCCGTAGCCGGCGATATACTTCATAACGCGTGGCCGCAGCCAGGTAAGCCTGTAGGGAAGTAGTGATATTCAGCTCCTGCCGCTTGTTCCATATCCGTATGAACAGCTCCTGTATGATATCCTCGCAAACCTCTTTATCCTTCAGAATATTATGGGCGGAGATATACAAAGCCTTCCAGTGCAATTTATACAAAAGCCCCATGGCGCGGGGATCGCCATCCTTCAGGTCCCGAATTATTTCAGCATCCAAATTGCTTGCTCCGGCTTTCATAAACCAACAGGTAACATTTTTTGCAATGATCGTTACAATATACTATATTGATTGCAAGGTCGCGTTAATTCATTCTTAAGTATCTTTTTATAGCCTACCGGACGCCTGCTGGATGAATGATATCCACCATCTCCATTTCATATACCAGCGGTGTGTACGCCTGTATCGATCCATCCCGCCCTTCCCTGCCATACGCCAATGCGGACGGGATAAGCGCTTTAACTTTCGAGCCTTTGGGCATCGATGTCGACATTTCGGAAAAGCCGGGAATGGTTCCATATATGCTATAGGGTATCCTGGCCACCTCCGTGGAGGCTATCACCTTCCCGCTCATCAGCCTGCCCGTATATTTTATCTCCATCGTATCACCCTGCATCGGCGCGGGTCCTGTCCCTTTTTGTATCCAGCTGTACCGCAGACCGCTGCTCGTCACCGTCGTAGTCCAATGCTGCCGGGTAACGAACGCATCCACCTTCATAGGCTCTTCGAGCTTCAGCCTGTCCAATCTTGCTTCCAGGAATGTATCCACCTTCGCGGCATACAGGCTGTCAGGCAGTTTCCCCCTGTGTACGACATGCCCGATCCTCATCGTATAGATAAGGTACCGGCCTTTGGTGGTACCCGGCCGGGGCACACCCATTTTAAACTCCATCGAGTCGATATTGATCCTGACTACCGCGCTGTCACCCTCGCTCAAGAGCCCCAATGCGGAAAAGAGATCGCCCTTGAACAGGGATCGCTCTCTTTTGACCAGCGCCGGCCGGTCATAATCCGCCGAGCTCCATACCAGGGAATCTTCTTCCGTCCGGGCCGTCACCGATAGCTCGACGACCTCTCCTTCTTTTATGGTTTCACCACCCTTGTCCTCTACCATGTTGTACAGCAGATCCCCTTCCCCTTTGGACCAGGCGCCCCCGGCCCATTCCAGATGAGTACAGCCCGCAAGGGCGGTCAGAACGATCATTCCGGCGCAAATTATTTTTCTTCTCATCGGACACTCAATAATAAAAAGGATCCCAGGTCTTCCCCTTATAGAACGCCGCCGAGCTCACCGAACGCGTCGCCACCTGCGCTCCCGTGGAGAGATTGAAAAATGTAATGGTCTTCGTGCACCACCCGTTCAGCGTGCACCCCGCATTGTC
>DASZXP010000066.1:0-7452 GCA_035545935.1 Puia sp. | reverse complement strand
ATTGAATGCATTGATCCATTTTTCAGATATTTATTTCTTTCTCTCCTTCAAAAATACAAAACTCGACGAGGTGCTGAACTATTACAATGTGCTGGATACGCCATTGGCGTTATTGATCTTTGCCTGCGCCTCATCCGGCAGACACAGAAGAACATTGCTGCTGAGCATTTTTTTATTTGCCGTCCTGGAGGTCGTGATCATCAGCTGGAAAGGATATGAGACCATCTCCGGCTTTATGTTCACCGGCGCCGGGGTATTGGTCGTGATCATCTATAGCATCATCGGGCTGATACAATACATGAGAAAGATGGAATACACTTCTTTCGAGAACAGCATGATATTTATTTATGTGGCATTGCTATTCGCCTATGGGAGCTTTCTCATCATTTCTTTGTTCCTGCACATCCGGGGAGATACGGGAAGCAACAGCCGGGACAGCTATCTGTTATATTACATTAGCCTGTTGATAGCGGCTATTATTACGTCCCTGGGCTTATGGAGCTATGGGCTGCGGCGTCATCCTAAAATGGCGACCTAGCATCGCCAGGAACGGGCCGGAAGCCCGTCATCACTCTTCGTCCTCTTCATAATTGTAAGTACCCTGGTTGTCGTTGTAAATGGACTCCCAGGCCCGCACTTTATCTTCTTCGAGCAATTCAAGAATGTCAAAGATAGGATCCGACTTTTTCCGCCACTCTATAAGGGTGGTATCGGCATATTTAGACACGTACATACACTGGTCAGTCTCCATGTTGACCTTGATCAGTCCGACCGGTCCTTCCTCTTTCTCCTGTATCAGGTAATAACAACCTTTTTCCAACAACGCATACGAATACATACATCGCCTTTTTTAAAAATTCAACAATACAGAATAATAAATGGGTTGTAATTGGATTTGTCACAATTGGCCATTGGAAAAAATTAGTCCAATTGTGCCAAGAATTTAATGTCGGTCCTTCGGATTATGAACCTCCGGTTCATTTGGAACCTGAAGAATTTAAATGGGAGTAGAGCTTCATCAGGGTCGGACAACAAATTTACGATTTTTAGAATTGCAAAAGGAAAGAACCCTGATAAGGAGGGGGTATTTACAAAAAATTAACTCAATTGCTTTGATAATCAAATATTTAGATTGTTTTGGCAACCAGGGTGACTGGGGAATTTTAAAAATAAAATAAAAATGACGATTATCTGCAAATATGTTCAACTAATGAAGGAAATGCTATTCTCTATTTATGCAAATGCATCGATTTATTAAATTTTATTCAAAACGAATATATCGCAATTAATGAATTGTTAATTAACCCGATTTTAATTTGGAAATAGAAATATATTTGTAGCGACCATCTAAAACTAGCTAACATGAGAAACACGCTTCAGTACCACAGGGTAGACCTGCCCTTTTTTGAACGATCACAACCGCCCAACGACGTTCTATTCACACACTAACATCGATCCTTTAGTTCCCTTGCAAACAGGATGCTCCTGTATGGGAGATAATAGCTATTGCCTGCCCCAATTCCTTTGAACTGCCATTCCCCGTCGTGAGAACTGCATTATAATAGTTTTTAAACCTTCTAATTGTAAAACATGAGAAAATTGTTATGCTTGACTCTCGTCATGCTACTGATCGCTTCCGGTCAGATCATGGCGCAGACCCGTACGATCACGGGTAAAGTGACAGACGCTACAGGAAATCCTCTCCCCAACGTTTCTGTAGTGATCAAAGGCTCCAACACCGGTACTACCACTGCTGCCGACGGGACATGGTCCCTGAAAGCGCCCGCGGGCGCCAGGGTGATCATCTTCTCCACCATTGGTATGGAGACGGTGGAGCGTGCCATCGGCACAAGGGAAAAGTTCGACATAACCCTTGTGGCCTCCGACAAGAATTTACAGGACGTAGTGGTGATCGGATATGGTATCCAGCAAAAGACGGCCTTTACGGGTTCCGCCTCCAAGGTGGATGTAAAGGGCTTTGCGGACCTGGTGACGCCGTCCGTGGACAAGCAGCTGGCCGGCCGTGCCGCCGGTGTCCAGGTGACTACCTCGGGTGGTCTGGTGAATAGCCCGGCTGTTATCCGCATCCGCGGTACCCAATCCCTCAGCCAGAGCAATGACCCCCTGATCGTGGTGGATGGCGTACCCATTATTTCCGGCAACCTTTCCGCCACCACCAATTCCAATGCCCTGGGGGATATCAATCCCGCGGACATCGAGAGCATGGACATCCTCAAGGATGGGTCGGCCACCGCTATCTACGGGTCCAGAGGTGCGGGAGGAGTTATCCAGATCACCACCAAGAAGGGTGCCAGGGGACGTGCAAGGGTAACTTATGACGGGGTGCTGGGTATCAGCAATCCATTGAAGAAATTCAGCCTGCTGAATGCCAAGCAATTCGAGACCATCGTAAACGAGAAATATACCAATGCAGGGCTAACGCCGCTGGCCGGTGTGAATACGGCAGTGGATACGGCCAATACGGACTGGCAAAGCACCGTGATGATCAAGAATGCCTTGTCACAAAGCCATACGGTTGGTATACAGGGCGGCGGTGATAAGGTGTCATATTATATGTCGCTGAACTACTCCGACAATAAGGGGATCATTATCAGCAACTACAACCGGGCTTACCGGGTACGTGCCAACCTGGATTATGAGGCGAATAAATTCGTAAAGATCGGGGCTAACGTGGCCATCAGCCGGCAAGAGGACGGTGACCAGAACAACGGTAGCAACAGTCTGGGCGGCGCCATCGCTTCTGCCATACGGCTCCTGCCAAATGTTTCGCCGTACAGCGCTACGGGCTATCTGGGATACAATATCGACTATCCCAATTCCAACCTGATGACGCAAGGTCCCAATAACAAGACCATCGACGATAACTTCTTCAATGTGGCTTTCACGCTTCGCAACAACAAACAATACTCCGACAAATACCGTCTTCTCGTCGACCCCTATATCGAAGTAAGTCCCATAAAGGGCCTGAAGCTGCGTTCCCAGGTAGGTATCGATATGCTGAACGACTACGCCTATCAGGGTTGGAACCTGTACCATGGGGACGGCTACGGCACCGGTTTAGTGTACAATGCTGCACAAAACTGGCTGCGCCTGGTATGGTCCAGCTACTTCACCTACAATGTCCTGGTCAACGGACATAATTTCACCGTCACCGGTGGTTATGAGCCGCAAAAACAGACCTATAAATGGTTTAGCGCCAATGGTTCCAATATTTCCGACGGCTTTTATATCCAGGAGAACGTGATCAGCAGCTCTGCCAGCACACAATCCATCGGTGGTAATTATGATAAGACAGGTTTTGCCTCTACCTTCGGACGGTTCAATTATGATTACCGGAACAAATATTTTGTACAGGCCAGCTTCCGTCGGGATGGGCAAAGCGCACTGGCACCAGGCAAGAGATACGGCACCTTCCCCGGCTTCTCCGTAGGCTGGCGCCCTTCCCAGGAAACTTTCTGGCAGGGCAATACTTTCCTCAACACCTGGATCAATGAAGCCAAGCTGAAAGCTTCTTATGCAAAAGTGGGTCTTACGCTCAGTGGTTATCCCTACCTCACGACCTTTGGGAACACACCTTATGGTAACCTCAGCGGCCTGGGCGCTACGGGTGTCGGCAATGCCGATCTTCAGTGGGAGACCAGCAAGAAATATGACGCCGGTATCGAGCTCGGCATCTGGAAGAACCGGTTCACCTTCACCGGCGACTGGTTCCTCAATGACGTGAACAATCTGGTGTTGGCTGTGCCCACTCCGTTGAGCGCTGGTATTGCCGGCAGCACGGGCACCAGCGGCGGGGCTATCTCCCAGAACGTCGGCACGCTCCGCAACAAAGGCATCGAGCTTTCGCTTGGTGCGACCATCATCGCCAACAAGGACTTCAATTGGAGCGCCAGCTTCAACTATTCTCATATACAGAACAAGATACTTTCCCTGTATCCCATCGGCGGCGTTCCTACCAAGACGCTGGATGACGGTGTCTACAATCTCATCCGTGTAGGCGATCCTACACACCTCATCTATGGATATCGTTATGCCGGGGTGAATACCCAGAATGGCAACCCGATGTTCTACAAGGCAGACGGGACCATGGTACAGCTGAGCCTGGCCAAGGATGCTACCAAGGGCAGCTTCTATGTCGCCAACGGCAAGGATGACGGTACGCTGGGTGCGCAATCGTCGCTGGCCGCTACGGATAAGACCAACCTGGGTCAGGGCGTCCCCACCTGGTTTGGCGCATTCATCAACAATATTTCCTACAAGGGTCTTGCGCTCGAGATCATGCTTCGCTACTCTGGTGGCAATAAGATCATGAACATTACCCGCCAGGACGCTCTTTTCAACATGAGCTTCCAGAACAATGGCTCCGAGATCCTCAACCGGTGGACACAGCCGGGTCAGGTCACCGATGTGCCCAAGGTATTTTATGGACAGGCTGCCAATATCAGCCAATCCAGCAATTCCAATTCCCGTTTCGTAGAAGATGGCAAATACCTGCGTTTGCAAAATGTTGTCCTTTCCTACAATCTGGATCCCAAGATGCTGGGATGGAGCAATGGCTATATCCGCAGCGTGAGAGCTTTTGTGCAAGGACAGAACCTGCATGTCTGGTCGAAATACAAAGGCGCCGACCCCGACAATATAAATACGCAGGGACTGGATGCCGCGGTCTCGCCCCAGGTCAAGACCATCTCCTTTGGATTGTCTGTAGGATTTTAATCATTGATAATATTATAAACACCGGTTATGAAGAAATTAATAATATTGGGTTTTCTTTTTATACCTCTTTTTTACAGCTGTAAAAAAGTGCTGGATACCTCACCTTACAGTTCGATCACTTCGGCTACGGCCTTCGCAACGGCCGCCCGTTGCGATCTTTCCCTCAATGGCGTATACGATGCCGCCCAGAGCGGCTTATACACCGACGGAAGCCGAAGGGGGTATCCCTTTGGGTCGGCCAATATCGAGCAGGGTGACGCCCGTGGGGAGGATGTAGTCAACGTGGCGGCCTTTTATCAGATCACCTACCAGGCTACTTACAATTCCTCCGCTGCCAACTGCGTAGCCATGTGGAAAGGATTGTATGCGCTGATCAATGAAGCCAATGTATGCATTGCCGGATTCCAGCAGGCAGCTACGGCTAATATCATCACGGCGGCGAAGGCCAATCAGTATGTGGCCGAATGCCGCTTCCTGCGCGCGATGGCGCATCACGAGGCGTTGATCCAGTTTGCGCGACCCTATTCCGACGGAGGTGGTAAGGGGGTAGGCATTCCCTGGAGGGATACGGCGATCACATCCAGCTCCGCGGCAAATTCAATCCTGAAGACGCCCCGTATGCGTACGGACAGCGTGTATGCGAAGATCCTTGCCGACCTGGATTATGCCGAGTCCAATCTGCCCAATACGCTGCTGACCTACCGGGCCACCAAGGGTGCGGCCATTGCGCTGAAAATGCGGATAAAGATGCATATGGGTGACTGGGCCGGTGTGATCGCAGAGGGCGCCAAACTGGTACCTGCGTCCATCGATCCAACCACTCCAACCAGCGTGGTGAGCCCCATCGGCAGCTGGGCGCTGACGGCTTCTCCCGACGGCCCCTTTGCGAATAATTCGTCCGCCGAAAGCATGTTCTCCATCAAGAATGATCCGCTGGACAATCCCGGTACGAACGCGGCCTTATCCCGGATGTATGGTTCCGCCACCCTGAATGGAAGGGGACTTCTAGCTATTTCACCCGTCATCTGGAACGACGCCCAATGGCTTTGCGACGACAAAAGAAGAAGCGCGCTGACCGTCACGGGCAAGAATGGTAACGGCAATCAAAGCTATTTCTCGACCAAGTACAGGGACTATGCTAACTATGGCGACTATGCGCCGCAGATCCGCTACGCGGAAGTCCTGCTCACGCTGGCCGAGGCTGAGGCAAGGACAGGCGCCGGTGTTTCCCAACGGGCGATCGATCTGCTGAATACGGTGCGTAACCGTTCGCTGGCAGACCCTGCCACGCAGGCATACACGGCCGCCAGCTTTGCCGGACAAGAAGACCTGATAAAGGCTATTCTTATGGAAAGGAGGATCGAATTCCTTTGTGAAGGCAAACGCTGGGCAGATATCTCCCGTCTGGCCACGGATGCTACGTATGGCACCGGCGGTATTCCCGCCAAGGCCGTCAATGGCGCGGATGGCCTGGCCATCTATAACTGCGGCGGAGGCTATGCGCCCGGACAGGACGCCATTCCTTACAGCGATTACCGCTTCATATGGCCCATCCCGGCAACGGAGGTCGTACAGAACCCGATAGTAGAGCAGAACCCGAAATACTAACAAACAAACATTGCAAAGGCCGCCTCATCCGAGGCGGCCTTTAGCTTTACTAGACCACTTATCCTACAGCATCTTACTTCTCCAGCTTGATCTCGCCAGCATCGGCGGCCTGTCCGTCCGAGACGGTGATACCATCCTTTGCTGCATTCTTATAGGGAGGTTTGGCTTCGATGATCACTTTATAGGCGCCCGGCTTGGCATCGGTGATCTCATAAGAACCATTTATGATGGGAGCTCTTAATGTATCTGTCGACGACTCGGCCCAGGCCCGAACGGCTCCGTCTGCAGGAGAGACCGTCCCCTTGATAGAACCATTTCTCAAGCTATTGAAAGCAAAAAGTCCAGCGGCGGCGAATGTAATAGCCGCGAGTTTAATACCCGTGAATTTCATACATAGCGAATTTAAAGAGTGAACAATTATGGATTAATTTTCTCGAGAACACAAAATCACACTACGCATCGAGGGAGGGCGTTCCGAGTATATGAAGACAAGGACTATGCCATAATTTTTTTTCGAGGCAGTACCGGCAGGTGAGCAGGTGTGGAAATAATTCTACAGGAATAATATTTGTATTGCGTATATTCGTTGACGTTATATTGCTGAAAGTGCTGTGAATGCTGCATTTTGGGGGTGGGTGGGTATAGGACAAGTGCGCCGCGCAGCTGATGACGGAGAAAATAATTTTAAATTCTCTTAACATTTATGGTGTGACAATGCGTCCATTATCCAGTCGCAGGAAGCGATCTACGCAATCAGGAAGCTCCTCTTTATAATGGCTGACATAAATGAGCGTAGTGCCGAAAGCCTCGCAGAGCAAGCCGATCAGCTGTCTAAAATAGCCTGTCTGCTCTTCATCCAACCCCTGACAAGGCTCGTCGAGGATCAGCATGGGTGGGTTCTTGATAAGGGCGCGGGCCAGCAGGACCATGCGTTGCTGCCCTGTGGATAGCTGTGAAAGCCTGGACGTACGAAGGTCCTGGAGGGACAGGAGCTTTATCCAAAGGGTGACTTGTTTGCTTTGCTCCTCCGTCAAGGGCCGGAAAAGACCGATGGTGTCGAACAATCCGCTGGCAATGACCTCGAAGCAGGTGGCGCCGCGGTCGAAG
>DASZXP010000065.1:0-5309 GCA_035545935.1 Puia sp. | reverse complement strand
GGCTCCGCAGCGAGCCGATGGTCTTTCGGATGCCCACTTCCTTTGCGCGTTGTTCACTGCGGGCCGTTGAAAGATTCATGAAATTGATACAGGCCAGCAACAGGACGAAGACCCCGATGATACCGATGAGCCGGACGAAGCCGATGGCGCCCGTTTCCGTACTGCCGTTAGTGTCGTCATAATGCAAATACAATTGTTCGAAAGGCATGACCCGGTAGGTTTCGGTGGCATATTTGACGAAGGGCGTGCAGATATCCTTTATCCGGGCTGTAGCCTGTTCCGCGGTTGTCCTGCCGGCCAGACGAACATATATATAGCAGCTGTGGTTCTCAAAATCCGTGTTGTTCATCAGCCATTTGCAATTGTCATTGGCAATGGAGGCGAGGACATCGACATCATGGAAGGTGCTGCTGGCGGGCAGATTGACAAAAACGCCGCCCACGGTAAGTGGTGTTCGGTTACTCAGCTTGAACGTCTTGCCAACGGCATTTTCGGTGCCAAAGAGTGCGATGGCGGTGGATTGGGAGATGACGGCCGTATTGGGATCGCGCATGGACTCCGCTGTCCCGCTGAGAAAATGATAGCCAAAGATGAGGGGGAAGGTATATTCTGCCCAGAGGCTTTTCCGGCTGATGCTTTTATCCCCGATGACCAGTAGTGCGTCGTCGGGCCAGAGGGTGATGGCCGATTGGGCGATAATGTCATCGTAGCCTTTTTGCAGATACGGCTTGAGGGCCGAAGAGACCGTCCTGCCAGTGTAGAAATACGCTTTGCCTTCGGCTTTGCCGTGTTGGTCCTGCATGACCTGCGCGATGCGGTCGCCGTTGGGGTAATCGTGATCCCGGGAAAGTTCACCCGTGATCCAGATACCGATGATGACAGCGATGGCCATGCCGGTGGCGAGGCCCACAATGTTGATAAAAGAATAGACGCGGTTTTTGCGGAGCTGCCGGAGGGCGATGTGGAGATAGTTTTTGTACATGGTCTTGATTTCAGAATACAGCAGAGCTATAGCCAGAAAAATACCGGTTTTTTTACATTTTAATAATCAAGCAGGTGTGAATCCTTTGATTTTATTACTTGTCCGGTTCCGCACACTCTATGTTCAGTTTTATATAAAAAAAAGGGGCCGTCTTATTAAAGACGGCCCCAGCTTAGCTTATACCGAGAACTCTTAATTCCTGGAGATCACCACCTTGCTCACCTGCTTAACCCCGTCCGAAGACACCACCTGAACCAGGTAGTTGCCCGGAGGATAGTTGCTGACAGAGAAGGACTGGATCGTACCACCGGCGCCCGTTACGCTCTTTTCGGCCAGCAGCTGACCGCTCTGACCGATCAGACGGATATGTATCACGCTCGTCTCCGTGGCGGGGATGGACACATTTACATAATCCTTGGCAGGGTTCGGGAACACACTCACGCTGGCTATCGGCGTCGTACGTACCACCTTCACAGGGGACAACGTGGGACGGCCATCATTATCGTACCCGTGCACACGGTACTGGAAGGTGCCCGAGCCGGGATTGGCATCCGTAAAAGAATAGTTCGTTGGGGAGGAAGAATTGCCCTTGGCTGCCACCTTGCCTACGACATCCCATTTGGCGCCGCCGTCAGCGCTGCGCTCGATGTCGAAATGATTGGAATTCGATTCCAGCAGGGTCGTCCAGCTCAGGTCGACCGCGCCGTTGTTCACTACCGCGTCGAAATCCACCAGGCTGATAGGCAGCGTACCCGTTGCAGACAACGTCTTGGGACCCGACACCGAAGTGCCATAAGCTGCCGGGCTGTTGCTGGCAACAGCCGTTTCAACAAAACCAGCGGGCGCATTACCCAGCTGCTTGAAGTAGGTAGTCGAACCGCTGCTGGTAAAGGCAGTAAGTACACCATCATAAGTGCCTGCCGTGGCGGCGTTTACGAAAGAGATCCCGTCGATGACCTTCAGACTGTTCGTCGGAGTGGACCCGTCATTGGGCAGAATGATGTTGAAGGAAGAATCCCAGTTCGTGCCGCCGGAAGACTGGATCAGCAATGCAGCCGCAGCCGATCCGTCAGTGCCGATTTGCACCGTGCTGCCACCCGACAGGGTGATATGGGTGTTCAGGGTTACGGTTACACCAGCCTTGATAATGACCTTACAGCTGCTGCAATTGGTAGGGGGTTCGCCGCTGGCATCCCATACGTTGGGACCTGATTCCGTATGCCAGGTGCCGTTTCGTTCGGCGGTGTAGGTAAAACTTTGAGCGTTAACTCCGGAGGTAAGGATAAAAGTACTCAACAACAGAGTCGCTAAAGGGTAAAGCTTTTTCATGTTCTCGATGATTGATTATTGAATGTGGTTTGCGGTAAACCATAGACAATGGATTTCTCGGCTAAAGCTTTCTAAAGATGGTTTGGACTCTACTGGCGTATACGATCCTTACCCGGGATACCAGGAAGGTGTGCTAGATTCAACTGTAAATAGAAGGAATATTGGGGTACACTGTAAGTGTGGGGTAATTTCGAGAGGATGTAGTTGGTTTAAAGGGGTCGCTCGGCAAGAGCATCGAACCTCAGGCTCGATTAGGCGATAAAAGTAGAAAGAAAACTATTATTATGCAAGTCCTTAACAGATTTTTTTATAACCCTTTGAGGATCAATCCCAGGGCGTGCCCCGCGCTTAACATTCGCCGGGTCGGGCTTTTCATTCCAGGTCCTCGGCTTACAGCCTCCGGGCCTTCCATTGCAATCCCTCACGCGATTTGTCCGGGCCCCCGTCCCGCTCACTCCTCTGCCTCCTTATTCAACCCCAGCTTATCCAACGCCAGCTGCGCCGCTATCTGACTGGCATCTTTCTTATTATAAGCCTTCCCCTGCGCGATCAGCTCCCCATCCACCACCGCCCCCACCGTAAACAGGCGTCGCCCCCCTTCCAGCCGGTCATCCAGCGTCTCGAACTCCAGCGCCTTCCCATTCTTATTGGCCCACCCATACAGCTTATTCTTATGATTGATCTCCAAGTTCTCCAGATCATCCAGGAACAGGTAAGGCTGTATGATCCGCTCCAATGTCCATTGCCGCGTCTTGTCGAAACCCTTGTCCAGGTAGATGGCCCCCACGATGGCCTCCAGCGTATTCCCGAAGATCTGGCTCATCTTCAGACTGCTGTCGAACTTATTGAAATTGCTGATCTTCTTCAACCCCATCTTGATGGCAATATCATTCAACTGGTTGCGATTCACCATCTTACTACGCATTTCCGTAAGGAAACCTTCTTCTTTGTAGGGATATTTCTTGAAAAGGAAGTCGGCTATGATGGCGCTCAGGATGGCGTCTCCCAGGTACTCCAATCGCTCATTGTTCTCATCCGCCCCATCTTTTACGCTGCGGTGCGTAAGGGCCGTTCTGTATAATACCGCCTTGCCGGGCGTAAAACCCAGTACATTACGAAGCTGTTTTTTGAACGAACTGTCCGCGGCGTCGCTCTTTATGATACGTTCGAGGATTCCCACACTAACAAGCTACAATTTTTTTTCTTCGCTAAAAAATAAACTAAAAGGCCTCTCCGCAGAATATCCTCCGCTCGAAAGAAATCTTTCAGTCAGAATTAAATCGTTTCTCTGTCCGGATCGGGTCTGATCAGGTCGCTCAGGGCCAAAAACCCGACCCATTTACGCCTGATACTTCTTGACGATGACGCAGGCATTGTGTCCCCCAAAGCCGAATGTATTGCTAAGGGCGGCCCGGACAGTCTTTTGTTGTGGTTTCCAGAAAGTAAAGTCGAGCCGGGGATCCAGTTCCGGATCGTCTGTAAAATGGTTGATGGTGGGCGGGATCTGGTCATGTACCACGCTCATCATGCAAGCAATGGCCTCGATCACCCCCGCAGCCCCCAGGCAATGCCCCGTCATGGACTTCGTCGAGCTGATATTCACCCCATAAGCCCGTTCGCCAAAAACATCCATGATGGCCTTTACCTCAGCCACATCACCCAATGGAGTGGAAGTGCCATGCGTGTTGATATAGTCGATGTCGGCCGGTTGCATTCCGGCATCCTTCAATGCAGCTAACATCACATTCTTAGCCCCCAGTCCCTCCGGATGGGGCGCCGTCATATGATAAGCGTCCGCCGTGGCGCCGCATCCGGCTATCTCACAGTATATCTTCGCTCCACGCGCTTTCGCATGCTCCAGCTCTTCCAGTATCAGCACACCCGCTGCCTCACCCATCACAAACCCATCCCGGTCCTTGTCATAAGGCCGGCTGGCCGTCTTGGGATCGTCATTACGCTCGCTAAGCGCTTTCATGGCGTTAAAACCACCTACACCCGCCTCGCTCACAACAGCTTCCGAACCGCCGCTCACGATGATATCGGCCATACCCAGCCGTATCAGGTTGAAGGCCTCCATAATAGCGTTGGTAGAAGACGCGCAGGCGCTGGTCACAGCGAAATTAGGGCCGCGAAAACCGTGCCGCATTGAAATATGACCCGCGGCAATATCCAGGATCATTTTGGGGATAAAGAAAGGATTGAATCGTGGAGTGCCATCCCCCTTGGCAAAACTGATCACCTCCTCCTGGAATGTGATCAATCCACCGATACCGCTGGCAAATACGACGCCTATACGGTCCGGGTTCATAGCATCCTTGTCGATGGCGGCATCTTTCACCGCCTCGTCGGAGGCCACCAGCGCGATCTGTGTATAGCGATCCAGCTTACGCGCCTCCTTTTTATCAAGATGTTGCAGGGGATCAAAACCTTTCAGCTCACAAGCAAACTTCGTCTTGAACTTCGAGGCATCGAACAACGTGATCTGGTCGGCGCCGGGAACACCGCCCAGAAGCCCCTTCCAGTAATCGTTTAAATTATTGCCTACTGGCGTCAGGGCGCCGATACCCGTTACAACAACTCTTTTCAAATGCATATGTGGCTTTTCCCGGAAATTAGTTTAAGGATAAATCCGCCTTCTAAGCCACTGATTGCTCGAAAAGGCGGATGTAAAGTGTTTATTGCTGAACCGCGGGTTCTCTTATTTTGCGTGCTCTTCCAGGTAGGAGATAGCCTGACCCACCGTAGTGATGGTTTCGGCCTGTTCGTCCGGAATGGAAATATTGAATTCCTTTTCGAATTCCATGATGAGTTCAACGGTGTCCAGAGAGTCTGCACCCAGATCATTAGTAAAAGAAGCTTCATTCGTAACCTCTGCTTCTTCAACGCCTAGTTTATCAACGATGATCTTTTTAACCCTTGTAGCGATGTCTGACATTTTTGTAAGATTTAGTTATACGGCTGCAAATGTAAGTTTTTAATAGAAAACACAATAAACCGG
>DASZXP010000064.1:0-28911 GCA_035545935.1 Puia sp. | reverse complement strand
GTTATCGATATCTACCTCCACCTTATTGTATAACTCATAGGAATAGCTCTCCTGCTTGTAGGGATTGTTGACGGGCTTGTTCGCCACGATCTTTTTCCACCAGAGGAGCCCTCTATTGTATTTGGATCTGACCACCACTTCGCCTACGTCGCGGGTATTCTCGAGGAATACGCTGACCACCGTCGTATCCTTATGAAGCGTCAGCGGAACTATCTGTGTATTGAAACCCACGGAGCTGATCAGCAGCGTGTCGACCTGCCGGCGCTGGGCCTGCAGGATGAAATTACCGGCGCTGTCGGAGACGACGCCCTGACCCGATCTTTTCCAGGACACGCTGGCGAAAGGGATCCGTTCCTTGGTAAAGCTGTTGGTGATGGTGCCCCGTACGAGGATACGCTGGGCGGTGCCGGCGGATGCCATACATAGGACAAGCAGGATGCAAAAAAGACAATATTTTCTAGCTTGTCTTAGCGACATGGTGTCAGGTTAGGGGAGTAAAAAATTTCCCTTTAAAGATAAGGTGATAGGCACTAAAATAAAAGCGATATCTTAAAAGAGTCACATATGAAGATCCAACTATCTGTATTACTGCTGGCGGGATACTGACCCGGCGGCCCGATCATTTGAAAATATTTAACAAACCCAATTCCTACCTTTGTCCGGTGGACCAAAGGTCCACCAAAAAGACTTATAATGAAGAAAACCTCTTTATTTCAGCTGACGGCTCTCCTCTTACCTCTTGCACTTATGACGGCGTGCCGCTCTTCCAGAAGCAATGGCTCCGCACAGGATAGGCAGGGGCAGCCCAGCAGCTGGCAAAAACAGCCTTTGACCATCGATGGTAACGACAGTGACTGGGTAAGACCCTTACCGGGGCTCGACGCCGCGGAAAAGCTCACCTATGCCATGACCAATGATGCGGATAATTTATATATCATGATCTCCACCAAGGACCAGGCGGAGCAGAATAAGATCCTTTCCGGCGGTATGACCGTATGGGTGAACAACCAGGGTGAAAAGAATAGCGACGAGTCCATTGGCATAGGCTTCCCGCTCGACCCGCATAACAATCGGGAAAAACAATTGATGGCCGAGGCCCGTCCTGAAGTGTATAAGAACAGATCGGCCAAGCTGGATGATGCCGATGAATACGAACTGTATGGGTTCAGCAAGGACGAGCCGATACAACATTTTAGCTACGACCAGGAGAACAAGGATGGAGTACAGGTCCGTATGAACTACAATGCGTCGGGCGACCTGGTATATGAAGCCAAAGTCCCGTTAAAGGCTGTTTATCCAAAGCTCTCACATTATACGGGCAGAGAGCTTGCCGTAGGCATCTTCATCGAAGGCATACCGGCTCCTCCCGGCAGCAGAGGCGGCGGAGGGGGTGGCGGTGGCGTCTCCATCGGCGGTGGCCTGGGTTTTGGATCGTTTGGCAGCGGCGGCGGTATCGGCTTGTCCATCGGCTCGGGCTCGCTGGCCAGGATCGGCGGCGGCAAAGGATCGCCTTACCGGCCGAAGAAGATATGGCATGTGATGACTATCGACCGGCCGGCTACAAAACCATTTTAAACATTCACCGGTGTGTTAATCTCCGGACGGTGAGCGGCCCGTTTGACGACCCGCGCTGTCTTGTGTTCGCCTGTGTGGCTCCAGCCGGGCGGCATCCAGATATAGAGGAATTTATTCTTTAACCCCGGGGCTTTAGCGACGTCTTTGAACAGACAATAGAACTCTCCGAAATACATATCCAGGAAGCTCCGGGTATTGACGGGGCGGGTAATGCCGTATTCTATCTTTTCGGAATTATCTTCATCCTGGTAGGTCTTGAAGACACGGTCCCATATATTCAGCAGATTGCAGAAATTGGTATCCATGTACAGCGGATTGCGGGCATGGTGCACGCGGTGGTGGGAAGGGGTGAGGATGATCTTTTGCAGGAAACCCATCCGGCCGTTGCGTAGGATATTTTCTCCCACATGGATAAAGGCGCCCCAGGTGCCGTCGATGGCCATGATGAGGAAGAGCAGCGGGGGATTTACGCCCGCGATGATGCAAATGGAGGTGCGGATCACGTCTGCATAGGGCGCTTCCAGGAAGAAATGCATATAGGTGACGGAAAGGTTCATGCTTTGTGGTGCGTGATGGGTGGAATGAAGACACCAGAAAAGACGCACTTTATGACCGAAATAATGATAGACGAAATGGGCCAGCTCCCAGATAATATACCCATAGATGAGCCAGTACCAGGTGAAGGTAGAATGGAAGGGAGCAAATTTTTCCAGGAGGCTGATACAAAACGCTACGGCCGCAATAGAGATGAAGCGGGAGATGAACCTATTGGCGATGAAGACGAAAAAAGGCATCCGGTAGTCTTCGATCTTGAATCGCCGGTATACCAGCGCGCGTATGATCTCGATAAAAAGCAGGAAAGGGATGACGGGGGAGATGGCGGACAAAAAACCATGTGGTGTCGAGAGGGGGGAATAATCTCCTTTGTGATACATGTCGAGCAAGGGATGCAGACCCGCAAAACCGATGATCTCGTCATATAGCGTCTTTACAATATCCATGTTCAAACAAATATACATGATCCTGTTGAATAAAAAAGGGGCCGGCTGTCCCCTAACCCGTCAAAAACGAACTACGACAGCCGGCCTTGATCAGGAGCCGCCAACGGCGGCTCGCCCGAAGGGCAGATATAACTCTCTCATGTGTATAGGCGTTTAGAAACCCGGGTTATTAGGCAGAAGGTTGGGATTTACATCCGTCTCCTGCTTCGGCACCGGGAAGAGCAGTTGATTGGCCGTGAATGTAGCATTCCACACCGTCTTGTGCCCTACAAAATCATCCCAATCACCCGTTACGTCATTATGCACTTTCAGGGTGCGTATCATGTCGAACCACATCTTATTTTCAAAGCAAAGCTCGAAATAACGCTCGAGCCATACCTCATGTTCGAAATCCGACTGCGAAGGCGTCCCCACCAGGTCTCCCAGGTTTGCCCGCTCGCGTATCAGGTCCACATAATGGATGGCGTCCGCATTGGGACTGCCCTCGGCCCTGTTGGAGGCTTCCGCGTACATTAAATATACGTCAGCCAGCCGATAAAACGTGTAGTTCAAGTCGGATTTTGCCGTATTTGTTACGGCAGCCGAATCGAACCATTTATAAATGTAGTGATAAGTAAAATGTACGGTATCACCCGTCTTGATACTGGGATATTTGGTAAAGAAGAACTGGCGTTCGGCTATCCGCTTGTCCGCGGGATTGAAGGAATTGATAAACTGATCGGTCGGGTGCACCGAACCATATTCATCCGAATATTTGGAAATACCCGAATAGTTGGGAATGGTCAGTGCCGTCAACGGGTTGTTCACGTTGGCTGCAGCGGCATACTGCGCCTGGAAGATGAACTCGCCCTTGTTCTTGTTGGAGGGATTGATCATATCCGTGTACTTCTGGAACAAGCTGAACCCTCCCTTGTCGATGACATCCTTCGATCGCTTGGCCGACTCGGCATAATACTGGTCGCCTCCTTTGACAGGATTGCCCGCATAGGTGAGATAGACGTCGGCCAAAATAGATTTTACGGCGCTCATGGATACCAATCCCGTATTGTCCTGCCAGGGTAGGGTAGAGGATTCCGCTGTCAGCAGGTCGGGGATGATGATGCTGTCATAGATGCTCTTGGCCGGGCTGCGGCTCAGCTTCAGGTTGAGGTCTTTTGGCACGCTGGTAACCATGGGCACGGCGCCATACATCCGCACGAGGAAGAAATAATAGAACGCTCGCAGGGTATGTGCTTCAGCCAGCATGTTCGCTTTTGCCGAATCGCTGACGACCCCGGAACTGACGGTGGCCAGGCTCGACAGGGCCAGGTTGCAGGTGCCGATGCCCATATACATCTGCTGCCACCATGAGTCCACATAAAAAGAGGTAGCGTTATAGCTGAGGTTCTGGAAATTGACAAAACCTGTCTGTCCCAGATCGCTATTGGACTTGCCTGTCATGAACTCCATGAGGTTCCAGGTATTGCCCCCATAGGAGGCGGGCTGTCCGTAAAGGAAATTGTCCAGCCTGGAATAACAGGCATTGGTCAGGGCCCTGGCCTCTTTGACGTTGGTAATAGTAAAACCGGGACTCAGGAAGTTGGTAGGCTTTTCTTCCAGGAACTTTTTACAGCTTCCCAGCGAGCCTATCAGTAAGAGAATAAGACTAATATTTTTAAGTTTCATTTCACTTGTTTTTGGTATGTAATTAAAATCCTACCGTCAGGGCCAGGTTCATCGTCATCGGGCGGGGGTAGGAGAAAAAATCCAGGTTTTGCGAGAAGGCCGGGTTGTTACCGTAGCTGGAATTGAACGTATCGACTTCCGGATCATAGCCCGTGTATTTGGTATGCAGGAAGAAGTTCTGCGCGCTGGCTGCGATATGCACCTTGGTCAGCTTCAGTTTCCGCACCGCGGCTTCCGGAATGGTATAGCCAAGGGTTACATTCTGCCCGCGGATAAACGAACCATCTTCCACCCACCATGTATCGAAATGCGAGTCCTGGGCGAACTTGTAATTACGTACCTGTGAGACCATGGTATTCTGATGGTCGGGCGTCCAGCCGTTGAGCACTGTTTTCAGGCTGTTGGCGATGGTTTGTCTGTCCTCGCTGGAGTGCTTGAAGGTAGCGGCTGTATTTACACCCTGTACAAAACGGATGTCGAAGGAGAAATCCCATCCTTCATACGTGATGGTGCTGCTGAAGGTACCTGTCCATTTGGGATAGGCGCGGCCGATGATGCTGTATATCGGTGTTTTGCCATCCTTATCCATCAGGTACTTGCGATCGCCTGGTTTCAGGTTGACCAGTGCGGCCTCGGCGGCTTCATCGCTGCTGTAGGTTCCCAGACGGGTCATGCCATAAAAAGAGCCGATAGGCTTACCCACGCGCAGGACATTGGTCTGGCCCAGGAAATTGGGACCTGGGAAGATATCCGCATTGCCGTCATTGAGCTTGAGGATCTTGTTGCTGTTGGTGGCAAAGATGAAATTGGTGCTCCAGGTGAAATTATGCGTCTTCACGTTCACCGTGTTCAGGTTGAGCTCGATACCTGTATTGCGAACGGAGCCGATGTTCTGGTATACGTTGTTGGTCTGCATACCCGCGGACCAGGGTATGGGTGTCTGCAGGAGCAGGTCTTTGGTGGTACGGCTGTACCAGTCGATGTTTAGCTGGATCCTGTCCCGGAACAAACCCATTTCCAATCCGGCATCGCCCTGGAGGGATTTTTCCCATTTCAGGTTGGGGTTGCCGATATAATTAGGTAGTAACGTAGATTGATTGGCGCCGTTCAAAACAGTGGTGCCCGGTGTTATTTGCCCTTTGGACAATCCAAAGCCGATCTCGGAGTTACCCGTGAGGCCATAGCTGCCGCGGATCTTCATATAGCTGATGACATCGCTGTGTTTCAGGAAATCCTCTTCGGAGATACGCCATGCGGCGCCTACGGAAGGGAAGAAGGCGAACTGGTTGTTCGTTCCGAAACGGGAGCTTCCATCGTAACGTCCCGTGGCGGTGAACAGGTATTTGTCGTCGATGTTGTACGTGATGCGGGCATAATATGAATTCATGGACCAGGTGGGGACGCTGAGCGACTGCGTCTGGTTCCTGACGGAACCGGCCTGTAGGGAATTATACTGGAAGAAGTCGTCGATGAAATTCTGCGTTTCCGCATCTACCCATTCCTGTTTGTATTTCTGCCAGGAGGCGCCCAGCAGGGCCGTCATTTTTTGCCTGTCATTGATCTTTTTGTTCCAGGTGAGGTAGTTCTCCGACTGCCAGAAATAATTGTAATAGGAATTGACGGAAGCCTGTCCGCCCTGGTCCTGTGAAAGGTGGGGGAGGTCTTGTGCGGAATAGAAATTATTCTTTTGCCCGCTGAGGTTATACCCGAAATCCGTTTTGAAATCCAGGTCCTTCGTCAGGTGAATAATGAAATAGGCATCGCCCAGGGCCTGGAGGTTGTTGTTGAGGCTGTACCTGCTTTGAGAGATATGCACCGGGTTGGGGCCGCCTTCGAGGCCGGCGATATCGTTATTGCCTGCCCAGCTGCCATCAGGATATTTGATGGGCACGATAGGTACTTCTTCCGTCACCATGCGGGGAACGTTGAGAGCGCCGTTGGCATCGGACACCATGCGTTGCGTGCTCCGGATGATAGAGATATAGCCGCCGAACTTCAGCCAGTTATTGACCTCGTTGTCGAGGGTCAGCTTGGCCGAATAGCGATTGAACCAGCTGTTGATCATAAGACCGTTCTGATCCAGGTAGCCCAGGGACGCGCTGTACTGGGACTTGTCGCTGCCGCCCTGGATATTGATGAAATGATCGTGGGAGAAGGCGGGTTTGTATACTTCTTTTTCCCAGTTGGTATTGTAGAGCGGCTTGTCGTTGGCGTCGAACAGTTTGGGAAGACCGATATGGTTCAACGGCACCGGCGGGGTCCATGTGCCGCCCAGCGGGTCGAATTTGCTGCCATTGGCAAAAGAGAGATTATAGATCCTGACAAACTCGTCCGAGTTCAGAGTGGGTAAATGCCGGTTGAGAACGGCGACATTGGCATTTCCATCGTAGGTGACGCGGCTCTCGCCTTTACGGCCACGCTTGGTGGTTACCATGATGACCCCATTAGCGCCGCGGGCGCCGTAGATGGCGCATGAAGATGCATCTTTTAAAACTTCCAGGCTGGCTATTTCGTGCGGATTGATCGTATTGATATCGACGCCGGTGACCCCATCGACGACATACAAAGGGTCGAGACTGGAATTGATGGAGCCGATGCCGCGGACGCGGACCTTGGCGGGCTGCCCGGGAGCGTTGCTATTGATCATGACATCCACGCCCGGGATCTTTCCTTCCAACGCTTGTGAGACGTTGGGCACGGGACGGTCCAGCAGCTGATCGCCTTTGAGACTGGCTACGGCGCCGGTGAGATCCGATTTTTTGGCGGTGCCATACCCGATGACCACCACGTCGTTGAGACCGGCGGCTATTTCTGTCAGCCGGATGTTCAGAGTGGTTTGACTGCCGACGGACACGGTGCGTGTCTGATAGCCTACGGAAGAGAATTGTAAAGTAGCGCCTTCATCGGGGACGACGATCTTGAATTTGCCTTCCGCATCGGTGGTGGTGCCACTGGCGCTGCCACGGATCGTTACGGAGACGCCTTCGATGGGGCTTCCTGCCGTATTGGTCACCGTACCCGTGACGGTGCGGACCGTCACCTCGATGTCGGGAGCATTCGTGGAGAGGACGGAGGGCAGCTTGCCCGCATGACGATCGTCCGCATCGGGGCCTGCATCGCGGCGATAGGAGATAACGATGGTATTGCCTACCTGTTCGTATTGCAGGGAAGTGTGTCGCAAAAGCGCTTCCAGGATGGTATGCACAGACCGGCCATTCCAGGTCAATGTAAGATTGTTCACCCGCCGGATCTCACGTTTGTTGTAAGCGAAGGTGAAAGGAGTAAGCTTTTGTATCTTTTCCAACGCCGATACCAGCGGCTCGTTCTTTAGGTCCAGGGAAATATACACTTTGTTGATGTCTTGTCCACTAGCATCACGAGCGCTTATTAACTGTATGCTGCACAGAAAGATAAGTATTGTGAAAAAACTAATACGCATACAATAAGGCAATCGTTTTTTGATTTGAATAAGCAGTTTTTGGCGCCCTTCGGCAGGGTAAAGCCGTTCAAACGCTGACAATAGAGAAAATGTCATAGTTTTGATTGTTTTAAATGATGAAAACTTGTTTAAGACAGGATACCTTCTTTCTTTCTTGAGACGAAAAGGTATTTTACAACCTGCTCCGGGTTCCAGCCGGAGTAGGTTATTTTATTTTTTACGGTTTTGTTGCTTCTTATTTACATCCTTCGCCAGTCAATTCAAATCCTCCATTTGTCATAAGCTTGTAGTCCATGTTGTTGATCTTGGACAGTACCTTGACGATCTGTTCCAGTGACTCACCTTGTGTGAAGCTGGCGGTAACATGACAGTTTTCAGAGGCGGGGTTGCTGAGTGTGACGTTGACGTGAAATCGTTGTTGTAATTCATCTACAGCTTCTCTCATGCTGACATCGTTGAATAATAAATAAGGTTTTTTCCAGGCGATCTCTTCTTTGGCATCCACCTGTACTTTTTTCAGCTTGTGATTGACGATGTCGACCAGCACCTGTTCGTTGCGTTTGAGGATGCTGAAGCTGCCGGTGCCGTTGTCGACCTTTACTTTTCCTTTTAGTACGGTGACAGTAAGGTCTTTGTCGTGTGCGTTGATATTGAACGCGGTGCCTAATACGGTGGTTGTTATGGGGCCTGTGTGCACGATAAAGGGTCGTGTGTCGTGACGGATGTCGAAATAGGCTTCGCCGGTGAGCGTCACTTCCCGTGTCTTGCCGGAGAACGCCGGATCAAAGTCGATGTGGGCGTCTTTGTGCAAAAGGATCTTGCTGCCATCTGCCAGGGTGAGGCATTGATCGAATACGGGCTTGGGTATCTCCGCCAGTTTGGGGGCAGGAGCGGGGGCGTGTGAGGAATGGGTGTACCACGTCAGAAAGGTGACAGATAAAAGCAGGATCGCCACTGCAGCATATCTTAAAAATAGCCGGTGATTCCAAAATCCGCGCCGCCGGGTGGGTGGGAGGGCGGGAGGCTGTTGTTGGATGATGTATTGTAATATCCTGCTGGCTGTCTGGGGATCCTGTAATCGGGAGGGGACGTCCTGGGACCATGTCTCATTGATGAGTTCCCTGAGAAGTTCATCGTTCTCTGGACGCGATAAAAGTTGGAACAGCTCCTCTCTTTCAGAAGGAGTGGACGTCTTTTCATAATACCTGTGGAACAGGTAAGTCAATCGTTCGGGAACTCCCATAATGTAGTGTTACAAGTAAAGACTGAAAAATGTATGGATAGGAGTATATGCGACCAAATTTTATGTTCACACATAGTGTGTAGAGACCACCCAAAAAACGTTTTAGCAGATGCTCCAAAGGCTAAGAAGCAGGAGCAGTGCGCTATCCGAGTGGAAGTGCAGGATATCGCGGAGCGTTTTTAGCGCATGGACGAGATGGGTCTTGACGGTGTTGCGGGAGATATTCAGCTGGGAGGCGATCTCTTCGTGCTTCAGACCCTGCTGGCGGCTCAGGGTGAAGATGAGCTTTTGCTGGGGAGAGAGATGGTCGAGGGCGTCCCTGAGACGGACTTCGTTCTCTTTATCGATGATCCGATCCTCTACGAAATTGGCTTCGGGGTCGAGAAAGCGCGCCATCTGCTGACGGGCGGTAGTTTCTTTAGCGAGCAATTTTAGCATATCGAAGACCTGGTTGCGGGCGATGATAAAGAGCCAGGAGTCGAATTTGAGGATGTGGGGGAGTTTGTCGCGATTGAGCCAGACCTTCAGGAAAACCTCTTGTACCAGTTCGTCCGCCATCTGGATATTGCCGAATAATTGATAGGCATAGGAATAGATCTTGGGGCGATAGTGATGGAAGATCTTCCCGAACGCTCGATCGTTGCCTTCGGCAACGCGGGCAAGCAAGTCAGTCTCGTCGTGTAAAGGCAAGGTTTTGGTCGTATCTGGGATATTAGTGTCAAACATTACGCTACGAATTGTTTGTAAGCACATACCAAAATTATTTCAATTTCAGCACTGGCCAAATTTATTTGCCCATGGGTTTCTCTGTAGGGGTATCCGTCTATATATATTATGTGGATGGTTTGCCTGCCGGGGAGTGGCATAATTTTTTATTAAAAAACTAATGAATTAGTTGGTAAACTAATCGATTAGTAGTAGCTTAGAAAAAAAGTTGGAGAAGATGCAGAAGAAACTAGCCAAAAGAGAAGAGCAGATCATGCATGCCTGCTGGCATTTGGGAAAGGCATTTATAAAGGACATCATTGCGGAGCTGCCTGACCCCAAACCCCACTATAATTCCGTGGCGACGATGGTGCGTATCCTGGAGGAGAAAGGGTTTTTGGATCATGAGACGCTGGGGAATACGTTCCGGTATTATCCTGTCATTTCCAAGGAGCAGTACCAGAAGCATGCGTTCGATGACATCGTAAAGCAATATTTCAATAACTCCTATTCGCGCATGCTGGCGTTCTTCGCGAAGGAGCAAAAGATATCGAAAGAAGAAATGAATGAGATATTGGAGATCATCAAAAACCAAAAGAAATGATACCTTATATCCTGCATGTAAGCATACTTATTGCCGCCGGGGTGCTTTTTTATAAGCTGGCGTTAAAGAGACTGACGTTCTATGTGCTGAACAGGTGGGTATTGATGGGGTGTTTGCTGGCTGCTTTTTTGCTGCCATTGATGCCGATGCCGAGAGTGTTGAGCTGGAGAGCAAAAGAGGTGGTGAAGTCGGAGAGTGAGACTGCCGGTGCGGTAGGGAGTGCTGCTGTGATGAAGACTGTTGCGGTAGCGGATACGGTTGCGAACGCTGAGATCACTGTTGTAAAGCCTGCAACGGCTGTCATGCCGGCGACGATTGCGAAGCAGGCAACTGCTGCCCATCGAAAGACTGCCAGACCGGAATCTGTTGCCCGCCCCGACGCCGCTATCCATTCGGAACCCATTGTTCATCCGGAGCCTTCCACGTGTCCGGATGCCACTGCCGACTCCCGGGTACCTGTCGCCCCCAGGACCACAGCCGGCCTGCCATTAAAGATACTTTTCTACCTCTATTTGGCCGGAGTCGTCATACTGGGCCTGAACCTGCTGCGGCAGATGATCCTGTTGTTGATCCAACGGTATAAAGGACCCGTGATCAAGGATGGTCATTACCGTATCGTCGCGGCCGCGGGTATGCAGGGACCCTGTTCATTCGGCAATATTATTTTTATCCATCCCAGTGAATATGACCCGGAGACGTATCAGCAGATCCTGCTGCATGAGAAGGTCCATGCCGGCGGCTGGCATACGATGGATATCATCCTGGCGGAGCTGGGCATCATATTCCAATGGTTCAACCCCTTTATCTGGCTTTTCAGAAGGGAGATGGAAAACAACCTGGAATTCCTCACCGACAGGCATGTGCTTCGGCATCCCGGCGTGGAAAGATCGGCTTACCAGCTGAGCCTGGTGAAAGTGGCGGCTCCAGAAATGTCGTTCAACATTACTTCAAATTATAATCAGTCACTTCTAAAAAGACGTATCATCATGATGAACGCTCAAACTTCTTCTCGTCATACTGCCTGGAAGTATTTCTTCCTTCTGCCTCTTTTTGTGCTCCTGGCCGGGGTGCTAAACCGCCCGGCGGTGCTGGCTCAAACGGTGAAAGAGAAAGCTGCCACTCCGGCAAAACCCGCCAAGCCTGCCAAATCTGCCACTGAAAAGGGGCCGGTTGACGCCGTGCCCGCTGTGAGCGTAACACAGTCGGAAGCGGTAGCCGTTCAGGCGACGCCCGACGTGCCTGTTTCAATTCCCCTCGTCGTCACCGATGTGCAGGGGGTCGTACACCGCACCATCGTATCCAATGTGACGTCTGCCGTGGAGGCTAATGTTAATGCCGTTGCGGTGTCTTCCGTCAATGTGACCATACCTTCGGAGCCTTCCATCTCCGTATTTGTTTCGGATACCTCCAAACCTTCCTGGGGCGACAGGACGGAAGGGGCCTGGTTCATCGTCAGCAACCAGGATAAAAAGGACGACAAAATAATGATCGAGCTGCGTGGCGAGAACGATGATCATAATTGGAGCAGCAGCTTTAGCGTTCCCAGAAGCCAGCTGACAGCTCTTAATGGCGTCGGTAAGGTAGAGTTCTCTCTTACCCGTGAGGCCGGCACGATCCATTTCACCGGTCAGTTCGACGGTGAGCAGGGCTTTGGCCATTACAAATTCCAGCCGGATGCCGACTACCTGGCTCATATGCGCCAGAAAAAGCTGGTGGAAAGAGAAGATGAGCTGATGACCTTCTTTATGCTGGATATTAAAAAGAGCTATGTGGATATGGTGCAGGCCAATGGTTTCCCCGATATTTCCAAGGGGCATCTTATTTCCATGGCGGCCCTGCACATCGATGAAGACTATATCAAATCCATACGAGGAGCAGGATACAACGATATTTCGGAGAGCCAGCTTATTACATTCAAAGCGCTGAAGATCGACAAGCCTTTTATAGACGACATACGCCGGGCGGGTTACGATCATATCGAGACATCGAAGCTGATCACGTTCAAGTCCATGAAGATCGACGGCGACTATTTGCGTAAGTTCCCGCCTTCCACTTCGGCCAATGACGTCGTCACCTACAAATCGCTTCACATCGACAGCGCCTTTGTGGCTTCGCTGAAAAAAGCCGGTTATCCGGACCTTTCATCCCGGGACATCGTGTCGCTGAAGTCGATGAAGGTGGATCCGGATTACATCAAAGGGTTCAACGACATCGGCTATAAGGATATCCCCGTCCGCACCCTCATATCCTTCAAATCGATGGGCATAACACCGGAATATGTAAAAAGCTTTTTGGACGTAGGATACCAGGACATCCCCGCGAATACGCTGATATCCATGAAGTCCATGAATATCACCCCGGCCTATATAAAGGGATTTATGGACCTGGGCTATAAGGATATCACGCCGCATCATCTGACCTCGCTGAAGGCGATGAATATTACGCCTGAGTTTATAAAATCCTTCAATGCCATCGGCTTTAAGGATATCCCCGTGAATCAGCTAAGCTCATTAAAGGCCATGGGGGTCACGGCGGACTATGTTACTAAGATGAAGGAAAAAGGATTTGTTTCGGACGACCTGAACAGATACATCCGTCTGAAGAACGCGTTTGAATAAAGACTTGAAAACCTGCCGCGCCAGCGGCAGGTTTCGGCCTCGCGCGATACCTCAGCTGCTATTCCCGACATATAGATTCTATCTATTAGACTATAGATATTTATGATCATGCTCTATCGATGAGGCGCTGTACATTTGCGCCATCTTGATTTTTGATCGGCTATTGGAATGCCGATGACCCACGAACGATTTGCCCGCCGCGATCATTTTATCATTAGCAAATAAAACAAATCAAATATGTCCAACAGGATCTTATCAATTGGCGAAAAGTTTCCTGCTTTTAAGAAGAAGGCAGTTGTATCCATCGAGAAAGGAAAAGAGTTTGCAGAGTTGACGGAAAACTATGCAAGCGCGGAAGGGAAGTGGACGGTGATGTTCTGGTGGCCAAAGGATTTCACCTTTGTATGCCCTACGGAGATAGCCGAGTTCAACAAGAAGCACAGCGAATTCTCGGACAGGGACACTGTAGTGATCGGCGCTTCCACGGATTCCGAGTTCGTACACGCCGCCTGGAGAAGGGATCACAGCGACCTGCGGGACCTGAAGTTCCCCATGCTGGCAGATACTTCCAAGTCGCTGGCGGAAGAGCTGGGTATCCTGGATAAGGAAGAAAAGATCGCTTACCGCGCCACCTTTATCATCGACCCGCAAGGTATCGTTCGCTGGGTCAGCGTATATGACCTGAATGTGGGCCGCAGCGTACAGGAGGTGATCCGTGTGCTGGATGCGCTGCAGACGGACGAGTTATGTCCCTGCAACTGGAAGAAAGGCGAAGAGACGCTGACTACCCAGCTGAGCCTGAATTAATATTTCCATTGAATAGATCACGAAAGGCAGGGGCACCCCTGCCTTTCTTAAAATAATTACCAATGAGCACTATAGTAGCCCTGCAAAACGAAACGTTCCAAAACCTGCTTTTGGAATTGAATATCCCGGATTATGAATCATCGGCCAATGTCAGGGCCCTTGTTGCGGCAGAGTCCAGGTTTATAAAAGATCTGAAGATCAATGTCGGTAATGTATTGAACAACAATCAGCAGTTGAACAGGAAGGAAGCTTTGCTGCTGGCGCTGGCCGTGGTGGTGAACGAGCAATTTACCCTGCTGCAGGAGTCGTTTACGGGGCTGGCAAAAGAGGCGGGCGCCACCGATGCAGAGGTAGCCGAGATAGTTGCCTGTACTTCGCTGATGAGCACGAACAATGTATTCTATCGATTCAGGCACTTTATACAGAAGGATTTTTATACCAATCAGCCGGCGGGTATCAAGATGAGCATTATGGCGAACCCTGTGTTGGGTAAGGAGTTCTTTGAGCTGGTGAGCCTGGTGGTTTCGTCCATCAACGGATGCGAGATGTGTGTAAGCTCACATGAGCGGTCTGTTCTCCAGCATGGCAGTTCGGAGTCCAGGATTTTAGAGGGAGTGAAGCTGGGGGCTGTTATTAAAGGACTGGTGACGGTGTTGGCGTAGATGGATGATCGCTGCCAGCTCTTTTTCGCATGACATTTACCAGGACTTTGATATCCGTGATCGTGATTCTTTTTTAAAAAGAGGGCGCCTTGCAAGGCGCCCTCTTAAATGAGTCATAAACTATCCGACGCCCGGCTCCTTTTTCTGACCGGGGATCCATTGATCCGCGGCCGGCTATCGGCTGGCGGGTCTTTTTCCTCATTCTTTTCTTCTTCCTTTTCTCCATTGCCGGCAGGACCTTCCGGGTCAGGGAACAGGAGAGGCGCTGATTTTATGGGATCAGCCTTTGGAGAGGGTGGCTTATGAGCCGCCCTCGTTAGCTCCGAATGGATCGTGATCATTTTGTACTCGGGGCAGGCTTCTATATACATCTTCTCGATTTTGTTGGCCTTTGTGAAAGTCACGGGATGTATATTGCCCTTTCTGAGGCTATAGAGAAGATTTTGCTTTAGCTGCTCGTCCTGCAGCTCCCTGATGGGATAGTTGCTCAATGCTTTTTCCAGGTCATACCCGTATCTCTCTCCGAAATGACGGGTCCTGTAATTCGCATTGCTTGGCGTCCTTTCGCTAAAAGACAGCTGCAGCCAGGCATTGTACTCCGTACCATCCGCATCGACAAGGTTTTTATACACCGCCCTCCCTTGCAAAAGATTGAAAGCCTCCTTGAAAGTGACGCCTCTCCCTTTGCTGATGTAGAAGGTTTGCATCTTATTGCGATTGGGATTGTTGTCGTACACTAACGAAGCGTCGTACTTATTCAGGAAGTACATGTCGAAGTTTTCCGATCTTCGGAAGTAGAGGGTTGCCTGGATGGTGCTGTATTCATCAAAACAGGCTGCGGTCCTCAATTGGAACTCCTTTACGCCACTTTTCATTTCCTCTTCCAGCGGCTCGCTGTTTGCCATAGCCTCTCCGAACCCCAAATATCGGATGCTATCACGGAGGAAGTTTAAATTCTCGTTATTCATATCAACAGTTTTTAAATTTTTAGCGATGCTTTTTTGCTATTCAGACCGATCTTGATCTAAGCAAGGTGAAATTGTCCACGAAGACCTGCAGCTTGCGGCCTCCATTCTTTTCCGTCACCTCGATGACCAGGCGTTTACCCTCCGGCAGCGTAAATTGCGGTAGCACGATCACGCTTTCTTCCCTGCTTTTACCTTTTATCGAACGGGTGTTCCCATAGGTGTACAGGACTGGCAGGGAACGGGCCGGCGAGGCGTTAGCCTTGGTGACCCTACGATCCCTCATCAGGAAGCGGACGCTGTCGATATCGTAATCCAGGTGAGAGTGATTGCCCAATGACAGCCGAAAGAACAGGAGCTTCTCATGGGAATAGATACCTTTTACCTGGAGGTCCATGCGGTCGCCCCGGCTGATGAGGTAATATATCCTCCGGTGATCTTTTTGCAGCCTGGAGCAGCAGATCTGGAGCTCTTTTTCACTTATGCCGCTGGTGCGTTCCGTCAACATCGCCAGCGTGCGCCGGGGTACAGGTGGTATTCCTGACCGGGCATGGGAGACGACCGGGTGGAAGGAAAGGAGTACGGCAGGAAGAATGAATGATAATTTCATTTGAATAAAATTTAAAAGATTAAAAAATGTGATTTCAGAAGCTCTTTACACGGCCGTATAATGAGTACTCCAAAGCTAGATGTCGCTACAAAAAAGATGAGAAAAAAAGGGGGCTAAAAATGGAAAGTTGGCATAGTGTCGCGATAAAAAGTTGGAAAGTTAACCGTGAGTTTTAAAAAAAAGCGGACAAATGTCAGGGTTTGTTCTCTCTCACTCTGCGGATACTTCGACTGGAACATTTCAGCAGGGATGCGATGTGGTCGACGGATATGCGGTCATTCAGGTACGGGAAGTGTATGAGGTAATGATGGTATCGTTGTCTGATCGTGCCCGATGTCAGCTCATCCCAGTAATCCATGAACTTCGTGTAGTACTCCCAGGTGAGTAAATGGCATATATGCTCGAATGCGTGTGATCTTATACAGAAATTATTTATCTGCTGCCGGGAGATGGAATGTACAATACTGGTTTCCATTGCGCAGATGTTATGTTTGCTGGGCTCTCCGCTATGAAAGCTTTTGGGGTCCGTCATCAGGTCGTTCTCCTTCATGAACCATGTATTCTCTTCGCTGCCTTTGATCTTTTTATAGCTGCGGAACAACCCCTTTTCGATGAACCAGATCCTATCGCAAACAGTATTCATTTCCAGCAGGAGCGCCCCTTTTTTTATGGTATCCCGCCGAATGACGCGACGTATGTCCAATTCGATATCCGGAGGGACCTGTACGGCGCTGTCTACTTCATTAAGGCGTTGGATAGGGTCGTACTCAGTGAGATCGACGGTCTTTTTCTTCATGCGATAAGGTTTGATCCGTTGAATATAGTGATAGTTTCGGTGCGGGAAACCGTAAAAATTATTGTCACTGCTATCTTGCTGCATCCCGTAACTTTGCATAGGAATTACATTAAACTTCTTAGTTATGGCAGCAGGAACTAACAACAGGCAAAGGATCGTCATTATCGGCGCCGGCTTCGGCGGCCTCAGGCTGGCAAGGGCGCTCAACGGTACGCAATACGAAGTTTTTTTGATCGACAAGCACAACTATCATCAATTCCAGCCCCTCATGTACCAGGTGGCTACGGCGCGCCTGGAGCCGTCCAGCATTTCTTTCCCCTTGAGAAAGGTTTTTCAGCATTCGAAAAATGTCAACATCCGCATCACGGAAGTGAGCAGGGTCGACACCGACGCACGCGTCGTATATACTCCCATCGGAGACATACCGTATGACCGCCTGGTCATCGCCCTGGGATGTACCACCAATTACTTCGGTAATACACGCATACAATCCAATTCCTTCCCTATGAAATCCGTCCCCCAGGCCATGGCCCTTCGCAACAGGATCCTCAAGACCTTCGAGGACACCATCGTGGCGGGCCCGGATGAATTGCAATCTCTTCTCAACTTCGTTATTGTTGGCGGAGGCCCTACAGGCGTGGAGCTGGCCGGCGCCATGGCCGAAATGAAAAAGAACATCCTTCCGAAGGATTACCCGGGTGTGGACTTCTCCAGATTCACCATCTATCTGCTGGAAGGATCGCCGCACACGCTGAACGCCATGAGCGAGGCGTCCAAGATAAAGTCCCAGCAATACCTTGAATCGCTGGGTGTGATCGTAAAGACCGGTACGGTGGTGGAAGACTATGATGGTACCACCGTGAAGCTGAGAGGCGGCGAGACCATCCCCACCAAAAATCTTATCTGGGCGGCGGGCGTAACGGCCAATACGCTACAGGGTATCCCCGCCACCAGCATTACCCGTGGCAATCGTCTTATCACCAACCGCTATTGCGAGGTGGAAGGGCTTTCGGGCGTATATGCCATCGGGGACATCGCCTATATGGTCACGCCCAAATATCCCAATGGCCATCCCCAACTGGCGAACGTAGCCATTTCGCAGGCCATATTCCTGGCCCATAATTTCAAACGGGAGCTGAAAGGGAAACCCCGGCTGGAGTTCGAATACCACAATAAAGGCTCGATGGCCACCGTGGGTAAGCGAAAGGCGGTGGTGGATCTTCCGGGATTCAGCTTTCAGGGACTGTTTGCCTGGCTGACCTGGATGTTCGTCCACCTGATGCTTATACTCAGCGTGAAGAACAGGCTCTTTATCTTTCTCAACTGGATGATGAGCTATTTCGCCAACGACTCTACGCTAAGACTGATGCTGAAGGCTGATACGCAGGGGTAAAGGGTGGAGGCTTCCATCCGGCAAAGGCCAGACGACGTTTTTTTCCATATATTTGCCTTGTAATGCACATCTATTATGGCAGAGATCATCGTCGAATTAAAGCACGCTAACATATATCAGGGCAGCAATCTTATCCTTCAGGATGTGAACATCGTCGTCAACAAAGGCGAGTTCGTGTATCTGGTGGGCAAGACCGGAACCGGTAAATCCAGCCTGCTGAAGACCTTGTATGGCGACCTGCCTTTGAATGAAGGAGAGGGGGCGGTGGCCGGCTTTACGCTGAAGGGCATGGATTGGAAGAAGGTGCCTTATCTGCGCAGGAGCCTGGGCGTCGTATTCCAGGACTTTCAGCTCCTCACGGACAGGAACGTGAATGACAATCTCAAATTCGTGCTGGAGGCGACGGGCTGGAAAGACGTGAAGCTGATGAATGAAAAGATCTCCGATGTATTGGATAAGGTGGGATTGAAGTCGAAAGGTTTTAAAATGCCTTTCGAGATGAGCGGCGGAGAACAGCAACGGGTGGATATCGCAAGAGCGCTGCTCAATTCTCCCAAGCTGATACTGGCGGACGAGCCCACGGGCAATCTCGACCCCGAGACGGCCGATGAGATCATGCAATTGCTCTTTCAAATATCGCGGGACTATGCCACGACCATTATAATGGCGTCGCACGATTACAGGGTCATCCACAAATTCCCTGCCCGTATGCTGAGGACCGAGCGGGGAAAGGTCTTCGACAATGCAACTATCTCTATGGATTAAAGATGATCTCCATCAGCTGCCGGGTATTCTTCTCATTATCATAACGTCCTGCCAGCCGGGCTTTCCTTTCTTCAATATCTTCTTTTGTGAACGGGCGTGTATACAGCCGGGTGATAAGCGCTATCATTTCTTCCGTATTGTCCGCGATATGACAGGTGGATTCGAGGCCGGTGCCTTCTACGGCGTCGCGGTTGACGACAGAGTAACGTCCGTTGAAAAGCGCATTGAGCAATTTCATTTTTATACCTGTGCAATTGAAGGAGGGCAGGATGTTGACCTGCGCTTTGGCGATGAGATCCTGTATCTCCTCGTCCGAGGGGTTGGGAATAAGACAGGCATGCGGATGCTGCTCCACCATGCGGGTCAGACGGGGAGAAGGGTTCTTGCCGGAAATGATCAGGGGCAGGTCCATCCCGCAGAATACCTGTTTGAGCAGCCATGCGACGGCCTGCTCGTTCTCGGCCACGGAAAGATTACCATGATACAGACAAAAACAGCCGGAGCCTTCCTTGCTCACCACCTCGCCGAACGGGAGGAACACGGGCAGCAATTTCACATTCCCGGCGCCGAACTCCTGGCGGTATTGCTCACAGTCCTTTTCCACCATGGCCAGGATCATCGCCTTGTCCGCCACCTTTTTTTCGTATTGCCGAAGGAGATTGCTCTCGTGCAGGTAATACATTTTTTTCAGCAGCGAACGTTCGCAGTAATATAGTTGACGGTAATATTGATATTCCACGTTGTGGAGCCGGAGGAACACCCGCCGCTGACTGAAGCGGGGGTCATTCAGCAGATAGCTGCAATGGATTCCCTCCAACAGGATGGGATGATCGTCGCGTAAGAGATTTTCCAGCAGCTCGCCATTGCTCCGGGAGCATACGATATAGGGCAGCTTGTGCGAAAACCCTTTGTGGCCTTCCCTGCGCGCATAATATTTTACTTCCGTGCAGAAGGCGTCCAGCTCGATCCGGGCGCCTCTGCCATATTCGAAGCAATGCAGGTGGACCTTTACGCCTGCCTCGTGCAGACAGCGTATCTTATGAAATGGATCGACCACCCCCCCATAATCTGCCGGGTAAGGCACGTCCATACACACTATATGTAGATGCTTGTCCACTGGTTCAGTTAAGGATCTTTTGATACAGGCCTATCAATTTTTTTTCTTCTTCCTGCCAGTTGAAATGCCGACTTGCTTTCCTGCAATTGAGTTGTAACGTCTTATATAATTCCATATTGTTCAGTAGCCTGTTGAGCGCCTCCGCTATGCTCCGGACATCCGGGTTGTCTATTAGAACAGCGATGGGGTACAGATTGTTTATTTCTTTATAAACAGGATAATTCATAGCCAATTGGGGGATGCCGGCATGCATATAGTCGAAGAACCGATTGGCCAGGGAATAGTAGTTGCTCATCCCTTTGTTCTCGAAGAGCGTTATGCCGCACCAGGCCGTTTGGGTCAACGGACGCAGCTCCTCCGGCCGGAGGGGGCCTTTAAAGACGACTTTTTCCTCCAGGGCATGTTCCCGGACCAGCCGACGGGCCTTCTCCATAAAATTGCCCTTACCGCAGATGACCAGCCGGGCGTCTACCTGCTGCATGGCCGGGATCAGGGTCTCGAAGCATCTGCCCTCATTGACGGCCCCCTGGTAGAGGATGAATCGCTGGTGGGGGACAGGAGCGCTTGGGAAGGGACGCAGGAGGGGGGCATTACGGATGACGGCATAGTCGACGCCGTACATCTTTGAAAACTCCGCGGCGATGGGTTCGTTCACGGTGTAGCCATATTGGAAGGAGGGGACAAAGGTCCGTTCTACCCATTTCCACGCCTTATAGATAGCCGGCCGGGAGACGACCTCCTTCATCTCGCAAAAGAGCTCGTGGGCGTCATAGACCCGGGGGATGCGTTTGATCCTGGAGGCCCAATAACAAGGGATGATAGTGTCCAGGTCGATGGCGCAGATACAGTCCATCCGCCGGAACAGGAGGTAAAACAGCAGCCGGAGGTTGTATTCCAGGTAAAAGAGCTTCCCCTTGCGGAACAGGAGGGGGAGCCGGCGCTGCCGGAAAGGCTGTCTTTGCAGGGGAAGGGAAGAAGGCTCCTTCCGGCCTACCAATACCACGTCATAGCCCTCCTGGGACAGGGAGGTGCAGATCCTGATCATCCGCTGATCGTAGGTCAGGTCATTGGTGACGGTGCAGTAGATCCTTTTTCGCATAAGAACGCAGGAATCGACCCTTACCCGAAAAATAGGCTCAATTCCTGCATTGGGCTAATGTCTGTCCTTTCGGACGAACCGCTTTTGCGGTTCCGGAGCCGCCAAATTAATATTTTTAGCGATTTTTGAGGCGGATTTTTCAGGAATCTCGAAATAATCAGTACCTTCGCAGGCCAAAAATGTCCATTTGGACAGTTTAATAAAAAAATAGAGATGCCTTATTTGACTAAAGAAAAGAAAGCGAGTTTCTTTACAGATTTTGGTGGAAAAGCCACCAATACCGGTTCCATAGAGGGACAGATTGCGTTGTTGACAGAGCGGATCAACCGTATCTCTGAGCATTTGCAAGCAAATAAAAAAGATTTTTCCACCCATCGCGGTCTGATGCAGCTGGTGGGTAAAAGAAAGCGTTTGCTTACCTACCTGAGCAAACAAAACCTCCAGGGTTACCGTCAATTGATCGAAAAACTCGGACTCAGAAAATAATCTCATTATGTATATGACCACTATTCCCAACTGACCCCACGGTTGGGAATAGTTTTTTTATACGTGAAGGATTTACTGACATTTTCATTCATTTTTTAACATAGAGATCGCGGCCTCGCTTCTTTTCCTGCCCCAGTGAGCCCCGATCTTATTAAAGACGAACAGCTATATGCTTTCACAACCCATCAGTGTAACATTTGATATAGGTGGTGGCCGGATGGTCTCCATCGAGACCGGCAAGCTTGCACGCCAGGCAGATGGCGCCGTTACCGTACGTCAGGGCAATTGTATCATCCTGGCGACCGTCGTTGCCAATAAGGAGCCCAAGGAAGGACAGGATTTCTTTCCTCTCTCCGTAGATTATCAAGAGAAATTTGCATCAGCCGGGCGTATCCCCGGTAGTTTTTTCAAGCGCGAGGCCAGGCTGAACGATTATGAGATCCTGACCAGCCGCCTGATCGACCGCGCACTGCGTCCTTTGTTCCCCGAAGACTATTTCTGTGACGTACAGGTGCTGCTCAGCCTTGTATCCAGCGACGTGGAAGTCATGCCCGATGCGCTGGCCTGTCTGGCTGCCTCTGCGGCCCTGGCCGTATCCGATATTCCCATCAAGGAGATCATTAGCGAAGTACGTATCGGCCGTGTAGACGGCAAGCTGCTGGTCAACCCCAGCCGTACGGAGCTGGAAAAGGCGGATATGGAATTTATCATCGCCGCTACGGATAAGAACCTGATGATGGTGGAAGGCGAAGCTTCCGAGTGCAGCGAGGAAGACCTGGTGAAGGCGCTGGAGCTGGCCCACGATGCCATCCGCATCCAGATCAAGGCACAAGAAGAGCTGCGTACGAAGGCCGGCGTCACCGGGAAAAGGGATTATACGAAACCTGTGGTCAACGAAGAGCTGCAGCAGAAAGTGATCGCTTTTACTAAAGACCGGATCTACCAGATCTCCCGCGCGGGCAGCAGCAAGCATGAGCGCAGCGATGCCTATGACCTGCTGAAAGAAGAGCTGATCGCCAGCCTGGGTGAAGAGATCACTGACCAGGACAAAAAGCTGGCTAAGAAATATTATTCCGACCTGCAATGGGAGGTTGTCCGGAACATGATCCTGGACGATCGTATCCGTCTGGACGGCCGTCAGCTGGACCAGGTCCGCCCCCTGGCCATGGAAGTCGACCCCCTGCCTACGCCGCATGGCTCGTCCCTTTTCACACGCGGAGAGACCCAGTCCCTTACTACGGTGACCCTGGGTACGCCCCTGGATGAGCTGCTGGTGGAGAGCGCCGCCAAATCATTCGATTCGAAATTCTTCCTTCACTATAATTTCCCTCCTTTCAGCACAGGCGAAGTAAAGATGATGAGAGGTCAAAGCCGCCGGGAAGTGGGACATGGCAACCTGGCCATGCGCAGCCTGAAGCAGATGATGCCGGGCAGCGATTATCCCTACACCGTGCGTGTAGTGAGCGATATCCTGGAATCCAACGGATCGTCCTCCATGGCGACGGTTTGCGCCGGCAGCCTGGCCCTGATGGATGCGGGCGTACCCTTCCCCAAGCATGTCAGCGGCGTGGCGATGGGACTCATCACCCGTCCGTCCGATGGGAAATATGCTATCCTGACGGATATCCTGGGTGATGAAGATCACCTGGGCGATATGGACTTCAAGGTCACCGGCACCCGTGAGGGGATCTGTGGCGTACAGATGGATATAAAGGTGGATGGTCTCAGCATGGACACGATGCGTGACGCCCTGGAGCAGGCCCGTAAAGGACGTCTGCATATCCTGGACGCCATGTACGAATGTATGCCCGCTGCCCGCGCAGATGTGAAACCCCATGCCCCGAGAATGGTGAAGATCTTTATCGACAAGGAATTCATCGGCGCCGTCATCGGACCGCAAGGGAAGATCATTCAGGAGATCCAAAGGGAGACGGGTACTACCATCAATCTGGAAGAGGTCGGCAATTTTGGAGAGGTCAGCATTTTCAGCCCCGCCAAGGAAGGCCTGGACAAGGCTGTCGCCTGGATCAAGGGCATCGTTGCGCAGCCGGAGGTTGGTTCCGTATACGAGGCCAAAGTGAAGTCCGTCATGCCGTACGGCGCTTTTGTGGAATTCCTGCCCGGCAAGCAAGGGCTGCTGCACATCAGCGAAGTGAGCCACAAACGTCTTGAAACACTGGACGGCGTCCTCAAGGAAGGCGACACCGTGAAAGTGAAGCTCATCGGCCTGGACCAGAAGACGGGTAAGTTCAAGCTGAGCCGTAAAGTGCTTATCCCGAAACCTGAAGCTCCTGCCGGCGCCGGCAAACCAGCAGGCGGTCCCCAGGCTCCCCAGGGCACCCAGCAATAATTAGATAGCTTATATAATAAGGTCTGTAGTTCTGTACTGCAGACCTTTTCTATTTTTCTGCTTATGCATCTTCATATCAATATACCCGCCGCCGATGTTTCCGTCCAGGAGATCCTGATAGCCAGGCTGGAGGAGCTCGGGTACGATGGGTTCCAACAGGAGGCCGGTCACCTCGACGCCTATGTGGAGGAGGAAAAATTCAATGCGGCCGGGCTGGAAGAGCTCCTGTCCCGGTGGCAATTGGGCTACACCAAACAGGGTGTTCCCGAAAAGAATTGGAACGAGGAATGGGAAAAGAATTTTCAGCCCGTGGTCATCGGCGACTTCTGCGCCGTACGGGCCTCTTTCCATGCGCCTATTGCGCAGGTGGAGCATGAGCTGGTGATCACGCCCAAAATGAGCTTTGGAACGGGACATCATGCCACCACCTTTATGATGATAAAAGCCATGCAGCACCTGGATCTAAAGGGGAAGAACGTGCTTGATTTCGGTACGGGCACAGGCGTGCTGGCGATACTCGCGGAAAGGCTGGGAGCGAGCGACGTGCTGGCCATCGATCACGATCCCTGGAGCATCGAGAATGCCCGGGAGAACGTACAGGAGAACCACCGCCGGCGGATAAAGGTAGAGCAAATGAGCACCATCCCTGATAACTCCTTGTACGACATAATATTAGCAAATATCAACAAAAATGTGATCTTGAAGGAACTCTCCCGGATGAAACAACAATTGCGGAAAGGGGGCGTTATATTATTGAGCGGCCTCCTGCATGAAGATTATCAAGATGTTGAAAATGAGGCGCTTAAAAATGACCTCCCAATATCCGAAAGGTTGAGTGAAGGCAACTGGATTTGTTTAAAGCTTGTAAAATGAGACAACTATCGACCGGGACCATGAAGTATTGGAGTCTTTTTTTAAGTATATTTGTTATCCAACTTTAACTCAACCATTCGATGAAGGAAGTTTTACTTATACTTCTCGCTTACCTTATTGGCTCTGTTCCTACCGCTGTTTGGGTTAGCAGGGGCTTTTTCGGTATCGATATACGGGAATACGGCAGTGGTAATGCCGGAGCCACGAATACATTCCGGGTACTGGGTTCGAGGTGGGGCACTTTTGTGATGTCCATCGATGTCATAAAGGGCGTCATCGCTACCAGCCTGTACATTCTGGTGCCTTATTACATGCATGACGAGACGGAAAGGACCAATTTCATGGTAGGGCTGGGTCTGGCGGCCGTTGTAGGCCATATCTTTCCCATTTGGGCTGATTTCAGGGGAGGGAAGGGGGTAGCTACCCTTTTTGGGATGATCCTCGCTATCCAGCCATTGGCGGCCGTATGCTGCGTGGCCGTATTTCTCCTGGTACTTTATCTGACACGCTTTGTCTCTTTGAGCTCCATACTTGCCAGTGTGGCATTTGCCGTGCTCATTCTCTATATTTTTGATGCAAAAGAGACTTTATACCGGGGTTTTGCCATTGCGGTAGCCCTAATGGTCGTCCTCACCCATCAGAAGAACATTACCCGCCTGCTGAGAGGCAGTGAAAACAAAGTACCCATCTTTAAGTACAGGGATCGTCGTCGTCAACGGAGACATGCCGGACCCAAGGGTAATGATTAGCATTTAAAAGAATTTTTCGTAATTTCGCCGTCCTGCATTTCAGATGCAACACATCTATAGTTCTCAAACTGAAAATTAAAAATTCAGGAGATGCTCCCAACTTTACTGGAAAAATTGCAGTTAAAGGATGAGAAAAACCTGTTGATACAGGGTTTACCGTCCGCCATCGAGAAACAATTTGCAAAACTGGCTTTTGCCAAGAATCTCACCCCCCTTTTAAAAAGTAAGAAAATAGACTTTGCGCTCGTCTTTGCTGTCAACGAGCAGCAGTTGCGTGGCATTGTCTGTGAGGTGTTGCCTGCATTGCAGAAAGGGGCAAAATTCTGGGTCGCCTACCCAAAGGTAGGGTCCAAGATCGCCACGACCCTGAACAGGGAATGTAGCTGGGAATGCGTTACGGGCGCCGGCTATGAGACCTTCCGCCAGGTGGCCCTGGATCATGTATGGATGGCCGTACAGTTCAAAAAAGCGGAACCAGTGGCATTCCTCCAGAGAGCAGCGGTATTGGAAGAGGCCGGTGTCGAGGTCCTGGAGAGAAAGCCCCGCACAAGGCGTTTGGAACGCGCTAAAATGTCCGAAAAACGGACCTCCGGTGGAATATAGTCCGTTTTCCGGAAAGGTCTTATGTCTGTCCTTCGGACAACGGGCCGGAGGGCCCGTTCAGAAAGCCTTTACGGCAATATAAGGCTTTTCCCGGTGTCATAGGATACACCGGGCTATCCCCTATAAATACGTATCTTTGCTAAGGCCCCATGATTATTAGCCATATTCCAGCGCCTGCTTACCCCGGTGACCCTTTTTTTGAACAACGATATGCTTTTAAGTACTTTTCATGGCAGTTTTTAGCAAGCAAGGTCTAATAACGGAGTTATTGGATAGGATAGAGCTTATAAAAGCCAGCACCCAACCCTTCCTCCGCCTGACAGATCAACAATTGAATTTCAGCCCTGCACCCGGTAAATGGTCTATCGCAGAGGTCTTCGGTCATTTGAATATTGCGCACGATGTATATATCCGGGGCATGCTGTCCCGTGTGACCCTGGCTCCCGATGTAAAGATGGAAAGCTATCGCAGCGGCTGGCTGGGCGACTGGCTGTATAACAGGATCATGCCCAGGAGCGACGGCAGTGTTTTCAAGATACCTTCTCCCCGGCGTCTCCATGCCCGAAAAGAAGGGCTGGACGGACATGACGAACTGCAGCGTTTTCTTCAGCAGTGCGATGCGCTGGACGATATACTTCATCATGTATCCACCAAAGACCTCCAGCGTATCCGGATCCCTTTTACGTTATCGAGATTTGTACAGCTGCGGCTGGGAGACATGCTCCGCTACCTGGTCGCGCACAACGAGCGGCATTTGCTGCAGGCGCACCGGGTAATGAAACAGGCACCCGCGGAAGCTATTTGATGATGACGGTGCCGAGGTGCTGCATGAGGTCCTTTTCCAATTGTTTGAGGTGCATATGTGTCTGCAGGAGCACCATTTGTTCTTCTTCCGTATGAGGTTTGGAGAGGTCCTGCTGATTCTCTTCCATCAGACGTTTGATCTTACGCAGCTTGAGATATCCCATGGTGGAAAGGACATCCTCCTTATACAGATCGTCACGCGTGGCTATCTTCCCGTCGAAATGCTCCTTCCAATTAAGGCTGAGCTCGTGATGGAAGTCCATAATGGAGACGGCCAGGGTGCTGAGCTCCTGGTCCTCGTGATAGAGAAAGTTTTTGGTAGTAGGCTCGAGCCCTTCTTCATACCAATTTTTATAGATGTCGAGGATCTTCACCAGCCGTTGATTGTCGATGAGGTCATAGATATCGGCGGCCTCCGTAAATATATAATCGGCGACGGAGGTGTTATCATCCCACGCACGCAGACCGAAGTCAAGCAGACTGCGGATCATGCCTCTCTCATTCTGCTCGTGCTTGAAGAGCAGGTTGAGGGATTCTTCATCGCCGGGCAGCGGCATCCCTTCACCTTCCTGTGGAGGAGGCATGTCTTCGGGGGAGGGAGTAGCTGCGGCTGCCGCCTTGCTCTCCTGTTTGGCTATCCTGTCGCGGATGAATTTGTTCACCAATGCCTGCAGGCCCGTCTCTTCGATACGCAGGATCTCGGAGCACTGGCGGATATAATCCTGCCGCTTGGTAAAATCCTCTGCTTTGTTGATCCTGGCGATGGTCTCGGCCACCTGGTTGACCACTTCTGCCCGTTTATTGGTATCTGTTCCCGCGTCCTTTAACGACACTTCCAGCTGGAAAAGGATAAAGTCTTTTTTGGCCGAGGCCACGAAGTCCCGGAATGCGGTGGCGCCTACCTTGCGTACATAGCTGTCGGGGTCTTCCTTGTCGGGGATGAGCACCAGCTTTACGTCCAGGCTTTCTTCCAGGGCCATGTCCAGTCCGCGCAGGGCTGCCTTGATGCCGGCGCTGTCTCCGTCATAGATGATGGTAAGATGGTTGGTATATTTCTTTATCAGCCTGAGCTGGTCCACGGTGAGCGAGGTCCCGCCGCTGGCCACTACGTTCTCGATCCCGGCCTGGTGGAGGGAAATGACGTCGGTGTACCCCTCTACCAGCAGACATTCGTCCTGTCTGTCGATGGCCTGCCGGGCAAGCCAGGAGCCATAGAGGATCTTGCTTTTGATATAGATCTCGTTCTCCGGCGTATTGATGTATTTGGGGGCCCTGTCGTTGCTTTTGATGATGCGGGCGCCGAAGCCAATGGTCTTTCCCGTCTGGTTGTGGATGGGAAAGATGATACGCCCCCTGTAATTGTCCACGGGCCTGTCATCCCGTACCACGACGAGACCGCTCTTTTGAAGATACTCCAGGTTGTACTGGGCGGAGAGCGCCGCCCGGGCGAAGGAGTCCCGTTGTTCGGGGCTATAGCCTAATTGGAACTTCCGGATGATCTCGTCATTAAAGCCCCGCTGACGCAGGTAGCTGAGGCCGATGTCCTGTCCTTCTTCCGAGCTGAGCAGGATGTCATGGAACCATTTTTGAGCAAATCCATTGAGGATATAGAGGCTGTCCGCCACCTGCTGCTGCTGACGCAGCTCGGGGCTCAGCTCTTTTTCTTCTATCTCCACATTGTATTTCGCGGCCAGCCATCGCAACGCTTCGGCATAGGAATATTTCTCATGCTCCATCAAAAAGCTGATGGTATTGCCGCTGCGTCCGCAGCCAAAGCATTTGTATATTTCCTTGACGGGGCTGACGGTGAAAGAAGGGGTTTTTTCGTTGTGAAAGGGGCATAGACCGAGGTAGTTGGTCCCACGCTTTTTCAGCCGCACGAAACCTCCCACTATCTCGATGATATCGATCCTGCTGAGTATCTGTTGTATGGTCTGTTGGGAGATCATCCGTAGTAATGCATTTATCTCAGAACGGGCCGG
>DASZXP010000063.1:0-4806 GCA_035545935.1 Puia sp. | reverse complement strand
CTTGCCTTCGTGCCCCTGCTATGGCTGGAACAGCAGGGCATCCGCAGAAGCAAATTCTTCGGCTGGGTCTATCTCACCATGCTCACCTGGAATGCCGCCACCACCTGGTGGATCTGGAACGCCTCCGCCCCCGGGGCCCTCGGCGCCATCTTCGCCAACAGCCTGCTCATGTGCCTTCCCTGGATAGGCTTTCACTTTATAAAAGCACGCTTCGGCAGCAAAATAGGATATCCCGCCCTTGTGGCGCTCTGGCTCGCGTTTGAATTCTTTCATCTGCACGACTGGGGCCTTAGCTGGCCCTGGCTTACTCTCGGCAATGTATTTGCCAACCATCCCGGATGGGTGCAGTGGTACAGCTTCACCGGCGCCAGCGGCGGCAGCCTGTGGATACTCACAATGAATATTTCCGTATTCCTGCTCATATCCAAAAACTCTTTTCGCACCCTTCCCACCGTACCCCTTAGCCGCACTCTCGGCATCTTCTCGGCGCCCCTGCTTCTTTCCAGCATCGTAGCCCCCGCAAAAGACCAGCCCCAACCTCCCGGCACGTCCAATGTCGTTATCATCCAGCCCAACATCGACCCCTACGAAAAGGTCTCCGACAATGCAGGCAGCTTCGACGCCATGCTGGGAAAATTGATCCGCCTCAGCGATTCCGCCATCGACAATAACACCACCCTCGTTGTCTGGCCCGAAACAGCCGTGTTCATGGCCAACGGCATCAACGAGGACAAGATGAAGTCCAACTTCTTTCTCAACCCCTTATGGGATTTCCTCCGGCGGCACCCAAAGATCAACCTGCTTACAGGCGTGGAAAGTTACAGGGCCTACAGGGCAGGATCGCAAAGCAGCACCGCCAGACCCGTTCCCAATACCAACATGTATGAGGATGATTACAACGCCGCCGTCCTCATGGACAGCACTGGCCCACTCCACTTCTATCATAAGACCATGCTCGTACCCGGCGTGGAAACGCTCCCCTTCTTCCTCCACTTCCTGGACCCCTTATTCGAAAAGTTCGGCGGCACCACCGCCGGCTATACGGGACAACCCGACCGGACACCCATGACGACTTCCAACCACAGCTACACCATAGCGCCCGCCGTCTGCTACGAAAGCATATACGGTGAGTTCATGTCCCGATATATCCACAACGGCGCCGACCTCATTGCCATCATCACCAACGACGGATGGTGGGGCAACACCCCCGGCTACCATCAGCACGAAGCCTATGCCCGCCTGAGAGCCATCGAAACCCGGCACTGGGTCGTACGCAGCGCCAACACCGGCGTCTCCTGTATCATCGACCCCTCCGGCCACATCGTCGAATCCCGCCCCTGGGACCAGGCCTCTTTTATCAAGGCATATGTCCCCGCCACACACGAAGAGACATTCTACGTAAAATACATCGACATCGTATCCTGGCTGGCCGTCATCGCCACTATCCTGCTGGTCATCGGAACGCCCATGTCGATCATAAAAAACAAACGCCGTGGATAAAGCACCCGCCGGCACGCCCCTCATCCTCCTCCACGGATTTGCGGAAGACAGCTCCCTGTGGGACATTCAGAAAGAATACCTGAAAGATAAACACCGCCTCATCATTCCCGACCTGCCCGGCAGCGGCCAGGCGCCCCTCACCAATGACACCAGCATGGAAGGAATGGCTGCCGCCGTAAAAGCCCGGCTCGACGCGGAAAATATAGCGCAATGCATCATGGTAGGACACAGCATGGGTGGCTATGTCGCCCTCGCCTTTGCCGAGCTGTACCCTGAAAGGCTCAAAGCCTTTGGCCTTTTTCACTCCACCTCCTACGCCGACACGGAAGAAAAAAAAGCCGCCCGCAAAAAAGGCATCGAATTCATACGCAAGAATGGCGCAGCCCCCTTTATCCGCCAGTCCATTCCCAACCTCTTCTCCGAACGCTCAAAACAGGAACACCCCGAATGGGTCCAGGACCTCATCCAACGCTACAGCAGCTTCGCCCCCGACGCCCTCGTGAGCTACTATGAGGCCATGATCCGCCGTCCCGACAGATCGCATGTGCTCAACAATTTCAACGGCCCCGTGTTATTTGTCATCGGAGGACAGGACAGCGCCGTTCCCCTGATGGCGAGCCTGCAGCAATGTCATATGCCATCCATCTCCCATATCCATATCCTGCAAGACGCCGGCCATATGGGAATGATAGAGGACAGCGACAGAGCAGGACGCATACTCGACAACTTTACAAAAGATAACTTATTATGAATAAAATTGTGCTCATCACAGGCGCCACTTCCGGATTCGGAGAAGCCTGTGCCCGCCAGTTCGCAGCCGGCGGCCATCGCCTTATCATTACAGGCAGAAGAAAAGAAAGGCTCGAAACGCTGACCCGTGAGCTTCAGAAGCGCACCGACGTGCTCCCCCTCGTATTCGACGTACAGGATAAGGGAGCTGTCTTCGCCGCCATCAAGAGCCTCCCCGATACCTGGACCGCCATCGACATCCTCGTCAACAACGCCGGTCTCGCCCTTGGCCGCGACCATTTCCAGGATGCCAACCTCGACGACTGGGAGACCATGCTCGACACCAATGTAAAAGGGCTCCTGTACGTCTCCAGGGCCGTCATCCCCCTGATGATCGCCCGTCAGAAAGGACATATCATCAACCTCGGCTCCATCGCCGGCAAGGAAGTATACGAGAAAGGGAATGTCTACTGCGCCAGCAAATACGCCGTGGACGCCATCTCCAAGGCCCAGCGTATCGACCTGCTGCAACATCGCATAAAAGTCACCGCCATCCATCCCGGCGCCGCCGACACCGAATTCTCCCGGGTCCGCTTCAAAGGGGACATGGCACAGGCCGAGAAAATTTATGAAGGATACACGCCCTTACGCGCGGAAGACGTGGCCGATGCCATTTATTACTGCGCCAACACACCCGACCATGTCTGTATCAATGAAGTAAATATGACCTGCCTCGCGCAGGCGAACAGCTTTTATTACAACCGATCTGGCAACGCCTGACGCGCCACAGGCGCGGCGTCCACGACCAGGGGTCGCGACCGAGGAGGAGCTTTCGAAGTACCCGAGGGTACGAACGAGAAGGACCGTGACGAAGCAGGTCCGACGAAGTTCTTCCGCCGAAGGTCTCAATCGTTTAGCCGGACCGACCGAGGCACCGAAGGTGCCGGAGGGAGCGGACGCGGTGAAAGTTTACTGTGCCAACGAGATCCTCAACTGCAACCCTCCCCGCACCGTAGTAATAGGCGGCGTCGTAGAGATTTTCGGTATCGTCTTCCGCTCATCGAAATAGAACTTCAGATTGATCCGGTTGTTCAACACATAATCGATGGACGGCGAGATGGTCACTACCTTCTGTCCCCCCGTAGGCAAAGACGCATTCTGATCCAGGTAGCTGCTGGAAGTGGCATTGTCCCTTATGCTGAAATCCAGCCGCAGCGTCAGGTCGTTCTGCAGCTTATTGGAAGCCGCGCTCTGCCCCGGCATCTTGATCTTGAATGGCAACGAAACACCCCGCTTACGGAAACCCGCCCCGATCGTGAACTCCGTGGAACGCGTCTCGCTCAATTGGAAATCCACCAGGCTAAGGCTCAAAAGTCGCGACTTCGAGAATCCTACCTTCGCCTGGAACTGATTGACGAACTGCATATCCACATCCAGCAGCGGCGCAAACTGCTCCTGTATCGTGATATTCGGCACCTGGTAGTATGGCACCAGGTTGCCGCTGATGCTGTCGATAAAGGCCGGCTGTCCATAGCCCAACGGGTCCTGGTAATTCAGCTGCGAATTGAAGCTGTTCATGCTCAGCACGCTCGTATAGGCATTGGTGATGGTAAAGTTCGAAAAGATATTCTTGAACCCCGGCAGCTTGCTCAGCCCTGTATAGCTGATATTCCAGTTCGGCTTCGGAAGATACCCCGAGAAGGGGTTCGACGTCACATTGCTTCCTCCGCTCTCATCGAGCAACGCTACCTTATTCGGGCTTTTCCCCGTATACGCTGCGATAAAGGCCGGTATCAGCACATCCTGCGCATACTTCCCATACCCCAACGCATACCCATCCGTACCGATCAATCCGCCCGTATACTTATTGATGCTCCCCAGACGCTGGGAAATGATGCTCCGGTAATTCTCGAATTGCTGGAAGGTGCTGGAAAGCTCGTTGGGCTTGTACTTCGTGAACAACGTATTGAAAGAGATAAAGCTCACGCTGAACGTGCCTGCCATATAAGGATTCAGCCTGACAAAACCCGAAGACCCCGTCGTATCCTTGTACAGCTCCGAATAATTCTTCCCGAACGTCTTATCCCAGGTGATGGAGATATGCAGATCAGGCACAGGCTCCAGGATGGCCGTAGCCGTTATCTTCTGCGCATAGGTAATGATATTCTGGTTGTTGAGCGTCGTATCCCCCGTCAATAGCCGCTTCCGTCCCAGCTTATTTATAAAGTTGGTATCCGGCCGCATCCCGAACACATACCCCCATCCCGGCTGCATATCCTGCAGGTTCATCCCCAGCACCCGGGTGCTATCCATGAAACCATAGATCGTAGAGGACGAATTGTCCGCATAGTTCAGCTGGACATGCTTCAGGGAGGTCAGTATACGCGCCAATCCTTTGGCCGCGCCTTTCAGCTCCGCCGGCGCCCGCTGCAACACTGGCTTTCTGCTGCGTGCCGTATCTTTTCCCGTAATGGGCGGCGGTCGCATGGCGCCGCTCCCCGCCTGCGGGTCCAGACTGCGCAATAGCTTCCATTTACTATACAGCCGTGTAAAATCCAGGTCCCCGATCAGCGTCTT
>DASZXP010000062.1:0-5987 GCA_035545935.1 Puia sp. | reverse complement strand
AGTGAGTTTTTTCAGTATTTTAGCCCGAAATTTATAACTAATTAAGGATCAACTATCTACCTATTCAGAAAGTCGAGATCAAAGTAATATCGGCCCTTATTTGCCCTGCTACCACATTCCTCCAGCCGCCTCCGCCCAGGGTGTTCCAACCCTGGATCTCGCTTTCGATGCTCAAGGTCAGCAATGGATTGTCATTCCCATACCGCTGCTTCTCTTCACTGTAACTATGTTCTTTTATTTCGCACTTCGATAGGTCCACCTGGATCTTTTCGCCGTTGTTCTTCAGGTCGGCAATGGTAGCCACCAACTTTTTACGCGCCTCGAGGTCCCTGCCATCGGGTGTATATCGAAGGAATAAAAGACCTCCCGCAAACAGGGCAAGTCCTACCAACCAAAAAAGGAAGGGATAAGGGATCAGTTCACCGGTGTAATGTTTGAAAAAGGTCAGGGTCAAAAAGCCCAATCCAAATAAGATGTAGGCCAGGATGCGTCTCCACATGGTTTAAGGGTGTCCGTTTTAGCAGGACATCATCAAAGTATGAAAAAAATGCTTATCTTTTATCAAATCCCACAGTTATGAGCGCTATTTCACGTAGGCAAGCTGTAAAAGCTATTGCTGCCGGCGGCAGTATCCTGCTGCTTTCCCCCAAAAAAATATTCTCCTCTTCCCGTTATAAGGACAGGCTGGGCGTAGCGTTGGTTGGCCTGGGATATTACAGCACCGATCTTTTGGCGCCCGCACTACAGCAGACAAAGCGTTGTTACCTGGCAGGTATCGTCACCGGTACGCCGTCAAAAGCGGAGGCATGGAAAAGAAAATACAATATCCCCGATAAGAATATTTACAACTATCAGACCTTCGATGACATCGCCGACAATCCGGATATAGACGTAGTATATGTGGTACTGCCGCCTTCGATGCACAAAGAATACGTGATCAGGGCTGCGAATGCCGGTAAGGAGGTATGGTGCGAAAAGCCAATGGCGCTGACGGAAGCCGAGTGTACGGCGATGATAGAAGCCTGTCGCTCCAACAAGAAGTCCCTGGCCATCGGCTACCGCCTGCATCATGAGCCGAACACACAGGAATGGCGCCGCATGGTAAAGGAACAGCAGTTCGGTAAAGTCATTAAGCTGAGCTGCGCAGCCGGCTACTACGAAGGCCGCACCGACCACTGGAAGCAAAAAAAGGAAATGGGCGGCGGGGTATTGTACGATATGGGCGTCTATGCCATACAGGGAGCAAGATTGGGCACAGGGATGGAGCCCGTTGCCATCGTCTCCGCCCGGACCTCTACCACAAGGCCACAGATCTATAAGAACGGCCTGGATGAAACGACGATCGCCACATTGGAATTCCCTGGCGGCGTCCTGGCCGATATAAAGACCAGCTTTGGAGAGAATATCAACTTCCTCGACATCACTACCGGGAAGGGTGAAATAAAGATGGAGCCTTACTCTGCTTACAACGGGCAGAACGGCATTACTCCGGCGGGTATTATCCATCATCCTTATGATGTTCCCTTCCAGCAGGCCACACAGATGGATGACGATGCGCTATCCATTATGCAAAAAAAGCCCATGCTGGCGCCGGGCGAAGAGGGCCGGAGGGACATTCGATTGGTGGAAGCTATTTACAGGTCGGCCGCAACAAAACAATTGGTGAGACTATAAAATAGCGTGGAAAAAATACCCCACTTTCCCACTTAATGAATAGTTGATAATATCGTAAATTGTCCGGAAAGGAGGAAAGGTGCTATGGAACGGCACTCCTACAATAACGAAAGCTTATATCATAAAATGGTGGAAGAGGTCCAGGACTATGCGATATTGATGCTGGACAGGAACGGAATAATTGTAAATTGGAATAAGGGCGCTGAAAAGATCAAAGGATATAAAGACGAAGAAATTATTGGAACGCATTTTCGCATATTCTACACACAGGAAGACCGGGATTCCAGGCTACCGGAAACGCTTATGGAAAAAGCGGCACTCGAGGGTAAGGCTGTTCATGAAGGATGGCGTGTACGAAAGAATGGCACTGCCTTTTGGGGGAGCATCGTAATTACCGCCATGCACGACGAAGAAAATAACGTCATCGGATTCACCAAGGTCACGCGTGATCTCACCGAAAAGCGGGCAGCAGAAAACCGTATCCTGCAGTATTCCCGTCAACTGGAAGCGCAAAACAAGGAGCTTCAGCAGTTCGCTTACGCGGCGGCTCACGATATGAAGGAGCCGCTCAGAAAAATCCTGTTTTATCTCTCGGCTGTCGTGGAGAACGACCCGGTCATCGATCTTGAAAAAAAACAGGCCTATCTCAGGCGATCGGAAGAAGCTGCCCGGCGAATGCAAAGCCTGATCGACGATATGCTGGCTTTTACAAAAGTGTCCCAGCCTTTCGAGCACTTTGAAGAGGTGGATCTGAATAGTACGCTTCGCGAGGTAGCAGCCTTTTACCAGGACTCATTGGAATCTATCCGGGGAGAGCTCGTTATTTCCAATCTGCCCAGTGTCCGGGGAATTCCTTTTCAACTTATCCAGCTCTTTTCGAACCTGGTCGGCAATTCCATAAAATACCGTCATCCGGACAGGTCTCTCCGGATAGAAATATCATCGGAAACTGTCGACGCCCCCTATTCCCAGTACAAATCCTATCGGCCCCAGCAGCTAAAAAAGATCGTTGTCAGAGACAATGGTCTCGGCTTCGAGCCGGAATACAACGAGCAGATATTCGAAATGTTTCAACGGCTGCACGGGAGGGAATTTTCAGGTACGGGAATAGGTCTCTCGATCTGTAAAAAGGTCATGGACAATCACCAGGGACTCATCCGGGCCCAAGCAGAATTGAATGAAGGGGCTTTATTCGAACTTTATTTTCCAGCCTAATTCGAATATCCGCAATATCTCAGCATGACGCCGGCCATTCGCCTTAGCTCGCTGGCTTTATTAGGCTTGATAAAATACTCTTTAGCGCCGGCATTGAGACAACGGTTCATATCTTCTTTACGTCCGGAGGTGCTCCAGACCACCTTTGGAATGTGGGAATACCGCTCTTCATTGCGAATTTTTTCCAAGACCTCTGCTGCATTCAGGATCGGCATTTTGTAGTCCAAAACGATCACGCAGGGAAGGTCGTCATCCGCGATGCTCGCGAGGTATCGAAATACCTGACTTCCATTTTGAACGGTATGGATCGACATATGGTTATCCAGCTGATTGAAGACCTCCATTAGAATTTCAAGGTCTTCACTGTCATCATCCGCAATGAGGATATTCCTTTTCAAAGGCATAGTTCTTAGATTTTTATACTTAAATATAAAGGCAAGGTCCGTGCCATGACGTTAACATTAAAAAAAATTGTAGTTTTAACCATGAAGAAATTCTTTCTGCTATCCGCATTGCTCTATTTGTCGGCTCTCGTATCTTTCGCCCAGACGACCTACACACCCTCCCCCCAAAATGAAAAAGCCCGGGAATGGTTCACCAACGCCAAGTTCGGCCTATTCATCCATTGGGGTCCATTCAGTATTCCCGGTGATGGAGAGTGGGTAATGAACAATCGCAACATCACGGTAAAGAACTATACCCGCCTGGAAAAATTCTTCAATCCCATCGACTTCGACGCACATGCCTGGGTATCCCTGGCAAGATCCGCCGGGATGAAATATATCACCCTCATCACCCGTCATCACGATGGTTTTAGCATGTGGGACACCAAATACTCCGACTTTTCCATCATGCATACGCCCTATAAAAAAGATATCGTCCGTCTGCTGGCCGACGAATGTCACAAACAGGGTATCCAGCTCTTCCTTTACTACTCGCTGCTCGACTGGCGCCGTGACGACTATTCCTGGTGGACAGGCAGGACTGGTAAGGGCGCCGGTCGCACCGTCCATGGCAACTGGAACGACTATATCCAATTCATGAAGGACCAGCTGACGGAGCTGCTCTCCAATTACGGCTCCATCGGGGGCATCTGGTTCGATGGCTATTGGGACCAGATGGCGGAAGAAAGCAAGGAGCGCAAGGACGACGATGTTAGGGTCGACTGGCATATACGCGAGCTGTACGACCTTATCCACCGTCTCCAGCCCCAATGCCTCATCGGCAATAACCACCACATGACGCCTCTTCCGGGCGAAGACTTCCAGATGTTCGAGCAGGATGTTCCCGGTGAAAATACCAGTGGTCTCAGCTTCCAGAAGATATCCTCTCTGCCGCTGGAGACCTGCGCCACCATCAACAACTCCTGGGGATTCAATATCACCGACACCACCTATAAGACGCCGGCGCAGATCGTCGCCCTGCTGGTCAAATCAGCGGGCAATGGCGGCAACCTGTTGCTCAACATCGGTCCCATGCCCAACGGCGAGATCCAGCCCGAGTTCGTCCAGCGGCTGCATTGGATGGGCGACTGGCTCCAGACATTCGGTCCCGCCATCTATAACACCAAAGCGGGCTACCTGAAGCCTCAGAAATGGGGCTGCCTTACGCTCAACGGCAACAAGCTCTACGTCCATATTTTACAGCCAAATGCCGGCGCCATACGGCTCGGGCAGTTCCCCTATACCGCTATTAAAAAGGCCTATCGATTAAAAGACAATGCATCCGTCAACGTATCCCTGAAAGACGGCGTAGCGGAGATACCCGCACAGTCGCCAACCCCCGAAGACCCCGACCAGGTAGTAGTACTGGAGGTTGACCATGGCTAAAATAAAATTATTAGGCGTATTACTTTGTTATAACGATGCCGACATCCTGCAGGATGCCATCGAGCATTTGCTTGCCACCAATCACGACCTGGTGGTCTGGGATCATGGCTCGGATGACGGGACTGCCGGCGTATTGGATAAATACCGATCTCATCTGGCAGAACGAAGGCTGATCCCCCGCTCGTACGATTTCTATAACCTCTATCAGGCCATGTCCGAATACCTGATACAGGAATATATCCGTCAGTACGATTGGATCTCCTGGCCCGACCAGGATGAATTGCTGGAAGGCAGGGACAGATCGCGTCCCTATGATCGATGGGTAGAGCAGGTGTACGAAGAAGGCTTCGACTATATCCAGTTCAACAATTACAACTTTTGGCTCACGTCCGGAGATGATAATACGATAACGTCTCCCGTACAGCGCATACGGCACTATTGTCTGTTCCCCGATTGCGCGCCGCGGATCAGGAGCTGGCGTGCTTCCCGAACAAATATCCGGGTGTTCAACCACAATCCCATAGATGGCCGGAAGGTGGACGATCTTTTCAATCTCCGCCACTACCCCATGCGTTCCCTTGAACAGATGCAGCGCCGGTTGAATAAGGACAGAGCCGGTCTGCAACGCAATGGCGCCAATTATCATTATGACAATATGATGGACCATCCCGGGAAGCTGCTCATCCCGCCCGAACAGCTACATTACGACGATGGCGTCCATGAGCTGGACCCTACGCCCATTTTTAACTGGAGAACTATTTATGGCTATGGGCCCACTGCTCCACGGTGATCACATCCGCCACACGTTGGAAGATCTTTTCCGTCAGGGCCCGATGCGTGTCATTGTCCGGGTCCGCACAACCATCCGCCAGCACCGTAATGCCGAAATCCTTATCGGCAGCCTCACACAAAGTAGAAAGCACCACGCCGCTGGTAGCCACGCCGGTAAGCACGAGATGTCGGATGTCGAAAGCGCTTAAAACTACGGCAAGATCGCTGCCCGTAAAGGCGCTGATGCGACGCTTGGCTGCGACGATCTCCCCTTCGACAGGAGCAATGTCGGGGTGTATTTTCATAAAGTCTTCGGGGCTGACATTTTCAAACCTTGGCTTGTTCGCGGCGAAGGTCTTGTTGTTCGTGCTTATTTCGGGCGCGCCTTTCCTGAATCCCACCGTCACATAGATCACAGGTATCCCATTTTCACGGGCATGGGCGATGGCTTTGGCCACGCCGGCGATAACTGCTTTTGCATCGGCCATACGACCCAGG
>DASZXP010000061.1:0-11419 GCA_035545935.1 Puia sp. | reverse complement strand
GAGAATGCCGGGCTGATGGATATCGGGGATGGCCATGGGGTGGTTTTCAAGATCGAATCCCATAACCATCCCTCGGCGATCGAACCCTTTCAGGGGGCGGCGACGGGGGTCGGGGGGATCCACCGGGATATCTTTACCATGGGCGCCAGGCCCATCGCCTCTCTCAATTCTCTCCGGTTTGGCAATCTCAAGGAGGGCAAAACGCAGCATTTGCTGTCCGGGGTAGTTCATGGTATCGGGCATTATGGCAACTGTTTTGGCGTGCCTACGGTGGGAGGGGAGATCTATTTCGAAGATTGTTATCATACCAATCCCCTGGTGAATGCCATGAGTGTCGGGATCCTGCGGAATGGGGAAACTATTTCGGCTACGGCCAAGGGCACGGGTAACCCCGTGATCTTTGTGGGCAGCGCCACCGGTAAGGATGGTATTGGCGGGGCTTCTTTCGCCAGCGCCGATATCACGGGCGAGAGCACCAAGGAACTGCCGGCCGTACAGGTGGGTGATCCTTTCCAGGAGAAGAAGCTGCTGGAAGCCTGTCTGGAAGTCATCAAGACGGGCGCGGTAGTTGGTATGCAGGATATGGGCGCCGCGGGCATCATCTGCAGCACTTCGGAAATGAGCGCCAAAGGAGAGGTAGGGATGCAAATCGATCTCGATAAGGTGCCGGCGCGTCAACAGCATATGAAGGCCTGGGAGCTCTTGTTGAGCGAGAGCCAGGAGCGTATGTTGATGGTGGTTGAAAAAGGAAGGGAAGCGGAAGTGGTGCGCATCTTTGAGAAATGGGACTTACCCGTAGCGGAGATAGGACATGTAACGGACGATGGGATGCTTAGATTCTATATGAACGGCGAGCTGGAAGCGGAGATACCGGCTTATGAGCTGGTGCTGGGTGGCGGCGCCCCTCAATATGACCGTCCTTATAAAGAGCCTGCTTATTTTTCCAAGATAAAGGCATTCGATCCGGCCGGTATCCCGGTGCCGGGTGATCTGCGGGCTGTTGCGGAGCAGCTGGTGGCGCTGCCGAACATCGCCTCCAAGCGATGGGTAGCTGTACAGTATGACAGCACGGTGGGCACTGCCAATTCTTCCACCAATCAGCCCAGCGATGCGGCGGTGGTGCTGGCCAAGGTAACCGAGCGGAGCGAAGGTTACGAACGAGGGCCTGCCGGTGGTCAGGACCGAAGCTCTGTCAAGGCCCTGGCTGTGACGACGGATTGCAATAGCCGTTATGTATTCGCGGACCCGTATAAGGGAGCGATGATCGCCGTGGCGGAAGCGGCCCGGAACATCGTGTGCAGCGGGGGACAGCCGCTGGGGGTCACCAACTGTCTCAACTTCGGCAATCCGTATGAACCTGAAGTTTACTATCAGTTCGTGAGCGCCATCAAGGGGATGGGAGACGCGTGCCGGAAATTCGATACGCCCGTGACGGGTGGCAACGTGAGCTTCTATAACCAACATCCCGGAGGCGCGGTATATCCTACTCCTACCATCGGCATGGTAGGGCTGCTGGAATCCGTGAAGCATAAAATGACCCTGAATTTCAAGGAAGAGGGGAATGTTCTTTTCCTGCTGGGAAAAAGCAATGACGATATCAATTCTTCGGAATACCTGCATAAGATAAAGGGCGTGGAATACAGTCCGGCCCCTCATTTTGAATTGGAGGAGGAAGTCCTGCTGCAGGAGACCCTGGCAAAGCTGATCAGGGAAAAGCTGGTCCAAAGCGCTCATGATGTCAGTGAAGGAGGGTTGTTCATTACCCTGGCAGAGTCAGCGTTCCCCGATGGATTTGGATTCGATGTGAAAGCAGCGAATGGGGCTGTCCGGAAAGATGCGTACTGGTTTGGGGAATCCCAGAGCCGGGTGGTGGTGAGTGTTTCCCCAGACAAGGTGAGCGCTTTCAAGAAAACACTGGGTAATTTTTCGTATGAAGAGTTGGGAGTGGTTACGGATGGGGTTTTTAAAGTGGATGGTGCTAATTGGGGCAATGTGTCGGACTGGAAGGAGAAATATGACCACGCGATAGAAAATTATATGAACCAGCTGGTGGAAATGGAATAATCCCGCCGGAGGAAACGGAACGATATGGAAGGTACTATCAATTCTCAGAAGAAATACATTGTCGTGACGGGGGCAGCCGGCTTTATCGGCAGCTGTCTTGTTGGGTATCTGAATGGAAAGGGGCTGACGGATCTCATCCTGGTTGATGAGTTCGGAGATGCGGAGAAGGAGAAGAATCTGCAAGGAAAACAGTTTACCTGTAAAGTAGAGAGGGAAACATTCTTCGACTGGCTGGCGGAACATCAGCCCAGGATACAATTTATCTTCCATATCGGCGCCCGGACGGATACTACCGAATTCGACTATTCCATCCATGAACATCTGAATGTCGAATATTCTCAAAACATATGGAAATACTGTACGGAAAAAAGAGTGCCGCTTGTATATGCGTCATCGGCGGCGACCTATGGAGCAGGGGAGCTTGGGTATGAGGATAGTCATGCTATCATCCCTCTTCTGAAGCCGTTGAACGCATATGGTATTTCCAAGAACGAATTCGATAAATGGGCCCTTTTGCAACAAGAGCAGCCACCTTTTTGGGCTGGGTTGAAGTTCTTCAATGTATATGGTCCCAACGAGTATCATAAGGCTCGTATGGCCAGCGTGATCTTCCATTCCTTCAACCAGATCAAAAAGGACGGAGAAGTGAAGTTGTTCAAGAGCCACCGGCCCGACTATAAAGATGGCTGGCAGCTGCGTGATTTCGTGTATGTGAAAGACCTGCTGAAGATCTGTTACTGGCTGATGGAGCATCAGCCTGCTTCCGCTATATATAACCTTGGTACGGGCAAGGCCCGTAGCTTCGAGGACCTGGTAAAAGCAACGTTTGCCGGATTGGATTTGTCTCCTCGTATTAGCTTTATAGATATGCCGGAGGACATCCGGGACAAGTATCAATATTTTACGGAAGCCGATATGCGTAAGCTGCGGGCTGCCGGGTATAAGGATGCGTTCTATTCTTTGGAGGAAGGGGTGGGGGATTATGTGCGGAACTATCTTGCCAGGGGCGCTTATTACTAATCGTATAGATGTATTACCATGAATAAGAAAATTGCCATCATTGGCGGTGGGAATCTTGGTACCGCCATTGCGGAAGGATTGATCCAGAGCGGTTTTGTCCAGCCCAAGCAAATACTGGTGACCAAGCGGAAGATCCAGACCCTGCATGGACTGGAGAAGAAAGGGGTATTGGTAAGCGATAAAAATGAGGAGGCGTTGCGTTATGCCGACCTGGTGATCCTGGCGGTGAAGCCTTTTCAGGTGTCGGATATCCTGGGTGGATTGAGGAACGAGTTCAAGGAGGATAAGCATGTGCTCGTGTCTGTAGTGACGGGGATCAGCATCGACAATATTGCCTCCATCATCGGAACGAAAGTGCCCATTGTCCGGGCCATGCCCAATACGGCTATCGCCATCCAGGAGAGCATGACCTGTCTGGCGGCGCAAAATGCCAATGACGAGCAGCTGCAGTATGTGCAGGATATTTTCGACCAGCTGGGCAAGGCGGTGAAGATCGATGAGAAGCTGATGGATGCGGCCACGGTATTGGGGGCTTGCGGGACGGCCTTTGCCATGCGGTATATCCGGGCCAATATCCAGGGGGGTATCGAGATCGGGTTTGATGCGGCGACGGCTACGCTTATTGCCGCCCAGACCGTCAAGGGGGCTGCCGAGCTGCTGTTGAAAAAAGGTTCCCATCCGGAGCAGGAGATCGACAAGGTGACTACCCCCAAGGGGTGTACCATTGCGGGGCTGAATGAGATGGAGCATCAAGGGTTTAGCTCGTCTCTTATCAAGGGACTGGTGGCCAGCTATGATAAAATTGCCAAAGATTGAGCGGTTGCTATAATCATAATTGGATTTATTTTAACTTGATCGGCGAGATAAGACAAATGATGTAAAAAACCTCGTGGTTTACCTGGATTTTTACGATTGTGGAGGTAATAAAATAGGGATATCTTGCGTTTAGGTAATTGCTTAAAGAAACCTAAAGCACGGTTAATCAATCCTAAAGAAACAACTTGTAAATCCAATCGCACCATGAAAAAAGGAAAGAAGACATCGACCCTTATCGTGTTAGCAGTAGAGATCCTTACCATTGTGGTTTTACATGCCGTAAAGATCAGCCAGTCGGAGAAAGTTACCTCAACGAGGGAGGCTTCCAAGAATGCCTCTACGACGTCGGAAAACCAGTCGGACTCCAAGTCAGGGTCTGTTTTCTCGTTTGCTGCGTACAAATAGGAAATTATTGTAATGTAATAGAATGAGGGCCGTCCGGATGGGCGGCTTTTTTTGTTGGCTGCCTGTGTGGAAAAGTTGGGGGAATTGGGCGGGCGGGGACAGATTAATTTTTTATGGGATCACAAATAGCTGTACCTTTACATGACCTCTAGGAATTTCTTTTCTGTTGGTTCTCAGCAGGTCAATTCAGACAGGTTTACAGAAAAAAAGAATCAAAATTACAATTGTCATTATTTGCTTCCTGTAAGATGTATATACGGAAGCAAGACCCCAGATCATTGAGCCATTTGATGCAGAAGGATCGGAGATGTAAGTTATTGTTTTTTGCCTGTCGCCTTTTAATAAAACAATGCATTTAATAATAAATTAATTGACCATTTTATGGCTAAGTACATCTTTGTTACAGGTGGAGTAACTTCATCGTTGGGAAAAGGAATTATAGCAGCCTCGCTGGCAAAATTGCTGCAGGCGAGAGGACTAAGGGTTACCATTCAGAAGTTTGATCCATATATCAATGTAGACCCCGGTACGCTAAACCCCTATGAGCACGGGGAGTGCTATGTAACGGAAGATGGCGCCGAGACTGACCTGGACCTGGGGCATTACGAGCGATTCCTCAACCTGTATACTTCCCAGGCCAATAACGTGACGACGGGGCGGATCTATCAGACCGTCATCAACAAAGAAAGAGAGGGAGCTTATCTGGGGAAAACCGTACAGGTGATCCCTCATATCACGGATGAGATCAAGCGAAGGATGCTGCTGCTGGGACAGGGTAATAAATATGATATCATCATTACGGAATTGGGCGGCACCGTGGGTGACATCGAAAGCCTGCCCTTTATCGAAGCCGTTCGCCAACTGCAATGGGAAATGCCCGAAGAGGATTGTGTAGTGGTCCATCTCACGCTGATACCTTATTTAAAAGCCGCCAAAGAATTAAAGACAAAACCCACGCAGCATAGCGTCAAGCTGCTGAGCCAGGAAGGGGTACATCCGGATATCATCGTCTGTCGTACGGAAGAGCCGCTTTCGCCGGATATCAAAAAGAAGGTAGCATTGTTCTGTAATGTAAAGCCGGAGGCTGTCATCGAGGCCGCCGATGCGCCTACCATCTACGAGGTCCCGCTGACGATGATGCGGGAGAAGCTGGATCTTATTTGTCTCAAGAAGATGAACATCACGCATTATCATGAGCCCGAGCTGGGTCGCTGGAAAGAGTTCCTGGACAAGCTGAAATATCCCAAGAGCAAGGTGACCATCGGACTGATCGGGAAGTACATCGAGCTGCAGGATGCCTATAAGTCCATTTTGGAATCTTTTGTACATGCCGGCGCCGTCAATGAGTGCAAGGTCCAGGTCGTGAACGTGCATAGCGAGTTCATAACGGAGGAGAATGTAGCTGAAAAGCTGGGCAACCTGGATGGGCTGCTGGTAGCTCCGGGTTTTGGACATAGGGGTGTGGAGGGGAAGATCATTGCCGTAAGGTATGCCAGGGAGAACCGGTTGCCTTTCTTTGGGATCTGTCTGGGGATGCAAATGGCTGTTATAGAATATGCCCGTAATGTGTTGGGGCTTAAGAATGCTCATTCCACCGAAATGGACCTCCATACGCCCGATCCTGTCATCGACCTGATGGAAGAGCAGAAGAAAGTGACGGCCAAGGGTGGCACCATGCGGCTGGGCGCCTATCCCTGTGTACTCAGGGAAGGTTCGCTGGCACAGCAGATCTATGGCAAGACCGAGATCAGCGAAAGGCATCGTCACCGTTGGGAGTTCAACAATGCTTATTTAAGCCGATTTGAGCAGGCGGGGATGGTACCCAGCGGCTCCAATCCTGAAAGCGGGCTGGTGGAGATCGTAGAACTGCCGCATCATCCTTTCTTTATAGGGGTACAATACCATCCCGAGCTGAAGAGCACGGTGGAAAGTCCCCAGCCTATCTTCGTTCATTTCATCAAGGCTGCCAAGGAATTCGCCGAAACGAAGAACGCTGTACGTAATCCACTGCTGCAGAGCGAAATGATATAAGCCGACTGCTGAGGGGGAGGAACATTGGCGGCGCCGATACCGGGTCCTGCCGCCCGTAAGGGTCCTTTGGCCGAGAAAGTGCTGCTTCCCGCTGCAAAACCCCCTATATTTGCACTTCTTAAAAAAGCTATCATAATGGGAACGGATCGTAATACCGTGATCGGGTTTGTGCTACTGGGGGTCTTATTAATCACCTATATATTTATTTCAACCAAGAACAGCCATGAACTGGAAGCGCAGCGTATGCATTACGAGGATTCCGTCAACCGGGTGCGGGCTCGTCAGGCTGCAGAAGCCAGGGCAAAGGATTCGATAGCGCAGGCTCAAAACCCAACAACTGCCGTCAAGAAGGCGGTGGATACTGTCGGATTCAATGCGGCCGTAAATGGCGTCGAGCAAAAGCTGACGGTGGAGAATGAGCTGTTGAAGATCGTTTTCAGCAATAAGGGCGGTCAGCCGGTGCTGGTCGAGCTGAAAAAATTCAAAGCATATGACAGCACGCCGGTGAAGCTGGTCGATGTGGCTACGGGGAACGGTTTTTCTTACGCTATCAATACGGGCAACAACCAGTCGGCTCATATCAGGGATCTTTATTTCAGGGAAGGACAGCTGGTAAAGAATGCCGACGGCAGCCAAACCGTAAGCTACAGCCTGCCTGCCCCCGACGGAGAATCACTTACACATCAATTCACCATACGTCCCAACGACTATCGCATAGACTGGAATGTCATAGCGGGAGGCGCCGACAAGCTGTTCAGCCAGGGTAATTTCAATCTCGACTGGCATGCTTATCTGGGGCGTACCGAGTTACATACGGCTACCGACAGGAACAGGTCTATAAGCACCTGCTGGTCCGAGGATGGAGAGTTCGATTATATGTCGAGAGGCACCGAAAAGACCTTTACGAAGCCCGTGCAGTGGCTGTCTTTTACACAGCAGTTCTTCAATACAACGGTAATAGCAGGGCAGGGGACCAATATTTCATCCGGGACGGTGCATGTGACAAAGGATAATAACGACAGCAGCAATACGCTGGCCAGGGCAGAGATCGCTCTTCAGGCGAAGTTCCCCGTGCAGGCATCGGCCACGCTGCCTTTCCAGATCTATTATGGTCCCAATGACTTCCATATCCTCGATCAACAGGCGAAGGGTATGACCAAGATCATAGACTTAGGGAGGGGCATGTATTCTTTTGTCCGTCCCATCAATGTGTATGTGATCATGCCCATCTTCAGTTTTTTCAAGAATAATATTGCCAGCTTTGGGATTTGCATCCTTTTACTGACCCTCTTTATCCGTCTGGTCACTTCACCGCTGGTATACACCAGCTATCTCAGCAGCGCGAAGATGAAGGCGCTCCGTCCGGAGATAGAAGCCATGAAGAAGCGGGTAGGGGGTGATCAGCAGGCGCAAGGGATGGAGCAGATCAAGCTTTTCCGCGAGGCAGGGGTCAATCCGGCGGCAGGATGTATACCCGCGCTGCTGCAGATCCCGATCTTCTTTGCCCTTTACAGCTTTTTCAACTCCAATATCGGATTGAGGGGGGAAAGCTTTCTTTGGAGCCATGATCTGTCTGCTTATGATGTCGTGCTGCAATGGACAGGATTCGGCATCCCGGGGTATGGCAGCCATGTCAGCCTTTTTGCCCTGCTGGCGGTGGTTACCAGCTTCCTGATCTCCCTGTATGGTATGAGCATGACGCCTGATCAGAGCAATCCGGCGATGAAGTATATGCCGTATATCATGCCCGTGATGCTGCTGCTGTTCTTTAACGGGCTGGCATCCGCGCTGACCTGGTATTATACGGTGTCCAACGTCGTCACATTGATACTTCAATTCGTGATCCAGCATTATATCATCGACCACGATAAGATCCTGACCAAGATACAGGAGAACAGGAACAAGCCTAAGACAAAATCCAAGTGGCAGGAGCGTCTCGAGCAGATGCAGGAGCAGCAAAAGCAGGCTCAGAAGGCGCGTAAATAGCTATTGGCTTGCAGGTTTCAACAGTCTTTCCTATTTTTAATGAATATTTAATAGTTAAGGCTAACATGAAACTACTAATCAATATAGTCCTCTTTGGGATACTCTTTCAACTAAGTGTTTTTTCTGTATCTGCGCAGCGGAAGGTATCCGAGATGACCCTCGTATACGACTATACCGCCGGCGCCGCTAAACCTTCTTCCGGCGGGGAAAATGCCACCCATACTCTCTATATCAAGGGAAGCAAGAGCCGGAGCGAGATCGTCGCCTCCAATTTCTCTTCTACGGTGATCTTTGATGCCAGCACCGGCTTTGGGGTGATCCTGAAGGAGGTGAGCGGGCAGAAATTATTGATCCGGATGAACCCGGACAATTGGAAGGAGCGGAATGGCCGGTATGACGGGGTGGTCTATAAGCCCACGGGGGAGACCCGGGAGATCGCTGGGTATAAATGTCAGAAAGCGGTGGGCCAGACCAAATGGGGGACTACGATCACCGTATATTACACCAAGGAGATCATCCCCGACAACAAGGAATATGACCCTCAATTCCGCAACCTGGACGGTCTGCCCCTGGAATATGAGCTCGCCAGCGGGGATCTCAAGATAAAATACCGGGTATCCAGGATCAGTCTGAATCCTGTTCCAGCCTCAAAATTCGATATACCCAAGTCGGGTTACCGGGAAATGAATTACGAAGAAAGCAAGAAATTAAAGGGAGATGCCGCTGGTTAGCGGTGCATTTTGATCCTCAGATCCAATAACTGAAGATTGGTCCTGTTGGTACCATCGGAGAGTCCGGGTATGTTGACCCTGTACTTGTAGGGCATGATGAAGATGCTATTGCCCCTTTCGTAGGTGACCAGGGTATTGAAGGAAACGGTGGTTTTCGTCCTTTCCTGGCCCAGGAAGAAGCTTCCGCTGTAGTTAGGCGAGGATTTAAGGGTGAAATTACCCGTGGTGCGGATGGGGGTGAACTCAGTCTTTATAGGTACCGATTTGTTCTTTTTGTCGCCGCCACCGCCTGTGCTGGCAAAAGCCAAACCAACGACGGCAAGCAAAAGGCCGCTGATGACCGCGTGGCGCATCAATCTCCTCATCTGTATCGTAATTGGTTTTTGCATTCTGAATACAAATATAGTAAAAAAAATTGGGTATTTTTTAACCGCTCGTCACAAATTTTAATATTTCTTTAACGCTGTGGTATCGAAAAGGTTACATTTTAACTGTTCTTTAATCCGATTTCTTTTCCACAACTCCCCATTCTCTGTTAATAACAATGGCAATAAATAGGGCTTAAAGGGCCAATTTTGCCCCATTTATCGTATAAATCTGTTTGTCGGGCCTTTGGTCAGAGGCCATTGGCCCTCCGGGTATACGTCCGGAGGGGGATTTGGGTTGCTCCGAGGGGGTAAAAAATTTGACATTAGGGGGGAATGGCGTAAATTACGATAACCTTAAACACATGCAAGAAAATCCATACCATCAGGACCGCGAAGAAATGAAGGAATTGCTGAAGCAGTATCAGGATCTGAAAAATGGGCGACAGCATTCGTTCCTTGAGGAGGAGGCGTTCGAGAAAATTATAGACTATTTTGACGATACGGAGGACCTGACCCAGGCGATAGAGGCGGTAGAGATCGGCATCGGGCAATACCCTTATTCTTCTGCCCTCTTTATCAAAAAGGCCGACCTGATGATAGCCACCCGCCGATATTATGAAGCCCTCGCTATTTTGGAGCAGGCGGAACTACTGGATGGCGCAGATATCAACCTTTACATACTTAAAACAGACGCTTACCTGGCCCTCGACCAGCAGGAGAAAGCAGTAGCCCTGCTGGAGAATGCCCTGCTGCATTTCGAGGGGGACGAGCGGATAGAGCTCCTGTTCGAGCTGGCGGATGTGTACGACGACTATGAGGAGTTCGACAAGATCTTCGATTGTCTCAAGCTTATTTTGGAACAGGACCCGGGCAATGAGGAAGCGCTGTACAAGATATGTTTCTGGACGGATTTCACGGGGAGGAATGAAGAGAGCATACGGCTTCACCAGAAGATCATCGACGACAACCCGTATAGCGAGCTGGCCTGGTTCAATCTGGCAGCCGCCTTTCAGGGGCTGAAGCTATACGAAAAGGCGGTGGATGCCTATAAGTACGCCCTTGTGATAGACGAGAAGTTCGACTATGCCTATCGGAATATGGGGGATGCCTATATCCGTCTGCGCAAATACAAGGATGCCATCGAGAGCCTGGAGAAAGTGCTGGAGTTATCCCGTCCGGAGGATGTGATCTATGAGGCTATCGGACATTGCTACGACAAGCTGGATAATTATGCCCAGGCGCGATTCTATTACCGGAAAGCTTCCCACCTGAATCCGGATGACAGCAAGCTCTATTATAAGCTGGCCTGTACCTATATCAACGAAGAGCAATGGGGGCAGGCCGTCAAGCAACTGGAGGCTGCCATGCGGATCCACACGATGCAGCCCGAGTATAACCTGGCGATGGGAGAGTGCAAGATGCAGCTGGGTGAATTCAAGGAAGCCATTCAATTCTTTTCGAATGTGGTGCGTATGCGCCCCCGAAATATATCCAGCTGGGAAGCGCTGATCCGTTGTCTTTATAATGCCGAATTTTTCGAAGAGGCGCTGGAGCAGGTGGAAGCCGCCATTCGCATCACGGGCGGCAAGCCATTATTCATTTTCTATCTCAGCGCCATCTACTTTGCCCTGGGAAGGTCCAAGGAGGGCTTGCTGCAATTGGAGAAGGCCATGACGAAGGCGCCCAAGCTACTTAAAAAACTGCTCGAGCTGAACCCCGTGATCCTGCAATACCAGCCTGTGGTGGATATCATTGCCCGCTATAAGAAGAACAGGTCTATCTAAGGTCTACACGTCCGAAAAACGGGCGTTCGGGAAATGTAGCCCGTTTTTCGGAGACATCTAATGATGGTCCTTCGGACAACGAGCCTCAGGCTCGTTACATTATAATTTAATGGGATGTTAACGGCAGACCGTTAATATTGTTTAGTTTGCTACATTTGCACGGCCTAACGCACGATTACATAACCAATGACTCAATAAATACAGGATGAATTTC
>DASZXP010000060.1:0-14521 GCA_035545935.1 Puia sp. | reverse complement strand
GCTCGAACCTGTCCGCCTTCCTATCGAATAGATAAAGACTTCCGTCGTTGGTGGTGCTGGCCCAAATATTTTTATGTATGTCCTGGTATACCAGCCACGCATTCGGCTCATAGGCACGGGTGGAAGGGTTGTATAGGGTATATCGTTCCCACCCGCGGCTGTTCTTACGCAGCCGGCAGACAGCTCCGAACCATGTAGAGACCCACAGGTCCTGCTGATCGTCCCGTACAATGCTGGTGATAAAATTACTGCTGATGGAACCAGGGTCCTCCGGGTCGTTCTTATAGGAGATATAGCTGTTCCGATGCCTGTCCCAGTACCGCAGCCCGGCGCCATCCGTGCCGATATACAGGTTATTCCCCCCGTCTTCGCAAAAAGAAAGAATGAAGTTGTCGATCTTATTGTCTTTGGCTCCCTTATATAGCACATGCTGAAAGAAGGGCTCTCCGGCCTCCACAAGGTTGATGCCCCCGCGCAAGGTGCCGATCCATTTACGTCCGCTCCTGTCGCAATAGACGACATTTACCGCGTTGCTGTTGATCAATGACGTCCCGTTTGCCGAACTGAAGGGAGTGGCCGTCGGGGCATGAAGCTTCTTTTGAAAGACACCGGCGCCATCGGTCCCTATCCATAGGGTCCCTTCCTTGTCATAGCAGAAGTTCGTCACCGGGCTTCTTACAGGAAGATGCTCATAGGAAAAACCAGCCGTAGCCGCATCGTAGTAAATAAGATCGCCGGCCGTTCCTATCCATAAATTCCCCTTATCGTCCGTTCTCAGCGTATTCACACTGACCATATCGCCGCGGACCACCGATAGCTTATTGCTTCCCAGGTCCATTGAATAAAGACCATGTCCCTTGATGGAGAGCCACACTTTTTTGTGGACCGCATCATACGCCATGGCAAAAACATTGTAGCGCCATACAGGTCCATCCGCCGTGTTCAGGGGTATCTGTGTACCGGGATGATCCTTGTCCTTAAAAACGACCAACCCGCTGGCGCGGGTGCCCACCAGGGTCAGCTTATCCTCCAGGCAAAGGATGGAGCGCACCTCCAGGATCTCCTCTGGGCCCGCGTCATGGGAAAGGAACCGGGGATGAGAAAAGGTCTCTGTCCCGGGATCGAATACGTTCAGCCCATTTTGGGTACCCACCCAGATATTGTTGCCGGCATCGCCGTCGATAGGTATTATATTGTTGGAAGACAAGGACGTGCTGTCCCCTATGATATTCCGGAATATTTTAAAGCTATATCCGTCCCACCGGTTGAGCCCGTCATAGGTGCCTATCCACATAAAACCCCGGTGGTCCTGGTAAATAGCCGTAATGACATTGTTGGAAAGGCCCTGCTCGATCCCAAGATAACGTACGGGCAGGTCTCCGGCGACAGCGTGAAGTACGCACAGAAGCGCGGCGGTAATAGCAATCGTATGTTTTCTGCAAAGCATTGTCAGGGGAAGTAATCTAAGTTACAAAACTTCGTATGATTTTTAATCGTCGTTCTTACATTTATTATGGCCGGATGTCCCGTTGTATGACACCCGTTGTATTGAAACCGGACACCCTCCCCGCAATGGGAGCCTCCTAACCCTATCATTTCTAATATCCTATACGCATGGCACCTTTCTTGTGCGAAAATCCTCATGCTAAAAAACTACTGGAAGATAGCCGTCCGGGTGCTGTTGAAAAACAAGTCCTACAGCGCCATCAATATATTGGGTCTTGCCCTTAGCATGACCTGTGGCATCCTCATCTTCACCCTGGTGCAATATCACCTGAGCTTTGACAATTTTCATAAGGACTCCGATCATATATATCGTTGTGTCACGGAACAGCACCGCGACATCGTCCATTATGCCGGCAGCGTTCCACCCGCCTTTGGAAAGGCCTTCCGGGAAGACTATACCTACGCCGAACAGACGGCCCGGATCGCCAATTACGGCGATATCATGATCGCCCTCCGCACGCCCACCGAGGTAAAGAAATTCAAGGAGAAAGAAGGCGCCGCCTTTGCCGAACCCGCCTACTTCGATATTTTCAACTTCCCGCTGCTGCATGGCGATAAGAACACCATGCTGTCGGAGCCGAATACCGCCGTCGTCACCGAACGGATAGCCCATAAATATTTTGGCAACGAAGACCCCATCGGCAAGACCATCTGGTTCGACAACAGAATAGAATGCCGTATCACCGGCATATTGAAAGATCTTCCGGCCAATACGGATGAAACTGCGAATATCTTTATCTCCTGGCCCACCGTAAAGGGGTTCAACAGCTGGCTGGCGGCCAACGACGCTTGGGGTGGTATAGAGTCCGACCTGCAATGTTTCACCCGGCTCCGCGCGGGCGTTAGCCCGGCGGAAGTAGAAAGATCGCTGGTGGCCCTCGGCGCAAAATATCGTCCCAAGAGCAAAAATGTACATATCTACAAATTGCAGCCCCTCTCCGAAGTCCATTTCGACGCGCGCTATGGAGGGGTCATGGAAAAACGGAATCTCTGGATCATTTCCATCATCGGCGTTTTTCTCATCATAACGGCCTGTGTCAACTTTATCAACCTGGCGACGGCACAGGCATTACGCAGAAGCAAGGAGGTTGGCATACGCAGGGTGCTGGGAAGCTTGAAAGGACAGCTGTTCTGGCAATTCATTGCGGAGACGGGGGTGATCACCGTACTGGCGGCAGCCCTGGCCATTATTCTGGCTACGCTGATCCTGCCCACTTTCAATGACTGGTTCCATGCCCGTATGACGATCGCTCCGGCGAAAGATGGCCTGCTGCTGTTCATTCCCCTTCTTGTCGTACTGGTCACATTTTTAGCCGGCGCCTATCCGGGTCTTATCCTTTCCGGGTTCCGTCCCGTCATAGCATTGAAAGGCCGGCTGTCGATACAGCATATCGGGAACTTCAATATCCGGCGCGCCCTCATCATCACCCAATTCACCATATCCTTCGTGCTCATCATGGGCATGATCGTCATCACCCGGCAAATGCAATACACCCGGCAAGCTGATCTGGGGTTCGATAAGGAAGCCATCGTCATGCTTCCCCTGGGCGCGGACGCCGGTAGCCTGGCTACAAAGACGGCCGCCCAGCGCCTGGCCGCCATTCCGGGCGTAGAGCATGTCACCCAATGCTATGCCGCCCCCTCCTCCAACGACACCTGGGGTACACAGATCAAATTCGACAGCCGTAGCGAGCCGGAAATATTCCGCGTCAGCATCAAGTCCGGGGACGATCAATATATCCCCACCTTCGGTCTCCACCTGGCGGCAGGCAGGAATTTCTTCCCCGGGGACAGCACCCGGGAGTGCGTCATCAACGAGACAATGGTCAATAAGCTACAGCTAAAGTCTTCCGAAGAAGCCCTGGGAAAAGGGATCAATTTCAATGGAGAGGTCAACGTAACCATCGTCGGCGTGGCAAAGGATTTTCATGACCGCAGCCTTCACCAGGACGTCAGCCCCATCTGTATCACCAATTATAAGAGTCAATACATGGCGTATGCGGTAAAAATGAACATGAAGAATATCCGCACGGTGATGCCCGCCCTGGAAAAGACCTGGAACAGCGCATTCCCCGATAAGCTATACGAATACCAATTCCTGGATGAATCCATCGCCGGGTTCTATGAGCTGGAAGCCGTCATGCTAAAGCTTGTCCGCGTCTTCTCCTTTATCGCCATATTCATCGGCTGCCTGGGTCTCTATGGTCTTGTCGCCTTTATGGTCGCACACAAAACAAAAGAGATCGGGATCCGCAAGGTGCTGGGCAGCAGCGTCGCGGAGATCCTTTGGATCTTCGGCAAAGAGTTCTCCCGCCTCATCGTGATCGCGTTCCTTATAGCGGCGCCGTTCACCTGGCTCCTGATGGATAGATGGCTGCGGGATTTCAAATACCATATCGCGCTGGGTCCCTGGATCTTTCTGTTAGGACTGCTGATCATCGTCGGGCTGGCCGCCTGCACCATCGGGTACCAAAGTATCCGCGCCGCGCTCGCCAATCCGGTGAAAAGCCTCCGAACGGAGTAGCACGGACCGAACCATTGAGCACACGCTTCATGCCAGCCAGGTCCAGCCGGTCCCTACACGATCCTCCCCATAAAAGGATCGCTGATGCTCTCCTTGCCCGTCTCTACCCTGCCAGCGCAGCGTCGTTCAAAACCCTGGACGCCGGAGACCCGCACGGTAAAATCATACCAACCCTTGCTATCCCGCAGGTCCAGTACGGTGCTGCCCTTTCGAGCCTTCCTCGTCCCTTTTTTATACGCATTGTCCGTTATGACAACCTCCTGATCCGCACCCTCCACCTTCACGACTATATTCCCCGTCGCACGTCCAGCCCCGTCCTTCTCATATTCACAGCGCACCGTCACGGCCGGGTCATTGCTGCCGCCTATCAGTTCCCGGTAAAAACCATTGGGCCCATACAAACGCAAATGGTATTGCCCATGCTCGAATGCTTCCAGCGGCCAGCTGTATTCCAGCGCATCACCCGCACGCACGGCAAAGTTCCAGGCCCTCGATACCTCGGAAGGACCTCCATCCTTATATGCTTCCGGCGCATACACGATAAAAGGCGCTCCCGCCGCACTCTTGCCAAACAGACCATCGCCCGCTGACAATGTCAGCGTCAGGGCCTTCCCATCCCCGCTGCGCCGACCATCCGCATACAACTCGTACGGAATGGCGCACGAAGGCTTTACACCTTTCTCCTGCTCCGTCACCACACCCGCGCCAACAGGGTCCTTTATCACCTTGTCTATGTCCTCACGCGAGAGTTTCTTATATCCGGTGGGTTCCTGTTTGAACTGAGCGTTATAAATATCCTCCACGAATTTATCCCTGTCCAGGAAAGGCAGCTTTTCCAGCTTCTCCCCATTGAAGGGGCTGAATACGGAAGTAAGATCGCCGCTGATGGCGCGACGCCAGGCGCTGATATTCTCCAGGTGTACTTGCTTGTTATATTTCTTGTTGATAAAGGTCTCCAGGAACTGTAACGTAGACGTATGATCGAACACCTGTGAACATACCTTGCCGCCACGGCTCCAGGGACTGGCGATCATCAACGGCACCCTGAACCCAAGACCTATCGGCGCCTCGCGGGCCTGTTTCTTCGGCACGCCCTGTTTCAGCTCATTCTCCAGACGTACGTGCTCTATCTCCGTATCGATGCCGGCAGAGACCTTCCCCGTACCCGGCTTGTTCTCATCACATATCGAATAAGGAGGCACATGATCATAATAACCGTCATTCTCGTCATAGGTCACGATAAAGATGGTCTTCTTCCAAACCTCCGGGTCCTGGGTGAGGATATCCAATACCTCCGACACATACCAGGCTCCATACCAGGGCGCCGATGGATGGTCCGAAAAATTCTGCGGCGCGGCCAGCCAGGACACGGTAGGCAGCTTGCCATCCTTTACATCCTTGCGGAACTGATACAATACATCACCCGCCGGTACAGTGGCCTCTCTGCGTGTGCCGCTATCATCATATTGAAGGGTAGCAACGCTGTGATACGAAGGATCAGCCGTATTGGTCACAAAGGCGTTAAAGAACAGGCTCTTTTCCTTGTCCGACAGCTTTTCGAAATTCTCCCTGTTCCATTTCCGCAGCTCCTCCGTGGCATTGTCCAGCACTTCCTGTTTTTTGGCGAGACTGGTCTTGTTCTTCTGGGCCGCCTCTTCGGAAGAAGGGCTTGCTTCCTGTAACACAGTGATCTCACCGGGCAGCGTCTGCACCTGCTTCAACAGACTTGCTACATTACGGGCGGAGAATTTCACATTATACGCGGCAAAGAATTCCAGGAGATTGCAACCGAAGTTCGCCAGCCAGGACCGCTCCTCGCCTTTGAAACCGCCACCGCAGCTCAGATCGTTCTGATAGAATTTCCAGGAGACGCCGTTGTCCTGCAGCAGCTCGGGGAAGGTCTGCCAGGGCAGCTTGCCATAGCTGTAGTCGTCATTGCGGATATGCGCCTTGGGAATGCCATCCATCATATGCGTGATCTTGCCCGTCCAGAAAAAGCTGCGGTTGGGCGTCGTGCTGGTCATGCCGCTGCAAAAATGCTGGTCGCATACGGTAAAGGCATCCGCCATGGCATAATTGAAAGGGAGGTCTTCCCGGGTGTAATGACCAAGTGTCAGGGGCAGGTCCGCATATTGTTTATTACCCGATCGCTTGGCCTTTAGCCATTGGTCATGTTTGCCATTGTTATAGGCGTCTACCTGGCTCGCCCGCGAGTGAGGCAGGGAACCCATCCACGTGATACGCGTATCTTTTATATCCAGCCGGAAAGGCGCATAGGTATCTCCGGCAGCATTGGTCTGCAGCCATACGGGCTTTTTGTCGGGGAGCTGCAAGGCCCTGGGGTCGTTGAATCCCCGTACGCCCCGTAATGCTCCAAAACAATGGTCAAAGCTCCTGTTCTCCTGCATGAGGATCACGATATGTTCCGCATCCAGATAAGTGCTGCCAAGCGCCGGGTCGATGGCGAAGGCCCTTTGTACGGAGGCCGGAACCAGCTTGGACATACCCACCGCACCGGTGAGCAATAAAGATTTCTTGATGAATTCCCTGCGTGTATCCATAAAATGTAATTTAATTCACTTGTACTTTTATCTCCTTCACCGTCTGTTTCGAATCGTACACCGTCGTATTCGTTCCTACAAAAGTGGCCGTATAGGCTCCCGCCGTCTTGTAAATATAAGGATAGGCCGTCACCGCATTGTTAGTTATATTTTTTAGCGACACACCTATGTCCGGAAGGGCTCTGGAAAGCATCAACGGCCGTGATATCACCCATGTCTCCGCAGTGTCGCTGTTGGCAGCCCCGCCTTTCACCTGTAGCTGGGTGGACGATACGGTCCATTTCACGGCTTGGTTCTTCATGTTTACTACCTGCCAGGCTCCATCCGCCACCGTGCCTACGGAGAACGTATTATTACCGTCCGTGACGACATTGTTGATGGTAATGGCAGTCACCGTCCAGGTGGTCTGCGCGCCCGTGTGCGTAGTACCCACGTAGCGATACGCCAGGTATACGGATTGCGTATCCTTTACAAAATCCGCCAGGTCTACCACGCCGGAAGCTTTGGCGGAAGAGGTAGCCAGCACGGCCCGTGAAGTAATATCCGTCCAACCAGCTTCGTAGATGTCCGCACTATCATAGATCCCCTTGAAATCCGTGGACATCAATACTTGCAGCGTATCCGCCGCATTCCCGCTGGCCCGGGTGGTGGAGAACTGCAGCTGAGGGTCGCCGGCAGCCGTAGTACGGTTGCGGAACCGGTATTCATGACCCGGCTCGCCCGAATAAAAGGTCAGGTTATAAGGGTCGCCCGTAAAAGAGAACCAGGTCGTATCGCCTGCCGTATAGCTGACGCTGTCGCTGATCACCGTAAAATCAGCCGATGGCACTTCCTTCTTCGTACAGGAAAAGACCATCAGAGTAAGTATAATAAGAGGGGTTATTCTTTTCATAATGATTTTTTATTTGATTTTTACCAACCGGGGTTTTGAGTCATCGACTTGTTCAAAGACATTTCCTTGGTCGGAATAGGGTAAAGCAAATGACGCGCGCTCACCCTGCCTGCCGCCTGGGCCGCATATTGTAAAGAGCTGGACGCATACGTCGAGATCTCCGCCACCTGGTCCTGCATCGCGGTGAGGAACAGCCCCCAGCGGATCAGGTCGGGCTTACGCAGACCTTCAAAACACAGCTCCCTCGCCCGCTCGTCCTGCATCGCCTTGCGGAAATCGTCCTTGCTGAGTCCCTGGGGCAGGTCGGCTATGACACTGGCCGTATCCAATCCGAAGCCATGGCCCCTTCTCCGTACCTGGTTGATGGCGTCATAAGCCGTCTGCGTAGGTCCGTTGACCTCATTCTCCGCCTCGGCCAGCATCAGCAGTACGTCGGAATAACGGAGCATGGGGAAGTTCGTGGGCGTATAGTTCTTGTTCATCGGCTTGTCCAGCTCGTATTCCCTTCTCCATTTGGCGCAGTTGCGCGTATAGAAAGTGGAGGCGGAGATATTCGACTTGGCCCCGGCGGCGCTGAGCGTGTAGGTAGAGATGGCCCAATCCCTTCTCTTGTCGGCCGTATCGTACAGATGATACAGCTTGTAGGTCGCGCTGATAAAGCCATACGCATAACCCACATTCGCCGGATCGCTGCTGCTGCATTTAACGCCATTCTCATTCCCGATACGTCCTCCCAGCCGATTGGCATCGTTGTTATTACCCCACAGCCCAACTTCCCAGATACATTCTTTCCAATCGTCGATATCCTGGCATTCGTTGATGTATATCTGTGAATAGGAAGTATCCAGCCTGTGAAGACCCGAGCTAACGACCTTCTGCGCCCAGCCCAATGCATCGTTGTATTTGGAGGCGTCGTTCAACGGCTGACCGGCCATGGTCAGACACACCCGCGCCAGGATTCCCTGCACCGTGGATTTGGAGATCCGCTCCGTATTGCCGTTGACATCCGAGGTCTGTACCAGCCCTTCCGCCTCCTGCATGTCCTTCAACACCTGCGCATACACATCCTTGACAGGCGTCCGCACCAGGTTCACATTGTTGACGGAAGTCGAAGGCATCAGCTTCAACGGCACATCGCCAAAATACTGCGCCAGCGTAAAATAGTAGAAAGCTCGCAGGAACAAGGTCTCACCGCGTACTCCCGCCTTGCTGGTGCTATCCATTGCCGCGCCGTCCAGATGCGCCAGCAGGACATTCGCTCTTTCGATGCCCGCATAACAGTTGGTCCACATGTTCAGCACATAAGGATCGGAGGGGTCGTAGTTGTACCAGAAGGGTCCTGTTGGGAAGCTCGTATAAGAGAACCAGCTTTCATCCGTGCTGGCATTCTGCCGGATCTCGATCTGGCTGCCCCACATGGTTTCCAGCGCCAGTATATTGTATACCCCGTTCAGGGCCGTATTGACCTCGGACGGGTCGGTGTAATAATTGTCCGGCGACAAAGTGCTGGTAGGCTGTTTGTCCAGGAATTTGCTGCAGCCGCTCATCATCAATAAGGCCGCGAGACAGGTGAAATATATTTTCATATACTATGTTGCGTAGTTAATAATTTAAAATGTAAGGCTCAATCCCGCTGTCATCGTCCTGGCCCTGGGGTAGGACGAGTAATCGAAGCCGGGCGTCAGCGCCGAATAATTAATGGATACTTCCGGATCGGATCCCGTATATTTTGTCCAGGTCACCAGGTTCTGCGCCGATACGAAGACCCTGCCGCTCCTCACCGATACTTTTTTCAGCCAGGCAGTAGGCAGATTATATCCCAGGGACAATGTCTTCAGCCGCAGATAAGAGCCGTCTTCCAGCACACGGGTGGAATACATATAGCCATACTGACCGCCCGCCCTGGGGATATTGGTATTGGTATGGTCCGGCGTCCACCTGTTCTCGAAGGAGGCATATTGGTTCAGCCAGAATTTGTTGCCATTCTCGAAGTTCTGCCGGTTGGCATTGTAGATATCGTTGCCGTAGGACCATTGAAAGAATACGTTCAGGTCGAAATTCTTATAGCGGAAGTTATTGGAAAAGCCGCCGAAATGAATGGGGAAGCCTCTTCCGATAAAGGTGCGGTCATTCGCATTTACCACGCCATCGCCGTCCAGGTCTTTATATTTGATGTCGCCCGGCTTGATATTCGCCCGCGTATTGCCATTCGTGGGCCGATCGTCCTTCAGCACGTACGTACCATTGGGCTCCTTGTAGAAGTCGGAATATTGATAGACGCCATCGAAGACATAGCCGTAGAACTGACCCAGGGGCTGTCCCACCTTGGCAAGATACAAGGGGTCGCCAAAGAAAGAATCCCATCCCATCGTGGAGGTCAGCGTCTCCTGGTTTTGTGTAAGTCCCAGCACCTTGCTCCTGTTGAAAGAGATATTGATGCTGCTGCTCCAGGAGAAGACCTTTGTCTGTACGTTGGTCGTGGTCAGGGCCAGCTCCAGGCCTTCATTGCTGGTTTTTCCAATGTTCTTATACGCCTTGCCATAACCCGTGGTAGGAGGCAGATCGGCATACAACAGCAGCTTGGAGGTGATCTTCTTATAATAATCCGCCGTAAACGAGATCCTGTTCTTCAAAAAAGACAGGTCCAATCCGATGTCTGTCTGCGCCGTGCTCTCCCATTGCAGGTCTTCGCTGGCAAGGCCCGAGGGATAACCGCCGATCTCCAGACCGTTGCCATAGGAATAATAACCCGTGACAGGGAAGTTCATGGTGGAATACGTGGCATAATCGCTGACGCGGTTGTTACCCGTCTTGCCCCAGCCGACCCTCAGCTTCGCATCCGTGACGAAATGCAGGTCTTTCATGAACGGCTCGTTGATCACCCGCCAGGCAAGGGCGCCCGAAGGGAAAAGGCTCCATTGTTTGCCTGCCTTGAACTTGGAAGATCCATCGTCCCGGAGCGACATGGTCAGCAGATATTTGTCCTTATAGCTGTAAAATGCCCTGGCCAGGAAGGAAGCCGCAGACCATTCCGACGTGCTGGAGATCACCGGCTGTGGCACCCCGAGGTTCAGTCCGTTCAATCCCAATTGCTCATTGGGCAGTTGGTTGGCCGACATCCCATGCGTCTCATAGTGGTTCTGCTGATCCGTAAAACCCGCCATCACCGTCACCTTGTGTACGCCATTGAAGGTATTGTCATAGGTCAGCGTGTTCTCATTCAAAAAGTTCGTCGTCTCGTAATAGACGATGGACCCATTGACCCCATAGACCGTGCTGGGGTTGCCGCTCCGGGTCTTTGAGTTATTGAAGGCGTCGTTGTGCTGGGTGGATTTGTTGAGGATCCCCGTCACCCGCAGCCGCAAATTCTTCGTGATGCTGTAATCCAGGTAGGAATTGGCGAGAAGATTGTTCACATAGTTCTTACGGTATTCATTCTGCGCCACGATGATAGGATTGAGACGATAGTCCGTTCCCGAGTTGACGATATCGTCGGTCAATTCGTCTTCATAGTCATCCCCCAGTGCGCTGGCGGCAGGATTCAGTGGGGCCGCCGGACGGTAGCCCCAAACGCTGTACAGCAGGTTGTTCATGGAAGACAACGAAGAGGCCGACACCTGCGTACCATAGGTCTGCGTCATGGTATACACCGCATTGACGCCCACTTTTACCTTGTCATTCACCGTCTGGTCCAGGTTCATCTTTCCCTGGTAGCGTTTAAAGCCCGAATTGATGACGATACCCTTTTGGTTGAATACATTGCCGGAGAAAAGATACCGGGTCTTTTCCGTGCCGCCCATGAGGGAAAGGTTATGGGTCATCATGGGAGCGTTCCTGTAGAGCTGTCCCTGCCAGTCGATGCCCTTTACATTTTTATAATCATCCACCGTCGTGCCGTTGGCCAGATAAGTGGAATCCATGTTCACTCCAATCTCCTGCTCCAGCTTCACGAATTCATAAGGACTCATAAGGGGGATGGTCTTGATATTCTTCTGGACGCCGTAGTAACCATTGTAGCTGATGGTAGGAGCGCCTATCTTGCCCCGTTTGGTAGTGATGATAATGACACCGTTGGCGCCCCGCGCTCCGTAAATGGCCGTTGCGGAGGCGTCTTTCAATACGCTGATGGATTCGATGTCCGCGGGGTTGAGCAATCCGTTATTCGGATTTTCCGCCGGGAATCCATCGATGACATACAGGGGAGAGTTATCCTGTGTGATGGAGTTGTTGCCACGGATGATGATGTTGATCGAGCTGCCCGGCTGTCCTTCCGTGGAGCTCACCTGGACACCGGCCAATCGTCCCGCCAGCGCCTCGTCGAACGACCGCACCGGCGCCTTGTCCAGGTCCGTCATGTTCACCGTTCCTACGGAACCTGTCAGGTCCTTTCTCCTGACGCTGCCATAGCCGATGACCACTACATCGTTCATATTGGTCTGACCGGATACGAGGACTACATTGATCTTGCCGCGTCCGCTGACAAGCACTTTTTTGGATCGGTAGCCTACATACGTAAAGCTAAGCTCGTCGCCTATCTTGACCACGATCTCGAAATTGCCCTGTCCATTGGTCATGACGGCTTTTTGGGTCAGCTTGGATTGGACGGTAACGCCTTCCAGGTCGGCGCCCGACTGGTCGGACACATGTCCCTTGATCGGCTCCTGGGCATATACCGCATGCCCTGTCAGCATGCCCATCGCAAGTACGAACAGGAAAAACGCTGAAAATTTTACGCTCATAATTGTTAGAATTGGTAAATGGGGGGTTATGATTCGAAACTTAAAGAAATAAAACGAAATCAAACCTAGGGTAAAAGGGGATATTGACAAAATAAAATCAGTCGTATAGAAGGGAATTAAAGTATAGTTAACCTACATTAAAATATAATTAAACCTTATTTAAAACAGATTAGAACCTATCTGGTATGTTTTGATTTGACATTCAGATATTTGCCATTCAAAAAACACTAACGAAACCTCATATTACATTTAGTTTCATTTTAATTTCGAATCCCTTCGCTCGGGATTGTTTGAAATTCGCAATTATTGGTTTGAAGGATATAACAATCCCGCCTCCGCCCCAACCTACATTTGTTCTCCAAATCACCGATCCAATGCAAATGCACAACAATTGTCCATCCCACCAAAGGCCATCCGACAGCGAACCGAGGGTTCGCAGGGCCTGGTTTATCACAGGCGCCTCCCATGGATTGGGGCTGTCCCTGGTAAAGCAGCTGCTGGTACGAGGCGATCAGGTGGCCGCCACCACCCGGGATCCACAACGCCTTTCGGAACAGGTCCGGAACGACATACCCGTCGCGCTGATCAGGAACTTCCTGCCCCTGCAGGTAGACCTTACGGATGAATACGCCATCGAACAGTCCATCGCCCTTGCGCACAAGACCTTTGGCCGCATCGACGTCGTCGTCAACAACGCAGGGTATGCTCCCGGGGTCAGCATGGAAGAGCTGTCGGCTTCGGAGATCCATCAGTGTTTCGCGATCAATACCACCGCGTCCATGACCGTGATGTATAAGGCGCTGCCGTATCTCCGGCAACAACAGTCCGGATATATACTCAACATATCCTCCATGGCAGCCTGCATGGCCGCCACCGACAGCTGTCTGTACGCCGCCACCAAATACGCCACCCTGGGATTGTCGGAGCTGCTGAAAGAAGAGGCGCACCGATCCAACGTATCCATCACCGTGCTCGCGCCAGTCGCCTTTCAACCACGGCTGCACGCCAGGGACTACGATATGTGGGAGAACATCCGCGACAGCAATCAGGCGGCCACCAACCTTATCCTGCTGGCGGAACAAACAACGCCACCTCCTATTTTACTGGTAGGAGACAGCCACATTACCACACATCGAAAAGAAGCAGATGACACGAGCTTGCGACTGCATAACTCCATTAAATAAACATTAACTCGTTATGAAATACAATTTATTAGGCAACACGGGTCTTAAAGTATCGGAGCTTTGTCTCGGTACCATGACATTTGGCGGCAAGGGCTTTTGGACAGCCATCGGCACCCTGCCACAGGATGAAGTGGATGCCCTGGTCAAACGTTCCGTCGAGGCGGGGATCAATTTTATCGACACCGCCAATGTATACAGCGAAGGCGTCAGCGAACAGATGACGGGGACGGCTATACGTAACCTGGGCCTGAAAAGGGATGATCTTATCCTCGCCACCAAGGTACGTGGCAAGGTAGGCGAAGGCCCCAACCAGATCGGTCTCACCCGCAAACATATCCTCCACCAGGTGGAAGAAAGTCTGCGCCGTCTGCAGACGGACTATATCGATCTGTACCAGATCCATGGATACGACGCCCTAACGCCGCTGGAAGAGACCCTCTATGCGCTGGATCAGCTGGTATCCTCCGGGAAGGTGCGCTATATAGGATGCAGCAACCTCTCCGCCTGGCATATCATGAAGGCGCTGTCCATCTCGGAGATAAAAGGCTATTCTAAATTCGTTTCGCTCCAGGCCTACTATACCATCGCCGGCAGGGACATCGAAAGAGAGATCGTACCTTTACTGCAGGACCAGAAACTGGGTCTGATGGTATGGAGCCCTCTGGCGGGAGGTCTGCTCAGCGGCAAGTACAGCCGTAACACCAGCCCCGAAGAAGGCCGCCGCGTCAATTTCGACTTCCCCCCTGTGAATAAAGAGCGGGCGTATGATATCATCGACGTGATGCAGGAGATAGCCAAAGTAAGGAACGTGTCCGTAGCGCAGATAGCTCTTTCCTGGGTCTTGCATCAGCCCGCAGTCAGTACGGTCATCATTGGAGCCAAGCGGCCGGAACAATTGGAAGACAACTTAAAAGCCATCGATCTGTCGCTGGATGCGGCCGAGCTGCAAAAGCTGGATGCCGTCAGCAGGCTGACACCCGAATATCCCGGCTGGATGCTGGAAAGACAGGGCGCGGACAGGAAAATGTCCTAAAAACGGCCTTGGGAGAAATGTAGGCCGTTTTTCGGAAAGATCCAATGTCTGTCCTTCGGACAACGGGCCTCCGGCCCGTTCT
>DASZXP010000059.1:0-62729 GCA_035545935.1 Puia sp. | reverse complement strand
ATTCGCTTGTTGATCTTGTTAAAAAACATCCAACAACATGATCGCAAGGATTTGGCACGGAAGAACAAAGAGCAAAGACGTTGAAGCTTACACTGATTTCCTTAAAAAAATGGCCATTCCGGACTATCAAAAGACTCCGGGCTTCAAAGGACTTAGTTTTTTGAGACACATCCAGGGCAACGAAGCACATTTCAACCTGATCACCTATTGGGACAACCTGGAAGTCATTAGAAATTTTGCCGGTGAGGACTTCGAAAAAGCTAAATATTACCCTGAGGACAAGGACTTCCTATTGGAATTCGAAGAGCATGTCCGGCATTTCGAGGTATTTGCTTCTCTAAATGCATAGACCCGCCTCACTCCGACCTTAGACTCCTCACAGGATTGGCCAGCGCCGCCCGTATGGTTTGAAAACACATGGTAGTCAGCGCGATCAGAAGGGCCGCGCCACCCGCCAGCGGAAAGATCCACCAGTTGATATCCGTGCGATAGGAAAAGCTCTGCAACCATTTGTTCATCGCCCACCAGGCCACCGGGAAAGCGATCAGGGCGGCGATCAGCACCAGTTTGGCGAAGTCCCCGCTCAGCAGGGCAACGATGCGGGTCACCTTCGCGCCCAGGACCTTTCGTATGCCGATCTCCTTGGTACGCTGTTCCGTGGCATAGGTCACCAGTCCGAACAAACCCAGACAGGCGATAAAGATCGCAAATACGGCAAAGGCGATAAACAGCTGTCCCGTCCGCGCCTCCGCATGATAGAGCTTGTTAAAATCATCGTCCATAAACGTATAGTTGAACGGCACGCCGTTGGCGAACTCCTTCCATTTGGCGGCGATCTTGCCGACGGTGGAATAGAGGTTGCCGGGACGCAGACGGATGGCCAGGTTCCGCCGGTTGTCCGTAAGTGTCATCACCACCGGCCCTATCTTATTGTGCATGGAGCTGAAATTAAAATCCCTGACGACGCCTATCACCGGAAACGACTTTGGCCGCATGCTGTCATCCGGCTGGTAAAGCCGCTCTTTCAAAGGGTCTTTCCAGCCCAGCAATGCTACTGCCGATTCGTTGAGGATGATACCCGCTGTGTCGGTGGGGAAGTCAGGTGAGAAATTCCGTCCTTTCACCATCTGCATACCCAAAGTAGGAATATAATGATCGTCGACATACAGGTTGGTGAATACCATGGTCGATTGGGCGTCTATTGCGGGACTCCGCCACCATGCATTCTGATTATAGCCTCCTCCCTGTGTAGGCATATCGCCTGAAAGAGTGGCATCCGCCACCCCCGACAGCTTGGGCAATTCTTTACAAAAGGTCCTTACACCGCTGCCCGCCGCATAAGCATTGCGGGTGATCAATACCTGGTCCCGGTCATAACCGACCCGGCGATTACGGATATAGTCGAGCTGATCGTGTATGACGATGGTGCCGATGATAAGCCCGATGGAAATAAAGAACTGAAAGACGACAAGACTGCTGCGAAGCCAGCTGCTCTTGAAGCCGCCCGCTATCTTCCCTTTCAACACCAGGATAGGCTGGAAGGACGACAAATAAAACGCCGGATAGCTCCCCGAAAGACAGCCTACAAAAATGGTCAGCCCCAGCAGCACGAGGAGCAGACGGGCGGAGAAGATCGCGCCCACGGACAGCTCCTTGCCGGAAAGATGATTGAACAGGGGCAGCAGCGCCAGCGCGATCCCCAGCGCCAGGAGCAGGGAGAACAGGCTCAGCAGCAATGACTCCATAAGGAACTGGGTGATGAGATCCCCCCTCGTGGAGCCCGCCACCTTACGGATACCTACCTCCTTGGCGCGATTGGCGGAACGGGCCGTGCTGAGATTCATAAAATTCACACAAGCTATCACCAGGATCAGGATGGCGATACAGGAGAATACATATACATCGTTGATATTCCCGTTGGGCTCGAATTCATACGACTTGTCGGAGTGCAAATGGATATCGCCCAGCGGCATGAGATGGTAACGGAAATAGCTTCCCTGCTGCTGCATATCTTTGGTCGAAATATGCAGCTCGTCCTGGAGCTCTCTGCCCACATATGTATTGATGGTGGCATCTACCCGCCCCTGCATAAAATCCCGCTTCGTTCCCGGCCTTACCAGGATATAGCTCGCTACATTATTGCTCAGCCACCGGTGCTCATCGCCCATCCAGGAATCACGCAGCGGACGGATAAAGCTGAAATGGAAATGAGATGCCTTTGGCATGTCTCTAAATACGCCCGTGATCTTGCATAGATTCTTGTTCTCCAGCTCCAGGGTCTTGCCGATGATATCCGTACTGTTGAAATATCGCCGCGCGGCGGACTCGTCGATGACAATGGAATGAGGTTCCTTTAAAGCCGTAGCGGGATCACCCGCCAGCAAGCGAAAAGGGAACACCTGAAAGAAAGTGCTGTCAGCAAAGGCCAGACGATGGTCCTGTACCCAATCCCCGCCTTTTTTGATCATGACATCGCTCTGCGCATCGAAATAATTGATCCGCACCATCTGTTCCACCTGTGGATAATCCTTTACCAGGGTGGGAGCCAGCGGCTTGGGCGAGGTGGCCGAATTGAAGAGCGTATTGTTGAAAAAGATCTCCGCATCCACGCGATAGATTCGATCCGCCTTGGGATTGTACCTGTCATAGCCGAGCTCATCGAGCACATACAGCGCGATCAGCAGGCATACTCCCAGCCCGGTAGCCAGACCGATGATATTGATGGCGGTAAAACCCTTGGTTTTCCAGAGGCTGCGCAAAGCCACCTTCAGGTAATTCTTAAACATGCATGTTTATTTATAAAAAACTATGACGATCCCTCCGGCCAAAATGTTACAGCCGTACCTTAGCCGTATATGGCCAAACCATTATTGATAGTCGTAACAGGCAGACCCGCATCAGGCAAGACGACCCTGTCCCGCATCCTGGCACGGGAAACAAGATGTCCTCTGATCTCCCGGGACGAAATGAAAGAGGGCTACATAAATACCGATTGCGCTTACGATGTCGGTCCGCCCGATACCGCGACACAGCATATTTATAACACATTCTTCGAAACCATCGGGCTGCTGCTTTCCAGAAATATTTCCATCGTTGCCGAGGCGGCATTCCAGCATAAATTATGGCATCCCCACCTCACCTCGCTGTCCGCCACAACGGACATCCGAATAATAGTATGTGATATAAGCCCGGAACTGGCAAGGACCCGGTTCATCGCCAGGATAAAAGCGGACGCCGGCCGGGAAAAATTCCACGGAGATGGCGCCGAGCTGCTCCAACACCCCGATGACTCATTGCTAACGTCCTACAAGGCGCCCGACATGCCCATTCCGACACTACATGTAGACACAACAGAAAATTACAATCCCGCCGTTGCCGAAATGATAAAATTCATCCGGCAGGGTCGAAAACTTACTTCTTAATCCCCCAGGAAGCCCACATTATAGGAAATATCAAAAAATCTATTTATCTTTATAATCAAGATATCAGATTACTAAGATAAATAAACTTGCCATGAAAAGATCCCAGGGCTATTTCGCCCCCGCCATCACCCTGATGCTGATGGCGCCTCTATTGACAGAAGTATTGCCCGGCGCCACCCGCTTCAGCTCGATATTTGTACTCCCCATCGAAATGTGCGTCTGGGGCGGAGGAGCCCTGCTCATCCGCTATGCATGCAGAAAATATGCTTTGGGATGGGCCAGCATGCTATTGATGGGCCTTGCGCTTGCCATCGCCGAAGAATGCCTGATACAACAGACATCGCTGGCGCCGCTGGTCATACGGCTAAAAGGACAGACCTATGCACGCGCCTTTGGTGTCAACTATATATACTTTCTATGGGCGCTGATCTATGAACCCATATTCGTGGTCTTCCTTTCCATCCACCTTGTCGAGCTCATCTATCCCAGCCGCAGGCAGCAACCCTGGATCACCAAAGGCGGGATGTTTGCCGTGATCCCCTTATTCCTTATTGGAAGCCTCCTGGCATGGTACAGCTGGACACAAATAGCCCGTGTAAAAGTATTCCACCAGCCCGCCTACCATCCTCCCGTGGGAGCAGTGATCGCCGCCTTGGCGGCTATAGGCATCCTCTTGTATATTGCATTCAAAATAAAGAGTCCGGCATCGAGACCTCTTACACCGCTATCCCCATGGCTCCTGGGCATCCTGGGCGGCATTTGGGCGACGCTGCTCTTTGGAATGGTCCTGCTGGGATTTGGCATCGATCCCGATTTTCCGCCGCTGGCAGCGATAGCCGGAACCCTGATCATCCTGGTATCGATACCGCTGACCCTTATGCCGCGATTTATCGCACACTCGGCGTGGACAGAACGGCGCCAGTTTGGCATCATCGCCGGGACCATTATCGGTTCCATGGCGGCAGGCCAGTTGGGGTTTATAGACACCACCGGGCCCGACCTTTATTTTAAGATCATTACAAATATCATAGCGCTCCTGCTGCTGGTTTGGCTGGGCGTTCGTCTCAACCATCGAAATATCCCCGTATGAGTAAAAAAGAGATAGTGGAAAAAGAAGTATATGACCTGATGTGGGAAATACAAAAATTTACCCGTACCTCGCTGATGCTGCAGCATACCATCGCCCAAAAAGTAGGTCTTAACGCAACAGACGCCGAATGCCTCGATTTTTTAATGGAGATGGGACCATCTACAGCAGGCGCCCTGGCAAAAGCCACCCGCCTCACCACAGGAGCCGTAACTACGATGATCGATCGGTTGGAAAAAGCCGGATTTGTCCGGCGCAGCACAGACCCTAACGACCGCCGAAAGGTCATTGTATCCGTCATCCCCAAACGAAAGGCCGTCATCGGCGCCAAATACAGAGAGCTGGGAATGGCCGTCCAGAGCCTTTTAGCAACGTATAGTAAAAAAGACCTGACCCTGCTGGTCCGCTATACCAATGCCCTGACCGCTGTCTTTGAAAAACAAATACCTTCGTCCCTATGAAATCCCTGCTTGTCATCGCCGCCTCTCTTCTGTCTTTATTTTCCAGCGCATCACCCATTCCATGGCATGCCAATTGGATCGCAGCGCCCAATGAAGAGGGCCGCGACTATGGGGTCTATTATTTCCGAAAGACCATCGAGCTGTCGTCCAAACCAGCTACCTTCCCCATCCACATTTCCGCGGACAATCGTTATAAACTATTCATCAACGGCACACTGGTCTCGCTCGGTCCGGCAAGAAGCGACCTCTATCACTGGAACTATGAAACAGTCGATCTGGCGTCTTATCTCACTGCTGGAAAAAACATCGTCTCGGCCATCGTATGGAACGAGGCGGACCAACGACCCGAAGCACAGATGAGCGTACGGACGGCTTTTATCCTACAGGGAGACTCCCCCGTCGAAGAAATACTCAATACGAACGACACATGGAAATGCATCCGCGACCAGGCGTATCAGCCTTTAACAGGATTTTTCGCAGCCAGCACCGGAGAGTTCGTGGACAGGAACAAAACCATCCGAGGCTGGATGGCCGCAACGTTTGACGACAGCTCCTGGCCTTTTGCAGCCAATCTTTTCGGTGGCCAGCCAAAAGGACTGTCCGATGGACTTGGCTGGTTGCTCGTCCCGGCAACGCTTCCCGCGAGAGAATTACGATACCAGCGCATCCCCGTTCTTCGCAAAGCCACTGGCATCACCACCCCATCCGGGTTCCCTGCCAACAAGACCGCTATCACCATCCCCGCGAATACTACGGCAACCCTGCTTCTCGACCAGACATATCTGACAAATGCCTACCTGACCCTGAACTTCAGCAACGGCGCCAATGCCGGCATCTCTATCCGGTATGCCGAATCCCTGTTTGCCGAACGTACGCCATACGGCATGCGCAAAGGGAACAGGAACGACGTCGAAGGCAAGTTCTTCTCCGGACGGGAGGATAGCCTGGTGTCCGACGGCAGTGATGGACAATCCTATACCACGCTCAATTTCCGCACGTATAGATACATACAGCTATTGGTACAAACCAAAAGCGACCCGCTTGTCATAGACGATATTTACGGCGTCTTCACCGGCTATCCTTTTAAAGAGCCCTCGGAATTCGTCACCGATGACGCCGGGATCAAAAAGATCCTGGAGATAGGATGGCGCACGGCCCGGCTCAACGCCTGGGAGACGTATACCGACTGTCCCTATTACGAGCAGCTCCAGTACATCGGCGACACCCGCGTACAGGCCGTCATCACCTATTATAACAGCGCCGACAATCGTCTGCCCCGCAATGCCATCGAGCTGATGGATCACTCCCGGCTGACGGACGGCGTGACGCTTAGCCGCTATCCATCACGCAGCACGCAGATCATATCGCCCTTTTCGCTTTGGTACATCGGCATGTTGCATGACTACTGGATGTACAGAGGCGACGGCCCGTTCATTGGCGACAAACTGCCCGGAGCAAGGGCCATCCTTACCTTCTTCAGCCGGTACCAGGATTCCACCGGCTCTTTAAAAAATACGCCTTACTGGACATTTGTCGACTGGGCCGATGGCAAGGATTGGTCCATAGGCTCTCCCCCCAAAGGCGCCGACGGCAGCTCCGCTATCCTCGATCTGCAGCTGCTTTGGGCATACCAGTGGGCGGCAGACATGGAAACCGGATTGGGATTAGCGTATTATGCCGGGCTTTACGATCAAAAAGCCGCACAGCTCAAACAAACCATACAACGCAAATACTGGAGCGCCGAACGCGGACTGTATGCAGACACAAAAGAGAAAATCTATTTTTCCCAGCATACGAACGCCCTGGCTATTCTCACCGGCATGCTGAACAAAGCCGATAGGATGGCAGTAGGCCGTCGTCTGCTCGCCGACAGCACTCTGACGCAATGCACCATCTATTTCAAGTACTATTTACACCAGGCTCTTGTCAAGGCCGGCCTGGGCGATGGATACATGGACTGGCTGGGGATATGGCGTAAGAACATAGAAATGGGCCTCACCACCTGGACGGAGGACTCCAACGTGGAATACACCCGATCCGACTGTCATGCCTGGGGCAGCAGTCCCAACATCGAATTCTTCCGGACAGTGCTGGGCATCGACAGCGATGCGCCGGGATTTACAAAGGTCAGGATCGAGCCACATCTGGGGAAATTAACCAATACTGGCGGCAGGATCCCCCATCCCAATGGATACATCGCCGTGAGCTATCATCTCGAACACGGGAAATGGAATATCAGCATTAGCCTGCCTCTAAGAACATCCGGCATATTCATTTGGAAAGGAAAGGTCTATGACCTCAAAGCAGGTGAAAACAACCTCACGATCTAAACCACGGCCTCTCTGTCCATGTCAGAGTACGGATAATAACCGTTCTCCTTCAACTTGCCGAGAAGGTTGGCGCTTCCATGTTGCCGGGCATAATCCATTTCCTGCTGAAATATCTCTATCACCAACAACAGGCCATGTTTCCGATCGCCAATGTAAAATGCCTTCCCATCGGGGTTGTACTCATCGAATACAATGCATCTGTTCGGCTCGTCATCGCCGGGGACCTCACAGGTATCGCCGGGCTTTAGCTTTGCTTCAAAGGAATAATTACCAATAGAAGTAAATATCCCGCACACCCTTCGCTCGATGAGGTTAAAAGCATTGTCTCCCTCGCCGTCCCCGGCATAATCGTGTTTTGTAAAGGCCACCAGCTCATACGTGCCCATCCGGTTGGGAACAGGACCCGAACCATCCGCCTTGATCAGCTCCATGGTGGCAAACCCCGTTCCTTTGATATGGTTGGGGTAATAATACATATCGACAGCCCCTCCGACCTCGAAGGGTATGATGGCATGACCAACAAGTGGATGCGACGGACCAAGCACCTTTTCCAAACCTGCCTCCTTCAGCTCATAATGCCTTTCTTCCGCCGCCATATCTCTTGGCGTCTCTTTCTTGCCAAATAGCTTTTTGAACAGGTTCATTTTTATTTGATTTTAGTGCTGATATATCCAATATAGCCCTATTACTTGACAATCCCTCAATTATCCGTATTTTGACGGCTAACAATTTCCAAATGGTCGAAAATATAAGGCTTTTTAAAGCCTCACGTCAATACAAGCCGATAATCAAAAACCTCATGCAGTTCTATGTGTATGATTTTTCAAGGTTTGTCGATCTGGATGTCGGAGCCGATGGTTTATTCGTAGGTTATAAAGGCCTAAGCGATTATTGGACTGACAAGAACAGGTTTCCCTATCTCATCCAAAAAGGAGATGCTTATGCCGGGTTTGCGCTGGTAAGATGGATTGGATCAGCACCATACAGCCATTACTCCATGGCGGAATTTTTTGTGATGCAGAAGTACAGACGGGGTGGCATTGGAAAAAAGATAGCCACGCAACTCTTCGATCTTCATAAGGGAGATTGGGAAGTGTTTCAAAAGGAACGCAATGTACCTGCGCAACTCTTTTGGCGTACCATCATTGATGAATACACAAACGGGGATTTTACGGAAAGGTTGGAGGACGGAAAAAAGATACAGCGTTTTAAAAGCCCCTCTTCTATCACTCATTAAACAAAAGTCCAAATGCAAAGACCCCTCCTTATCGGCCAGGGTCGAAAAAAAGAATCCATCGACGTCCTCAAATACAACCTGGAAGCACACCCCAACAGCGCCTACTCCTATGAGGGCCTTGCGGAGGAATATGACGACATGGGCGAAAAGGAGCTGGCTATCCAATACTACAAAAAAGTGCTCGAGCTGAACCCTAAACACGCTTACGCTGCACGTCGCCTCAAGGAGCTCTCGCCAACCCCTGCCCGTTGAAGTATCTTTTCCAGCAGACACCATCTGGTAAAAGACGATTGCAGCAGGTTAACCCCCACGAACCCCGTGAGCCACAACCATTTTTCACTTTCATATATCGCCAGGATAACGCTTGCCAGCACGAGGCTGCCTGCCACGGCCCTGATAATTCTCTCTATCATATTTTTAGTGGTTTATTGACTTGTTTTTTCCACGGGGAGCACAAATGCCCGCAGGGGGAACCCTGTATTATTTTCCCTGTTGTACCCATCCACCAGGTCCACCACCCCCGCGGCGGACGCAACGTCCGTAAAGCTGAACAGAACAATAGAGTCGAACTCTCCGCTATGGCTGCCAAACCAGTCGTCAAGAAGACCACCGCCGTCATTCGTTCGCACACCTGTAGTCGTGTTCACGCTGTATACCGCTACCCCTGCCTTCTTCAACAGCGCGGTCGCCTGCGGCAGATACTCCTTCAGGCTGGTTATGATCAATAATTTCATATTCCTGCATTTATTTTTTATTAGCATATTGGCGCTTTAGCATCTTGTGATACAGCAATGGCACGACCAGCAAGGTGAGGAAGGTAGACGTTATAGTCCCTCCCATCAGGGCGATGGCCAGTCCCTGGAAGATGGGATCGAAGAGTATGATCACCGCCCCCAGCACCACCGCGCCTGCCGTCAGCAGGATGGGTGTCGTACGTACAGCTCCGGCTTCGATGATGGACTGGTTCAATGACACGCCCTCTTTTAGCCGTATATCGATAAAGTCGATCAGCAGGACGGAATTACGGACCATCACGCCCGCCAGGGCGATGAACCCAATCATGGACGTTGCTGTAAAGAAGGCGCCAAGTATCCAGTGGCCGATGATAATCCCGATCAACGACAGCGGTATCGCAGCCAGCATCACCAGCGGTACGATAAAATGCTGGAACCAGCCCACGATCAGCATATAGATGATGATGAGTACAACCACGAAAGCAATGCCGAGATCCCGGAATACTTCATAAGTTATCTGCCACTCTCCATCCCATTTCAAAGAGAAATTATCTTCGTATTCCGGCTGGTGCGTATACTCCTCTTTCAGACTATAGCCCGCGGGCAGGTGGATGGATCTCAGACTGTCCGAAACGGCCATCATGGCATAGGAAGGGCTTTCCAGCTGCCCCGCCATATCCGCCAGCACATACACCACCCGCTTCTGGTTCTTCCGGTAAATGGTCTTGGGTGCAATGCCCCTGCTGATGGTAACGATATCCCCTATCCGCACCGGATTGCCCTGCTGACCCGTCACGGTAAGGTTCGCTATATCATTCACCGAGGCCTTGTCCGCATCCGCCAGCTGCAGCTCGATACCCACCGGGTTGAAAGAGGCAGGCACATGCAACGTGCCGGCTGACATCCCCGACAAGGCGCCCCGGATGGCGGCGACCACCTGGGCCGGCGCAACGCCGTAACGCATCGCTTTTTCCCTGTCCACGGAGAATTGATATTCGGGCTGGTCGTCCTCCACCATCCAGTCCACATCTACCACGTCGGCGGTCTTGCCGACCAGCGCTTTTACCTGACGGGCGACGGCGATCTGCTGCTGATAGTCCGGTCCATAGATCTCGGCCACCAGCGTCGAGAGCACGGGCGGTCCGGGTGGAACCTCCACGACTTTCACATTGGCGTTATATTTTGCAGCGATGGCCTGGATACCCGGCCTCATTTCCCTGGCGATCTGGTGACTTTGCTTGCTCCTTTCCCCTTTACTCACCAGGTTCACCTGTATGTCTGCTACATTATCGCCCCTTCTGAGATCATAATGTCTCACCAGCCCATTGAAGCTGATAGGTCCCGACGTACCGACATATCCCTGGTAATTCACTACCAAGGGCTGACTGGAAATATAGGTGGCAATATCCCGGGTGACAGCTGCTGTCTTCTCAAGGGTTGTCCCTTCCGGCATATCGATCATCACCTGGAATTCATTCTTGTTATCGAAGGGCAGCATCTTCACGGCCACCGCCCTGGTATAGAACATGCTCATGGAGCCTAGCAGCAGCAACGCAGTCCCTACGATAAAGGCATAGCGCTTCCACCGCCGGTCCAGCAACGGCTGCATGAAAGAACGGTAGATCTTGTAAATACGCGTTTCCTCCGGCACCACCGCCTTCCTCTCCTCGCCATGTCTTTTTTCTTTCTCCCGAAGGAATAGGTATCCGAGGTAGGGCGTCAGCGTAAGGGCGACGACCAGCGACAGCAGCATGGCTATCGACGCACCGATGGGCATTGGGCTCATATAGGGTCCCATAAGGCCAGAGACGAACGCCATGGGCAGCACCGCCGCAATGACCGTGAACGTGGCAAGTATCGTAGGATTGCCGACCTCATTGATCGCATAGATCGCCGCCTGCAGCGGAGGCAGCCGTTTCAGCTTGAAATGCCTGTGCATGTTCTCCGCGATGATGATAGAGTCATCCACCACTATCCCGGTAATAAACACCAGGGCAAAAAGGGTGATCCTGTTGAGCGTATAGTGCAACAGGTAGTAGCTGAACAGGGTCAGCGCAAATGTCACAGGCACGGAGAGAAACACAACCAGCCCGCCCCGCCATCCCATGGCCAGCATGACAAAGGCCGTAACAGCCACGATGGCGATAAATAGATGGAACAAAAGCTCCGACACTTTCTCGGAAGCCGTCTCTCCATAGTTACGCGTCACTGTCAGCTGAACATCGGAAGGAATTAATCCCTTTTTCAGATAGTCCGTCTTTTTTATTATCGCTTCCGACAGCCGCATGGCATCCGCGCCTTTGCGTTTAGCGATCGCCAGCGTCACCGCCGGATACAACGAGTGAAACGTATTGCGCAGCGTATCGGACTTGCCATCGCCGAAGAATACGTATTGCGTCGGTACGGCCGGTCCGTCCAGGACTCGGGCCACCTGCCGGAGATAGACAGGCTGCTGCCTGTTCACGCCCATGACCAGGTTGGCAACCTCTCCCGCATCTTTCAGGAAATCACCCGCCTCCACCATAAAGGCCGTATCCTTCTTTAGCAGCGAGCCCGCTTCCGCCTCTGCATTGCCGCCGGGTATCTGCCGGGCGATGCCCGCAAAATCCAGGTGATATTCAGCCAGCTTGTCCTTGTCCAGCAGCACCCGCACCTGCCGGCCGCGGCCGCCGATGATATTGACATCCGCCACATCGGGTACCTTCTTGATCTCGTTGGTCACCACTTCGGACAGCTGCCGGAGACTGTAATCGTTCTCCTTGTCGCTCCATAAAGTAAGGCTCAATGCAGGGACATCGTCGATACTCCTTGTCTTCACCATCGGCATGGTCACACCCGGCGGCATCTTATCCATATTCTTCATCAGCTCGTCGTACAACTTCACCATGCTCCGTTCTACATCTTCGCCGACATAGAACTGAACGATGAGCATCGACTGTCCTTTCATGGACATAGAGTAGACATATTCCACGCCTTTGATATTGGATATCATTTTTTCAAGGGGTTCGCTCACCCGGCTTTCCACCTCGTCCGGAGCCGCTCCGGAGTACCCTACGTATACATCGGCTATCGGCACCTGTATCTGTGGCTCTTCCTCCCGGGGTATCAACAGTGTGCTGTACCCTCCGATCAGTAGAAAGGCGATCATAAGCAGGATCGTCAGCTTCGATTGAATGAACGCCTTCGCAATTTTTCCGGCTATGCCTTCTTGCATGTCTTTTATTTTTGAAATGAGTGGCTATTTTTCTATTACAGGGATGCCATCGTATAATTTACCCGAGACGCTGACGATAAAAAACTCATCCGCATGGAGCCCCGAAAGGACCTCCACCTGATCACCTGCTTTCTTACCTGTCCTGATCCACCGCAGCAGGGCCGTATGCATATTGCTGACGGTGTAAATGCCCGTTAGCTGATCCTTTTCCACCAGCGCGGATGCCGGTACAAGGACAGCCTCGCTGACAACGCCCGCCTCAGCCGCCTGGGGTTTCTCCGGGATGAACACATTGACATACATACCCGCATACAGGCTTTTTTGCACGTCCTGCGGCACACTGATCTTTACCTGGAATTGTCCGCCCGTAGCAACGGAGCTGACGCTGATCTCTGTCACCGCGCCAGTGGTCCGTAGACCGCCGGACTTTATCTTCAGCTCTGCCTTGTCGCCCGTCCTGATCCTGTTGATATCCGACTCCGCCACCGTTGCATTCACCCGTAGCTGGCCGCTTTGTTCCACGGTCAGTATCGGCGCTCCCGGAGCAGCGAGGCTCCCTTCGTCTACCAGCTTTTGTGTGACGACACCCGCGAAGGGTGCGGTCAGCCTTGCATAAGCGGCGGAAGCATCTACCTCCCGGCGCATTTGCCGTATGCCCTCCAACCTCGATTTGGCCGCCTGCAGACGAAGCGTGACATTGTCCAGCTCGCTCGCCGTTGCACTTTGTTTGTTGTATAGCGCGTTATAGCGGTCGTAATCCTTACGTGCATTGTCCAGGTCTGCCTGCGCGCCGGCTATCTGCGCATCCACCTGCGCTCTTTTGGCGTCGATCTCTTCACTGCCGATGGTTACCAGCAGCTGCCCCTGTCTTACCTTGTCGCCCACCTTTACATAGATCTTCGTGATCGTACCCATCAGACGGGTGCTGATCCATGCGGAATGGACGGCCTCCACCTGCCCGCTCGCAAGGACCCCATCCGAATTGACCCGCGATGGCCTGGCCGTAACCACTACCACAGCCGAATCCTTTTTATCGTCCCCGCCGTATGAGGCAGCGCCCGAACAACCCGGCAGGATAAGAATGCCTGCTATAAACAAGCCCGAAAAGAGAATATTCCAATATTTCATTTTACCGATTTTATTTTCCTGATGAAGAAGTTAATAGTTCGATATAGGCCTTCGTTACATCTCTGTCGAAGATCGCCTGGGCCAGCGCCAGCCGCTGCTGTGATACCTGTGTCTGCGCCAGCAGCACATCCGTGCTTCCCGACAACCCCTGCTCATAGCGGTCCCGCAAGATGCGGTACGACTCTCCGGCGCTCGCGACGGCTGCCTGCTGCTGAATGATCCGGAATTCGGTATCGCTTAGCTTTCGGAACGTTGCGTTCAACTCCACCTGGCTTTGCTCTTTATACATCGTATATTGCTCCGACAGTTTATTCTTCTCCAGCGTCATCGTCGCACTCCTGTTGCGTATGCTGTTGCCTTTGAATATGTCCCAGGACAGCCGGACGCCCGCCAGGTATCCCCCCGCGCCGAAACCAAACATCCTGCTGTCATTCAGCTGATACGATCCAAAAGCATTCAGCCGCGGCAGCGCGCTCATTTTAGAGCTGCGGATCATAAGATCAGTCGCCTGGATGGATTTTCGGAATGCGGAGAGGTCCGCACGGTCCTCCGGCAGCATGCTGTCCGCAGTCGCCGCTAACACATCCCTATCTCCGGCGCTATCGACGGCATAGGCAGGACCCGGCGTCCGCCCCATCAGCAACCCCAGCACATCCGATGCATCCATCACCCGGGACTTAGCCTCCGCCAGCCGGCTCTCCATAGTCTTCACCTTCACCTGTATATTCAATGCATCCGCCTTGCTGAGCATCCCCTGATCCACGCGATCATTGGTCCAGCGATAAAGAGCATTCGCGGTCCCCAGCGCATCCTCCACGACCTGCTGCACCCTGTAGGCCAGCTGCAGCTGCATATAGGCTTTACGTACCTCGAACTCCACTTCTTCCTTCACCCGCTGTCCCTTTAGCCGGTAGATTTCTTTTTGCAGATACGCCCCCTTGCGCTGATAGACCATGTCCATATTGATCAGCGGCTGCTGTACCTCTAATGATGTCATAAAATCGGGCGTTCCGTCCGGATGGTTCAGCCGCGCAGGGTCGAAATCCGCCGCACTGATGGACTTTTGTTCCAGCTTGAAACCAAATGCATTCAGCGGATTGTTTGTAGATATCACCGAATACGACACACCCGCCTGTGGCAGATATATCGCTTCCGTCTCCTTATACCGCGCATCCGCCGTCTTTTCATCCAGCACGGCGATCTTCAGGTTGCGGTTGTTCGACAATGCAGCTGCAACGGCCTCATCCACCGTCAGCCTCGCCGGCATATCCTGCGCGGCCACGCGGAAAATACCCAATGCCAGGACTAGTGTCGGATATAACCTACATTTCATACGATGGCGATATTTCGATCCCATTATTTCCAATTTTCAGCAAAGCTATTTTCGAAGGTTGACGCCAACCGTGACTTTGGTCACGTATAATGACCCCCGAATGGTACGTTCCAATGACTGCCGGGGGCGCTTTCAGCCGGTTCGGAGGTATGTTCAGGGCGACAACTGCTACGGCAGAGCATTTTTGAATAGCAACAGTTGTTACATTTGTTCTACTTAAGCGCGCTAACATGATCGACGAACAGCTATTGCACGGACTATTCCCATTCTTCGAGCAGGACCTTATCAGAAAAATGGCCGAAAAGGCCGTTATCCGCGAAACCCCTGCCGGACAATTGCTGATGAAGACAGGCCAGAATATCCGGTCCACCCTCCTTATAATCAAAGGAACGGTCAAGATCTACCGCGAGGATGAAGAAGGAGATGAATTCTTCATGTACTACCTGCAGCCTGGCCAGGCCTGCGCCCTGTCCATGATATGCGCCACCCGGCAGGAGACCAGCGAAATAATGGCCCGAGCCATGACCGACACCGAAAGCATCAGCATTCCGCTGGAATATATGGACAGATGGATGACGGAATATAAAAGCTGGTACCATTTCGTACTGGAATCCTATCGCTCGCGATTCGAGGAATTGCTGATCACCGTCGATCATATCGCCTTCCGGCATATGGATGAAAGACTGCTCTTCTACCTGCAAAAACAACAGGAGACCTTGAACACCCGGCGGCTCCCTGTTTCCGTCACCGAGATCGCCACCGACCTGAACTCTTCCCGCGAGGTCATCTCCCGCCTGCTCAAAAAGCTGGCCGACAAAGGGCAGATTCGTTTGGATAAAAATTTTGTGGAAATCCTCAACCTTGAATATAAAGGCGCCGTATAACCTGATCGGGCTCATTCAATACCGTGACTAATGTCACGTTCCGGGCGCGTGATTGCAGCCATCTTTGTTATGAAAATCATAGCAAGATGGACAACCAGCAATATTATGAAGTAGCCCTGGAATGGGAGGAAGGCCGGAAAGGCCTGATCAGCTCCCCGGGATTGAATGATTCTATCGAAGTAGCCACACCGCCGGAATTCCCAAAAGGAGTACCCGGCATATGGTCTCCCGAACACCTGCTCGTAGCCGCCGTGAACAGCTGCCTCATGACTACCTTCCTGGCCATTGCCGAGAATTCGGGGCTGGAATTTGTCCACTTTGAAAGCAAGGCGTTGGGCAAATTGGAAAAGGTCGATGGCAAGCTCCTTATCAGTGAAATTGAGCTGTCCCCCAGACTGGAAATAAAGACAGAGGCGCAAAGGGAAAAAGCCCGCAAAGTGCTGGAAAAATCTGAAGGCGCCTGCCTCATCTCCAATTCCGTCAGATCACGTATAATTTTCAAGCCCGCGATCATTGTCTAAGGACATTGTATATTCCTCTGCCGGCAAAACTGCAATGGCCGGTTATTGGTCTGTCGAAAGCATCCTGACGACGCTGAACTCAGGTCTCCGGCAATCCGCGGGATCCGTAATGCCCGATAACTGCCGGAAATACTCGCGGGCCTTCTCCTTCATACCCGATCGTTGCGCTGCCAGACCCGCGCCGTACAGCCCGTTCCATCGATTGGGATGCTTTTGCAGATCTGCTTCGTATGCTTCCAGGGCCTTGTCGGGTTTGTTTATTTGCAGCAGCATATCCCCCAATAGCTCCCGTGCGGGAATGACTTCACAAGGTGTCACCGGATGTTTTTCGGTTTTATCCTCCAGGTCGGCGGCAAGGTTCATCGAAGCCAGCGCTTCGCTGGTTTTTCCCTTTTTCAGCGCCATCCATGCTTCGGATGTCCTGATCTGTATCAGCACCTGGCCTGCTTTGTAGCTGTCTTTTTCTTTCATAAGACCCTCATAAATCCTATAAAGCGTCCCCAGCTCGGTATGGGCGCTGTCGACAAGATCCATATGGACAAGCCCCATCAGTCGGGTGAAATGAATGATAGCTTCCTGCCATGGATAATTCTTCCAGGAGAAACTCACCGGCTGTACCTGCAGACTGGCGGCTTCCTTCCAATTCCTGTTTTCCAGCAAATAGCGGGAGGGGATGGCGGCAAAGGCATAGGCGACCTTGAAATTGGCGGGATCTACGGCATTCATCGCCTTAAGGGAATCCCATTGTTCCTTCGCCAGGCGATCTTCTCCTCTTTGCAGATAGGCGTATACAAGATAGTCCATGCCATGGAGCTCTTCGTCCCAATGACCTTTGACACCGGCCGACTCGGCATAGCATTTGGCAGAGCCGACGGAGACGAGATTGGAGTGGATACATTCATCCCAAAGACCCAGCCGGGTGAAAATATGTGAAGGCATATGCAATGCGTGAGCAGAAGAGGGAGCGACAGCGGCATATTTTCTCGCCGCCGGCAGGGCCAATGCCGCCAGCTCGGGATAGTCATACGTGTGAATGATATAATGAATGATCCCCGGATGATTGGGTTCCTGCCGGTAAAGATCGGCCAGGAGGGCGCCCGCCTTCTTTTGCTTGCTGAGCGTCTTGTCGGCAGGGTCCGCCGCCGCTGTCAATGACAACGTATAAAATATCGTCGCTTCTTTATCATCGGGATAGGCGGCATGCAGCGCTTCCATCGACTTCTCAAATCGCAGGCATCGTGTATGATGATCCGCTTTCTCCCAGCCACCATAATACGATGAAATAGCATCGATATAGCCCTGCTCTCTTTTTGATTTTTGAGTAATGGTCTTTGCGATGGCCAGCGCCTTCTCTCCTTTCTTCAGCTCAGGCTCCGTCGGAGGGGTCCACAAGGGATGAAAATTGCTCATAGCGACACCCCAATACGCCATGGCGCATGCCGGATTCTTCCCGATGATCCTGGCAAATACCTTTTCAGCTTCGTCGTACTCGAATGAATGCAACAGCTCCATGGCCAGGTTGAAATCCCCGGCATTTGCCGTACAGGAAGTTTCGAATGCGACGGACCCGAATTCCTTATTGGGAGGACCGCAGGTGATCAGGTTTCCCTCTTTGAGATGCATATCGTTTATGCTCTCTTCGGAGGGGGTGGAGCTCCTTTCCCCGCATGATAGCAGTAATAAGAATAGGCAGGCGGGGAGCAGCATGGGTGATTTTCTCATACGAACGTCTTCTCACTATACAATTTAGGCAAATAATCACAAATAGTCGGGAAATATGCCCACGTCCCACCCCCTCTTCCCGTCGCATCTTTGTGTTGTCAATCAAACGCAAAAACATCAAAACAAAATGGAAGATCAGGCAACCCGACAAGCAAAAATGCGCACTGTAAATCCGCACCTCTTTCGAGATCAAAATAATCTTTGTGCAAAGCCAGAGATAGGAAGATGGCAATAATAGCCGCCACCCAATGTGTAGCTGTCGATTTTGAGACTGCAGCGTCTTAGTGGTATTTTTAAGGGAATTAGCTATTTTTAAAGGAGGTTTTTATATAAACCATTATCTTATATACAAAAATATCAATATGATGAAGCGTTTATTGTCTTTTTCTATATTCTCATGCCTTATATTAAGTAGCTGCCAGCTAAGCCAGGTATCCACCTTACTTAACCTATCGAAATCTGTACTCGATCTTGTCGATTCGTTCATGAAGCTGCATAATGAATTCACGTCTCATGCGAATGAAGTGATAAGTACTACTCAAAAAAGTCTTCAGGCAAAAGAAAATACGTTATCTGACATAGCAAAGTTTTGGGATTTCCAATGGGATAAAATCGAAAATCAATATGCTTCTTTATCAGAGCAATTGCAAAAAATAAAAATGACTTCCCAGCAGTACTTTGACATGCTGGATAGCAATAACAGATCTATTAATGACACTGCTTTAAGAAGAATGGACTTCGAGAGAACCCAAATTAAAAGGCAGCAATGGAATGACCAATATAATAAGGCTGCTAATAATTTAAAAAAGGCAAAGAAACTGGTCATAAATGGTAAGGATTGGCTAAAGATTATTGCCAATGCCGCAGCCAGAGAACAATTAGACTCTTTTATAAAAGAGATGGAACAAATGTCCTATACAGCTCAATTCTCTTTACCGGCAGAAATAAAAGACTTCGAAACCAATGCAAAGAATATTTTCAGAAATGAATAAGATGGTTCTCAATGGTATCTTATTTACTCTTCCAGGTCTTCTTCTGACTGGCTGCGCTACTGAAAAACTAACGATCAGGCCTGCCGGCTTCATAGAGGGATTTGGCAATGGGTTTGTAAGCCCCTTTGTATTGATCGGTAAGTATATTTTCAGATCACACTACACCGTCTACATGGATTATAATACTGGTTGGGGATATTGGTCAGGTTTTGTTATTGGGGTTATACTTATAATTTTCCTGATCACAGTCTTACTTGGAGTTTGGAGGAACAGAGATTACTAAGGGGGTTATTGAAAATCAATGACTCCAATCCTTCAGGTTGTGGAGCATAATCAATACATTAGGTGTTTCCGCAGCTGTCGGGCCCGGCGCAAAACCAGATCGGCAGAATCGAAGAAATTCATTAGCTGCTGCCGGTCGCCACCCAATCTTAAATCGAAATTAGAACCGTCCAGGCGCGTAACTCTAACAGTATCGGGACCCCGCGTAGAGAAGTTGAGATTAACTTGTCTGACGGAAGGGATCAATGCAAATTCGTAAACACTATCACCCAAATTTATCGATCGGGGAAAATAATCTCCAATGCGCCTGTCGGTAAGAATAGCAGTATAACTTCTGAAATCACCATAGAGCTGAACAACTTTTTCGCCTGAGTCAATAAATCTATTGTTGAGCATATACCGGTATTCCGCCTGAGAAATTGATCTATCTGTCCGGATCGGAACCTGCGCAAGACGGGTCAGGTCCTGATACACCCTGAGTGAAAATTCATTTTGCAGGTAAGTCAGGAAATGGTGCAATTTTGCGGCATTTGAATCGACAAATTGATAGTATCCGGGCTCCAGATAGCTGCAAAATCTATATTGGCGCCCTTGTTGATACTCGATATAGATCCTTCCGCCGCCTGTCAAATCAAAATAAAGTTGGTCATTGGGCTTCCCGTCCGGCATCAAGGCAATATTGTCAAACCTTAGCGTATCAAATAATCTTTCCCATCCATGACACGGAGTTCCTGTAGCCGAACAACGAGTTATCGTCACTGCGAACTTTGGCGGCGGACTGCTTTTACTGAAACTCAAGAGATGACCAAACCCTGCCGTTCCTCGTTTTTCAATATTTAGGACAAAGACCGTATCGCCTTGCCAAAACCATATGCGGAGCGTGGAATCCTTCTCACCAGCGACAATATTTGGAATATTCAGGTGTTTAGCGAAGAAGCATACATAATCATGATAAGATGCAGGCCCGCTCAAGGTATCGACGATAGGAATTCCTTTCCCAACCAGAAGCCCCGAGCAGTCAAACGACGGTTTATACTGATATTGACTGCAAGATGTCAATAGAATTGGGATTACGAACGTAAAGAAAATAGCCTTGAGTCTCATTTGAGCCTAATTTAGCAAAAACTCCTTATAGGTTGAAAAATTAAGTTTCGAACCTTTTTTATAATGATTTAGCAAAAATCAATAGTTTTCCAGTACTGTTCACAAGGAAGACGTGATAACCAGTTATCTGGAGTTTAATGGTTTTCCGGCCATCGAATGAGTGATGAAGCATTATATAAATATTATCAGGAAATTCCGGCGCGCCTTGATACTGGCTCCATTGTTAGTGATGCTGGACGTGGGCTGCGAGATCGTACAACCGGAGCTTATGTCGAAGATCGTAGATAGAGGGGTACGGCAAACGGATTTGCACTATATTATAACTATTGGATTGTTCATGGTATTCCTTTCGCTGTTGGCTATTGCCGCGAATGTCGGTAATATCTATTATTCTTCCCAGGCAGCCGTAGGGTTTACCGCGGATCTGCGGGAAAGCCTTTTCAGAAAGATACAGCAGTTCTCATTGTCCAACCTGGACAGGTTCAGGTCGGCGTCGTTGACCACGAGGATAACCAATGATGTAAATATCCTGCAGCAGGTGATCATGATGTTGTTACGGCAGCTCATAAGGGCTCCGCTGATGCTGTTGTTTGCCGTGGTTATCGCCATCCGGATAAATGCAGAGCTTGCTTCGATCATCGGCATTGGCATTCCGGTGCTATCCGCTTGCATCTATTATCTTTTACGCAAAGGGATACCCTTTTTTGAAAAAATGCAGGTCAGGCTGGACGGGCTCAATACCGTGGTAGAGGAGGATCTCGTCGGTGTACGTGTCGTAAAATCTTTTGTGCGGGAAGGGTTTGAAATAAAAAAATTCAAAAGGTCCAACCAGGACCTTATGGATATGGCCGTTAAAGCATCCGGCCTCGTGGTTCTTATCATGCCCGTTATGCAGATGGTCATGAACCTGTCCATCGTTGCCATCGTATGGTATGGAGGGAACAAGATCGCGGCTGGAGCGTTTCAGGTAGGTGAGTTCATGTCATTCATCACTTATATTACCCAGGTATTGATGTCGCTGATGATGCTTTCCATTACAGTCATGAATTTCTCCAGGGCCGGAGCCTCTTCCAGGCGGATCCTGGAGGTACTGGATACTTCGCCTGGCATAGTAGATGCTGCCGGCGCGGGACAGAAGGGCCTTGAGATCAGGGAGGGTAAGGTGGAATTCAGGGACGTGTTCTTCAAATATCATCCCCGGGCAACAGATTACGTGCTGAAGCATATCAGCTTCACTGCGGATGCCGGGGAGACGGTTGCGATCATCGGGGCAACGGGTTCGGCTAAAAGCACCCTGGTTCAATTGATGCCGAGGTTGTACGACGTGACGCAGGGACAGGTGCTCGTCGACGGCTATGACGTACGTGACTATACGTTGAAGGGGCTGCGCGCGGGCATTGGCATGGCTCCGCAGCAAAGCCAGCTGTTCTCCGGTACCATCAGGCAAAATTTGCTGTGGGGCAGGAGCGTTGCCTCGGAAGCGGAAATGGTCGTCGCGGCGAAGATAGCCCAGGCGCATGATTTTATTATGTCCTTTCCGTTGCAGTATGACACCGTGCTGGGGCAGGGTGGCGTAAATCTCAGCGGAGGACAAAAACAGCGGATATGCATTGCGAGAGCTATTATCCGGAAGCCTCGCATCCTGATATTGGACGACAGCCTGAGTGCTGTGGATACCGCTACGGATGCCAGGATACGGGCAGCTCTCAAGGAGGGACTGCACCGGGCAACTATTTTTATTATTGCCCACAGGATCAGCTCCGTGCAGTCGGCGGGCAAGATCATTGTCCTGGACAACGGCGGGATCGCCGGCATAGGTGACCATGGGACCCTGATGAAGACCAATGCCATCTATCGTGAAATAGTTCGTTCACAGCAATTAACACAGGCGCCATGAACAATAATGCCGGATCATATACGAAAACTGCGCCTGGCGGTATGCCCGGCAGACGGAGCAACCTTTCTTCCGAAAGACCCCGGAATACCAGGAAGGTCATCGGAAGGCTCTGGCATTATATCAGCCGGCAAAGATCGTTGTCCGCGCTGGTACTTATGCTGCTGCTTATCAATACCGCGGCTACATTGGCTGGTTCATACCTGTTGCGTCCCATCATCAATGATTATATCATACCGAAAGATATCCCCGGGCTGATTAGGATGTCACTGCTTTTGTTGGCCATCTACCTGGCAGGCTCCCTGTCGGCTATTTGGGAAAGCCGGTTGATGATCCTCATTGCCCAGCGGGCGGTCAGCGGGATCCGGGAAGAGGTATTCAGCAGGCTGCAATCGCTGCCGCTGAGTTTTTTCGATACGCACAATCATGGGGAATTGATGAGCCGTTTCACCAATGATATGGACAATGTCAGCGATGCGCTCAACACCAGCATCACCCAGCTGCTTACCAGTTCTCTGACTCTGATAGGGATATTTACAATGATGCTGTATATCAGTCCATTGCTTACCCTTGTGACTTTGGTGATTGTTCCGACCATGCTGCTGGTGGCCCGGCAGATCATCAAAAAAAGCAAAGTATTCTTTCGGTCGCAGCAAGCTGCCTTAGGAGCGATGAACGGTTATGCCGAGGAGATGATAACCGGACAAAAAGTAATGCAGCTATTCTCGCACGAAGAGATCGCTTTACAGGAATTTGGAAAAATAAACGACGATCTTAGGGATGCAGGTACGAAGGCGCAACTATATTCAGGCGTCATGATGCCTGTCATACAGAACCTGAATACTATCAACTTTGCAGTGACAGCTGCAGTGGGCGGTGTACTAGCCGTGGCAAAAGGGTTCGACCTGGGCGGATTGGCCGCATTCCTGCAATATTCGCGGCAATTCGGGAGGCCTGTCAATGAGATATCCAGCGAGTACAACACCCTGCAGGCCGCGCTGGCCGGCGCGGAGAGGGTCTTCAGTATCCTCGATGAGCTTCCCGAGGCTGCGGATGCTCCCGATGCCCGCGTTGCCGGAAGATCGGATGGCAATGTGGTATTCGATCATGTCAGCTTCGGATATGACAGCAGCAAGCTGGTGTTGAAAAATATATCGCTGGAGGCAAAGGCTGGGCAAAAGATCGCATTTGTAGGCTCGACAGGCGCGGGTAAAACGACGATTATGAACCTGTTGCCGAGATTTTATGATATCGAGGCCGGGTCCATCACCATCGATGGGCAGGATATAAGGAATATCCGTCGCGACAGCCTTCGGCGCCTCATGGCCATAGTACTGCAGGATACCCATTTGTTCACCGGCACCGTGATGGAAAACATCCGTTACGGCAGGCTGGACGCCACCGATGAAGAGATAATGGCAGCAGCAAAGCTGGCGGGGGCGGATGACTTTATTGTCCGCCTGCCGCAGGGATACGGGACCTTGCTGGAGAACGATGCCGATAATCTCAGCCAGGGACAGCGACAATTACTCAATATTGCCCGTGCTGCTGTCGCCAATCCATATATCCTTATACTGGATGAAGCTACCAGCTCCGTCGACACACGTACCGAGCAGCTCATCCAGCAGGGTATGGACAGACTGATGAAAGGCCGCACCAGTTTCGTTATTGCTCACCGTTTGTCCACCATACAGAATGCCGATGAGATCATTGTCCTGGAGCAGGGAGAGATCGTAGAGCGTGGAAGTCACCACGCGTTGTTGAAGCAAAGGGGAAGATATTACCAGTTGTATATGGGACAGTTTGACTGAAGCGTAATGACGATCCTCAATAGAGGCTCTGATCATCATCAATAGGGCAGAATGGTTTATGGAATAGCTTTGCACAATGAGATCATTTGCATTATCCAGGGTTTATGGTTTGTTGGAAACCGGCCCTGTCGTATTACTAACGACGGAGGGAAAGGACTGTAGGAATATAATGACCATGTCGTGGCATACCATGCTGGAATTCGAACCGCCTCTTGTAGGTTGTGTCGTCAGCAGCGGAGATTATACTTTTCATATCCTGAACGAAACAAGGGAATGTGTCATTGCCATTCCTACTGCGGAGCTTTCGGAAAAGGTCGTAAAGGTGGGGAACACATCAGGCCGGGATATGGATAAATTCAAAACTTTTTCCATCGGGACAGCGCGGGCGTCCCTGGTTAAAGCACCGCTGCTTCCGGATTGCTATGCAAATCTTGAATGTAAGGTTATTGACATCTCTCTGGTCGATAAATACAATTTCTTTGTACTGGAAGTCGTGAAGGCCTGGATAACCCCCGGAGTAAAATATCCCAAGACTATCCATCATCTTGGGAAAGGGTATTTCATGGTGGCCGGAGATGTTATCAAATTGCCATCTAAAATGAGGTGACCATTGGAATCGAGCTTTTAAATCTTGTGTACAGCCCGTATAAGGCAGGCCTTTGAAAACAGAAGTAATTCAGCGGACTGCCCCGCCGTAGCCCGCAGGGGGGAAGAAAGCTTACAAAAAGAAAAACCCGCCTACGCTAAAGCTTCCGGCGATCCACAAAAGGGGAGGCCAGATCAGTAACAGCGGAGAGAAGGGGACAGGTTTCGAACCTTTTGGGAGGGATTTAAGAGAAATAAGCGATTTTATGCTCAAGTTCAGTTTTTCACGAGTCTTATCCCGGTAACAGAGGATTTCCAGGCATTGACAGTAATGAAAATTTAGCCTGACTTACAATATATTATGTGCAAAATATATCAATTTTAGATATTTTTTGCACTTTCAATATTATTTTACTACATTTAAAATGCAATAAATATCAATTATAGATAGAAAATGAGCTTTAAATCTATTAATAAAACCGGTCTTAGCCATCAGGAAAGGCTTATCATAGATACATTTGTAAGTCAAGACAGACAGATATTGCGCACGGAAGACTTACTTAATTTATTGAAGCCTTCATCTAGTAACCCCCATCTTATTCTTTCAAGGCTTGCAAAAAAGGGATGGCTGCAGCGGCTAAGGTCAGGAATCTATCGTATTGTCCCACTGGGATCGGATTCCTCAAATCCTATCCCTGAGGATGCTTGGTATATTGCTTCGAAAATATTTGCTCCCTGCTATATTGGTGGCTGGTCAGCTGCAGAGCATTGGGACCTTACGGAACAAATCTATAACAGCACGATCGTATTTACAGGGAAAAAGCAAAGAACCATCAGACACAATATCGCAGGTCTTTTATTTGAAACACATTTCATTTCCGAAAATCATATCTTCGGTATCCAAAAAATATGGTCGAATAATCAGCCCATCCAAATCTCTGATCTACACAGAACTTTAATTGATATTTTTCATAATCCTTCGATAGGAGGTGGCGGTAGGGCGCTTATCGATATAGCTAAGGCTTATACGAAAAAAAAGGAGTTTGATCCAGAAAAGCTATGGCAATATGCCATTCAACTAGAGAGCGGCGCTGTCTTTAAGAGATTGGGAATGGTGGGAGAAAAAATTCTTAATATGCCGGCAGCTATTTTAGATGAGATTCAACTAAAATGCAAACAGGGCATTATCCTGCTTGACCCGCAAGGCCCAAAAACAGGTCAAATCAATAAACGATGGGGGATCCGGATCAATATACCAGTAGCTGACTTAGCATGATACCTAAACAGGAAATATTATCTACTGCAGCCGCCATAGGCCTACGCCCCGACACAGTCGAAAAGGATTACGTACTAAGCTGGGTATTATATGGCCTTTCAAAAAATACACGATTTGCCGGCTGGGTATTCAAAGGAGGTACCTGCCTGAAAAAATGCTATTTTGATACTTACCGTTTTTCAGAAGATCTTGATTTCACTGTTTCGAAAAATGCGCTCTATGATAAAGAAGGCATCGAATCCGCACTTACAGAAATAGCAGCCAGCATCTATGAGGAAACCGGCATTCGGCTTAAATTGGAGGGGGTAAAGGAAAGTGTCAACAAAAGAGAATCAAGAACATTTGAGGCAAAGATCAGTTATATTGGTCCTTTGAACTATAATCGTTCCGGCGGAAATCCTCGTATCAAATTCGATATTACTAGCGACGAAGTCCTCGCCGAAGAACCGGATTCTCGAGCAATTTTTCATCCATATACCGATGCTCCGAATCCCCCTGCTCTTATACATTGCTATTCTATTCATGAAATTTTAGCAGAAAAAACAAGAGCTATGCTAGAAAGGGCTGGTAGAGCACGAGACCTCTACGACGTCATACAAATAACCCGGAATTTTCGTGAACATATTCAGTCTGATCGAGCGCTCGCCTGCCTTAAGAAGAAGTTTGCATTTAAATCACTTCCCGAGCCAACGGTGCAATTGCTCATGGAAAGTATAGATCTGGCTATCTTAAAAGCGAACTGGGAAGATCAACTAAGCCATCAACTACCTCAGCTCATCGCGGTTGAAAGTTTTTATAATGTACTGCCAATTGAATTAGCTTGGTGGATAGAAAATAGATATACAGCAGAGTCCCTGCAGGCCATAAGCAACGCTCCATACGAAAATGTTTTACCTCGCGAATATTTTCCTCTTATAGGTGACGAGCCCTCCCGCAGCCTGGGAACCGGACGACGGGCATCTATGCAGTCCGTTGCCGCTCATTCTGCCGGCCACCTTTACCAGGTTCGGTACGCCGCTCGCAATAGGCTTTGTATTCAATTGGAATATCATGGTGTTCTACGAATCGTTGAGCCTTATTCATTACGAAGGCCTTCAACTGGCAACTTGCTCCTATATGCCTTCGAACAATTAAGAGGTAATTCTCATAGCAATCAGATCAAAGCGTTTAAGGTGCCAGAGATTAAAGACATTCAGCTAACCAACAGCATCTTTAATCCGAGGTATCTCATCGAGCTTTAAAAAGTCTCGTTTCCGATTGTCCTTTAAAGCTTAGGGCAATTCATTGGTGCAATTCAAATTTGTGAATTAAGCTTCACCTTCCATCTGATCGGGGCAGGTTATTTAAAAGATGACATTTTTTTCGTGGTATTTCTTGATCAGGAGCATGAGTTTTGGCCTAGTGTGAAGAAGAATACATAATTTGGCAGCCTGCTCTTGCTGTATTGTAAAATCGATGACAATCCATGCAAATCGGGTTAAAGACCCAATAACTTCTTCCGCCTCCTCATCTGATAAATTCAGACCTGAGAGTTTCCTTAGCTTTTCTGGCGTAATTGGCTCACGTTTCGGATTAATCAGTTCAGTGTTCTTTTTGGTAGACATTGGCTTGTTTTTAAAAAAGTAATGGATCGACGAGGGAATTCAAACCCTTGTTGGTTGGAAATTATCTTATTACAGAAGGGCGAAAAAACCGATTGGAAAAGTTTGGGAAAAAGAAAGCCCTCAAATATAATAACTTGAGGGCGGTTTTTGTGAATTTCTGCGGAGAGGGAGGGATTCGAACCCTCGATACAAGTTTAAGCTCGTATAACGGTTTAGCAAACCGGCCCTTTCGGCCACTCAGGCACCTCTCCGGATTAAACCCTCTTTCGAAGGGGAGGCAAAAATAAAGATTAATTCGCTATGCACCCAAAATGACCCCCACTTTTTTATAGCCCCACCCGGCCAGGACTTCCACCTGACTATCAGGACCTTCCATAGGCCTGGCCGGACCACGCAAGCTCCTCGCCAACATCTTCCCATCCATGGCCCGGACCGTACAGGTCTCTCCACACCTCGGCCCCCGCACATCTCCCATCCGAGAGTCAGGCTTGGCCGGACCGCACAAGTCTCCCGCTCTCCGTCTCGTTTACCAACAGCCCTCACACCCCAAAACTAAAAACCCGCCCTGAATGCTCAGAACGGGTTTCCTATATGTTAGTTGTCAAGAACCTTCGTTTCCTACATCGCAGCCAACTGTACCTTCTGCTGCAGCTCCATCACATTCTCCCGGAACAAACTATCCGTATCCATCAGGTCCTTCACCGTCTGGCAGGAATGTATCACCGTCGTATGATCCCTTCCACCAAAATGCTCCCCAATCGTCTTCAGAGAATTCTTGGTAAACGCCTTGGCCAGGTACATAGTGATCTGCCTCGCTTGCACGATCTCGCGCTTACGGGTCTTTTGCAGTAATTTATCGTAGGACACATCGAAATACTCGCATACCATACGCTGTATTGTTTCGATAGTGATTTCCTTACTGCTAGTTTTCACGAAATTACGGAGCACTTTTTTCGCCAATTCAAGATCAATTTCCCTCTTATTGAGCGAAGATTGTGCCAAAAGTGAGATCAAAGCACCCTCTAACTCCCTGACATTGCTGCTGATATTATAAGCCAGGTATTTTACCACCTCCTTCGGCATCTCCAACCCATCATTTTTCATCTTCCTTTCAAGGATATCTATACGAGTCTCATAATCAGGCATCTGTAGATCAGCGCTCAAACCCCAGCGGAATCTGCTCAACAACCGCTCCTGCAGCCCGTCCAGATCCTTCGGCGGCTTGTCCGAAGACAGGATCAATTGCTTGCCGGACTGATGCAGATGATTGAATATAGCGAAAAAGGCGTCCTGCGATTTCTCCGCACGGCTGAAGAACTGCACATCATCTATTATAAGTACATCCACCAGCTGATAGAAATGGATAAAATCATTGATCGCATTGTTGCGGCTATGATCCATGAACTGGTTGATGAATTTCTCCGAACTCACATACAATACCACCTTATTCTGATGGAGACGCTTTACCTCATTGCCGATGGCCTGCGCCAGATGCGTCTTGCCTAACCCTACCCCTCCATATATAACCAATGGATTGAAAGAATTGGCGCCCGGCTTTTCAGCCACCGTTTTCCCAGCCCGGCGAGCCACCCGGTTGCAATCACCCTCGATGAAAGAATCGAACGTATACACCGGGTTGAGCTGTGCATCGATCTGCATCTTCTTCAATCCGGGGATGACGAAGGGATTCTTGACGGGGTTATTTATGATAAGAGGAAAATCCATTTCGTTATTGGAAAAAGTTTTATAACCATGCGCCGGCACATCCATCGTCAACGGCTTGTTATTGTGATTACCACTGTCAACCATGATCCGGTACTCGAGCATCGCCTCCTTACCCAAGATCCGCCGCAAGGTCTTCGCTAATAAATTTACATAGTGCTCTTCTAAATACTCGTAAAAGAACTGACTGGGTACCTGGATCACCAGAATGTTATTCTTCAGCTCCACCGGCTTGATCGGCTCGAACCATGTTTTATAATGCTGCCACTCTACGATATCCTTGATTATTTCCAAGCAATTGCTCCATACTTTTTCGAACGACTTTGCCATTTGTAGAGTAACCAATTTTTATGCCGATTTAGAATTGTACTTTCAAAAAATTTTCTTGTTGGAACCGGATTTTAAAAACTTGCGCAGGGCGGCGAATATCAAAACTTTTCATGAAATAAAAAATTTTTTATTCACTTCTTTTTTTTGGTTCGGATACAGTTTGAGGTTTACAGCAATTTCATATTTAATTTTCAATAAAACTCACAGCCAGCCTGGTTGTAATTAGACCTTGTTAAAGATAACATCCTTTATTTTTTAGAATCTCTTAATCTTTCAAACGACCCCTACATAAAGACTTATTCACATCGGTGCGACAGAGTCATTCCTGGTATTTCGCCCGTGTGGTGCGGCGATCGACAATAGTGGGATTCAGCGTACAGCAGTAGACCCTGCCGGAATTGATAAAACTTACTTTGTACGAAGAAAGAGTGAGCGAGCTTCGATGTGACCGAACCTTTCTTCATATATGTAGAGTTTTTTTGAGAAGTAGTTGAAGATACAAATTATTTGATTGTCTTTTTCAATCTTGAAATTTTTTTTAAAAAATTCTACAGGCCCTCTACAACGCCTGTTTTTACGAAACTTTTCTCGAAACTTTTTTATCGGAGCCGATGGATTTTTTATCGGCAGGGCAAGTGGGTAGCATCTATCTCAAACAGACAGAGTGAATTGCATTATCTTTATCATCTTTAGGATAACTACCTAACCATGCAACAAACCCTTCAGATAAAATTGCTTCCCGCAGAAGCAGCCAGCGAAGACACGATCCGGGAATATGCAGCGCAAGCCATTGGACGTCCCACACGGTCCATTTCCGGCATCCATCTACTCAAACGATCCATCGACGCCCGGTCCAGACAGCCGCATATTATTCTCACGGTCCATGTATTTGTCGAAGAGCCTTACCAGGAACGCATATTCAAAACGATCGACTTTCCCGACCTATCCGGAGCCCCAAAAAAAGTTGTCATCATCGGCGCCGGACCCGCCGGGTTATTCGCCGCCTTCAAGCTCATCGAAAAAGGCGTGCGCCCCATCCTGCTCGAAAGAGGTAAGGATGTACGATCACGCAGAAGAGATCTGGCCTCCTTGAATAAACAAGGCGTGCTCAACCCGGAGAGCAATTACTGCTTTGGCGAAGGCGGCGCAGGAACATACAGCGATGGCAAACTATACACGCGCAGCAACAAGCGCGGAGACATCGATCGCATACTTAATCTGCTGGTACAATTCGGCGCCGATGAAAATATTCTCATAGACGCACACCCACACATCGGTACCAACAAGCTTCCTCTCATCATCCAGGCCATGCGGCAACAAATTTTGGACGCCGGAGGACTATTCCTGTTCGAAAAAAAAGTTGTAGATTTTGTACTACAATCCGGCAGGTTAAAACAAGTTATTACAGCAGATGGCGATAGTTTCGAAGCAGACGCCTTTATCCTGGCGACAGGACACTCCGCCCGGGATATTTTCCATCTCCTGCATCGAAAGAAGATCCTCATCGAAGCCAAACCCTTCGCATTGGGTGTCCGCATCGAACACCCGCAGGAACTTATCGATCGTATTCAATATCACAGCTCGCCCGCAGGCCCAATAGCACGCGATCCTTATCTCCCCCCCGCCAGCTACAGCCTTGTCCAGCAAGTTGACCATGCAGGAGTATTTTCCTTCTGTATGTGCCCCGGCGGTATCATCGCCCCTGCCTCCACAGCGCCGGACGAGCTGGTGGTCAACGGATGGTCTCCTTCCAAACGAAATAATCCTTATGCCAACTCAGGCATGGTGGTCAGCGTAGAAGAAAAAGACCTCGCCCCCTTCCGGGAACATGGCCCCCTGGCAGGCATCCACTTCCAGGCAGACGTGGAACGTAAGGCCTACCAACAGGGTGGTGGCAAATTCGTAGCGCCGGCACAACGTATGGTAGATTTTGTGGATCGGAAGATCTCCTCTGACCTGCCTTCCTGCTCATACGTACCGGGTATCCATTCCACCTCGCTGCAGCAGGTGCTCCCTTCCTTCATATATGACAGCCTGCGGCAGGCGCTCCCTCTCTTTGGAAAAAAAATGAAAGGCTATTTCACCAACGAAGCAGTGCTCGTCGCCACCGAGTCCAGGACCTCCTCCCCCGTACGCGTTCCACGGGATGCACACAGCCTGCAACATCCGCAGATCAGCAATTTATATCCGTGTGGAGAAGGAGCCGGCTATGCAGGCGGCATCGTCAGCGCCGCTATGGATGGGGAACGCGTGGCCGATCAGACAGTTCGGGCAGTCTATTCCCACCCCGGTTGATGACGGGATAACAGAAGATCTTTTTCGATGAGCTTGTTCTTACGATAGGCCTTTCGCTCTATGCGAAGGTCCTTTTTGTCTTTTTTAGTAAGGGGCTGTGACAATAGATTATCCAGATCAGGCTTGCCGGCATTGACCCAGGCCGTATACCAAAAATCCGCTATCTGATCGGCGGAGTGCTGTAGCTGATCCTGCACCATCGAACCCAGATGGGCTCCATAGATTTTCCCATAGGCCGCCGTATACACTTTCATATCCCTTCCATACCGGTGCACCATCTGGTATTTGATAGAATCCGGCACTTCTTTGGAAGCCGCCCGCTCCGCGTCGATCATCGGTTGCACCAGGTCATGCGCCCGCCGCACAGAAGCCCAGACAGAAGCCGCCGGGTCGGCAACATAGGTAGCCTTGTGTCCGTCCCTTAGCTTATAGCCATTCATCAGCTGATCGGGCACCGTGCTTTCCCATAAGGCGTGGAGACCGCGCTGACCGGTGAATTGACCGTCATAATTACTCGACGTATGCAACGGGACATTGGCATCCCCTATATAATGACACAGTTCGATGGCGTAGAAAAGGATGCTGTCCTTGTCACTACCCTTACGGAAAGCGTCCGTCAGCTGTTGTAATACATCTTGTACTACATAAGGAACATATCCATATTTATGCAGCGTGTCGAGGGAATAGATGCGGATAGCTTCCGCCTTGGTCAGCGGCATCTTCCACTCGGCGGAATCCCCGTAATTCTCGATGTCGATGAAATGCCTGGGCCCCTCGGTCTTATCGGAATTGCGGCGCACATCCGGCCGCACGGACTGGCTGACGATAGAGTCCTTGTTCTTCCAAAAGAAGGCCCTCATGGAGGAAGGCAGCTCATAAATAGCGAGTTGAGCGACAGTGCGATGTACAAGAAAACCCCAGCTACTGCAGGCTAATATCAGTAACAACCCCACGATCAGGGAGAAATGTATGCGTTTCATGGAGGTCGAAGGTACACCAAAGTCCATAACCATTATTATTATATATTTGTTGCTATGGACATCCTGCAAGTCAGTCACCTGAAGAAATACTTCTCCTCGCAACGGGCGGTGGACTCTATCAGCTTCAACCTGAACAAAGGGTCCATCTTTGGCCTGCTGGGCCCCAATGGTGCGGGAAAGACGACGCTTATCCGCATGATCACCGGTATCTTCTATCCGGACGAAGGAGAGATCCTCTTCGAAGGAAAACCTTTCGATCCCAAGAACGATATCGCCCACATCGGGTACATGCCCGAAGAACGGGGTCTCTATAAAAAAATGAAGATAGGGGAGCAGGCCGTCTACCTGGCCCAGCTAAAGGGCCTTAGCAAACAGGAGGCCACGCAGAAAGTAAAGGAATGGTTCGTGAAATTTGAAATGCAGAGCTGGTGGAATAAAAAGGTAGAAGACCTTAGCAAAGGCATGGGACAGAAACTGCAATTTGTCACCACCGTGCTGCACGAGCCAAAGCTCATCATCCTGGACGAACCCTTCAGCGGACTGGACCCCGTCAATTCCAACCTTATAAAAGACGAGATCTATGCATTGGCCCGTAAAGGCAGCACCATTATCTTCAGCACGCACCGGATGGAGCAGGTAGAAGAGATCTGCGACCATATCATCCTCGTGAACAGGGGACAAAAAATATTGGATGGCAGCGTGGCAGGTGTAAAACAGCAGTACAAGGAAAACCTTTATAGCCTGGGCCTGGAACCATCGGACAACGATGCCGTCACGTCAACCAGCGCGTTCGATGTGGTCGGGCGCAAAGATGGCAGCCTCGTCGTAAAGATAAAGGAGGGCTATCGCTCCAACGATGTATTGTCGCATTTCATCGATGAAGGGCGGAATATCACCTCCTTCATGGAGATCCTTCCATCGCTGAGCGACATATTCATCCGGCTGGTAGAAGGTACTCCCCTGGCCCGCCAATTTCAACCCACAACAGCATAACCGAATTACTATGAGCAATAAGATCTGGTTAATCACACGGCGTGAATACCTTACACGGGTAAGGAACAAGACCTTTCTGCTCTCTACCTTCTTGCTCCCCATCGCGATCATCCTGTTCATAACGATCTCCGTATGGGTATCCCTAAAGGGCAGGAGCCACCACCATATTGCCGTCATCGATGCCAATGGCTATTTTAAGGATTATCTCAAAAGCGACAAATCCATCAGCTTTGATTTCTCCCCCGGATTGGATACGCTAAACTATGCGGAGAAAGAATGTACGGCCGTGCTGATCATACCCGTGCTGCCGGAAGGGCAAAAAACCATTTACCGGCTGAAATATAAAAAACAGCTGGCGCTGGATGACAAGAGCGACCTCGAAAGCCGGATCAACAACGCCATCGTCGACCACATGATCTATGAAAAGACAAGCGTTAGCCGGGCCAGACTGGACTCCATCAGAAAAGGCGCCGACATCGCCACACTGATCACTTTTGAAGACCAGGGCAAAGTAGCCAAGGTCTCCAATCAGGGAGCTTCCACCGCCATCGGATACATCTGCGGCACGCTGATCTACATGCTTACGTTCATATACGGAGCCACCGTCATGCGCGGGGTCATGGAAGAAAAGACGACACGTATTGCTGAAGTGGTCATCAGCTCGGTAAAACCCTTCCAGCTGATGATGGGCAAGATCCTGGGCATCGGCGCCGTTGGATTGACCCAATTCCTCCTTTGGGTATTCCTGCTGGTGAGCCTGGCGCTCATCGCACAAGGATTGATACCCCACGACCTTATGGTGGAGGTAGCCCGCCAGCAACAGGCCAATGCCATGGGCATGTCTACGGCACCCGGCGTCAGCCAGGCGGCGCAAAAGGTATCCGACTTCACGGAATTCCTGCATACACCCAACTGGGGCCTGATCCTCTTTTGCTTCCTCTTCTATTTCATAGGCGGCTATCTTTTTTATTCCGCCCTCTTCGCTGCCATCGGCAGTGCGGTGAACGAGGACGTACAGGAAGCGCAATCCCTGATGCTGCCCGTTACCATGCCCGTTATCTTCTCCTTCTTTATCATGACCATCGTTATGCGCGACCCCGGCGGACAGCTCGGCATCTGGGCCAGCATCATCCCCTTCAGCTCCCCCATCGTCATGATGGGACGCATACCCTTTGGCGTTCCCGGCACGGTCCCCTGGTGGCAGCTGGGGCTATCCATGGTGCTGCTGATAGCAGGGTTCATCTTCACCGTCTGGATGGCCGGGAAGATCTACCGCACGGGCATCCTCCTCTACGGCAAAAAACCTACCTGGCGGACCATGTGGAAATGGGCCTTTAAGGCATAAGTCCTGGCCGGCCCCGGGGTCATTGGCCGAAGGCTAAATACCACGAAAGTTGTATTTTCCACGATCCCCCCAATTGTTAAATTGACCCCCAATGAGTAAAACAGCGTTGGTCATCCATGGCGGTATTTCCAGAGGGGCATTTGCGGTGGGTGCGATCAAAAAATTATGGGAAGTCAGACCAGACCTGCAGTTCGATATTCTATCAGGCGGCGGCGCCGGTTCATTGATCCTCCCCTTTGCAGCCCTGAAAGAAATAAAACCGTTGATAGAAATATTTACCACTAAGCATAACAGGGATATCATAAAGAAATTCTCCCTGTCGGAGAGGATACAGGAAGCTTCCATAATGGACGCCAGCCCTCTCTGGAGCCTGCTGGACCATTATTACAACCATAACCTGTACGATAGGCTGTGCGCTTCCGGCAAAGAGCTTTACTTCAATACGATGTGCCTGCAGACACATGCGATGACGGTGTTCTCCCCCGGCATCAGCCCCATTATAACCTCGCTGTGCGCGCAACGGCGGTTCGAGACCTATGACCAGTTCCTGCGGGTGCTGCTGGCCTGCGCATGCCAGCCTGTTCTACTTCCCCCTATCCGCATCTTTCCCCACGAGGAGCCCATCCGGCAATACATTGATGCCGGTCCGCGCGAATACGCGGGTATAGAAATGGCCATACTGGCCGGCGCCACCGAAGTGTTCGTCCTGTTACAATCGCCCGTAACACATGCTATAGAGAACAAGGAATATCATGATATCTATTCTATTCTGCAGGAGGCATTGGAGATCTTCACAGCCGACACCGCGAACAACCTGCATATCACGCCCAATCTGTATAATGAAGGACTTCGCTATATCCAGGAGGTAAAAAAGAAGATCATGCAGCAGGGAGTGCCCGCCGCGCTGGTCGGGGACTGGTTCGACGCGGGGATGATAGATAACCCTTTTTATAACAAACGCCCCGTACAGCTGCATATTATAAGGCCGGAGCTACCGCTCGGCGGCGGACCGGATGGACTCTCTTTCGATCCCACCCTGATGGTGGAGATGCTGACCAAAGGTGAGCAGGCTATGGAGACCCACCTGGCGCCCGCCTACCCGCCCAATACCGGTCATTTGGCCCATTAGCCCCTTCAGGGACGCATTAGGACGAATGGTCAAAAAAAGCACGGTGACGGTGCAACATTTTACGAAAGGTTACGTACTTTTATACGAAGGGTGTCGTAATTGGCATCTCCCAACGTCTGGCGGTAACCAAAAAAAATTTGCCATGTCTGTTAACCTCCTCCCCCAGTATCGCGTCATAGCTATCGCAGCGGTCGTCAGCATTGCCTTTTCAGCGCTGGCCTGGTCAGGCGACAATCGCCTGCGCCCCCCGTCAATACAGGTAGCCGACTCGGTCCCCGTCCGTACCCGGCCGGTGAAAAAGGCGCCAAAGCCGAAGCAGCGGGTGGAAGAAGGCAGGATGGCCAGGGAGCTGGATCTCCGTATGGACGTGAATGATATGGAAGGCATACCCGAAATGCCGGAGCCGGGCGCCCTGGGCGATCTGGACGCCCCCATCGACCTGGATGCCTTGAAAGGCTTGAATGCACAGGTCGAGGCCGATGTATTGAAGAATATGGATGCATGGAATAACCTGGACGCCCTGAAAGAGCTGGATCTCTCCGGCAGGATGGACTGGGATGCCCTGGATGAATTAAAAGATATCAACATAGAAGAAGAAGATCTGGACGCCCTGAAAGACCTCAACATCGATGAAGACATCTGGAATGAGCTAAGGGACCTGAAGCAGCGAATGGATGACCTCCGTGAAGAGCTGGAGCAAGACCGGGCCAATGGGATAAATGACTATCGGCTGCACAGGGAAGCAGAGGCCATCATGGAAGCCGTACAGGCAGAAATACCCAGGGTGAGAAAGGAAGTGCAGAAGGCCATGCAGGAATACAGTGATAGCCGGCGCCGGTGGCAATAGCAGGCAGCTAAAAATATAAGGCTGGATAACAATAGATCTTAAGCCTCATGTGTAGTAGAAAAAAACAGGACTGTTCCCAGTCCTGTTTACTATTGGTACTAAACCCATCGGATTTTTTCTTCAGAAGGCAGTGCAGGCCTATAAGCTGGTCTGCATCATTCGCAGCACCGGGTATTCAGCGTTGGAGTTATCGGAATCTGAATCCATCTCTTCGGGCAGGAATTCAATACTTAATTTTACAGCAGTCTTTTCTTTTACGGTGATATTGGGACGCTTGGTGGACTGATATCCCTTCTTGTCGAACTGTACCGTCACCTGTGAAGCAGGCAGCTGGACAAATCTAAAATAACCGTCCGCATCGGTGGTTACTTCCCGTGAGTTGTTGGTGCCGGGGACCAGCGCAGATACAGTGACACCCGACAATGGTTTCTTGGTGATGGCATCGGTGACATAACCGTGAAGGACACCCTCAATCTTCCCGCTCCCGGCATTTACATTTGCCCTGGAGCAAAGCGCCAGTGGAAAGACCAGCAGCAGCAACAGCCAATTTTTTTTCTTTCCCATAAACTATCAGATTAGAGTAGGTATGTATCTGTCCCTCGGACGAACCGCTGTTAGCGATTCCTGGACCTCCCTCAATTTACCTGTTTTTTCCCATTCCAGCAAATCCTGGAGAAGAATAACCCCACTTGGATGAGACGCACCGTAATTTCCGAAGTGCCGCCATGGCTGGGTTTCTCAATGATGACAGGGTCGCCGATGCCCCGCTCACGACTCCCCAAGGTCGATCTCGGTATTGTCCCCGATGTTCAGGCTGCGGGACTCCCCCTTTACCTCCGTATCGCTGCCGATGAGAGAATGTGTGAGCACGATATCGTACAGATCGGCAAAGCTGCCGATGATGGAATCCTTGATGATGGAATAGTTGACCCTCGTCTTTTCCCCGATGGCCACATTGGGCCCTACGATGGAATTGCGGATATCGCAGCCCGGGGCAATACTGACGGGCTGTAATATAATGGTGTTCTCGAACTGGTGGTCCGGAGCGATAGTGCCGCCGAACTTCTTCAGCAGCTTGGCATTGGACTCCAGCAGGGTCTCCTTTTTCCCGCAGTCGAACCAGTTCTGCACCCGGAAGGACTGGAATTTTACGCCATTGCGTATCATGCACTCGATGGCATCCGTCAGATTGTATTCCCCATAGCTGGTCAGCTGGTTGCGTATATTGTTCTCCAGGCAGCCAAACAGCGTACCCGTCTCCCGGATCCGGTAGATCCCTACCAGGGCCATATTCGACTTGGGGATCTGCGGCTTCTCCACTACCCGCTCGATGCTGCCGTCATCATCCAGCTCCGCAACGCCGAAATTACGGGGATCATCCACCCGCTTGACGCCCAATAAGGAAGTAGGGCGGCTGAGCACCTCTTTTACATCGTACTCGCAAATCGTATCGCCCAGGACGATAAAGATCTCGTCATCTCCTACGATACTGCGGGTCAGCAATACCGCATGCCCGATGCCATGACGCTCGTTCTGCACCACGAAATGGGCATTCAGCTGAGGATATCTTTGCTTGACGAAGTCCTGTATCTTTTCTCCCAGATAGCCTACGATAAAGATGAACTCGTTGATCCCCGCCTCCAGCAGCTGGTCGACGATGAACGACAAAATAGTCTTTCCTGCAAGAGGGATCAGCGCCTTGGGCTGTGTATAGGTATGTGGCCTTAATTTAGTGCCCGCGCCGGCTACTGGAATGATCGCTTTCATCCGTGTGTGTTTTCAAGACATTTCTGCCTAAGCGCGTGTAAAATAGTGAATTTTCACTTAGTTGACATAAATTTGCGCCATGCAAAAAGACACCATAGTATTTGATCTGATACAGAAAGAGCTGGAACGTCAACGTCATGGCATCGAACTGATAGCTTCCGAGAACTTTACTTCGCTGCAGGTAATGCAGGCCATGGGCACCGTACTTACCAACAAATATGCCGAGGGCTACCCCGGCAGAAGGTATTACGGCGGCTGTGAGATCGTTGACCAGGTGGAACAGCTGGCGATCGACAGATTGAAGCAGATCTTTAATTGCGAATATGCTAACGTACAGCCACATAGCGGTGCACAGGCCAATGCGTCCCTCCTGCTGGCCCTCATCCAGCCGGGCGATACCATCCTGGGGCTCGACCTCAGCATGGGCGGGCACCTCACACACGGCTCATCCGTAAACTTCTCCGGCAAGCTGTATCGTCCTGTATTTTATGGTGTAAAAAAAGAGGACGGAAGAGTTGATTATGACATGATGGAAAAGGTAGCGCGGGCGGAAAAGCCCAAGGTGATCATCTGCGGCGCCTCTGCCTATAGCCGTGACTGGGATTATGCCCGTATCCGCAAGATAGCCGATGAAGTAGGCGCTTTTGTCATGTGCGATATGGCGCACCCCGCAGGCCTCATCGCCAAAGGCCTGCTGAACAGTCCTTTTGATCACTGTCATTTTGTTACGTCTACCACACATAAAACATTACGGGGTCCCCGCGGCGGTATCATCCTGATGAAAAAAGATTTTGACAACCCCTTTGGATTGAAGGATGTCAAAGGCAATATCCGCCCCATGAGCAACCTCATCGATATGGCCGTATTCCCCGGTACGCAAGGCGGCCCCCTGGAACACGTCATCGCCGCCAAGGCCGTGGCATTCGGAGAGATCTTGTCCGATGGCTTCACCGCCTATGCCAAACAGGTCATCTCCAACGCACAGGCCATGTCGAAGGTGTTTTTGGAAAAAGGATACGACATCGTCAGCGGCGGCACCGACAATCATCTGCTGCTGATCGATCTGCGTAATAAGAATATCAGCGGTAAAAAAGGCGAGATCGCCCTTGGCAAAGCGGATATCACCGTCAATAAGAACATGGTCCCCTTCGACGATAAGAGCGCCTTTATTACCTCCGGCATCCGGGTGGGCGTGCCTGCCATCACTACCCGTGGCATGAAGGAAACGCATATGCGCACCGTGGTGGAAATGATCGACAAGGCACTGATGAACGCAGAGGACGAGGCGGTGCTGGCGACACTGAAAGGAGAGGTCAACAGCTTTATGAAGCAGTTCCCCCTTTACCCCGAGCTGGGATAACGCCGGCCCATCCTGCTATTGCCCGGGCCGACAGGTCATTCGTCGACGAGGTCCTTTGAATTTGAAAAATAGCCGTTATGCTGCAAAGAATACAAACATTGTGGATGATCCTGGCAGCCGTCTGCGCAGGCCTGACCTTTAAATTTGCCTTCTACTTCGGGAATATGAAAGTAGGACTGAATGGTATTGCTCCGCTGGAGGTAAAAGCCATGCCAACCTTTGGCGCAGGGACTGTCAGCGCGGGCTCCGGCAGCGTCCTGATCCTGCTTGTCACAGTGATCATCATTGCTGGCATTCTTATCAATATCTTCAACTTCAAGGCTAGGAAAAAACAGCTCTGGATCACGATCGGGCTCATCTTCTTGTCCCTGATTAATATCCTTCTCTACCGGTGGAAAAGCGGTGTTCCGCCCTTCGAATCCGGCAATTACAGCCTTGGTGCGCTTTTCTCTCTGGCCATACCTGTCCTTTTGTTCATGGCAGCCCGAAATATCCGCAAAGACGAGAAGCTGGTAAAAAGCGCCGACAGACTTCGATAAACTCCACGCGACCTCAGAGCGACCATTCAACCAATTAATAATCAGTCATTTAAAAACCTATCTATCCAATATCTGAAAAAATCTTTTGGTGAATTGCATTTTAGTTCTAATTTTGTCTAACGGTGTTAAATTATTTAAGATAGTAAAACACGCCACTACATGGGGAGCAAGGAACGAATACATAGATTAAAAGAAAATACTAAGGTCAACATCATCAATGCCGCACACGAGATCGTGAAGGAAGAAGGCTGGCAGGCATTGAGCATGCGCAAGATCGCTGAGAAGATCGAGTACACCGCCCCCATGATCTATGAATACTACGCCAATAAAGAAGGCATCCTTTTGGAGCTTACCAAGAAAGGGTATCTCCTGCTGGGGGAAAAGATGAAAGAGGCCCGTGACAAATACGATACCCCCGAAGAACAGCTGGAAGCCATGTGGCTTGCCTATTGGAATTTCGCCTTCGAAGAAAAAGAATATTACCAGTTGATGTTTGGTGTTCAGGTCAACTGTTGTATGATAGAAGATCTTCTCCCTATTGAATCCACACCCTATGGCATCGCTACAAAGCCTATCATGCAGCTGATGGGCATCGATGACCCGGAAGACGACCGGGTATGTACAAAATATTATACCTACTGGTCCATCGTTCACGGTCTGGTGTCGATAAACATCGTCCGCAAAGGCGCATCGGATGAGATCAATCGCCAGATCCTGAAGGACGCGATCATAGGTATCACACGATCGCTTAAAAGTTAGATCCTTTACAGCGTTGCCAGGTCATAAAGACAGCAGCGAACAAATCGGACACTTGTCTGTTGAAGCCGATAAGTACCGAGACTACAAAAAGGACCCCCGGGTCGCCGCCCACCGTCGGCAACCTAACTTGCTCCATATGAAATCGAGCATTTTTTTTACCCTTTGATTTAACAGTGGTAAATAATTTAGAGACGGTCGATTTTTTTATGCTTTTCGCTTAACATCATTAAAAAATTTAATAACGTTATGAGAAATTTAATTTTCTTCCCGCTATTTGTCATCGTCGCAGCCGTTATCGCAATAGGTTGCAACTCAGCACAAGGCACCCAGGCGCCTCCGCCTCCGCCCGCACTGCCCGTATTACAGCTGGCCGCCACTTCGGCTACCACCTACCAGGAGTATTCCGCTTCGCTGGAAGGTAAGACCAACGTGGAGATCCGCCCCCAGGTCAGTGGCTATCTGGACAAGATCTATGTAGAAGAAGGCGCTTATGTCACAGCAGGTCAGCCGCTGTTCAAGATCAACGACAGACCCTATGACGAGCAGGTGAACAACGCCCAGGCCAATGTCCTGGCTGCCAAGGCCAATCTGGAGAAAGCCGACATCGAGGTCAAAAGGCTCCAGCCCCTGGTAGAGAACAAAGTAGTATCCGACGTACAGCTCAAGGCAGCACAGGCCGAATACGAAGCCGCCAAGGCCGCCGTCAAGCAGGCCGAAGCCGCCGGTAACAATGCAGGCATCAACCTGGGTTGGACAGTCGTCAAAGCTCCCGTCAGCGGCTATATAGGCAGGATACCCTTCAAGACAGGCGCCCTGGTAGGCAAAGGCGAAACACAGCCGCTCACCGTCCTCTCCGACGTGAAAGAAGTGTATGCCTATTTCTCCCTGAGCGAAAAGGCTTTCCTGGAATTCACCAGCGCGTCCACTGGTAAGACCATCACCGAAAAGATAAAAAGTTTACCCGCTGTGGAATTGCAGCTGGCCGACAAAACCATCTATCCCGCAAAAGGAAAGGTCGAGTTGATGGAAGGCCAGTTCGACAAGAACATGGGGACCATCCAGTTCCGCGCTATATTCCCCAACGCAGAAGGGCTCCTGCGTACGGGCAGCACGGGCAAGATCCTGATCCCTCAGGCTTCCGGCAACACACTGGCCGTTCCTCAGCAATCCACGTATGAGATACAGGATAAGATCTATGTATATGTCCTGGGAGATTCCAATAAGGTGATGAGCCAGCCCATCGACATCAGCGGACAAACCACTGCCTACTACCTCGTAAACAAAGGCGTTCAGCCTGGCCAGAAGATCGTATTCGCCGGAATGGATCGCCTGAGAGATGGAGCAGTGATACAACCGCAGGTGCTGTCGGTCGATAGTGTGCGCCGCACTATGCCGCTGTAAATATCCGCACCTCCCGGAACCCAAATTATCGCAGAACATTCGCCTTTAATGGACCTGTCAAGGCCCACCTGGGCATCGTATACCAGGAACCGCCAAGGGCGGTTCGTCCAGAACCGTAGGTTCCGACCGAGAAGGAGCGTGTCGAAGCAGCTCCGACGAAGGTCTACAGACATAATCGAAAATTGGGAATTGGGCTACTTTTCGGACAAGACCAATTCCCGCACTAAATAACAAAGAAGAATTGTATGCTTAAGAAATTTATCGAAAGGCCGGTGTTATCAACGGTTATTTCCATCATCCTGCTTCTTTTGGGCGGATTGTCACTCTTTAGTCTGCCCATTACGCTCTTCCCGGACATCGCGCCGCCCAGTGTATTGGTATCGGCTTCCTATCCTGGTGCCAACGCGGAAGTAGTGGCCCGTTCGGTAGCGACCCCGCTGGAAGAAGCCATCAACGGCGTGGAGAACATGACCTACATGACCTCCAACTCCAGCAACGACGGCTCGATGACCCTCACGGTGTACTTCAAACAAGGCACCAATCCGGACATCGCCAGCGTCAACGTGCAGAACCGCGTGGCCAAAGCCACCAGCCAGATACCGCAGGAAGTGATACAGGCAGGTATCTCCACACAGAAACAACAGAACAGCATCATCATGTTCGTAGGTCTTTATTCCAAAGACAGCGCCCATTATGATGAGACGTTCTTACAGAACTACATCCGTATAAACCTTATCCCCAAACTACAGCGTATCCCCGGCGTGGGTGACGCACAGCCCTTCGGCTCCAAAGACTACTCCATGCGCATATGGCTGAAACCCGATCGCCTGGTGGCCAACAACCTCTCTCCGCTGGAAGTGACGGACGCCATCCGGGACCAAAGCCTGGAAGCCGCCCCCGGCCGGTTTGGCCAAAGCAGCCAGGAGGTCTATGAATACGTGTTGAAATATAAAGGCAAGCTCAACAGGAACGAGGACTACGAGAATATCATCATCAAGTCCAACGCAGATGGCTCTGTCGTAAAGCTGAAGGACGTAGCGCGTGTCGAATTCGGCAGCTATACCTACTCTTCCAACAGCAAGCTGAATGGATACCCCACCTCCGGTGTCGCGATCTATCAGACCGCCGGCTCCAATGCCAACGATATCCTCACCCAGGCGAAAGCCATGCTGAAAGACTTCGACAAGGACCTCCCCAGAGGCGTCGAGTCCACCATCATGTACAACTCCAAGGATTTTCTGGATAGCAGTATCTCGCAGGTGAAAGAGACCCTGATCGAAGCCTTTATCCTGGTGTTCATCGTGGTATTCGTGTTCCTGCAGGATTTCAGGAGCACCCTGATCCCCGCTATCGCCGTACCTGTAGCCATCATCGGTACCTTCTTCTTCCTGCAATTGTTTGGCTATACCATCAACCTGCTGACCCTGTTCGCCCTGGTGCTGGCCATCGGTATCGTGGTGGATGACGCCATCGTCGTGGTGGAAGCCGTACACTCCAAAATGGAACATACGGGTCTGGAAGCCAGACCGGCTACCATCCAGGCCATGGGCGAGATCTCGGGCGCCATCATATCCATCACCCTGGTAATGGCCGCGGTATTCATACCCGTAGGCTTTATGCAAGGCCCTGCCGGAGTGTTCTACCGTCAGTTTGCCTTCACGCTGGCCATCGCCATCCTGATCTCGGCGCTCAACGCCCTTACCCTCAGCCCCGCTCTTTGCGCACTGTTCCTGAAAGTGCCCCAGACGACGGCAGATGGAAAGAAGAAAGGACTCCTGGGTCGCTTCTACAATATCTTCAATGCCTCCTTCCGGGCAGTGACCAATAGATACCTCCAAAGCCTTCGCTTCCTGTTCCGTCAGCGCTGGATCGCCATCGGCGGCCTGATCATCATCGCCGGCGTCGCCTATTTCATGGCGAAAGAGACACCCACGGGATTCATCCCCACGGAAGACCAGGGATTCGTACTCTATGCAGTTAGCACCCCTCCCGGATCCTCTCTGGACAAGACCCGCAAGGCGATGGAAGAGATCGACAGCCTGGTAAAACAGGAGCCTTTTTCCGACAGAAGATACAATGTGGACGGTCTGAACTTTATCTCTCAGGCTAATGCCGCCCCATACGGCGCCGGCTTTATAAGAATGAAACCGTATGATGAACGCGGACCGATGAAAGACGCTACCCAAATCTCCGGCTACCTGTCCGGCAAGATCGCTACACAGGTAAAGGATGCCCATGCCTTCTTCTTTACCTTCCCTACCATACAGGGCTTTGGTAACGTAGCCGGCTTCGAATTCATGCTCCAGGATCAGCGCAACGGCTCCCTGGACAAACTGGGCCAGACAGCCAATGAATTCATCGGGGCATTATTTGCCCGCCCGGAGATTGCTTACGCTTTTACTACCTTTGCCTCCGGCAATCCCCAATATATGATGGACGTAGACTTCAACAAAGCCAAGCAATTCGATGTCTCTGTCAGCGATCTGATGAAGACGATGCAAGTATATTACGGTAGTAGCTTTGTCAGCGACTTCAACCGCTTTGGCAAATACTATCGCGTCATGGCCCAGGCAGAACCTTCCTCCCGGGCCAATAAGGCATCGCTGGATGGTATCTATGTAAAGAGCAAGGGTGGTCAGCTGGTTCCTGTGAACCAGCTCATCTCGCTCAGAAGAGTATACGGTCCTGAAACTGTCACCAGGAACAACCTGTACAATGCCGTTACCATCAACGGTATCCCGAAGCCTGGCTATAGCACGGGTGACGCCATCCGCGCCATCAAAGAGACGGCTGCCGCAGCATTGCCCAGAGGCTATCATGTGGAATGGACAGGTATGACGAGGGAAGAAGAAAAGGTCGGCGGCCAGTTGATCTTTATCTTTATCCTCAGCCTGGTATTCGTTTACTTCCTGCTGTCCGCTCAGTATGAAAGCTACATCCTCCCGCTGGCGGTCATCCTTTCGATACCCGTGGGTGTGTTTGGAGTGTTTGCTTTCCTGAAGATGCTGGGTGTGGATAATAATATATACGTACAGGTGAGCCTGATCATGCTCGTGGGTCTGCTGGCAAAGAACGCCATCCTGATCACGGAATACGCCGTACAACGCCGCCGTCACGGACTGTCACTGACCGCTGCAGCGCTGGAAGCCGCCCAGCTGCGTCTTCGCCCCATCCTGATGACATCCTTTGCCTTTATCGCCGGTCTCGGACCCTTGCTGGCAGCAAAAGGCGCTTCCGCCCTTGGTAATCGCAGCATAGGTACAGGCGCCATCGGAGGTATGTTCACAGGGGTGATCCTGGGTGTATTCATCGTACCCGTACTCTTTATCATATTCCAGTATTTGCAAGAGAAGGTGGGTCGCAAGCCAACAACGACACCTCCCAGCGCGCCGGCAGCGCCCATAGCTCCAGCCGCACATCCTGTAACGCCAAGACCTTCCGGCGGATCGATCCCTTCCTTAGGTATGGGAACTCCCCTGGTAGTATTGGGCCTGATCGTTACATTGGCATTCAGCGCTTGTAAAGTGTCGAAGGACGTAGCAACGCCGCAGCCTCAACTGCCCACCGATTTCCAACAGTCGGCCCGGACAACGACGGCAGCCGGCGCCTCCGACAGCGCGGGTATCGCGGCCCTGCCCTGGAAGGATCTTTTTACAGACCCTGCCTTGCAACAGCTCATCGACAGCGCCATCATACGTAACTATGATATGCAGCTGGCCATTAAGAACATCGAATCTGCCCGCCTGGTGTTGAGACAATCCAAACTGGGTTATCTGCCACAGGTAGACCTGAATGTTACGGCAAGTTCTACACGGCCGTCAGACAATAGCCTCAATGGAAAATCTATCAGCCTGTTCCTCGGCAATGGCACAAAGACCCTCGAAGACTATTCGGCCAATGTCAGCATCTCCTGGGAAGCAGACATCTGGGGTAAGATACGCAACCGGCAATCCAGTGCCCTGGCCTCTTATCTGCAGACAGAGGAAGCCCGCAAGGCAGTACAGACGAATATTGTATCCGGTGTTTCCCAGGGTTACTACAACCTGTTGATGCTGGATGCACAGCTGACCATCGCCAAAAGGAACCTCTCGCTGAATGACAGCACCCTGCAGATCATCCGGCTGCAATTCAATGCCGGACAGGTAACAGCCCTGGGTGTACAGCAGGCGGAAGCACAGGAAAAAGTAGCGGCTGCCCTGATCCCCCAATTGGAACAGGATATCCTGTTACAGGAAAATGCCCTGAGCATACTGGCAGGACAATTGCCTTCCAACATCGCACGCAGCACTACCCTCGAGCAGGTACCGGTAAAAGAGGATATTTCTACAGGCGTACCCACAGCCATGGTCAGCCGCCGTCCCGACGTTAGAAGCAGCGAGCTGGCGCTCACCGTAGCCAACGCCAATGTCGGTATTGCCAAGGCAAGCATGTACCCCACCTTGACGATCACGGCGCAAGGTGGCCTGAACACCTTCACAGCCAGCAACTGGTTCAATATCCCCGCCTCCCTGTTCGGGGTCGTCGGTGGCGGACTGACAGAGCCCCTGTTCAGACGCCGTGAACTAAAAACCCAATATGAACTGGCCAAGGTAGAAAGGGAAAAGACAGTGATACAGTTCAGACAGTCCGTGCTGGTAGCCGTAGGAGAGGTGTCGGATGCATTGGGCAGGATCGAGAAGCTGAAACAACAGCAGGAGATCGTCGCCTCCAGGGTAAATACCCTGCAGCAGGCCACCAACAATGCCAACATGCTTTTCCGCAATGGTCTGGCCACCTATCTGGAAGTGATCACTGCACAAGGCAATGTATTGCAAAGTGAGCTGGAGCTGGCCTCTTTGAAAAGGGAACAATTGGATGCCGTCGTAGGACTGTACAAGTCCCTGGGCGGCGGATGGAAATAATCCACACCACGAACTCGTGGTTGCAATAAATTGAATGGTACGTTAGACTGGACAAGATCGAAAGAAAGGAGAAGAACCTAACGAATGGAAGGGCCGGAGAGCAAAGCTACCCGGCCCTTATTATTTTCCCCCGCCCCCCGCCGTCGTCAGGCCGGCCAAATTCAGTATTTTTAAGGTATGTCCTGGGACAAATACAAACATCTATGGCGCTCCCTCGAACTGCCGGCCCACCACCTGCTGCTAAAAGAAGGCGAGGTCTGCCAGATAGTCTACCTCATTAAACAAGGCGCCGTCCGGACCTGGTTCGACGCAGGCGATAAAGAAATATGCTTTCAGTTTTTCTTCGAAGGCGATGTCGTATATGCCTCCGAGAGCCTGCGCAAAGGAACACCCAGCCCCTTCAATATCGAGACCATGGAACCTTCCACCCTCTACTGGATAGACGCTCCCGGGCTGGACAAGATCCGCCAGGATGCTCCCCTCTACAACCAGATCCTGGACAAAGTAGTACAACGACAAGAGGAATTCATGCAGCGTTTTTTCACCTTTTTAAAGGACAGCCCCCAACAACGCTACGAAGACCTGCTAAAGAACAAGCCGGAGATCATCCAACGGGTACCCCTCCAATACATCGCCTCCTACCTGGGCATCACACAGGTCTCATTAAGCCGCATCCGCGCCCGAAACAGAAGTATTTAACTTATGTAAAGTGATTTTTTCCCGCGACTTCAGACCTTTGACAAAACAAGATCACCATGGCAACGGCAACACCCGTATTCCGCGTCTTCGATTATGCAAAAACCATCGAGTTCTATGTCGGCTGGCTGGGCTGTAAAATAGAATGGGAACATAGGCCCGAAGGAACCCCCTTTTATATGCAGCTCTCCATCCAGGGCGTCCGGTTCGACCTCTCGGAACACCATGGCGAATGCTCGCCCGGCGGAAGATTCAGCATAGCGGACTTCCAGGGACTGACGGCATATCATAAACAGTTGCTGGACAAACAGTACATTTACAACCGTCCGGGTCTGGAAAGGGTGGAATGGGACAAGGCTGTCCTGGAAGTGACGGTTATCGATCCTTTTTCCAACCGGATCATTTTTAACGAAAGGATTTGATGGCGTCTTACAGGAACTTGCCCGTATAGCTCTCCTTCACTTTCTTCAGCCCCTGCGGCACGCCCGCATACACCAGGCTACCGCCACCATCACCCGCCTCGGGGCCCAGATCGATGATCCAGTCGGCGCTGCGTATCACATCCGTATTGTGCTCGATGACAAGAATGGAATGGCCCTGATCGATCAACGCATTGAAGGAAGCCAGTAATTTTTTGATATCATGAAAATGAAGCCCCGTAGTAGGCTCATCGAAAATAAAGAGGATATGACCCTGGGCGCGTCCCTTGCCCAGGAAAGACGCCAGTTTGACACGCTGCGCTTCCCCACCCGATAAAGTATCCGAAGACTGCCCTAATTTGACATAGCCAAGTCCCACATCACTTAGGGGCTTTATCTTGTTAAGGATATCCTTTTCATCCTTGAAGAACTCCAGCGCCTCATCCACGCTCAATTCCAGTATCTGGTAGATATTCTTTTCCTTATAGGTGACTTCCAGCACTTCCTCCTTGAACTTCTTTCCCCCGCATACTTCACAGGTAAGATGTACATCCGCCAGGAACTGCATCTCTACGATCTGTTCCCCTTCTCCCTTACAGGTATCGCACCGTCCCCCGTCGACGTTGAAGGAAAAATGTTTAGGCTGGAAACCGCGAAGCTTGCTCAGCGGCTGCCGGGCATACAGATCACGGATCTCGTCGTATGCTTTTATATAGGTGACGGGATTGCTCCGGGACGATTTGCCGATGGGGTTCTGATCCACCAGCTCTATCTGCGAAATATAATCGATATCACCCTTCACCGTCTTGTGCATACCCACCTTATCGGCCGGCTCGCCTTTCATTTTCTGCAACGCAGGATACAGTATCTGCTTGACAAGGGTCGTCTTGCCGCTGCCGCTTACCCCACTCACCACCGTCAATGTATCCAGGGGGAACTCCACGGTTATGTCCTTGAGATTATGCTGCCGTGCCCCTTCCACGATAAGGGATCGTTTCCACTTCCGTAACTGCGGTGGCGGTGCAATGCTCAGCTCGCCTTTCAGATATTTGCCCGTGAGACTGTCCTCATCGGCGATGAGCTCCTCGTAATTGCCCGCTGCCACTACCTCCCCACCCAGATGGCTGGCCAAAGGGCCCATATCGATGATATGATCCGCCTCACGCATCATCATCTCATCATGCTCTACTACGACGACGGTATTGCCCAGATCGCGCAGCTCCTTCAGTACCCGTATCAGCTTTTGGGTATCCCTGGAATGGAGACCGATAGAAGGCTCATCCAATATATAGAGGGAGTTGGTCAGATTGCTGCCCAGACTGCGGGTCAGCTGGATCCGCTGGCTCTCCCCACCGCTGAGCGAATTGGCCAGTCTGTCGAGGGTGAGATAACCCAGGCCCACATCTACCAGCGTATTCAGCCGGTGACGGATCTCGATCAACACTCTTTTGGCTATCTGCTGATCATGCGCCTCCAATGCCAGTCCGTCGAACCATTTCACCAGGTCTTTCACCGGCATCTCGCATAGTTCGCCGATATGTTTGTCGCCCACTTTTACATAGAGCGCTTCCTTCCTCAGCCGGTAGCCGCCGCAATCCGGACATAACGTCCGGCCCCGGTAACGGGACAACAGCACCCGATACTGAACTTTATAAAGGTTCTTCTCCACCTCCTCAAAAAAGTCATTGATGCCATGAGCATGTTCATTCCCTTCCCACAGCTCTTTATATTGTGTCTTCGACAGGTCGATGATGGGCTTATGAATAGGGAAGTCGAATTTTTTGGCGGCCTTGATAAACTGATCCTTCCACCATACCAGCTTTTCTCCTTTCCAGGGCGCTACCGCCCCTTCATAAAGGCTAAGCCGTTTGTCCGGTATGACGAGGTCTGCATCGATGCCCAACACCTGGCTGAACCCTTCGCAGGTGGGACAGGCGCCAAAAGGGTTGTTAAAAGAGAAAAGATTGGGAACAGGCTCTTCGAAAAGAATGCCGTCCATTTCGAATTTGTTGGAAAAAAGCATTCTCCGGACGCCGTTGATCTCCAACTGCATCTCTCCCTCGCCTTCATAAAAAGCCGTTCCTACGGAATCCGCGATCCGGTGACGATCGTCCTCATCGAAATCCTTTACTACCAGCCGGTCGATCAGCACATAGATAGCCGGCCCCCCAATGGCTGGAGCCTCCGTGGACCTGGCGCCCTTCCCGGATTCTTTACCCTTTGCCTTCCCTTTAACCGTCTTTCCGGTAGAAGAAGTCTTGGACGCCGTCGTCCCCTTATCTAAATGAAGCTTGCTTTCCAGCGTCTTGTCATCCAGCTCCAGCAGATCCTCTATCCGGAGCGTCTCACCGGGTGCAACGGCATCGGCGGCGGTGGCATCCGACAATGCCTCCAAAGACAAAGACGACAGATAGATCCTCGAAAAGCCTTTTTGCAGGAGTATATTCAGCTCTTCCCGGGCATTGCGGTGCTGGCTTTGCCGGAAGGGAGTAAGGATCAACACCTTATCTCCATGCGGGAGGGCGGCTATAGCTTCCACTACGTCGGACGTATCGTCCTTTTTGACCAGCCGCCCCGAAATGGGGGAGTAGGTCTTGCCCACCCGTGCAAACAACAGACGGAGATAATCGTATACTTCAGTCATACTACCCACCGTACTGCGGGGAGTCCGGGTAATGACCTTTTGTTCGATGGCAATGGCGGGACATAGTCCTTTAATATAGTCTACATCCGGCTTGTTCATCCGGGCCATGAACTGACGTGCATAGGCGCTGAGGCTTTCCGCATAGCGGCGTTGCCCTTCCGCGAACAGGGTGTCGATGGTAAGGGAGGATTTCCCCGACCCCGAGACACCCGTCACCACCACCAGCTTACCGCGGGGGATGGAAACATCGATATTTTTTAAGTTATGGACCCTGGCTCCTTTTATAAATATCGCGTCCGTTTGCGACGATGGGAGCTCATGCCTCAATTTCTCTACTTTTTGTTGCTGTACTTTATTGGATGTACCCATATATATTACGCTAATGTCTGTCCTTTCGGACGACGAACCGTAGGTTCGTTTAGTGTAACAAACCTACGCCAAATAAGGTTACGAACGCCCAATATTACTAAAAAATTGAGCACAGCGCCTTTCCGCACAAGTCCGCCCCCCGCCGGTCTGCCAAATGGCTTCTCTCCATCCGGCCCGATCTTCGAATGGCTTCACCCGACAGCGCGATCCACAACCCCATGCATGCATGACAGGTCCCTGATCGAGGCTTATAATAGCGATTTTTTTAATTCAGGAGGGTCAATAAGACAAACTAGGTACTTACCTTATTGTTTTCTGGGCTTTACAATGAATTAATTAACAAAATATTTCCCGGAATGTTGTTTTTTCCAAAAAATGTATATCTTTAAACTCGATTCGCACAATAAGAAATTGTGCACATTTCGAAAAATTTGTGAATTACTTTGGTTAAATAATCTACACAAAAAACTTCGCCTATCGATTGAACACTTCTACATAGAAAAACCGAACCATCTTTAAAATCCAAATATATATCCTATCACCTTCAAAAACCCGTAGAAGTTTATGACATTGCTACGCAAAAAAACAGACCATGAGCTTATCCATCAATTCCGTGATGGCGACTTGTATGCATTAGAAGCATTAATCGTCAGGCATAAGGATAAGCTGTACACTTCCATTCTCTTCCTGGTTAAGGACAAATACCTTGCCGAGGATATTTTCCAGGACGTACTGATCAAGATCATCGACACCATCCGTGGAGGACGTTACACCGAAGAAGGTAAATTCCTTCCCTGGGCCATGCGTATTGCGCACAACCTCTGCGTGGATCACTTCCGCAAGGTCAAACGTACGCCAGCCATCAAGACCAGCGATGATCGCGACATCTTTGAAGTACTGCATTTCACCGAAGAAGGCGCCGACACCAAAATGATGAAGCGTCAGAGCCACGACCGGGTACGCCAGATGCTGGATCTGTTGCCCGAAGACCAACGCGAGGTTATCATCCTCCGCCATTATGCCGATCTTTCTTTCAAGGAGATCGCCGCCCTTACCAACTGCAGCATCAATACGGCCCTTGGCCGCATGCGCTATGGCCTTATCAACCTGCGCAAAATGATGACTGAGAAAAAAATCGCATTATAACATCTGAACTAGAATTTTACATTAAATCCAATTATCAGGATATATTTGGTTTGATAAAGATGGTTAGTCTCTTCGTAATGTACGGATTCAGCGTCGGAAGATCATCGGGTAAGAACAGACATCTCTCTTCCGCACAGGATAATTTCGGAGCGACGTTTTTTTAATTATCTTTAACTAGAAAGAAGAACGGACAAAAAGAAAGAACCGCTAACTTTACTTCGTGGAAAGATCGATTAAAAAAAAATAATTTAAGTTCCTGCTCGTTAAGAGCAGGGACTTTTTTTATTCCCGAAGATATTGTCATTCTGGCTCTCCATCTGACGAAGACGAGCTCTTGCCCTTCCAAACGAACTTACAGTTCGTCGTCCGAAGGACAATTGTCAGACCTCTCCGGCAAATGGGTTAAATTGCCATAACACCCATTTGCTGGTCACAACCTGTCGGAAGGCCGGGACAGAATGACGCCTAATTGGCCAAAGGCCCGTCTCACGACGGGCCTTTGCTATTGCCGCCAACCGGCGGCCCTGTTTTATTTACCCGAGGCAACGCCCATAGGATCGACGCCGTTGTTTACTGGCTAACAGGTAGATCATCTTTTCTTGAATTCCGTCTTTACATCCTCCAGGATAGAGACGAACCGCTGAATATCGGAATTATATCCACCCGCATTTTGAATGATCTTCCCGTTATTGTCGACAAAGACATACAAGGGCTGTGCGCTGTTATTAGTCAGCCCTACCTCGAAATCCAGGTTCTTTGTCCCCAGCGAAGAGATCTGACGGCCATCGTTCTTGGAAGTGATCCATTCTTCCGCCGGCAGCCTGAACTTATCATCCACGTATAAAGAGACTACGATAAAATCCTTCTGTAGCCGGCTCATCACAGCGGCATCGCTCAATACTTCCTTCTCCATCTTCCGGCAATTGGCACAGCTATGCCCGGTGAAGTCGATCATCAACGGCTTTTTTGCCTTCCTTGCCGCGGCAATGGCTTCATCGTAGTCGAAGAAAGCATCTACACCCGGGATCTCGGACTCCAGGAAATCCGTATACTTCTTTGGCCTGTCCGCCGAAGCATCCGTGCCGGCAGGCACGGACTGTACCACCACTTTCGACAGATTGAAATCCTGTGTCTTCATCTCCGGCAGCCATGCGCTGATCCCCTTCAAAGGCGCGCCCCACAGACCTGGTATCATATACACCGTAAAAGCCAGAGCTACGATGGCAAACATAGTACGGGTGACAGTCAAATAGGGCACCCCATCCTCATTCTTCGGCAGCTCGCTATCGTGCTTGAATTTTATCTTCCCCAACAGATACAACCCCAGCAGCCCGAAAAGCACGATCCAGAGGCTCAGGTATATTTCCCTGTCCAACAGCCGCCAGTGATAGGCGAGGTCCGCGCTCGACAGGAATTTCAGGGCCAGCGCCAGTTCGATCAACCCCATCGACACCTTTATGGCATTCAGCCACCCTCCGGACTTCCCAAGCTGATTGAGCAGCGTGGGGAAAAAAGCAAACAGGGCAAAAGGCAGCGCAAGGGAAAGAGAGAACCCAAAGAACCCGATCAGCGGGGCTAACTTACCACCCTGTGTTGCCAGTACCGCCAGACCTCCTACAAAAGGCACCGTACAGGAAAAGGAAACGATAACCAGGGTCAGCGCCATAAAAAAGATCCCCCCAAAACTGCTCAGACTGGCCTTCGAGTCGATGGCATTCGTCCACGAAGAGGGTAAAGTGATCTCGAACGCTCCCAGGAAAGAGACCCCGAATATTACGAACATTAAAAACACCGCCACATTGAAAACAGCGCTGCTGGCCAGCGCGTTCAAAGCGCCCTGACCGAATATAAGCGTGATGAGGAAACCCAGCAGCGTAAATATGCCGATAATGGATAAAGAATAATAGATGGCGTTACGGATACCTTGCTGCCGGCTGGTGCTGCGCTTGGTAAAAAAGCTGACGGTCACAGGCACCATGGCATAGATACAGGGCATGATAAAAGCGCCCAGTCCGGCTACAAGACCCGTTATAAAAATAAACCACAACGACTTGGGCGGATCACTGGCAGTACGAGTGTCCCCACCTGCCATGGCGATATCGGCTTTTATAGGCAGCTCGAATGATTTCTCCTCCGACTTGAAATCATTACCCTTTTTTGCCATATAGGATATGACACCGGCGATGCTACCGCTCTTGCCTTTGGGGAGGATCAATTTTTGCTGCCACTCCAGCGAATCCGCTACATACCGCACCGGCTTATTATCGAACAAGGTATCCTTCCCGCTGAGTATATTTCCTTTCTCTACGATACTGTCCTTTATAAGGCTGCGATAAGAACTATCGAAGGTCACCGCGGAAGCGGGTCCGTCAGGGAAAGTTTTGACAATAGAATATAATATAGCGTCCTTCCCCACGTACGCCTTGATCCTCAGAAGAACCTCCTGGTCATTGATCCTTTCCTGTGTGAATCCGAAGTGAACAAAATCCGGATCCTGGGCTTTTATCCCCTGGAAGAACAGTACGCTGAAAAAGGCGCTAAGTAGGAGTTTGTGTCGCATGAAAAATGAAATACATTATAAAAACAAACGAGTTCCGCAAAGAACCCGTTTTAATGATATTATTTACGTCGCCTGGCTGACTATTGGATGCTCAGCCGCCAATATTAACACTAAACGTGGTCTCGTCCGGCGGCAGACACTCATGATCATTACACACCATGAACTCCACCTTCCCCGCTACGGCCGTCTTCGCGCTGCCCTTTACTTTTACTACCTGCACAAAGTCCACGGTATTTTCATAATATCTTACATCGCTCTTGAAAGCATCTTCATACTTCTTGATCATCTTACCAACCTCTTTGGGCTTGTCGTTAAAAGCCACCAGGGGATTCTTGGTAAAGGTAAACGCCGTGGAAATAGGTCCATCTCCCCCATTCTGCGCATACATATGCCACCCGCCTCCGATGCTGGCCGTCAGGTGAATTTCATATGTCTTATCGGCGATCTTTTTGGAAGTATAGGTCCACTTCACCTGTTTGCCGGACTGCGCCATACCCAATGTCCCCATCAATACGGCCAGGCTAAAAAGTGTAAATTTTTTCATGTTCATGTATCAAATATCCGGTTCAAAATGTTAGAGAAACTTTAAATATTGACCAGCCCGGCCTCCTTACGGACAGACGGTTGCTTCCTGTCAATAAACAATGTCTTCAGGATAGCCCGGCCATCGATATTTCCCAAAAATTCGGAACACGCCCTCTCGGGATGCGGCATCATGCCGAACACATTCCGGGCCTTGTTGCAGATACCGGCGATGTTACGCAGCGAACCATTGGGGTTGCCGGCAGCATTGACAATACCGCTTTCGTCGGTGTACCGGTAGATAACCTGTCCGTTTGTCTCCAGCTCATCCAGGGTCTTTTCGTCCGCATAATACCTGCCCTCTCCATGGGCAATGGGGACCTTCAAGGCCTTCCCCTGATCACCTTCGCCGCGGAGATAGATATTCTTACTGATAAACTGCTGATTGGCGTTACGCAGCAATGCGCCCGGCAGCAGGTGAGACTCACAAAGGATCTGGAAGCCATTGCACACACCCAATACCTTTCCACCCTCTCCCGCAAACTTGATCACGCTTTGCATGATCGGGCTGAAACGGGCTATGGCGCCGCACCGGAGATAATCGCCGTAGGAGAATCCACCGGGCAGCACGATACAGTCTTCTGTAGTGAACCGGCTCAGGTCCGTATCCTTATGCCATAACATAATGACTTCTTGTCCAAGGTCATGCTGCAGGGCGTCCTGCATGTCGCGATCACAATTCGAACCCGGGAAAACGACTACTCCAAACTTCATGAGAAGGCTTGTTTTTTGAGGCATAAAGGTACGAAAATTCCCCGTCAAAGGCTCCGCCGTCAGGTAAAGTAATTAAAAGCCACAATATAAGCGACTATTAACCAATGCAATACGAGAGGACCCGTCGTTTTGGTGGGGTAGTAATACGCCGCCGCATGAAATCCGGCAAAGGGCACTGCCATCACGATCCAGTTCTCATACGAATCCGCCCGGTTGATGAGGATAATGACGACCGCCACCAGCAGAAAGAGGAGCAGCAGGCTCCACGCCTTCCGGATCTGGATAAGGAACTTGCTCAGGTTCTTCTGCACGAATATCCCCCCGATGATAAAGGGCAGGAGCAGCCAGAACATACCCATCACCGTCCAGATATAGGTCGGTCGGGTAGGGATGGTAAATACGATATGCGGTATCACGCTTTTCCAGTCCCAGTGCCCCGACAGATACAGCATCAGGAAAAGGAAATAATACGGGAAGGTAAATCCCAGCAATCCCACCAGCCATTCCCGGATCCGAAAGGGCCGCATGGTGATCAATCCAAAAAGCACCAGCAGCAGGAATGCCATGGCAGGCAGGTACAGGAGGGAGACGATACCCGTCCATATGCCGATGCTGAAAATGCTGGCCCCCGGCCGGTGGCTGTTATACAGGTCGATCATGCTGTACCAGATCCAGATCATGACCAGGTTGACCAGCAGGGGCGCCGAAAAATGTCCCCAGTCCGGCAGCAGGGATGTGATCAGCAGATAGGACATGCCCGGCAGAAAATTCGGCTTGGGCAATAGTTTATTGTGATTGCATATATGATTGAAGAGAAGGGCCTGGGAACAGATGATGAGCCAGGCGAGTATGGCGTATATGATGGCGGTGTGCCCAAATACGGAGTCAAGACCTTTTATGATCAGCCGGTATAGATAATTGTCCTCGGGATGCAGGACAGGAGCCACCGGATGGAGGAAGAGAGAAAATTTCAACGCAAGGGCATACAAGAGCAGTATCACGACATTGCTCGGGTTCTTTTGTCTGAATATACCGATCATTAGAAGTCCACTTTCGCAAAACAAAGATAATTCCTGTAAAGACAGGGAATGATCGTTTCCCAGCTGCTGACCTGCTTGCCATAACGGGGCATGAAATCATATCCCTTATCCAGGTTCTTTAACGTAGGATAACGTGTAATCTTGCCCTCGGGGGAAATACTTTGATCATTTAAGAGCATATTCCGGCGTTCGTACTGGTTGAACAGGAAATGGAGCTCCCCACCCGTATTCACCATATCATGGGATATGAGGTTCTCGGTCTCGTCATCGAACTGGCTTTTCGGGATCACATTGCTCCACTGGAGATTGCCCTCGTGGTCGAAGGAGAGGACCATGATATTCTCCGCGTGGAATCGGGTAGCATAATTGCCGTAGTTCCTGTTCCAGGGATTGTAATAAGGGCTGTAATAATAAGGTGAATAAAATCCCGGACCAAAGGCGGGGTTGGACATATAGTCCCACCGATTGAACATATTCCCCCTCGACGTCGTGTACAGCGACTCACTCACCAGCAGATATCCCCCATCCCGCTTCGTGATGATATGCTTGATAAAAAAGTCGTTGAAGGCCATCTTCAGATTGGCGTCCGAGCTCTTGGCCAGCGCCCGCAGTTCGTCATTGAATATGGTTACGGTCTCCTTCAGACGGGAATCCGACCCCTTGTCCCAGACGACGGAATAAAGCCCTTCGATATTGCCTCTCTTTTGTTTGTAGTAAAACCCGGTGAGTATAAATCGACGGTTGTTATTATCCACCTTCATCTTGATCTCATCCAGTATCCTGTCGCCCGAGCCGATGTCTTTTACGGAAAAGCTATCCGACTGCGGTCCCTTCGAGACGAGACTGACCCTGGTGATATAATCATTGCTGCCGCTGCGCTGGTATTTGCCAAAGATCAATTCCCCTTCATTGTCCAGCAAAAAATCCGTAAAGAGCTCGTTGCGCTCTTCCATCGGGAGAAAGATCCTGTGCCTGTCCAGCAGACCCAGCGAATCGTCATACAAAAAAGAAGTAAAAAGAAAATTCTTGGGATTCTTACTGTTGATCTTGAAGACCATGATCTTTTTCTTGTTCTCGCTGACGATCGTGGTATAGATCTTATTGTTCGCGGCAAACCCTATCTGGGTAGTGTCCAGCTCGATGGGCTCCCCGATCTGCTTGGCCTTGCCATCCATCTTCACCGCGGTGCAATGAACGATGCTCCGGTGCTGGTGCTCATAGATCATGTAGAAATAGTCCGGATAGGCTACAAAATCCACATTGATATATTTGTCCGGCATAAAGGTCAGCGGCACCCGCTGTACAAGCTTCATATTCGCATCGTAGACACAGATGACGCTATTCGAATTGTTATTCTTGAAAATCAGGAAGTTACCATTGAGTTTACCAATGATCTCGAAATTGGTGCGCCGGCCGTCCTCCCGCTCGGGTTCACTGTAAATGATCTGTTGGGCCGGCAACAGACGTGGGGCAAGCAATGTCGATAGTAAGATAATGGATGACAGGATTCTGTTCATATATAAAGCTCTTGTCTATTGATAACTTATACGTGCATTTTACACAAAAGTTGGTCGCCGCCGGAGGCCCTTAACCCATCATTTTGTTAAAATCCCACTTGAAGATACCTAAAAGTTCAATTCCCACCCTCTCCCGGCCGGCCACTCATCCCGGATTAAAAATATTAAGATTTTATAAAATAGTGACGCTGAAAAAAATGCTATACAGGTTTTGTTTATTTCACTGTACTTTTGTTCCCGGGCCGGAAAATTCCGGCTATTTGATTTTAAATATAGACTATCTCCGTCGTGAGCAAACAGATTAACAAAGTCAGCTTCGCAAACCTCGTTATCGCATTAGGCATCATTTACGGCGACATCGGAACCTCCCCTCTCTACGTTCTCAACGCTATTATCCATGGCAGGATCATCGAGGAAAAACTAATTTTGGGAGCCCTTTCCTGTATCATCTGGACCCTTACCCTGCAGACCACCGTAAAATATGTCTGGCTGACATTAAAGGCGGATAACAACGGGGAAGGCGGCATATTCTCCCTCTATGCCCTGGTACGCCGTCAAAAAAGATGGCTGGTTCTGCCGGCCATGATCGGGGGCGCGGCCCTGCTGGCGGATGGAATGATCACCCCGCCCATCTCCGTAACCTCCGCCATCGAAGGTCTCAGACAAATGCCGGCCTTCCGCTATGTGGACCAGTCCACCATCGTCTACATCGTTCTGGGCATCCTCGTCATCCTCTTCTTCCTGCAACAGTTTGGTACGGAATCTATTGGGAAGCTTTTCGGCCCCATCATGTTTATCTGGTTCACCATGTTGGCCGTGCTGGGCTCCAACCACCTGCTGGACGACCTGGGTATCTTCAAAGCCCTCAGCCCTCACTACGCCATCGAGCTGCTTACGACTTATCCAAAAGGCTTCTGGATCCTGGGCGCCGTATTCCTCTGTACCACGGGGGCGGAAGCCCTTTATTCGGACCTGGGGCACTGTGGCAGGGGCAATATCCGCTTCTCCTGGATCTATGTGAAGCTTTGTCTTATCCTCAACTACCTTGGCCAGGGCGCCTGGCTGCTGGCCCAGTACAACGGCCGAACCTTCGATACCAATCTTGGCAACCCCTTCTACAACATCATGCCCGGCTGGTTTGTCATCCCCGGGGTCATTATAGCCACGGCAGCTGCTATCATCGCCAGCCAGGCCCTGATCACCGGCTCCTTTACGCTCATCAGCGAGAGCATGCGGCTCAACCTCTGGCCCAAGCTGCGTATCAGCTACCCCACGGAAGAAAGAGGACAATCCTATATCCCCGCCATCAATTTCATGCTCTTCATAGGGTGCTGTGGCATTACCCTTTATTTCAGGAATTCCGAACATATGGGCGCCGCCTATGGCCTGGCCATTACCCTCTGTATGCTGGCTACCTCCATCCTGTTCGCCAACTACCTTATATCCCGAAGGACCGCCAGTCCATTGATCTATCTTTACCTGGCCGTATATCTCACCATCGAATTGAGCTTTTTATTTGCCAATCTGGAGAAATTCCCCCACGGTGGTTATGTCACCCTCATCGTTGGCGGCGGTCTGTTCGTGATCATGTATGTCTGGTTCAGGGCCAGAAAGATCAAGAACCGCTATGTGGAGTTCGTACGGATGGAACACTATATCCCACAAATACAGGAATTGAGCAACGACCGCTCCATCGCCAAATACGCCACACACCTGGTATATATGACCAGCGCCAACAATCCCAAGGAAATAGAGCATAAGATCATCTATTCCATCCTCAATAAGAAACCCAAACGCAGCGATATCTACTGGTTTGTTCACGTAGATACCCTGGACGATCCCTACACCGCCGAATATTCGGTAGAGCATATCATCCCCAATGATATCATCCGGGTAGAGTTCAGGCTGGGTTTCCGCATCGAGCCAAAGATCAACCTGATGTTCCGCAAAGTGGTCGAAGACCTGGTAAATAATAAGGAAGTGAACATCACCAGCCGCTATGAATCGTTGGAACGCAACAACGTAGTGGGTGACTTCCAGTTCATCGTCATGGAAAAATACCTGAGCCAGGACAATGAGCTTCCTTTCTGGGAACGGGTGGTAATGAAACTGTATTTCTGGCTGAAGGAGCTGAGCCTCTCCGAAGAAAGAGGCTTTGGCCTGGACCCGTCCAATGTCACCATCGAAAAATTCCCGCTGGTGGTGTCGCCGGTGCCGAACTTCAACCTGAAAAGGATCGATTCGGAATTCGAATAGCTTGATGCTCCTGCATGATCTGTTATATATTATCATTGGCGCCGTCATCCTGCTTGTCATAGCTTATTTTATACAGGACAGGCTTATCTTCAAGCCGGAAAAGCTGCCGGCTGATTTCCAGTATAAATATGATATCCCATTCAGGGAGCTGTTCTTCGACATCACCGAAGGGGTACGTATCAATGGACTGCATTTCTACAGAGAGCATCCTGCCGGCCTTATCCTTTACCTGCACGGCAATACCCGCAGCATAAAGGGCTGGGCCAAATATGCACGGGATTTCTATCGATATAATTACGATGTCGTGCTGGTGGATTACCGGGGATTCGGGAAAAGCACCGGCCGGCGCAGCGAAGCAGCCCTTCTCAGCGATCTGCAGTTCGTCTACGACGCACTTTTAAAAATATGCCCCAACAAGCCCGTTGATGATGGGCCTTCGACCGGAGGTCCTTCGGACCTCCCGATGTTGATCTATGGCCGTAGCATCGGCAGCGGTTTTGCCGCCAAGCTGGCAGCGGACAATGATCCCCGTTACCTTATCCTGGACAGCCCCTATTATAACTTCACGAAGGTGGTACAGCGGTTTATTCCTATCTTGCCGATACGATATGTCCTCCGGTACCATCTCCGGACAGATCTTTGGCTTCCAAGGGTACGCTGTCATACCTATATCCTGCACGGCACACGCGACTGGCTGATACCCATCCGGCACAGCGAAAGACTGCAGCAGCTCCGTCCGTCGAAGATAACGCTGATCCGTATCCAGGGCGGAGGGCACAATAACCTGACCACTTTTC
>DASZXP010000058.1:0-15250 GCA_035545935.1 Puia sp. | reverse complement strand
GAACACGACCATCACCTTTGACAAGGACGCCACTTTTGGCGGCAAGCCTGTCAAGGCCGGCACCTATGCCATGTTCGCCATCCCTACCGAAAGCAAATGGACCATCATTCTCAACAGCAACCACAAACAATGGGGCGCCTTTGACTATGAGAAGAACAAGGACAAGGACGTCCTGCAGGTGGATGTGCCGGTGACCAAGCTGAGCAGCACCGTCGAGCAGCTTACCATCAAGCCTTCTCCCACTGCGATCGACATCCAATGGGACAAGACGAAGGTCGTCATCCCCGTGAAGAGCTGATGAGCGGCAACTTTGCTTCAATGTACCGGACCAGGAATGTATAGACCTGGTCCATTTCTTTTTCCGTAATGCAATAGGGAGGCATAATGTACACCGTATTGCCCAGCGGGCGCAGGTAGACGCCGTTGGCCAGGGACCGTTGTGTCAGGTCCAGTAATGCGGGGTTGATATAGCCGTCGTCGCCGACGCCGATCTCGAAGGCGATGACAGTGCCCAGTATCCGCACGTTGCGGACGATGGGATAATGCCTTATTATGCCTGAAAAAGCCTCATGCTGTTCATGGATACGCCGGAGGCGTCGGTCGCAGCCCTCTTCCAGCAGCAGGTCCAGGCTGGCCAGCGCGGCCGTGCAGGCCAGGGGATTTGCCGTAAAGGAATGCCCGTGAAAAAAGGTCTTTCGTCTGTCGTCGCTGAGGAAGGCGTCAAAGACCATTTCGGTGGCGGCGGTTACGCCCATGGCCAGGGTGCCGCCCGTGAGGCCCTTGCTGAGGCAGATGATGTCCGCCTTGTGCCGGAGATAGTCGCCTGCAAACAGTTTTCCCGTTCGTCCAAAACCCGTCATCACCTCGTCGGCGATACACAGAATGCCCTGCTCTTTGGCCGCCGCCAGCAATTGGTCCAGCGCGCCTGCTTCATACATACACATGCCGCCCGCCCCCTGCAACAGCGGTTCATAGATAAAACAGGCTATCTCCCCGCCATGTCGGTGTAAAAGGTCCCGCAACCCGTCGATATTGCCGGCGGTAGGCGCCTCGATGAACAGCGGCTCGAACAGGTAATCCCGGAAGGCTGCCGTAAATACGCTGCGTTCGCTGACGCTCATCGACCCAAAAGTGTCCCCATGATAGGAGTTATGAAGGGCCAATATCTTTTTACGGCTGCTGCGGCCATCGTTTTCAGCGCCCGTTCCCGGGCCGTTCTTCCAGTATTGGACAGCCATTTTGATCGCCACTTCCACAGCGGTAGACCCATTGTCCGAATAGAACACCTTGGAAAATGCTCCCGGCAGCAATGGCAGAAGCCTTTCCGCCAGGGTCACGGCCGGCTCATGGGTAAAGCCTGTAAAGATCACCTGCTCCAGCCGAAGGGCCTGTTCATATATTTTTTGCGCTATATATGGGTTCCCGTGCCCGTGGATGCTGACCCACCAGCTGCTGATGGCGTCTATATAGGTGTTACCTTTGTCATCCCACAAAAGAGCGTCCTGGCCTTTTATCACAGGGATGGGAGGTAGTTTGTTCTTATGCTGGGTATAGGGGTGCCAGATCACCTGGTGGTCCCTATCGGTTAATGAATTCATGGAAGGGCAAATGTAAGTGCGGGAATTGGTCTTCAGGAAAAATTTAGCCCAATTCCCGCAAGCCGCTAAAGTCAGTCCTTCGAACGAACCCCTGAAAGGGGGTCATGCAACGGTTGATATGAATTATTTGTCAGATAATGTAACAAACGAGGAATGGATTATCACCAGCTGGTAAAAGACTGTTTGAGAGGGGAGACGGCTGCTCAAAAACAGCTGTATGAGCATTTTGCAGGGACGATGCTGGGGGTATGCTATCGCTATACCAAATCCATGGTCGATGCGGAAGATGTTCTACAAGAGGGGTTTATCATGGTGTTTAAAAATTTGCACCAATTCAGCTTTTCCGGTGAGCTGGGCGGATGGGTAAGAAGGATCATGGTCAACACCGCGATCAACTACCTAAAAAAACACAGCCGTTATCAGACCGAGCTTCTTTTTACGGAGGGGATACTCCATCCAGTCTCCGATGACGACCCGGAAATAGCGTTAAGTACAAAGGAACTGGCCGAATTGATCCGTCAATTGCCGCCAGGATATCAGGCCATATTCAACTTACATGCCGTAGAAGGATACAGTCATGTGGAGATCGGGAAGATCCTGGGCATAAATGAAGGCACTTCCCGCAGCCAGTATGCGAGGGCAAGGGCTTTGCTGATAAGCTGGATAAAAAAACTTTCGGCCGCAACCAAAAATGAAACGTATGCACGACCCTAAATTCGAGAATGAAGTACAGAAAAAGCTGGAAGAGCTGTCATTCAGCCCTTCGGAAGCTGTCTGGACCAGAGTGGAGCGGGCCGTCAACGAAAAAAGGAGACGCCGGATGCCTCTCTTCTGGTTTTTTCTGCTGCCGTCGCTGGGACTGGCAGGAGCCGGAATGATCTATTATGCGACGCACCACCGGACCATCCCGGTCGTTCCGGTTGCCCAGGTGACGCAGAAAGAGCCCGTATCGGCTCCTGTTACACCGGCTCCCGCTGTAGCTGCTCCTTCTGCGCCCGCGCCTTCCGCATTGGTTCCCGCGCCTTCAAACTCCACCGACCTATTCCCCCGTCAACATATAATATCCGAGCGCCCGGCCCATCAGAACGTCGTGTCTTCATCCGGCAGGACGGCCCATCAGAGCATCGGATCTTTACCCAACAAGACAGCCCCCGAGGACGTCACGTCCTCTCCCGATGAAACAGCACCCCAAAATATCACGTCCTCACCGGATCAGTCAGATCCCGAAAACAAAGTTTCCTCCAGGACATTGTCCCGTGCCGGAGTGCCAGGTCTCCAATCTTTCAACCTGCAATTCAAATCCCCCACAGCTTCCCGCCTGGCCAGTTCATCGGCTTCCGCCGCCAGCACCCCCATCAACCTCCAGCCCAAATACTCCTGGGAAATGGGTTTCGCGGGCGGAGCAGGCTTCTCCACGCTGAACAAATCCCTGTTCCAGCAACCGGCCGTAATGGCGTCCGATGTCCCGGCCGCAGCGCTGACATCCCCGATGCCCGTCAATGCGGCATCCAAAGCGCCCAGTTCCACCGTACAGCCGTATATATCTTATTGGGCAGGCATCGTCGCGGAAAGACCTTTGTCGAAGGCCCTTACCCTGTCCCTGGGTCTGAACCTTCACTATTATTCCACCAAGCTCCAGGTAGGTGAGGCGGTATACAATGATCCTGCCTCCTTCTATCTGGCTTCAACCTTATTGACCCAGCAGCAATCGGCCGGCTATGCACGCAGCACCGTCTATCCCTACTATTCCGTGGGTGATGCGGATGTGTTTGTAAACCGGTATTATTTCCTGGAGCTGCCGGTATCCCTCCTCTGGCAGGTGAACCATAGCCGTCGTCTGCCGCTCTTCTGGGAGAATGGCCTGTCCTTATCCTACCTGGTAAGCACCAACTCCCTGTACTATAACACAAAATCAGGGGTCTTCTATAAGGACCAGGGCAGCATGACCAATAAGACACAGCTCAATCTGTCCACAGCCCTGCTGGTTGGCCTGCCCATCAAAAACATGCGGCTCCAGGTAGGCCCCCAGGTACAATATGGCCTTACCAGCCTGCAACACGAGAGCAGCATCGGACAACATATGTTCTATGGAGGAATCCGCGTGGTGCTGCTGCCCGGCAAGGCGAAAAAATAGTCATCTTTTTACGGCAAATCCTGATCAGATGCATCGGGAGCGATAAATCGCAGGTTCCGCTGTATCCCCGCCCAGCGGGCTCGTTTCAGGGGAGAATGACGGAAGATCTCCTTGAAGCTCTCCTCTGTCAGCTCTTCCCATTCGGCCGTCTTGAAATGAAGGATGGCAGGGATGGGAGAAAAAGCGATCTCCGTGGTAGGTTTGGAAAACCTGTTCCAGGGACATACATCCTGGCAGGTATCGCATCCAAAAAGCCAGTCCTGGAATTTTCCTTTCATTGATTCCGGTATCAGCATGTCTTTCAGCTCGATAGTAAAATAAGAAATGCACTGGCTGCCATCCACTACCTTATCTTCCGAAATGGCATCGGTAGGGCAGGCGTCGATACATTTCCGGCAGGTGCCGCAATAATCCCCTGCAAAAGGGACATCGTACTCGAGCTCCAGGTCGACGATCAGCGTGGCAATAAAGAAAAAGGACCCCGCCTGCTTATGAAGGAGATTGCCATTCTTCCCGATCCAGCCCAAACCGCTGCGTACCGCCCAGCTCCTTTCCAGCACGGGAGCGCTGTCCACAAATCCCCTCCCTTCTACCGCCCCGATAGAAACCCGCATCCGCTCGAGCAGCCGATCCAGCTTACCCCGGATGACCTCATGATAATCCTTCCCATAAGCATATTTGGATACGCGGGGAGAAGAGGCTTCGGATGATCCCTCCAACGCCTCCCTGCCGGGAAAATAGTTCAGCAGCAACGTGATGACGGATCTGGCCCCGGGCACCAGCTTGCAAGGGTCTATCCGCAGATCGAAATGATTGGCCATATACTGCATGGACCCGTGCATGCCCTTGTTCAACCAACGCTCCAGCCGCCGCGCATCCTCATCCAATGGCTCGGCCCTGGCAATACCGCAATAGTCAAAACCCAGCTCCCGGGTTGCCTCCTTTATCCATTTCGTATGATGATATTTCGTCAAGTGTATTATTTAAATCTTTTGGGAGTACCTGAAATTGGGTAATTTATTTATTTTACAAACGTTTTGCTTTTGTCTTAACCCTTTCACGATGAAACTCCTAAGGCCGATTGTACTGATCGTAAGCATCTTATTCCTATGCCTCCTGCAAAGGTATTGTCTGGCTCAGGACAAATCAAAACTTCAGTTCTCAAAGCCAAATCCGGGTGATTTCAAGATGCCTGCGGGCGCCATCATCGATACCAGCACCGGCGCCGTGATCCTCTCCGACTATGGAGAGATCCATTTCGTCGGCAATGACAAAGGATGGTTCTCTTATGTATATCAACGGCATACCCGTATCCAGATCCTGAATAAGAAAGCATTTGGTCTGGCCAACGTGGAATTGACCCTGTATACCAACGACAATAACGCGGAAAAAGCGGAAAATTTTGCCGCCTCCACCTACAACCTGGATAACGGAGTAGTGTCGGAAGCCAAACTGGATAAGAAAGACGTCTTCGAGGACAGAAAGGACAGGAACTTCATCGAAAAGAAATTCACGCTGCCTGCCGTCCGCGAAGGCTCGATCTTCGAGTACACCTATTCGATCACCTCTCCCTACGATCATAGCCTTCCTTCCTGGGAATTCCAATCCACCGAATATCCCTGTCTGTACAGCGAGCTCGAGGTCGAGATCCCGCAGGCCATGTTCTATGTGGTGGTGCGGCAGGGCGTTCACACGTACGACATAGATAAAGGCAGCGAAGGACATGCTTCCTACCGGATAATAGAAAAAGAACGCAATGGCCTGGTCAACAATGACGAGACCCTTTTTGCCAATGCCAACACCACCAAACACCGGTGGGTCATGAAGAATATCCCCCCGCTGAAGGACGAAAGCTATCTGTCCACGCCCCGGAATTACATCGACAAGATACAGTTCCAGCTTTCAAAATGGTATGATGGCGAAGAATACCATGACGCGACGAATACATGGGCCAAGGCTACCGAAGAGCTGTTGAAACGGGACGATTTTGGACAGCCGCTGGATGATATGTACTGGCCCAACGATCTGCCGGATAAGATCACGCAAGGCATCGACGAACGCCTGGCACAGGCCAAAGCGCTCTATTACTATATACAAGAGCACTTCACCTGTACGGATTATTACAACTTCCGTATCCGGACCACGCTCGCCGATGTGCTCAAAAAGAACAACGGTACGGTAGGGGATGTCAATCTGCTGCTTGTTGCCATGCTCCGGAAAAAAGGCTTCGATGCCAATCCCGTCCTGCTCAGCACCCGCGAATTTGGATTCAACCTCGCCAAGTATCCCATTATGAACAGGCTGAACTATGTGATCGTAAGATTATCCCTGGGCGGCGTTGTGTATTATCTCGATGCCGCGCATCCTCAATTGGGATTCGGCCAGCTGGCCGGCAATTGCTATAATGGACATGCCCGGATCATCAGCGACAAAGATTCGGGCTCCGTATACTTCGAAGCCGACTCGCTCCATGAAAAAAAGACCACCATGGTCTTTATGACTAATGGCGCCAACGGACTCGAGGGATCTTATCAATCTGTGCTCGGTGCCATTGAATCATACAACCTCCGCCAGCGGATCAGCGACATCGGGGAAAAGGAATATTTCAAACGCATGCAAGCATCTTTCGGGGAAGACCTCGAGATAGGACATACGAACCTGGACTCGCTGGAACAAAGGGAGCAGCCTATTACCATCCGTTATTCCTTTATGTTGAAACAAGCTTCCGATGCCTCCATGCTGTATTTCAACCCATTCTTCGGAGAGGTCCAGCATGAGAACCCCTTCAGGGCGGCCGACAGGAAATACCCGGTGGAGATGCCCTATACTACGGATAATCTCTATTTGCTGAACCTGGAGATCCCACAGGGATATGACGTCGAAGAGCTGCCCAAATCCGCACGCGTCGCGTTCAATGGCGAGGAAGGCTCTTTCGAATATCTTATCGCCAAACAGGATAACATGATCCAGCTGAGATGCAGGACCAGACTTAATAAAGCCAATTTTTCCGCGGAGGACTATGCCAGCCTGCGGGATTTTTATGCTTTTATCGTGAAGAAGGAGAGCGAGCAGATCATCCTGAAGAAGAAATAGAACCCTAACAATACCATAAATCAAACTCCCATGACCGTGCAAAGAACTCTTACCCTCGCGCTATGCCTGTTGGCGGGCGCTTTTCTCCGGGCTCAGGACAAGCCACCCGCCCGATTTGGAAAAATATCTCCCGCGGACTTCAATGTCAAGGCGCCCGCCTACGATACTGCCGCGGATGCCGTGGTGATCGCCGATGTGGCCAGCTCGGAATTCGTAGGAAATGTCAAAGGCTGGTTTACGCTGGAATTCAAACATTTCAAAAGGATAAAGATCCTGAATAAAAAAGGCTTCGATGCGGCCACCATCGAGATACCGATATACGGCACGAACTCTTACGGCCAGCGGGTGGATGGGCTCAAAGCCTATACGTACAACCTGGAGAACGGGAAGGTGGTAGAGTCAAAGCTGGATGATAAATCCATCTTTATCGACAAGGTCAGCAAGTATTTCATGAAGAAGAAATTCACCTTCCCGGCGCTGAAGGAAGGCTCGATCATCGAGTATACCTATACGCTTCAATCCGATTTCTTCGATTATCTGCGACCCTGGGCGTTCCAGGGGATCTATCCCTGTATGTACAGCGAGTACGACGTGAGCCTGCCCAACTTCTTTCAGTACGTCACGCTGAGCCAGGGCTTTCTGCCTTTCAGGAGAAGCAATCCCACGTCCAGGAATACCACTTTCCGCCTGTCTATTCCCGGTGGCGCGGACAGGGATGAGAATGTGTCATTCGAAGATGAGGTGGTCGAGACAAAATACACGATGAAAGATATCCCTTCCTTTAAAGAGGAACGATATACCACCACCATCGATAACTATGTGTCGAAGATCGAGTTCCAGCTGTCCCGCTATGCATTCCCCCAATCCGTTCCAAAGGATAAGATGGGGAATTGGTATTCGATCAGTCTGGCGTTGATGAAGGATGAGGATTTTGGCGGCGATCTCGGCAACAGCAATGGCTGGATGGACGACGAGATGAAGAATATCGTCAAAGGGGCCGCCTCGCCGCTGGAACAGGCTAAAAAGATCTATGCTTATATACGGGATAATTTCACCTGCACCGGGCACGGTCATCTGTACACTTCCAACCCCATCAAGACGACCTTCAAGAACAAGAATGGGAACGAGGCCGATCTTAACCTCCTGCTGGTGGCGATGCTGAAGCATGACCACCTGAATGCCGACCCGGTGATCCTGAGCACCCGCTCGAATGGGTTTACCCACGAGGTTTATCCGCTTTTGAGCCGATTCAACTATGTCATCGCCAGTGTCAATATCGACTCCACTTCCTATTACCTGGATGCCAGCGAGCCCTGGGAAGGGTTTGGGCATTTGCCTGAATACTGTTACAATGGCCATGCCCGTATCATCAGTGCAGAGAACCCCATGCCAGTATATTTAGATGCGGACTTGCTGCTGGAAAGAAGCACTACTACCGTGTTTATGTCCAATGAGCCCGGCAAAGGAGTGCTCAACGGCAGATTGACATCCCTGAAAGGATACATCGAAAGCAGCGACATACGGGAAAAAGTGCGTGACAAGGGCGAAAAAGAATTTTTCAAAGGAGTCCAGGCCGCCTTCCCGTCCGAATGGGCGATATCCGGTACTTCCATCGACTCGCTGAAGCTGACGGATGATCCTGTAACCGTCAGTTATGACGTGCAGCTGAAGAGCGATGGGGAGGATCTGTTGTATTTCAATCCGATGCTATCGGAAGGATACAAGGAAAACCCCTTCAAGGCGGCGGAGCGTATATATCCCGTGGAAATGCCCTATGGTTTCGATGAGACCTATGTCCTAAATATGGAGATCCCTACCGGATATGTTGTGGACGAGATACCCAAATCCACGAAAGTGACTTTTAACGACAACGAGGGCTTCTTCGAATACCTGATCGCCAAGGACGACAACGGCATCCAGTTCCGGAGCCGTATCCAGCTGAAAAAAGCTAATTTTAAGCCGGAGGATTATGCTACGCTGCGTGATTTTTTTGCCTTTATCGTAAAAAAGCAAAGCGAGCAGATCGTGTTTAAAAAGAAAAAATAGATCCTATGCGTATCCTGACCGTATGTCTTGTTCTGATGATCCCCGGCTGTCTGTTGGCACAGTCTTACAGTGCGCTGCTCATTCCCGACAGCTTGAAAAAAGAGGCCCGCGCCGTGGTGCGGGAGGACGAGTATATCCTGGAGATCAAATCTCCTTCCAAAGCCATCACCAGGGAGCATCATGTCTATACGATCCTTAACGAGAATGGAGATCATCTTGGCGGTATCATTTCCCGCTATGACAAGTTCACTTCTATCAACTCCATCTCATTTACTCTTTATGATATGATGGGCAAAGAGCTGAAGCATGTCAAAAAGAAGGACATGGAGGACAAAAGCTATACCAGCGAAGGCACGTTGATGGACGATGCCCGTTATAAGGAGTATGACTTTTATTATAAGATATATCCTTACACGGTGGCATATGACGAAGAAGATGAGTACAATGGCATACTATATTTCGAGACCTGGAAGCCGCTGCTCAATTCCGGGATCTCCACCCAGCACAGCAAGTATGTGATCATCGCGCCAAAGGACTATGAGGTCCGCTATAAGCCCGTGAACTGCGACCTCAAGCCGGTGATCACTGCCTCCGGGGATAAGAAGATCTATACCTGGGAGGTAAATAATCTCAAGGCCAGGGTTACCGAATCGGCAGGTCCGCGCTGGAAGGAGATAGCTCCCCATGTGCTGATGGCGCCTTCGGACTTCGAGGCGCAAGGATATAAAGGCAATATGTCCAGCTGGGAGAATTTCGGGAAGTTCATCAATCAGCTGCGACAGGGTAGGGACGTGCTCCCGGAGGATGTCAAAAAGAAGGTGCATGAGCTGACAGACCCGTTGAAGGATCCCCGGGAGAAGGTCTATGCGTTGTACAATTATCTGCAGAAGAATACCCATTATATCAGCGTCCAGCTGGGCATCGGCGGATGGCAGCCCTTCCCCGCGGATTATGTGGCCGCCAAAAGATACGGGGATTGCAAGGCGCTGTCCAACTATATGATCGCGCTGCTGAAAGAGGCGGGCATCAGCGGCAATTACGTGGTGATCTACGGTGGCAGGGACGAACCCTCGCTGGTGGATGATTTCCCCTCGCTGCAAGGCAATCACATCATATCCTGTGTGCCGCTGGGAAAAGATACTATTTGGCTGGAATGCACCAGTCAGGATGTATCTCCGGGTTTTATGGGAAGCTTTACGGGTGATAGAAAGGCGATCCTCATCGATGACGCGGGCGGCCATATCGTAAAGACCCCCTGCTATTCATCCGCTGATAATACGAGGAGCCGCGTCGTCAATGCTTCCATCAATACGGAGGGCAACCTCGATGCGGAAGTCTCGACCACCTATCGGGGCGTAAGAGAGGAAATGCCCCATGAGCTCATATATGGCGCGTCGGATGAAGAACGGGAAAAATACCTGAACAGCTTATTCCATCTCCCGACCTATAAAGTAGAAAAAAGCCATTACGACGAGGAGAGAGGACCCATGCCCCTGATCAAAGAATACCTGCATGTCTTATCCCCCAATTACGCCAACATTACGGGCAAGCGTCTCTTCATCAACCCCAACCTGTTCGACAGGAGCAGCTATCGCCTGTCGCCGGACAGCGTCCGCCATTATGATTTTGTGGATGACAGGGCTTTCAGGGATGTCGATAGCATTACCATCAATATCCCTGCCGGCTATCAGCCGGAAGCAGTACCCCAGGACACGCATATTGAAAGCAAATTCGGGAAATTCACGGCTTCCGTAAAGGTCATGCCGGATAAGATCCTGTACTACCGTATCTGGGAGGAATCCATGACACGCTTCCCTCCGTCGGACTACGACGGCCTCGTCAAATTCTATGAACAGCTGTACAAGGCCGATCACAGCCGGATCGTGCTGGTAAAAAAGGAATAGACTATTTGCATCCGCCGCCGATGGCCTGATCCAGCAGGTTCTTCAGACTTTGATACAGGGACTTCTTTTCTTCCGCGGGCTTGTCGATGATCAGGATGGCCGCGTAGCCCTTGCACTTATCGATAAAAGGCGTCGTGCCTTCCAGGCTGGGGCAGGCCAGCGCGCTCGAGACACCCGCTCCGCTCGACTCGGTGACATAACAGCCAAGCCCGAAATGCGTCCCCTGCAGGCCTTTGGGAATATATTTGACAGGGATCTCCCCAAATTGTGAAGTTTCTATTTCCGCCACCGACTTCTCGCTGAGGATCCTCTTTCCTTCGAAGACCCCATTGTCCAGCAGCATGGAGAGAAAATTGATATAGTCCAGCGCGCTGGATTTGGCGCCCGCGGCAGGATTGACCGCGCCACCCTCGTCATTGACAAAATTGGTGCTGCGCATTTTCAGCGGCCGGGTGATACGCTCCATGATCAGGCGGTCGAAGCTTTTTTTGGAGATCACTTCCAGCACCCGGGCAGCGATATTGGGCCCCACATAGCTGTAATGAAATTCCTTACCGGGATTAGCCACGATGTCCCGTTTGGAAGCGTAATCATTCACCTGCTCTTCCAGGCTCTCGAACTTATTCTTCCCGTCGGCGCGGATACCCGTGGTATTGGTAAGACAATTCCTTATCGTGATATAACCCTTTGAATACTTCGAAAAAATAGGCAGGTACTGGCTTACCTTGTCGTCCAGCGACAATTTTCCTTCATCTACAAAGGTCATCACCAGGGCAGCCGTCAGCCAGTTGCCCGCGGCCGTAATGGGCGCCTGGGTCTTGGGCGTGAAATCTGCATTGCCCTGCTTCTGGTAAATGATTTTCCCATCCTTCCAGACCAGGGCGACGAAATTATTCCCCAGGTCCTTTTGGTTCTGTTTAAGTAATTGATCTACTGCACTAAAATCAGTTTGAGCAAACAGGGGCCGACAGAATAGCAGAAAGGTCAAAATGAAGCTGAATTGTAGACAGGTCGAAGTAACTTTATATGACATAGTTGCCGGGTTAAGCTTTTGGATTAGATTTTGTCCCACAAGTTTACTGTAATTTTTAAGGAAAAAGCAATTATATATGAACTTGAATAATTTTACCATCAAGGCACAGGAAGCGATCTCCCAATCGCAGCAATTGGCTTTTGAAAGAGCAAACCCCGTTATCGAAACGGAACATTTGCTCAAATCGTTGCTGAAGGAAGAAGATTCTTTGGTAGAATTTCTGTTGAAAAAGAATAATGTGAATGTCGGCTTCGTGGAGTCCAAGCTCGACGAAAGCATCAGCAAGCTGCCAAAGGTCAACGGCGGCGAGCCTGCTCAAACCATCAGCCGCGATATGAATAACGTTATGTTGAGGGCGGGTTCGGACCTGAAACAATTCGGGGACGAATTCGTCAGCGTAGAACATATCCTGCTGGCCATCGTACAGGGTAATGACAATACCGCTAAACTGTTAAAGGATGCCGGGCTGACGGAGAAGGGGCTGATAGCCGCTATCAAAGACCTTAGGAAAGGATCTACCGTGTCTTCCCAGACACAGGAGATGTCCTTCAATGCCTTGAATAAATATGCAAAGAATTTAAATGAGCTGGCCCGTCAGGGTAAGCTCGATCCCGTTATCGGGCGTGACGAAGAGATACGCAGGACCCTGCATATCCTCTCCCGCCGCAGTAAGAACAATCCGATACTCGTGGGCGAACCCGGCGTGGGTAAGACAGCCATCGCGGAAGGACTGGCCCATCGCATCGTCAACGGGGATGTCCCGGAGAACCTGCGCTCCAAAGTGATCTATGCCCTGGATATGGGACAGCTGATCGCGGGCGCCAAATACAAAGGCGAATTCGAGGAACGCCTGAAGAGCGTCGTGAAAGAGGTCAGCGGCAGCGATGGGGAGATCATTCTTTTCATCGATGAGATCCATACGCTCGTCGGCGCCGGTGGAGGGGACGGGGCCATGGATGCCGCCAATATCCTCAAACCAGCCCTGGCGCGCGGAGAGCTTCGCGCCATCGGCGCCACCACCTTGAACGAGTACCAGAAATTCTTCGAAAAGGACAAGGCGCTGGAACGCCGTTTCCAGAAAGTATTGATCGACGAACCCACCGTGGAAGACGCGATCTCTATTCTTCGGGGACTCAAGGACAGGTATGAGACCCATCACCATGTACGTATAAAGGATGAAGCCATCATCGCCGCGGTGGAATTATCGCACCGCTATGTCACGGACAGGTTCCTGCCCGACAAGGCCATCGATCTGATAGATGAAAGCGCCGCCAAGCTGCGGCTGGAAATGAACTCCATGCCCGAAGAGCTGGACAGGCTGGAAAGACAGATCCGCCAGCTGGAAATAGAACGCGAGGCGATCAAACGGGAAAATGACAAGGACAAGCTGAAAGAGCTGAGCGCCGAGATCGGCAACCTCACCGTCTCCCGGGATACGCTGAAGGCAAAATGGAAGCAGGAAAAAGAGCTGGTAGAAAAAGTGCAGAATGCCAAGGCCGAGATCGAGAACCTCAAGCTGGCTGCCGAGCGGGCGGAAAGGGAAGGACAGTATGGACTCGTCGCCGAGATCCGTTATGGCAAGGTAAAGGAACAGGAGAAGATCATCGACGACTATTCCCGCCAGCTGGCATCCATCAATACGCATTCCCGTTTGATGAAGGAAGAAGTGGATGCGGAAGATATCGCCGAAGCCGTCGCCAAAGCCACCGGCATACCTGTGGCCAAGATGATGCAGAGCGAGAAACAAAAATTATTGAACCTCGAAGATGAGCTGCACCGGCGGGTGGTAGGACAGGACGAAGCCATCACGGCCGTAGCGGATGCCATACGACGTAGCAGGGCCGGCTTGCAGGACCCCAAACGTCCCATCGGATCGTTCATATTCCTGGGAACTACCGGTGTCGGCAAGACGGAATTGGCCAAGGCGCTGGCGGAATATCTTTTCGACGACGAAGGGATGATGACCCGTATCGATATGAGCGAATACCAGGAAAAGCACACGGTGAGCAGGCTCGTTGGAGCGCCTCCCGGATATGTAGGGTATGACGAAGGCGGTCAGCTGACGGAAGCCGTACGCCGCAAGCCCTATAGCGTCATCCTGCTGGATGAGATCGAAAAGGCCCATCCCGACGTCTTCAATATCCTGTTGCAGGTATTGGATGACGGAAGGCTCACGGACAACAAGGGTAGGGTGGTGAACTTCAAGAACACCATCATCATCATGACCAGCAATATGGGCAGCCAGATCATACAGGCCAACTTCGAAGATGTAACGGAGAAGAACAGGGAAGATGTAATGGAAAAGACGAGACTGGAAGTGATGGACCTGCTGAAACAGACCATTCGTCCGGAGTTCCTCAACCGTATAGACGAAGTTATTTTGTTCCAGCCGCTGTTGAAGAGCGAGATCAAGGGCATCATCCGCATACAACTGGACAGCCTGCGCAAAATGGTGGCAAAGAACGGCATCGACCTTCAGTTCAGCGACTATGCGCTGGATTACCTGGCCGAAAACGGTTTCGATCCTCAGTTCGGCGCCCGGCCCTTGAAAAGGCTGATCCAGAAGGAGATTGTTAATCAATTGAGTAAGAAGATATTAGCGGGAGATGTGGACCGGAACCATCCTGTACTCGTGGATGTGTTCGACGGGGTGGTCGTATTCCGGAATGAGACCCATCAGACCCACGCTATCTAATATACGTTATTTAACACCTTAAAAACCCGGGTTTCCCCGGGTTTTTTTATATATTGCGGATAAGGCTGAACCAAACAGATCAGGAATTGTTAAATAGAAGATTATGGCACTAAAAGCAAAAGAAGTGGAGATCATCCCTACCAGGGATATCTTCGTAGGAGACGTCAAAGCTCCCGTAACACTGACGGAATACGGTGATTATGAAAGCGAAGCGTGCGCAAAGGTAAATGAAGTGGTAGATAAATTGTTGAAGAGATACCAAGGGAAGATGCGCTTCAATTTCCGTCATTTCCCCCTCACAAAGATCCATCAACACGCGATGAAGGCGGCGGAAGCCTCGCTCGGCGCGGCACAAGAAGGTAAGTTCTGGGAGATGCATAATACGCTCTTTGCCCACCGGCGACGCCTGGGCGCTATCAGCCTCCGTGAATATGCCAAGGACGTAGGCGTCAACAACAAGAAATTCCTGGAGAACCTGATGGATTGCACCTACGGATGGTCGGTACGCAGCGATCTGCTCGAAGGACTGGATAAAGGAGTAAGGGATGTACCTGCCTTCTTTATCAACGGCGAGCTCTTTACAGGGAAGCCCACCTACGACAATCTCTGCAAGGGTATAGAAGCAGCCCTCAGCCAGGGAAAGAAAAAGAAAGCGACCGCTAAGGTCTGAGACTTTATAAATATTCAGCCGGGCCCCTCATTGAGGGGCCTTTTTATTACCTTAAAGGCATGATCCAATTTACCACG
>DASZXP010000057.1:0-46780 GCA_035545935.1 Puia sp. | reverse complement strand
TGTAGACAAAATTGACGCCCGTCAGATTGGTATTCTTGGCCGTCAGCTCAGAGTAGTTGGCGGCGCTCTTGCCGAGGGAGAAGGCCCGGACGCCCATCAGCCATTTATACCGGGCCGGCATCGCGGAGTCGCCCGTACGTTCCCGCAGCGCCTGCTCCATTTGCTGCCAGCTGTATCCCTGTCCTCCGCTGCGGATCATATCCTTGTACTGCTGTTGACGGCGTAGCACCGTCTCGTATAAGGTATGCAGCGAATCCGCCGTGCGTTGCAGGGAATCGTAGGCTTTCTTTGTATGCTCGTACATCTCCACGTAAGCTTTGGCCAGCCGCTGCAAAGAGTCCGAGCGCCGTTGATTGGTGCTGTCAGGTAGTGAATAGTCATAGGTCTTTTTAGGCATTTTCAGGATCTCGCCCGCCTCGATCAGCTTTTGCAGGCTCAGGGGGTTCTTCAACTTACTGCGTAGTCCTTCCAGCTCCGCCTTTTTCCGCTGATAAGCATTGATCACCTGCGAATCCGCCCGGTTGCCGGAAAGCGCGAGCCATTTGGCTTTCATGCTGTCCATTACCCCCTTGCGGTATTGCGCCGTGTTGAATATGACCTGTACATCGTTGATATCCCGGAAGAAGGAGGAGTTGCTGCGCCGGATCCAGGCATTGGCGATAAAAGGCAGACGACCCGCCACCGTCAGGTTCAGCGAGGCATTGATACTGTGCTGAAGGATGTTCTTTTCGGCGAAAGGCGTGTCGATGGACCCTCTGTAATCCGCGTTGTATCCTACATAGCCGCCGTCCAGGCGAATAAAGGTCTTGGGAGATTGAGCGATGGAGCAGAGCGGTAGCGTCACCCAGAGTGCGGTGAGTAACATCACCATACAGAGATAGTATAGGCACACGGGCGACAGGTCCATTGGATAAGGTCAGTTTGAATAGGATTTAAAGATTGAAAATGCAACGTGGATGTGTAGTCGACGTCAATTTTCTCATTTACCATTCAAACCTAAAAATATTTTTTGAATTCAAAAGGGTGTTTTCACCCTATGGCGAAGAGATAATACTATTTTATCACGCGCGTACAAAGCTACAGGGATTGCGGGTTAGGAGTATTCCTTTACGAGTGCGGATAGTACATAAAAAATTTTCGGAGAGTACGAGTTGATATTTACGGGTAGCCGCAATAATCCCTCCCCGAACCCGGACTTCTGCAATCCCACCGCAGTATTTGTGCTTATTTTTAGCTCATTAGCCGTCGATTAAACCTATTCCAATGACTGCGCCAACTGCAAAGCGCCCTGCCTCCGAACTATGGGCCTATCTCTTCCTGGTCTATATAACGATCATGTTATTATACCCTGTGATCTTTACAAAAGAGCAGTCATTCTTTATAAAACAGGACAATCTTCATCAGGCCTACCCTTTCTTAAACAAGTTGGCCATCTCCCTGCACAAGGGGTATCTACCCGTATGGGATGCCAATACCTTCGGAGGGAGAAGCTTTGCCGGCGAGATTCAGCAAGGGATCTTTTATCCAATAAATCTGTTATGGTGTTGGCTATTGGGCACTCCCAAAGGCATAGACGTCTATTACCTGGATTTGTTGGTGGCGCTGCATTATCTCATAGCCGCCATAGGCATGTATAAGGTGGCAAGGACATTTCAGCTCCCGATGATGGCGTCTATCGCCACAGCCCTGATCTTTAGCTTTACCAGCGCCCTTGGCGCCAGGTCTGCGGGGCAAACCTGTATTTTCTTCGGTCTGGCGTTGATGCCCTGGTCTATTTATTGGGTGGCCAAATATTATATGGTCCGGCCCTTTAAAAGATACCTGATCCTTGCCGGTCTCATGGCAGGACTGGAAATACTGGCCGGGCATATGCAGCCCTTCTTTCATACGATGCTCATCGATGGGATCATCATTGCGTTCTTCGAATACAGACGCAAAAGTACCTGGAGTCATTTACTCGTATCCTCCGCGATAAATATTTTGCTGCTCCTGGTTTTTGCGCTGATCATTGCCCTGCCCCAGGTGTACTACGCCTCGGAATATCTCAGCCGCTGCTACAGGACCGTCAGTCACGGGTATTTTATCGGTCCGGGTGAAAAGGTTCCCTTATTTGTTTATGCGCATTGGTTTATCATAAATCTGTCCAATCTGGGCAACCTGCTGGGACAGCAATTTGTACAGCCGGACGATGACAATATCATTTATATGGGTATTCTCCCTTTGTCGTTGGCTATACTATACCTTTTTTGGCACAGACGTGGTAATCTCACGGCCCCACATTCGGAGCTGACAAAATTATTATACATCATCTTAGCTGTCGGGGTTCTCAGCGTACTGGGATACCTGACTTTCTTTTATCTTATTTTGTATGAGATTCCCTTCGTAAACCAGGTGAGACAGTTGGGGCGGTACATCATATTGATAAGCTTTAGCGCTTCGCTATTGGTCGGACTGGCGCTGACGTACATCGGCGGTATAAAAAGCTGGCTCTTTCAAAATGCACCCAGGCTAAAGCTATATTTATTAGCAGGGCTCGCCCTCAATGCCCTCTACTGGGTGATTTTCCAACAGAAGCTGGTTCCGTTCAGCGTCTCCATACCATTTCTGTTTACCTTCCTTTTCTTTGCAGGGCTGCAATTCCCAAAACTGTCTTTTAATTTCACGATCGCGGCCGTTGTCATCATTTGCCTGGACCTGTTCTTAAATCCGGTGGGTTATTTATCGACACGTACAGGCTACTACCCTGCTTATTTCTATGCAAGGAATAAATTGATCGACTCTTTGGAAAAGAGCTATGGGAAATACAGGATGACGTTCGACATGAACGATTATGGACTGGAAAGACGGAATTTAGGCGACCTGTATAATATTCAAACAAAATCCGGGTATTCTGCTACGAAGAATAAATCCTATTCCGACTTCATCGATGTGGACCAACGCCTGAACTCGGAGGTCAATGCGCTGCTGAATATCCGTTATGTCATTACGGACAAATACCTGGATTCAAATTTTATTTTTAAAGACTCCATCCCCAATTTAAAGCTTTATGAAACCAGGAACTGGTATCCCCGCTGTTACTGGAAAAGACAGTTAGGTCTGCCGGGTAAAATGATAGAAGAAGAGAATAGATCTTCTATTCAACAATTGGCTTATTCGGACCAGTATGAAAAACTACAGGTAGACTGCGCGCAGAAGGATACATTGATCTTTTCCGAGAACTATTATCCGGGTTGGGAGTGCTATGACAACGGGAAGAAGGTAAGCATTTATCCTGCTACTATAAAAAACTACCCGCCCCTGTTCAGATCCATCGTCCTGGATAAAGGGAGGCATATGGTAGAACTCCGATATAAAAAAGTCTTCTATTGGTTTTGAGTAGTCCTACCTGTATATATCCAATAATCCATCCGGCAATTCCACAAATACCTTACGCCCCTTCTTGTCTATTTTCCGCAGCGTCTCTTCATGGATGGGGATCAACGCTTCTTTTCCTTCCAGGTCGATCCGGCAAAGTACCTGGTGCGGCTGTTCGAAGACCTCGAGGATCTCGCCCAGGTCTTTCTCTCCCTGCCAGAGATGATACCCTACAAGAGATATAGGCGCCGACTTGTCCGCAAACTGCGCCATTGCTGCTTCCGGCAGCCATACTTCTTTCTGCGCCAGCCTGCGGGCCGATTCTTTTGTATCGACGCCTTCCAGCTTGATGTATACGTCATCGTCCCCTTTCGCGCGGACGGTCTCTACGAACCAGGGCAGCATCTCGCCCTTCCTTTCTTCGAGGAAGATGGCTTTGAGCCCCTTGAATGCAGTCTTCTTCCCGAGGCGGTGTTGTAATACCATCTCGCCCTGCAGCCCAAAGGTGGCCACCAATTTGCCGATATTGCGGTAGTTGTCGCTCATAAAAAAACAAGGGGCCGTGGGGCCCCTCGCAAAAATTGCATTGTTGAATGTGAAAGATGTCCGGCTCTCACACAAGACTACGCCTGTGCGGGTCCTTCACTCTTTCTTTCTACCCTTCTCACCGGAGCGCCGCCTCTTCTGGCCGCACCTTTAGCTCTTCTGTTCTCTTCCTGGCGTTTCTTCATTTGGACTTCGTGCTCGGAATGCCATTTCTGGAATTTCTCCATGGCAGCCGCGTCATCGAACAAACCCAATTTGACACCACGCAGTAAGTGTTTCAGGTAGAGCACTCCTTTGTAAGAAAGGATCCTTCTCACCGTGTCGGTGGGTTGAGCACCTTTGTGCAACCAATCAAGCGCTTTTTGGCGATCGAGCTGAACGGAAGCGGGAACTGTGAGAGGATTGTACGTACCGATCTTTTGGATGAATTTACCATCCCTGGGCGCACGGGCATCGGCTACTACGATGAAGTAAAATGGCCTTTTCTTAGACCCGTGGCGTTGCAGTCTGATTTTAACTGGCATTTTAAATAGAAATTTAAATGCGTGAACAAATAAGGTTACTTTCTTTCGGACCGCAAATGTAGCGATCTCCTGTTTATAATTCAAAAATAATACATCGAAGCCTTTTTGCCGAATCTTAAAGGGGGATTTTTTATGAACGGTGGATAATTTTAACTTTTCGGAGCACCGCCAAACTAACTGTTTATCTGATAGTTATGCCCAATTTCCCCCTATCTCCGCCCCATACCCATTTTCCCCATGCCCATGGGCATCTTATTCATCATTTTCATCATCTGCTTCATCTGGTCGAATTGCTTGAGAAAAGCATTGATCTCATTGATATCCTTGCCACTACCCCTTGCCAGGCGCTTGCGGCGGCTCTGGTCGATGACATCGGGATTGGCCCGCTCGAAGGGTGTCATGGAATTGATGATGGCCTCGATGCCCTTGAAGGCGTCGTCGCTGATGTCGATGTCCTTCATGGCTTTGCCTACGCCGGGGATCATGCCCAGAAGGTCCTTGATATTTCCCATCCGCTTGATCTGTTCCAGCTGCTGTTTGAAGTCTTCGAAGTCGAACTGGTTCTTCCGGATCTTCTTTTCCAGCTTCTTGGCTTCCGCCTCGTCGAATTGCTGTTGCGCCTTTTCCACCAGGGTGGTGATATCACCCATGCCCAGGATACGTTGCGCCATACGCTCGGGATAGAAGACATCCAGCGTATCCATCTTTTCCCCGCTGCTGATGAACTTGATGGGCTTGCTCACCGTGTATTTGATGGAGATGGCCGCACCGCCGCGTGTATCGCCGTCCAGCTTGGTCAGCACCACTCCGGAGAAATCCAGCCTGTCGTTAAAGGCCTTGGCCGTATTCACCGCATCCTGACCCGTCATCGAGTCCACTACGAAGAGGATCTCCTGGGGATTGACGGCTGCCTTGATGGCCGCTACTTCCTGCATCATGGCTTCATCCACTGCCAGGCGACCGGCGGTATCTATGATCACCACGTTCTTATTCCTGCTGCGCGCCTCCTTGATGGCGTCCTGTGCGATCTTTACTGCATCCTTGTTCTCCGGCTGGCTGTATACGTCCACGTCGATCTGGCCGCCCAATACCTTCAATTGCTCGATGGCCGCCGGACGATAGATGTCAGCTGCTACCAGCATGGGGGATAGCCCTTTACGGGCCTTCAGGTAATTGGCCAGCTTGCCGCTGAAAGTGGTCTTACCGCTACCCTGCAGACCCGCGATAAGGATGACGGCCGGATTGCCTTTGGCATTGAGTTCGCTTTCCTGACCGCCCATCAGGTCCGCCAGCTCGTCCTTTACGATCTTTACCATCAGCTGACCCGGGCTCACCGCCGTCAGCACTTTCTGGCCAAGGGCCTTCTCCCTCACCGTATCCGTAAAATCCTTGGCTATCTTATAGTTGACGTCCGCGTCGATCAGGGCGCGACGAATATCTTTCACCGTAGCGGCAATATTCAGCTCCGTGATGCGGCCTTCCCCTTTTATCTGCTTGAACGCTGACTCCAGCCGCTCGCTGAGATTTTCGAACATAATTTGCTGATTTTTACTTGTTGGCTTACCTGGCCGGGCCAGGACGTAATAAAAAAAGTGAATACAAGCTGTATTCACTCAAAATAGGATGCCAAAACTACGAAAATTCAGTGTAATCGAGTGTAATTGTTTATCTCAATAATTTCTTCTTTTTAGGTTGTTATATACCCAGGTAGCTCCTGAGCATCTTGCTCCGGGAATTGCTCCTCAGCTTGGTGATCGCCTTGTCCTTTATCTGGCGGACACGCTCGCGGGTGAGATTGAACTTCTCCCCTATGTCCTCCAGGCTCATGGGATGGTCGACCCCGATGCCGAAGAAGAAACAGATGACTTCTTTTTGTCTTTCCGTCAATGTCTTCAGGCTGCGGTCTATCTCCTGCTTGAGGGATTCCTTATGCTCGATATTGGTCTCGGCTCTTTCCGCATTGGGATTTTCCAGCACGTCTATCAGCGTGTTCTCTTCACCCTCGGAAAGGGGCGTATCCATGCTTACGTGACGGGCGGCGATACCCAGTGTGGAAGAAACTTCCTCAATATCCAGCTCCAGGATCTCGGCCAGTTCTTCTGCGGAAGGTTCGCGCTCGAACTCCTGCTCCAGCTGGGAATATGCTTTCTGGATACGGTTGGTAAGACCTACCTTATTCAGCGGCAATCGAACAATACGGGATTGCTCTGCCAATGCCTGCAGAATACTCTGACGAATCCACCACACAGCGTAGGAAATAAACTTGAAACCGCGGGTCTCGTCGAAGCGTTGTGCCGCCTTGATCAAGCCCAGGTTACCCTCATTGATGAGGTCTGGTAAAGAAAGTCCTTGGTTCTGGTACTGTTTTGCCACAGATACCACGAATCTAAGATTGGCCTTAGTTAGCTTGTCTAGAGCCCGTTGGTCTCCCTGCTTGATACGGATGGCGAGCTTTACTTCCTCTTCCGGAGTGATCAGCTCCACTTTTCCAATCTCCTGCAGGTACTTCTCAAGGCTCTGAGACTCACGATTTGTTATACTCTTCGTGATCTTGAGTTGACGCATACTCATAGGCAGAGGTCTTTAAAGGGTTTTTTTAAGGTTTAAGGTTTACTGGAATTAATTAAAAACGAATAATTAACGCTTTTCTTGTACCAATGGCCGTCAACTGATTCAGGTAGATGTGATCACTAATATAACATTTTCCATACAAGATAACAAATTTTTTTTCATAATCACCTGATTATCAGATCATATAGGGCGAAAAAACGTTGATTTACACCGATCTCAGACATTAAAATGACGTGAAAAAAAATTTTGACGGTTGAATTATTTAATTATAATTGCACATGCCGCGTTTGGTACAAAGTCAATTGAATAAAGCTAATAGATGAGTAAGAAACAACTTTTTACGCTAGAGTATCCTGTAAGATGTTCACCTTCCATTTTATATGAATTTTTGAGCACTCCCGCTGGGTTACAAGAATGGTTCGCAGATAAAGTAGATGAACGTGATAATGTATTTTCCTTCTCCTGGAATGGATCCATCGATAGAGCAGATGTGATGGAGAGTGAATTTGAAAAATTCATCCGCTTCCACTGGCAGCACGCTCCACAAGAAGAATTCTTCGAATTTCGCATAGAGAAGTCCGAAGTCACCAATCAAACGATACTTGTCATAAAGGATTTCGCTAACAAGGGAGAAATAAAAGATCAAAGCCAGCTTTGGAGCTACCAGGTAAAAGACCTTTTCCATCGCCTGGGCAATTAAAAGCCCATCCCGGTGCGGGTACTCATCCTCCTAACGCCCGTACCAAGGTTCGAAATAATCCAAACAGTATCTCCGGACTCTCGTTCCACCTATTCAAACCACATTTCGCGGACAGCTTGATGAAAGGGTATGTTTTATCTCTGTCGATACTATCTGTCTGCAATAGACGATAATTGTCGCCCTCCAGCTCATGCCGCCATTCATCACCGGACGTCGCGACATGAAAGCCTGCCGCCGTCAGCTCTTTCGCGTGCCGTCCCAGATCATCCAGGAACATCTCCTGCATCCGGCCCTTCAAATGCAGGGTCACCATAAAATAGTGTCCCCACCAGAACATGGTACGAATGGCTAATATGTCATCCTTCCCAAACAGCCTTGGCTGATCCAGCACCACATAGGGCAATCCCTGGTAATTTTCGCCCCGGGAGATCTTAGGTCTGTCCCAGTTGGCGGGAAGCACATGCCCCTCCTCTACGATCCGTCTCAACCCCATCAGCTCCGGCCCATAACGATGGCTTAGCTCCGCCATCAGCTGCACCGCCCGTTCCAGAATGGAATTCTTCGTTAAAATCCACTCCGGATCGCTGACCAGGGCCATTTCCTCTTTTGAAAGTTGTACCTTCGCGGCGTCGTTCATGCGTTAAAGATAATTATCATTTTCGTGCTCAAGAACCCAATAAAAAAACTGGACCTTCTCATTATAAAGGCTTTTGTCGGTCCTTTTATAGCCACCTTCTTCATCACCCTCTTCGTGCTGGTGCTGCAGTTCTTCTGGCTGTACATCGACGACATCGTGGGCAAGGGCGTGGACATGTTCACCGTGGCCCGGCTGATCCTTTATGTCAGCGCCACCCTCGTACCCCTGGCCCTGCCCCTGGCCGTGCTATTATCCTCCATCATGACCTTCGGCAATCTCGGCGAGACCTTCGAGCTCATTGCCATCAAGTCCGCAGGTATCTCCCTGCTGCGCTTTATGCGCCCCATCCTGTTCATCTCCATCGTGATCTGTTATATCGCCTTTCTCTTCAACAACAATATCATCCCCGTAGCCAACCTGAAGATGAATACGCTGAAGTATGACATCATCGTCTCCAAGCCTGCCTTCGACATCAAGGAAGGCGTCTTTTATGACAAGATAGAAGGGTATGTCATCAAGATAGGCAAGAAGGAAAAAGACGACTCCACCATCCGCAGCGTCGTCATTTATGAACAGGACTTTTCCGGGGCGCAGGACCATATCATCGTGGCCGAGAATGGGAATATGGTCGTCACGCCCGACAAACACTCCCTCGTCTTTACCCTCCAGAATGGATGGATCTACCAGGAAGGCAAGGGCGACAGGCTATCCACCAACACGGAGTTCATCCGGATGGGCTTTAAGGAATACAAGAAGGTCCTCGACCTCAGCTCCTTCAAGCTCAATAAGACCGAGGACAGCGCCTTCAAGAATAACTACCAGATGCTGACCATGAATCAGCTGGGACGTAATATCGACTCTCTCAAAAACCTCGGACAGTCCTATCGCAACCGCACGGCCGAGAATTTCCGGATCATGTTGAAGTTCCCGAAGATGCTGGATACCACCGGCTGGGCCGATGTGGAAAAACTTCAGAAAATAGATTCACGGTATCTCCTGGCAAAACCAACCCCGACCGTAGTTGCCACCGCGGCCCCCGCAAAACCCGACACCTCCAAAAACAAAAAAGCCGCCACAGCCAAGGCTGTCAAGAACACACCGCCCCCGCCTCCCGGCTTCTACGACTATCTGCCCGACAGCACTCGCAACACCGTATTGAACAATACTATCTCACAGCTCAGCTCCGTCAATATGACGCTGTCTCAGCCCGCTCTTTTATATTCCAATGAGGAGAATGATCTGCGTGTCCATCGCATAGCCTGGCATGAGAAGCTGACCCTCTCCGTGGCCTGTCTCGTGATGTTCCTCATCGGCGCGCCCCTTGGCTCCATCATCCGGAAAGGTGGCATCGGCATGCCGCTGATATTTGCCGTCGTCTTCTTCGTGATCTTCTTCCTGTTGAATAACTTCGGAAAGAAGTTCGTAAAGGAGGATGTGCTGACGCCTTTTGGCGGTATGTGGATGGCTACCTATGTATTGACGCCGATAGGGCTGTTTTTGGTGTACAAGGCTCTGCACGATTCACAGCTGTTCAATAAAGAGTTCTATTTCCGCATAGCCAGGGCCGTCCGGAATGCCATCCGGCGCCGCCGGGCAGCCGCCGCATAAAACAATTTGAAAAAAGGGAAGGAAAATATCCGTCTGCAACAATGGGTAGTGGTCATTGCCGTTGTCCTCTTCTTCATGAAGCTGGCGGCGTATTATCTTACCCAGTCCGTGGCCGTCCTCACCGATGCCCTGGAAAGCACCGTCAATGTCATTGCGGGTTTCATCGGTCTCTATAGTCTTTATGTAGCCGCCAAGCCACGCGACGAGGACCATCCCTATGGGCACGGCAAGGCGGAATTCCTTTCGGCCGCTGTGGAAGGGTCATTAGTCATCATGGCCGGGCTGATCATCATCTACGAGGCTATCATGGATTTTATCCATCCCCATGTCCTCGAAAAATTGGACAAGGGCATCTACCTCGTGGCCTTCACCGCCGTCGTCAATTTCATCGTGGGCGCCGTCAGTATCTACAAGGGCCGAAAGAACGGGTCCATGGCGCTCGAAGCCAGCGGCAAGCACCTCCAGTCCGACACCTATAGCACTGCCGGCATCATCGTTGGGCTTGTTATCATCTGGTATACCAAGCTCACGGTCCTTGACTCCATCGTCTCGCTTCTCTTTGCCGGTATCATCATCTTCACGGGTTACAGGATCTTACGCCGCAGCATCGCCGGCATCATGGACGAGGCGGATATGAAGCTCCTGCAGCGTATGGTGGCTTATCTGAATGCCCACAGACGGGAGAATTGGGTCGACCTGCACAATCTCCGGGTGATCAAGTATGGGGACATCCTGCATGTGGACTGTCATCTTACCCTGCCCTGGTACCTCAATCTCGTCGAGGCGCATGTGGAGATCGATGCGCTCACCGCCCTCATCCGTAAGGAATTTGGCGAGGCCGTGGAATTCTTCGTCCACACCGACGCCTGTATGGATTTCTCCTGCCCCATCTGTACTAAAGAGAGCTGCCAGGTCCGCAAACATGCCTTCGAAGGTAGGGTGGAATGGACATTGCAGAATGTGGTGGCCAATAAGAAGCATGAGCGGGGGACGGCGAGTGTGCCGGACGGGCAGCTGCATTTGGAGTTCCCTGGCAGCGCCCCTACACCGCATAATCATAAGTAATAATTTTTGCGATCTCAAATCGCACCTTTTCTTCCTTTCTTGCCGCAGAAATACTTCTGCGATTATGATAATAAATTATTTTTTCGGCAGAGTATAATGAAATAAGGTCAAAAAGTCCTAGAAACTCGCGCCAATTCACATTCTTTTCTTCTATAGTAGAATTTTGGAACAAAAGATATATTTCTCCCATAGTATTTTCCACCTTCCTAAGCTGCTCACTAAGACTTCGAACATCCAGCGATCCGCTGCCAAAAAGATAAGAACAATTTATAATAGTTCCTTTCGCAAGGCTTTTCTTATTATTGAAGATGGCTGTCAGATCGATATCTTGCAGGCGAGTGTTGAACTGAAAAGAGGAATTCGAATGAAACATACCGGCTTTTGAAAGCTGCCGGGCTTTATCAAGCATGGTCTTGGAGCTGTCAATACCATAGTAATTTACAATAAGCTTATCATTCGTATTAGTGGTATATAGGTCAGCTAATGCCAGTAGTGTCGTTAATGGCCCACAGCCAATATCGATAAAATTCGTATGATTTAAAAGAGAAAAATCGTCTACCACAGCCATAAACCGTTCCATCAACGCGTAGGACGTAAAATAATGCTTCTTTAAATTAAGATAACAGTATAGATTCACTTTATCTTCCGGCGTCAGCGATCCATAGGGTTGATCAAAATCTGCAAGACCAAAGGCGATGATCTTATTACGTATCTCCTGGATATTATACCCAAGCGGGGATGAATAATCTATGGTGCGATGATCTCCAAGTATCGCGTTGTTGATATTTCTGGAAAAAAAAGCATCTATTGCGGGCGATGGATAATATACATCGTTTTGGGAAAGACCAAGATCAATGGCGACCAGATCGTTGGCTTCATGTAAGATCCTATAGGACCTGGATAATAATGGCGTGCCATCGAAACTGCTACAGATATATTCGTATTGAAGGGTCTGGCGATCTATATAAAAGCAGTGATCTACCTCTGTCAATGCATCAATGGAAAAATAAATCAGTTCCGTTATCATTTCCCAATTTTCGACGTGTGAGAGCAAGGAGCCTGACAAAAGTTTACGAATCATGAATTTCCGGGCAATTTCTTTATCCAGCGGCTCCCTGAGGCCTTCTATCGGCAAGAGTGCGACGCTAATACTGTCATGATCTCCAATTCTATAGAAGATCACATCTTCTACATCAGACCTGGGTTCAACGGAGTTGACGATCTGTAGCCGAATGTGGATGAATTGTTCTATCTCCATAGGCTGATCAACGTGTAAATGCCTTTGCTCTTTGCTGGGAAGTGATCATACCGGATTCGTAGATAAATCGAAAGAATATATCCCGGCTTTCGATACCTGAAATAGACTGAATATGATCAATAAAAGACGTATCGTTCTCTTCTCCTTTTCTTTTGCTTTCCCTTGCTCCATGCGCGGCCACATAGGACACATTTTCATAAAGGTCCTTATACTCCATTCCATATTTGTCTGTGAGTATCTTAACCAACCCCGTTTCGAGACCTTCGTAGTAGTTACCGCAAAAAAGATTAGTGAGGAAAATATCAAGACTGATCTTAAATCCAAAAAAGTATGGATTCAGGACGTAATTTGTTTCCACGCCAGAGGCCGAGAGCCCCTTTTGCTTTATCAGGTATAATTTAGTGATATAGTTAGGCAGTAAATTGGCAGGTCTTGCAAAGTTGAAGGCCCGGTATATCATTTCAGGGTTATTGAGGGCGCCAGTCTTGTAGCCCATATTCTTAACGCCGGCTTCTATAACATTCTTTATAGTAGCCTCATCGGACACTATATTTAATTGATTGGACCTAAATAAAGTATCTCCATTGGTATTGTGCAGATCGCGTACAACCCTTTTGGCAAATCCATCGATAGCATAAAAGAGCGCCTGATGCACCGGGTCATCATGATTGCTTCTATTATGCATGACCATATTTTCCAGCGATGAAAAGCTGGGGTTATCTACGTAAATAAACTCTTTAATTTTTTCTCTCATACCCGACAAACTATACATATCAACGGGAGAGTGTAATATAAATTATATACATTCTCAACATTCCGGCGAAGAGTTTAGATTTTCATAACGGATTACCCTTAATTTTTACACCCTGCATATTTAGCCACATAAAAAAAGCAGCCGGTCTCCCAACCGGCTGCTTTACTGTCTTAAATAGCCCGAAGGTTAGATCTTCGCGGCCAGTTCTTTACCTGCTTTGAACTTTGCTACTTTCTTGGCCTTTATCTTTATCGTAGCGCCTGTTTGAGGATTGCGGCCAGTACGAGCAGCACGCTTGGATACGGAGAAAGTACCAAAACCAACGAGAGTTACTTTATCACCTTTCTTTAAGGTCTTGGCAATAGCTTCTGTGAAAGAATCCAGAACGGCATTTGCTTCTTTCTTGGAGATCTCCGCGTCGGCAGCAATCTTGTCTATAAGTTCGGCCTTGTTCATGTGAAATAAAATTTTTAATGGTAAAAGAATCAGCAAATATATATTTTTATCGAATCAAAAAAACTGTTCCTTCCCGCTGGACCTTATCCCCCTTATAATCGGCGCCGCTGACCTTCCAGATAAAGGCGCCCGCCTCCCCTGGCCGCCCGCCGATAGTACCATCCCAGCCAATAGCCGGGTCCGTAGTATAGAAAACACGCTGCCCCCACCTGTTCCAAACGGCAAAATACCCGAAATCCCTTATTCCCATGGGTATAGCCCGCAGGACATCGTTATGCCCGTCCCCGTTGGGCGTAAAGGCGCTGGGGACAAAAATACCCACCATGCTAAAGACCTTCACCCCTATATGAGCCGTGGCGCTGCATCCCGAAGCCGTAGAAGCTATCACCGTGTACATCGTATTTTCCACCGGATAGGCTACAGGGGCCTGTCCATGGGCGTTATCCAGCCCCTCCGGCGGGTTCCAGCTCCAGCTATCGAAGCCGGTGTTATTTATGTCCACAGCGTGCAAGGGCAGAGGCTGCCCTTTTAAGATGGATGTATCCCTGCCGATGTATACCATGGGAGGCGCCGTCACGTTGACCGTGACGGTTACGGCCTGCAGAGAAGTACAGCCATTGCCGTCCTTCACGTCCAGCTGGTACGTAATGGTATGATCCGGCTGTTGTACCAGCGGGTCCGGGATAGTCGTATCATCGAGATACAGCGAAGGGCTCCAGGAATAGACGCTGCCGCCGCTGGCATGCAGCTGTGTCGACTGTCCGGGACAAATAGCCCCCACGGGGTCGATCACTCCCACAGGCGCGGGATGGACGATGACATGGGCGACAGCCGTAGCTTCACAAGAACCTGTACGGGCCGTCAGCGTATAGGTGGTGTTGGTAGTAGGAGAAGCCCTGGGCTGTAACAAGGTGGCGTCATCCAGACCCGTCGTAGGCTGCCAGGAAAAGCTCGTACCGCTGGAAGTCGCCATGATCTGCGCCGACTGTCCTTCGCATACGGGAACATCCGCACCGCCGTCAGCCGTTATACCCGGCCCGGCCTGCACCTGCATGCCGATGGTAAAGACAGCGCCTGCAGCGTCCTCTACGGAAAGATGATGTGTCCCCGGAACAACACTGGTAAAAACATTGCTGTTCTGGAACGCCCCTCCGTCGATATTGTATTGATAAGGCGCCGTTCCGCCCGTGGCCGTCATCGCAACGGTGGCATCGGCCTTCCCACAGGTGGACACCGTAGGGTCCGTGGTAGCCGATAGTACATACTGGCAGTTATCCGCCACCTGCATCGTCACGATCTCCTGGGAGCCGTCGGCATCCGTTACCAGCACCGAGTAGCGACCGACCACAAGACCCTCAAAAGTATTGCTCGACTGAAAATTGACGCCGTCGATGGAATAGATATAGGGAGGCTTTCCCCGACTGGGATTGACAAAGATCTTTGCATCCTGCCGGCCGCAGCCCGCCTCCTGTACTTGCGCCGTCACCTGTAGCTTGCATTGGTCGAAGACGACGGCGTGACAGAGAGATACCGTGCCGCTCCCATCTCTTATATGCACCGTAAAGGTCTGTGGGGTCAGCTGCGTAAAAGTACCCGAGCTTTGGTAGTTCTGGCCGTTGAGCGAATAGGTATAGGGAGGATTTATATTGCTGACCATGATATTGATGACGCCGCCCGATCCGCAAAGGGAATTGCCCACCGAGAGCGCCGGGTTCACGCAATCCTGCAGGTTTTTGGCGATGAATTGCATACATCCCTTGGAGTCTCTTACATAAATGAGATAAGCGCCCGCCGACAGCCCCACAAAGTCCTGCCGGTATGACCATATGTCCTTGTCGAGGCTAAAGGTATACGGTGGCGAGCCACCCGCCCCTTGTACGGAGATCACACCATCTGTGGCGCCACAGCCGGAGATGGGGGTGACATTGGTCACCGTAATGGAAGGGATTTCTGCTCCTGCCGGCATGGTCACAGACGTAGTGACCTTTGTTCCCATGGCATCGGTTACTTCGATGTAGTGGATCGTGCCATCGCCGACGGATAGGATGCCGCTGTATTGTGGGGGGCTGCCATCAAAAGAATAACTATAAGGCGCCGTGCCGCCCGAGGGCTTGACGACAATGATCCCCTGGTCACCCTGACAGGTAGGATGGGTAGTGCTGATATTCAATTGGAAAGCCGGCGACTGGGCCAATGTCTTTTCCCAACAGGTGGATGAGATCCACACTGATAAGGACAACAGCAGGACAGATCCTCTCGGCAGCATGATCTAAATGTAACGAAAATCCCCTGTAGACGGTTGCCGGGCCTGTCTGCCATCACACCTCGTGCCGTCTATTTCCCGAATCCCGCCAATCCATGCAGCGTCACAGGGTCATACACCTGTCCATCCTTCACCACCGTACGTACGTTCCGGATATCCCGTATCTGCATCAGGGGATCGCCCTCCACGATGATCAGGTCCGCGCGAAGGCCCGGCGTTATCGTTCCCGATACTTTATCCAGCTTCATTACCCTGGCCGGCGTCAGGGTGGCCGTCTGGATGGCTTCCAGGGGAGTAAGCCCCGCCGCTACGTACAGCTCCAGCTCCCTGTCCAGGCTGTATCCCGGGAAACCCATATCCGTACCCGCGACGATGGGAATGCCCTGGTCGTACATAGCCTTTACGATCTTGCTCATGCTCTCCAATATGGGTTTGAACCGTGGCGCAGTAGCAGGTGGCATACCCATGTTCTTGAAGAGGGCCTGTAAAGGCAGCGGCAGGGAGTAAAAGGCCGGCTCCATTTGGGTGATATCGTCCTTTGTATTGCGGAAGACCATTTCAAAGACCCCTACCGTGGGATCCAGCACCGTACCGTGCTCCTTGATAAAGCGGAATACCCGCTGGTTGGCGCTGTCATTGACATCCACGCTTCGGTCCTTGCCCGTCTTCATCACGCTGTAGACATATTGAACATGGTTGACCATATCCATGCCATCCTCGATACCTTCCTGGATGGTCATGCCTTCGGGAATATGCCCCGTCACCGTAAGTCCCTGGCGATGGGCTTCCTGGCAGATGGCTTTCAACACATCCGGCTTTACGGAGCTGTAGATCTTTATCTGGACAAAACCATTATCCTTGTATTTTTTCACCACCGCCACTCCTTCCGCGGGAGTGGTGGCGCGGATGACACCGAGACCCATAGGGCCCGGTCCATCGACGATGCCCGCTTTCAGGATATGAGGTCCTACGCCCTTGCCGCCATCGATGGCGCCCTGTATGGCGTTGATGTATTCGAACTCATTGCCGCAGTCACGCACCATAGTTACGCCGGCAGCGAGATAAGCCGGTCCCCATTCCGCCTGTTCAAAATGCGCGTGCATGTCCCAGAGGCCGGGGAGGATCGTCTTGCCTTCTGCATGGATCACCACATAGTCCTTGGGGACAGCCAGCTCGCCAGATCGTCCCGTAGCCTTGATCAGTCCACCCTCCAACAATATCACGGAGTTATCGATAGACGTTCCGGTGGCGACATCTATCAGCTTACCACCCACGATGGCCGTAGGTTTGGCTTTGGGCAACGTCGTCCCCCTGGTGAACAGCTCCATCCCATAGTTCGCCGCACGAGTGAGCAGGGTGGGCAGCAGGTCTTCATAGGGCTGCAGCATCATTTCCAGCTTATCCCCTTCCGCGTCGTTGGTAATGAGACATACCAGCTGTCCATCAGGACGTGTCCACAGCAGTTCGTTCCCCCATACCAGTCCGCTGATGACATAGCGGTTCAGCCGGAGAGGTTTATCCTGGTTGGGAAAATTCTCATCTACCCCATCCAGCCGCACCTGCACCGTACCCGTAGGCAGTATCGGTATGCTGGCGGGACGGCCATGGCTTTCCCAGTATTTCAACAACAGCATCTGCACCGTGCCCGGGGAATAGCCCGCCACCGGAAAAGCCAGCGACCCCAGGTCCTTGCTATAGCTGGAGTCGTCCACCCGGATGAGGGCCTTCTTGTCCTTGATCTGGATGCTGTCGTTGATGGTGGAGAACCGGGAGGTGTTCCCTTTTATGATCAGGCTGCGGGGTTCGTTCTCCTGTGTCACACCCAATGTCGCTTTCAATGGCACCGGTTGCCCGCGATCCACAAACTTGAAGCTGATGGAATATTGTGGCCCTGCCGCCGTGTATTGCAGGGCATAATGCTCTTTACCTATGTTCTGGGCGAATTTATGAAGGAGGAAAGTGCCGCTGTCGGGGGTTTGCGCTGTGGCTGATAAGGTCCATGCTGTAAGAAGCAGGCCCGTAAGGTTTTTTCTCATTGCGTTGATCTTGAGGCTATGAATATAGCTTTTTTTCAGCGGAGACTTCGTTCAAAGCTCCTGGCTACGGCATGACCGAAGAATTCGATGACGGCCGCCGCCGTGAAGGCATTGATGATATTCCCTGCTATGGGTATCCAACCCACCAGGAATTCAGATATCCCCCGGCCTACCAGGGTGGCGATATTTCCTACGATAAAAGAAGTAGATATGGATCTTTTCAGGTCAACATGGAACACAGTACCCAGGCGGATGACCATGATGATCTCGATGGGAATAAGGATGAGGTTATCGCTGGCCGGCAATTGCGCCATGATAAGGGCGGCCGCGGCGCCGGTGATGGCGGCTGTGTGTATGATCCTTCGGCTTCTTTTTCGCTCGAGGTATAGCATGGGCATGGTTTGCCCTCTAAATATATCGAAAATCAACACATATGTGACACCGCTTCTTTGAGCTCCTGGGAGATCCCCCCCACCTTTCCTCCCATATATTCCTTTTCCAAAGAAGCTTCTGCGCGGATGGGGGACTTAGGAGAATGTATCCTTCTTAAGGAGGAGGCGCCGGAGCTATCCTTTTCCACCAGGATGAACTGATCCCTCCGGAACAGATGCCTGGACATAAGCGAGGTATTATGTGTGGTAAAGATCAGCTGAGAGCCCGGCTTGTCGATGGTGGCATCATGAAAGGTCTTGATCAAATAGCGTAGCAGGAAAACATGAAGCTTGGATTCGAGCTCGTCGACAAAGATCAATTGTTTATTCTTAATAGCAAATGCCAGATAGCAGCTCAGCATTAAATACCGGTATGCGCCTGCGGACTCGTATTTCCAGCGGTCGATCCTGGAAAAATCTTCCAGCTCCTTATGCTTAGGGCAGGCTTCGATCTTCATTCTTTTCTTTTCTTTCCAGAAACTAAGCAGATCGGTGTTGGCACAAAGATCCCTGCAATCCGGGCACTTTAATTTGTCCAGGACAATCTTCAATCCAAGGTCCGCCTTTTCCAGGAAGTCGTATAACAGATCCTGATAATCCTTATGAAAGATGATCATCATAGCCCTGTCGTCATGACGTCGCTCGTAGTCATCCGGGATGATGATATTGCCCCTGAGCCATTTGGCAACCTCGTCGATGTGCGGGAAACCGTCCTGTGTCATGAGTAGGGATAACAGCAGTTGGTTGGGGCGTGTACAGCACACCGCCAGATCCAGTCTTTTATCACACAATTTCTGCCAGGTCTTGCTAACAGCGATACTTTGCTTACGCCTTTCGAAAAGATAGTTCTCACGGATTTTTGGCTCCGCGTAAGTCAGGTATTCTGATTGCACTTCGCATTCGAGCACTTCATAGCCGTATCTGTATTTTGTATTACCCAGTATGAATTCCGTTTCGAAGCGGGTGGCCTTGGTAGGTGTTTCACATCCATTGCTACGAAAATGGTCGGCTTCAATATCATTGGAAACGATGCTCCTGATAAAGGATTGGTAGGTCTTTATAAAATTAGTCTTCCCGTAATTATTATACCCATATATGCCGACAGACTTTAGTAACTGAAGAGAGGGGTCGAAATCATCGCAAGTATGTACATTGTCCGGCAGGTCCTTTAATGATAGAGGCACGAGATCCAGGGTCTGCTCTTTCTGGTAAGAAAGGTAATTCTCTATCGTAATAGTTTTAAGCATATTATTCCGGTTTAAATGTTTTTACGAAAATCCGTAAATTCTCCCGATCAGATCATCAAAAAAGAGGTGACAGAGACACCACTTTTTACGAATTCGCGTGTTTGAATAGTGGACTGGATAACCATTTAAAAACCTTACTAAATCTTAAAACTCATGCAAACATAACACTTTTCCATTCCATCCAATATTTTTTACGGCCTCCGTTGTAAACAAATGTTGATAACGGAGTATCCCCTGGACGCCCAAGCTAGGAATCATCGTGATCCTTATCATCACGCCCGGATAGTTATTGCCTCCCTCAGACGCTCATCGGATATTCTCTTTCTTTAATTTCTTCTATTCCCATCAAAGAAACTTTTCATCTTATGAAGAAAGGTATAATATCTATTGTCCTTTTTATAACAATCTTCTACACGAATGCGCAGGATACGGTTTCCAGCTTGCATTCGGAAGGCTCTAAAGTGGCGCTTGTTATTGGTTTGAGCAATTATTATAATCTTCCTTATCTGAGCGCTCCGGTCCATGATGCGAACGACCTGTCTCGGGTATTAAAGGGTCAGGGCTTTAGGGTTACCCTGCTAATAAATCCCAGTCCAAGGGAGTATCAACGTGGTATTGCTCAATTTAAAAAAGATGTAAAAAATGCTAACGTGGGCTTGATTTATTGTTCAAGTCATGGTTGCAGCTTTAAAAATGGCAAGACCTGTATAATGCTGCCGGAGGCAGGCAGTTATGAGGACTGGAATTTTCCGGCATCCATTTATTCCATTACGAAATTTGTCAATCTCCTTAAGGAGGCTAATTGTTCCTCCGGTATATTGCTATTTGATATCTGCCGTACTTCGCTGCCGAATGAATATGAAGATGATGAAAAAGACACCCTTAAGATCCCTTCCAATTTCTTTATAGCTTATGCGGCAGCTGCGGACGGGCCTGCGATCCAATATCGCGGAGAAAAGTATAGCGTATTTACCGGCAGGCTTTTGTATTACATGGTCTCATTTCATTTAAGCATTCAGGAAATATCCCGGATGGTCAGGCAGGATGTGATACACCGTACCAATGGCGTACAGGTGCCGGAGATAATAGATTCGCTGAAACATAGTATTTCCTTTTCCGTCGACTCCGTATCCCAAAAAATGTTATAAAACCCGGGCATTACAACCAGCCGGAGGCGGACACTCTTATCTTTGTCATATAACCGCTCCATATGCCTAGATCTGTATGCGCCGCCGGGCTGGCCTGCCTGTTATCCATCGTTGCCTTTTTTGCGAATGCCCAGCCCCGTATCCTTACCAACCAGATAGGGTATGAGGTGAGCCTGTCCAAACGGGCCGTCGTTATGGCCGATACGCGGCTGGACCTGGCGAACTTCCAGTTGATCGACACCCACACGGATCAATCCGTTTTCCAGGGAACGCCTGTCTACAGCGGACCGGTCAGCAAATGGAAGAACCGGGTATTCTGGACCCTGGATTTCAGCAACTGGCTGAAGGAGGGAACGTACAGGCTGGAGATCACCCTGCCCAGTGGCACTGTCAGTTCCTACCCTTTTATCATCGGAAAAAATGTCCTTGAAAAAGCCACCCTTTCCGATGTGATCTATTATTTCAAGGGGCAGCGCAGCGCGGGACTGATCGATGAGGCCGACCACCATCTCCCCACGCCTCCCCAGGCGCCCGGTCCGGGCCAGGTCAAAGCCAAAACGCTTGACCTCCATGGTGGCTGGTATGACGCCACAGGCGACTATGGCATCCACCTCTCGCATTTGTCTTTTTCTTCTTATTTCAATCCGCAACAGGTCTCTCTCACTGTGTGGAGTCTTCTAAAGACGGAAAAGCTCCTGGCCCAGCGGGAAGGCGCCGACTTCCGCCAGTTCAGACGCCGGCTGCTGGACGAAGCTATGTATGGGGCCGACTACCTCGTCCGCGCCCAGGCAAAGAATGGATCGTTCTATAGGAGTATTGGAGCCCCGGGAGCAGGCAAACTTGCCAAAGACAGGGGGATCTCACCCGAGCAGAAAAGCTACCGTATAAAGGTCTCCAAAGACTCAGGATGGCCCAACGACCCCTTAACATCTAATAATGTCCGGCCTTCGGCCAAAGAACCTCCGGTTCTTTCCGACTCCTGGCGCAGTTACCAGTCCAGCTACCGTAGTGGAGCCGGTATGGCCATTGCCGCCCTGGCGATTGCCGCCACGGATAGTATCCTGGGGGAATACAGCGCCGCCGACTATCTCCATGCGGCGGAAAATGCCTTTGCCTTCCTGGAAAAGGAAAATGCTCAAATGACCAATGACGGAAAAGAAAATATCCTGGACGACTACTGCGCCCTCAGCGCCGCCACGGAACTATACCGCGCCACCTCCACGAAGGTTTACCAGGATGCCGCGGAAAAAAGAGCCCGGAGTCTGCTGGCCCGGTTCAGCTCCTGGGAAAAGTACCGGGATTACTGGCGTGCAGATAATGGCGACCGGCCCTTCTTTCACCCTTCCGATGCAGGCTTGCCCCTCGTAAGTCTTCTCTACTACTATCCCCTGGCTCCCGAATCTACCCAGCGACAGATCAAAGACGCCGTCCGTCGTTCCATGCATTTCGAGTGGGCGATTACGCATGAAGTAACCAACCCCTTTGGCTACAGCCGGCAGTTGGTGCAGGACACCCTCGGTGGGCGGCGTAGTTCTTTCTTCTTCCCCCATGGCAGCGATGCTTCTCCCTGGTGGCAGGGTGAGAATGCCCGGTTGGGCTCCATGGCTGCCGCTGCCCGGCTGGCAGCTCGTCTCTTTAGAGATGACAGGCCTTTCCAGGATTCGCTGGAAAGTTTTGCCGTGGACCAGCTGAACTGGATCCTGGGATGTAATCCCTTCGACGCCTCCATGCTCCAGGGCACGGGTCATAATAATCCCGCCTATGGTTTCTTTGGGACCTTTGAATATACCAATGCGCCGGGTGGCATCGTGAATGGCATCACCTCTGGGCTAAATGACGAGGACGACATCGACTTCAACCTCTCCTATGCTCAGACAGGCAAAGACAACGACTGGCGGTGGGCGGAGCAATGGTTACCCCATGCGGCGTGGTATATGCTGGCGGTGGCTGCCCGCGAGAGTGTCCGTCCTTCAGACGAGCATGCGGATGATCATCCTACGTTGTCTATTGGCGCGCCGGCACCGGATTTCCATCTGCCAGGCGTGGATGGCAAGACCTATACCCTGTCTTCCTTCCAGGATGCGAAGGTGCTGGTGGTGGCCTTTATCTGCAATCACTGCCCTACCTCGCAGGCCTATGAAAAGAGGTTGATCCAACTGGTTAAAGATTATAAAGACAAAGGAGTTGATTTGGTGGCCATCAATCCCAACAATCCCGACGGCCTCCGATTGGATGAGCTGGGATATAGCGATCTCGGCGACTCTTACGACGATATGAAAATAAGAGCAAAAGATGCCGGCTATAATTTCCCTTACCTCTATGATGGGGAGACGGAGGTGGCGTCAAAACAATATGGGCCCGTCTCAACTCCGCACCTGTTTGTCTTTGATGAAAAAAGGGTGTTGCGCTACAACGGCCGGTTTGATGATACGGAAGACCCCAAAAAGACGCCTCAGAACAACGATGTCCGCAATGCCATCGATGCGGTATTACGGCATGAAGCCCCGTCCGTCGCCGTCACCAAGGTCTTTGGGTGTAGCATCAAATGGAAAGAAAAGGGCGACTGGATCCGCAAGGCCCGTGTCGTATGGGCCAATGAACCCGTGTCGCTTCGCTCCGTCGGTGTGGACAGCATCCGGGCTCTGGTCCGTAACAACAGCAACAAGCTGCGGCTCATCAATCTCTGGGCCACCTGGTGCGTTCCCTGCGTACAGGAGTTCCCTGAACTGGTCACGATCAGCCATATGTACCGGGATCGAGGATTGCAGCTCGTGACCATCAGCCTGGATGACAGCGCCGCCAATGCAAAGGCGCTGCAGTTCCTGCAACGTCAGCAGTCTTCCTCCCCCAACTATCGTTTTGCCGGTGACGATAAATACAAGCTCATCGAGACCATCGACCCCAAATGGCAGGGCGCTCTGCCCTATAGCCTGCTGGTGGAGCCCGGCGGAAAGATCGTCTATGCCCGCCAGGGCCAGATCGACCCGGAGGCGTTGAAGAAGATGATCTTTGATTCTCCGTATATGGGAAGAATCTATAAATAATCCGGTCATGCAGTCTGGCTGCAAGGTATTCGTGTAAATTGATCTTCCAAGATCAGTTACCATGCGTATAAACCTTATCTACAAAGGCAGCTGGACTTTTTATGTTGCGTTGTTTGCCCTGCTGCTGCCAGTCTTCCTGCTCGGCTATCATCTATTTCAGGCTACGGACGGGAAGTTCTCCCTCCCGCACGATGACGCCTTTCTGCAGTTATCCACCGCCAAAACGCTGGCCTTCTCTCATATCTGGGGTATCAGTAAATATAATTTCGAAGCCGCCTCGCCCTCTCTGTTATATCCGTTGGTACTGGCGGTTGCGTTCTTCATATTTGGGGCTCATATCGTAGTAGCCATCCTTGTCAATACGGCGCTCGGCATCGTGTTATTGATATGTATAGATAAATGGTTGAAGAGGAATGGCATCCGACCTTTGACGCAACTGTTCATTTTACTGGCTGTCATCCTGTTATCGCCCTTACCGTTAATGGTCATGTACGGGATGGAGCGAACGCTGCTGTTGCTATTGGCCTTTTTAACCGTCAGCCGGCTATTCGACGAATGGGATCAACCGGCATTTTCCCGAAGAACGCTTATCTATTCCGCCCTGCTAGTGGCAACGAGTTATGAAGGTCTTTTATTGATCGTTGTTGCGTGTGTCCTCCTGATCTGGCAACACAAGTGGTCCCGGATATTCGAGCTGATTTTGTGGGCGTTGCTGCCTATGATCATTTTTGGCTTTATTGCATTGAGCAAAGGGGCTTATTTTTTTCCTACCCCTTGGATAATTGCATCAGGCGCTCAGTTCAGCTACGACTGGTTGATAGGGTGTGGGATAGCTGTGATGGTGCCCCTGCTGTCACGAACACGTGCTGCCCAAAGGCCGGCACAGTGGATGGTTGCATCGGCAGGAGTATTGATCATTCTGTTATTTACAAGGAATGTATATGCAGCACGAGATTTGAGTCGCAGTAGTATCGGTGTTTTCCGGCAAGAATACCACGTAGGGCAGTTTATCCACCTGTATTATAACAAGTTCAGTATTATATCCGATGACATAGGTATATTATCCTATGTGACGGAAGGGAAGTATCTCGATCTGACGAAGGTCAATCCGGGCCTGATCCATTTGATGAGTCTTCAAAGCTTCAGGATAGCCATTGTCAGTGATACCTATGAACACAGCATGCCGGAAGAATGGACAAAGGCTGTCAGTTGGAATATACCCGGCCGAGATCCTAAAACCATCTTCTTTTTTACAAAAGAGCCATATGCAGCCGAATATCTGATCGCACGTATGAAGGAATACAGCTATTTCCTACCCCAAGAAATTACTATACAATACTTCTATATCCCGACAAAACAAGCCGAATAACTATGAGCACAAAGGAAAATCATATCTATTTCTGGGGTGCGTTGGGTATAAGCCTCTTATTGCTGGCCTTGTTCAAGACCATATATCCATACCCTAATGTGGTGATGGATTCCTACTATTATATTCGGGCGGCCGTCAACAACGCAGATGTCAATGCCTGGCCGATTGGATATAGCAGATTCCTGCAGTTCGTTGGTATCTTCACTCATTCACACTTGGCGCTAGTGGCAGTACAATATATATTCCTGGAGCTCTCTTTGATAGCCCTTTTTTTCACGCTACGTCAAATTTTCCGGCTGGGTCGCCTGACATCGATTGTCCTCTTCATCTTCTTTTTTGTCAATCCCCTGTTCCTCTACACCGCCAACCTGATCATGGCCGATACATTGTTCATTGGCTTAAGTGCGCTGTGGGGAACACAGCTTCTATGGATCATTTATGGACCCAGACCATACATGATCTTTACCCATGCCTTGCTGTTGATCCTCTGCTTTATGCTACGGTATAACGCCTTGTATTATCCTGTCATTGGCGCTATCGCCTTTCTCCTCAGTAAGCAACCTTTAAGGCTAAAACTGGCCGGCATTATTCTTCCAGCCCTGCTGGTCGTCTCTTTTATCACCTACACTTCCGGCAAGATGGAAGAGTATTGCGGCGTAAGACAATTCTCACCTTTTGGAGGATGGAAGCTGGTCAATGACGCTTTATTTATGTACCCGCATATTCAACATGGAGCATCGGACACCATGCCGAAACGTTTCCAGGCGGCAGATTACATCGTGAGGCAGTATTTTGCGCTTACTCGCGACTCCGGTGACTTGATGAAGGTGGAAGAATTCCACGGGAGCCCCTATATGTTCGACGGTCCCTTGCTAGATTACATGATCTGGTTGTACAGGGATACCACCCTTTCTGGGAAATTGAGGAATTGGTCCAGTTTGGGTCCATTCTGTGCGGCATATGGTACTTATCTCATCCGTAATCATCCCATGGCTTTCGCCCGCTGGTTCCTGTGGCCTAACGTGCAGCGCTATGTATATCCGCCCGGGGAGATCTATACGACCATAACATCTTTCCATCTGCGCCCTGACGAACTGGGCAGCTACGTCAGGCAATGGTTTGGGGTTACCACCTTGATGCCCAAACCCGAGTATATCGACATGCGACTAATCATCCTTTCCCCATACCCCATCTTATTCTGCCTGGTACATGCCTGCTTTATCCTCAGCCTGCTCGGCTTCCTGTTGAATAGAGGGTGGAGCTCTATTGGCAAGCCCTATAACTATTGTCTGCTGATCATTATTTGTTATTGGCTCTGTGATATGGGTTTCAGCCTCACGGCCGCAGCCATCGTCCTGCGATACCAGATCCTTACTATCATCTTCGAGTTCTCGCTCTCTCTGTTCTTCCTGGAATACATCTACCGGTATGCTGACAGAACTTCCTCAAAACCACTATATTTGCCTTTCCAAAAAGCATACGATCATGAAAGCTTGGAAAGACTACCAGGAAAAGAATAAAGAACGTTTCCTCAATGAATTGCTGGACCTTCTCCGTATACCTTCTATCAGCGCCCGCAGCGAGCACAAAGCCGATATGGCCAAATGCGCCGAAGCCGTCAAGCAGTCGTTGCTACAGGCCGGCGCCGACAAGGCGACGATCTATCCCACGGAAGGTCATCCCGTCGTCTATGCGGAAAAGATCATCGATCCTTCCAAACCCACCGTCCTGGTCTATGGTCACTACGATGTCCAGCCGGCCGAACCCCTGGAACTATGGCACAGCGGTCCTTTTGACCCCGTCATCAAGGACGGGAAGATCTTTGCCCGGGGTTCCGCCGATGACAAGGGTCAGTTCTATATGCATGTCAAGGCCCTGGAGACGATGGTCAACACCGGCACCATGCTTACCAATGTAAAGTTCATCATAGAAGGGGAGGAAGAGATAGGCAGCCCCAATCTGGCAAAATTTGTTGCTATCAACAAAGACCTCCTCAAGGCCGATGTCATCCTGATCAGCGACACCGCCATGATCAGCCTCGAACATCCCTCTTTGGAAATAGGCGTCCGTGGTCTTTCCTACATAGAAGTGGAAGTCACCGGCCCTAACAGGGACCTCCACAGCGGAGTATATGGCGGCGCCGTAGCCAACCCCATTACCATTCTGGCAAAAATGATCGCCTCCTGTCATGATGAAAACAACCATATCACCATCCCCGGCTTTTACGACGATGTGGTAGAAGCCACCCCGGCGGAAAGGAAATTGATGGCTGCAGCACCCTTTGACGAAAAGGAGTACAAGACAGACCTGGGTATAAAGGAGCTATGGGGCGAGAAAGGCTATACTACCAATGAACGCACGGGCATCCGGCCAACCTTGGAGCTCAACGGCATCTGGGGTGGCTATACGGGTGAAGGCTCCAAGACCGTACTACCTTCAAAGGCAACGGCCAAGATCTCGGCCCGGCTGGTCCCCAATCAGTCGGCTGCAAAGATCACTCAAAAGCTATTGAAATATTTCCGGGACATAGCTCCGGCCGGCGTCACCGTCAGGGCGGAAGAGCATCATGGCGGCGAACCCTATATGACTCCCATCGACAGCAAGGCCTACCAATCCGCCGCCAAGGCCATCAAAGCCACTTTCGGCAAGGACCCTATCCCGGTGCGTGGCGGAGGCAGCATCCCCATCTGTAGCCTCTTCGAAAAGGAATTGGGTATAAAGATCGTCTTTATGGGTTTTGGACTGGACAGCGATAACCTGCATTCGCCGAATGAAAAATATGATATAGCCAATTTTTATAAGGGCATCGAGACAATACCTTATTTTCATCAGTATTTCGCGGAGTAGATTCTTAACGAATTTTAATTTCCTTTTTACTAGTAAAATATCATCTCAATAGGGTTTATAAATCAGCCTGCAATTCATTTGCAGGCTGATTGCTTATTTTGTAAACCTAATAACATTACAGTAAAAATGAGAAGCTTTTTCCCGGTCGCAATGGCCATCCTTTCTCTTCTCCCGACAACTCATTTGTTTTCCCAGCTGCCCATAAAACCCGCCCGTACGATCAGCTTTGATACGGACGAAGGCACGAATATGAATATAGATATTTCACCGGACGGGAAAACCCTTGTCTTCGACTTGTTGGGGGACCTATATACATTACCTGCCACAGGCGGCCAGGCCGTACAACTCACGCGAGGACTGGCCATCAATGAGATGCCCATATGGTCACCCGACGGCAAAAAAATAGCTTATTATACCGACTACTCCGGCTCCAGACATTTGGCGGTACGCGATGTATCGGGGAGTTTTCAGCATATTTTGAATAGGTCGGAGACCGAGGTCGCTTATGATGTTCCCGTCTGGACACAAGACGGAAATTTTATAGCCAATGGACGATCGGTCTATGCTATTACGGGAAGTAAACAAGATTTACCACTAAAATTCGCTCGTATTTTACGAGTATCTCTCGACAATGAAACAGTGTTTTCCTTTGAAGAAAATGGGACAGTTTGCCGGCAAGACCTGGCTCATCATTCAAAGAGACCGTTCACATCTCCACTAAATTGTGAATACATTAAAAGCATTGTTCTTTCCCCGGACACGCATTGGCTGGCCTACATAGTGGATTCCAACCTTAACAAATGCCTCGTTGTAAAAAATATCACGACAAATAGTAGTCGTACTCTCGTTCCCGCCTTATTTCAAAGGTATCCCTATTACAAGACGCGTACATTTACATTTAACCCTTGTCATTTTGCATTTTCCCCTGACTCGAAAAGCATTTACATAGGTTATGGAGGCAAGATCCATCGTATCGAGATCGCCACAGGTGACGATCATACCATTCCCTTCACGGTGCATATACAGGCAGACCTGGGAGCTTTGAATTATCATAGCTTTCCTGTTACAGTGGATTCACTGCAGGTAAAATACACACGGTCGGCCAATAGAAGCCCGGATGGGAAACACCTGGTCTTTTCCGCGCTAAACAAAATATATATCATGGATCTCCCAGACGGTACTCCGCATGTGCTCGTCTATCAGCCCGTGAGTCAATATCAGCCAAAATTCTCACCGGATGGCAAATGGATTGCTTACATCTCCTGGTGCGATACTGCCGGCGGTGCACTCTGGCAAGTACCCGTATCCGGTGGGCAGCCTGAAAAATTGACGCATGATCCGGGCTATTATCAACGTCCCGCCTGGTCGCCCGACAGAAATGCTATAGCCGTGCTCAAAGGTGCTGCAAAAATGGACCAAGAAGATGCACGAGATGCATCGCCCGGACAGCTATTACTGATCGCGTTACACCAGGACTTCGTGAAGGTCATCGATGACATCATCGAAATGACAATTCCAATAGCTTTTTCCACCGATGGTAGCAGCATTATCTATGGACCCGGCAAGCGTAACTTAATAGATTCTGGGATCGTATTAGTCTCCAAGGATCTGAAAGGAGATGTCATGACCCGCTTGATCAAGCAGCACGATAGAAGGGCATTGTATTTGATCCTGGGACGTTCAGTATCGCCTGACGGCCGGTTTTTCACATACAGCCTTGGAGAAGATATATATGTTGTCCCTATCAATCAGCTCCGACAGTCAGCGGAATTCTTCGACAAAAGGCAGCTCAACTCCATTATACGGCTAGGACCAGGTGTGGATCCCTGTTGGGAGCAGGGCGGCAAGTCCCTGAGCTGGAGCTATGTCAATCGCTTTTACACCGTGAATATGGACAAGGTCATGACAGCAGCCGCGAATACAGTGGAAAAAAATGAGGCCGCGGGGGTTCATGAACGCGACATCATCGATATTGACATCCATCCTGACCACATCATCGACTTGCCTGTCAGTGCTCCGAAATCATATGGACACGGCACTCTTGTATTAAAAAATGTAAGGATATTGACCATGCAAAATAGCAAAATCATCGAGCATGGAACCATTGTGATAAAGGACGGGCGATTTACGGCAGTGGGTGAGATGAATTCCGTTCCGGTGCCTGCAGACGCAAAAGTGCTCGATATCTCTGGGTTCACCGTCATGCCCGGGTTTATAGATGTGCACGTACATATGCGTCTTCCTAATGATGTCTTTCCACAGCAGTCCTGGAAATACCTGGCCTCTTTGGCCTATGGAACGACGACTGTACGTGAACCTGCTTCCCACGATGATGCATTTGGATACGCCGAATTGCTGGAGACAGGCCAAATGATTGGGCCGCGGTTATACAGTGTCGGCCGCGCAGTTGATCCATTTTATCAAAGAATTCCGATTGAAAACTTTCAGGATCTCGTCGATATTACCAAAAAAAGAGCAGCCCTTGGAGCCGCCTGTATCAAACAATATTTACTCACAACCCGCCTGCAAAAACAATGGCTGCTGCTGGCATCGGCGCAGTTGGGTTTGAATATGACAAATGAAGGAGATTATAGTCTGATAAGTCAATTGGCTATGATAAAAGACGGCAGTTCCGGAGTCGAGCACAAGCCGGAGTTTGGAGACGTGTATAATGATGTGATTCAATTTATGGCCAGATCGGGCACTTATTTGACGCCTACCTTACAAGTGGCGTACGGAGAAGAAGTAGCAAGGCATTATACCAATCTAACTTATTGGCGCCGGCCCGATTCCAAGATGCGCCATTTCCTGCCGACCAGTGAGCTGGAAAAGATTGAGAATACACATCCACCAGATTCCACCCGTGCAGGTTTTCTATACCCCTCCATGATCTATGCAGACATTCGCCATCACGGAGGCCTGGTGGCGCTGGGCAGCCACTCGGAAAACTATGGCATCGGAGTACACAACGAACTCTGGGCGCTGCAGGCAGGCGGCCTCACCAACATGGAAGCCCTCCAGTCAGCCACCATCCTCGGCGCCCGGGCCCTCGGCATCCAAAAGGACCTGGGGTCCATCGAGGTGGGAAAGATCGCCGACCTGGTGATCCTTACCAAAAATCCGCTGGACGACATTCACAATTCCCGCGAGATCCGCTACGTCATGAAGGACGGCGTACTCTACGATGGAGACACCCTGGATACGATCTGGCCCTTTGTTCGGAAATGCCCCGACTGGAAATTACACGAACAGGCCCCTATGGGCAAGTGATACGCTCGGGCGGGTATCCATTAAGATACCCGCCTTTTTCTTTTATAGCATCTATCAGCTCCCGATAGATATTGGACACACTCAGCGCGTTCGAATTCCCCAATATGATCAGCTGATCCATCGCCCGGGAGATGCTTACCAGCAGCTTCCTATCCACCAGCGATACCTCATCCTCCGCCATACTTTGTATCGCCCTCACCTGCCGGGGGTCCTGGATCGTCGTAGAGAAGATGATGATCTTCCGCTCATCCCCCTGGTAACGCTCCACAGTATCGATGATCAAGTCCTCATGACTAATTAGCTCAGGACTGAGATATTGCTTTATAGCGGCTATTTGGGCCCGAAAAGGGGTAATAATGCCAATATCCGAAGGGACTGCTCCCCCTGAAGCCAAAAGCTCATGAACGATGCTAGCTGCGACCTGGGCCTCCTTTTCATTTCGTTTGGGCCCGCCCTCGCCGGAAGTCTCGATAAATAGTACCCGCGGACCACTACTTTTCGCCTTCTGCCCCGTCGAACCGGCCACCAGCCCCCCCCGATAATGCTTCGTGATCAGCGCCGCAATATCCTCATGCATCCGGTAATGATCCTGCAACTGTCCATAGGCTTCTATCCATCCTTTGCGACGGGCATTCTCCATCAGTCGCTCGAAAAGCGATATCCGCAGATCATCTATGCCCAACTGGTTCAGATAGCTGCTGTTGATTTGGCAAAGCGGATGATCCTGTGTAATAACAGCAGGCAGCTGCTTGTGATCCCCGATCAATACGAACTTGTCGAATAAAGCCAGCACACTGCTAAGCACGGCTTCCGTCAGCTGGGACGCTTCATCCACGACCACCTCGCTAAAGGGAATAAATTGCCGCAACAATTGCCAGTTATTGTGAAAGGTCGTCACCGTGCTGACAAAGACCTTATGGCCATCGATGACTTTCCGCCAGCTGTCGGGGTTATCGTCATCCTTTATCTGCTCCGTAAAAAGATGATCATCTTGCACATGCCGGCTACCCAGCCGGAGATAAGGTACAGCACCCCCCTCCCGGGGCTTTCGAAAAGCCTCGCAGATCTTGTCCACCGCCCGATTGGTAAAAGCCAGCACCACGATGGGCTTGCTCGTCCTCCGAAGGCTTTCCCGCACATAATTCACTAAAAAAGTGCTGGTCTTTCCCGTTCCCGGAGGGCCCTGCAAAAGATAATAGTCCCGCGCATCCATCGCCTGTTGAAGGACTTCGCGTTGCGTTTCCGTCAACCCCACGCCCCCATACAGCTGCTCCCGTATAAATACGGGCTGCTCGTATCCAAACAATAGTTTCTTCTTCCGCGCACTGGCCGTCAATACATTGAAAAGACAGGAAATAGCGCTCCAATAATTCTTTTCGAAGATATCCGGCTCCACCGCCCATATCTTATGGTCATGGATAAATTTATAATCCGTCTGTTTGTTGTTCAGACAAACCACAAGCCTGTCCGGATGGATCTCATCCAGGCTGCCTTTTAAAATATGATGATGGAGGACATGGTATCCGTCGTCCGACTTGGGATAAAGGATCACCAGATCACCCTTGCGAAAAGCATGATCGATCTTCCGGGTAAAATGCAGATGCACATAACCCTGTCCTTCCCGTATCTCCACCGCCTCCAGGTCATAAATGATCCGAAAATCATCCAGCTTTACCTCGAGATTGTCCAACCACAACCCCGCAAACCCATTGGGCTGGTCTTCTTCCTCCTCTTTCAGCAGGTTGCCCACCTTGGTATTGATATTCTCGCGGATCAAAAAGGATACCATCTCCTGGTAATATTCCGTGGCGATCCTTCCAGGCTCGTACGATCGTTGAAACAGCGCCAGCACATGCTCCTTGAATACCGGCAATCCCTGTATTCCCTGGACCTTGATACGGTCCAGCACGGAAAAGTCTTTGGCCGCCAGCCGGTAGATTTGTGCCACGATCTCGTTACGCTGCTCCAGGATCTGCATTTTCTCCCGGTGCTCGCTCACCAGGTGACGATAGGGCGATATCTGACATCTGGAATAAAATACAGCATTGAATCCCTTTCTATCCTTTCCATAGGTGCTTTCCAGCATCATGTCATAACACACCACCTGCATCTTGTGATTGGGGAAAGCCATCCTGCCAGCATTGGGGTTGGGCGAGTTGCCGCTCTTTAGTTCGATGATGTCCTGGACACCGTCCTTCTTGCATAAGAGGTCCAGCCTTCCCTGCAAACCATATTCCGTAGAGAAATAAGTAGGTTCGATCCAGAGCTCTTTGGTGGCTTCCCGGCCTACCAGCTTCAGGATATTAGGCAAATGCTCGTTATAGATCGACTTCCGCACTTCCTGCATCTCTCTCTTCCCCAACTGCGCCGCCTTCATGGCATAAAGCCGCTGGGCATTGAGATAGATCTCTTCCTTATCCCGTTGAGGGTCCCGCACCAGCTCATCCAGGTAATAGCCGACGATACTACCCTTTATAGCCGCGGCCCCCGGCAGGTCGCTCACCAGCCGGTTCAAAAAGAAAAGATCGCTATAGGCCCCATAATTGGTATAGCACTCCCCTACCTCCGTCGCATCCACCAGGTAGTCGGGTTCCAGGGTGATCAGGGTATCGAAGCTCGTCTCGTATTCATTGCCTTCTTCGCCGATGGGACGGATATTTTGCACATACAGAATAGCATTTTCTTTTAACCATGCCAGTATTTGTGTGTAGTTATAATACTCATCCCTGCGGATGACGACCTTGAGCAGCTCACCCAGATCGTCCAGGTCATAGGCAGACAGTACGAAATATACTTTTCCATTGTCATTTTGCAGCTCCGTCCAGGATGAGCAAAGAAGCCTGAGATCAGTGAGCTTTTTATAATTCCTTTTGGGATACAGACGGGTGAAATATCCCTCTTGATAGCCGGATTCCTTGATGGGCGTCTCCCCCGAAGCGAGTACGAGCAATTGCTTCATCAGCATGGCGCCCTGCTCGAAGGCTTTTTCATTAGCCCGATCTCCATCCTTCAAAAGCCGGCGAAAATTCTCCAGGTTACGGCGCTCCACATCCCGCAAAGGCAGCGTAGCCAGCAGGTAGCGGAATCGTGCATAAAAGTTGCGGAATGCTATCATCTCGTCGGTGGTGACGGCTTTTACTACCCTGTCGAACAGCTTGGCCAGGGCCATTATCCGGGTGGAAAGGGCGATACGTGAGCCACGGATCAGCTCCAGTTCGGAAAGGTATTGACCGGCTTTGACAGGGTTCAGCATGATGGTAGGCTCAATTTGGACCTGCAAACTTAACTAAACTCTCCGGATTTCGAACCAATTCGTACATTAGCCGATTATCAGCCAGCAACCATTAAACCTAATATGAATACCACCCTCCCTGCCAACAACCCGGCGGATATTTTCTCTTCATGGATCGCATTGGAAGTATTGTCACCCCAGACCTTTCGCAAACCCGAAGACCTCGCGGGTGCCTACGGATCGATTGCAAAGCTCGATGAACCGTTGTTGCCCTGGGAAGGCGAAGGGGAAAAAACCAAACCCAATTATCGTTTATATTATCAGATCGTCCTCGAAACGATCGATTTTGAAAAAGCCATCTCATCGCTTTTAAAGACATATACCGATGCAAGGATCGATCCACCGGTGATAAAGGGAGAAGCCGTCCTGGCCGTAATCGTTGTCGATGATAAAGGGCTTCTTGTTGAAGCGCCCGCTGTAGCCGTTTCCAGCTTTGGCTGGGCTGTCCCCCGGGCATTGAAGGGCGATCTGCGAAAATTGGGTGAATGGTCAAATGCGGAAGCGGATCTGGTCACCGGCCTCGACAGTATCCTGCGGCGAACAGATGACAACGACAAGCCAATACCTGCGGATCGGGACATATTGCAAACGGCCCGAAATTATCTTGTCGGCGCCCTCGATATCCCTGAAGAGTTCATTACCAAAAATTCATTTGCGATCCGGACATATGAATACGCTACAAGCCCGGACGCCCCCGATCCCATTTTATTGAATAGCTTTTTTGTAGGTGATCTGATGACAGCAGGCGCTCTTTATAAAGAGGGAAAGCTGCCTGCCAACCTGCAACGCTATATCGGTATTCGGAAGGCGCAAGATCGCGAAGACCTCTTGCATAATAAAGAAGTATTTGAACGATCCCTATCACCTTCCCGGATGCCGCCCGCACGTTGGCCTGGCAAAAACCGCCATCCTTTAGTCGTTCTTCAACAGGCAGCCGTCAACCTGGCGCTCAGCGAATTGAACACCGGCGGCATACTGGCCGTCAATGGCCCTCCCGGCACAGGCAAAACGACATTGTTGCGGGATATCGTTGCCGGGGTCGTCGCCGGCCGGGCTGAGGCGATGTGTACTTTTGATAATCCGGCAGACGCCTTTATCGACTCAGGCGAAAAGATTGCAGCGGGACAAACACGGCTTTCTCTTTACAAACTGGACCAAAAGCTAAAAGGTTTTGAAATAGTCATCGCGTCTTCCAATAATAAGGCCGTCGAGAACGTCAGCACGGAACTTCCCGGTCTGCATGCGATTGCGGAAGACGCTGCCGATCTCCGCTATTTTACCTGTCTTTCCGATACGTTCTTGCAACGAAAAAGCTGGGGGCTGATTGCTGCCGTCCTGGGAAATGCGGTCAACCGAAGGAACTTTAAAAAGGAATTTTGGTGGAATGAAGATGTAGGCCTGTCTACGTACTTATCTGCTATTGTCAATGGCAAACAGCAGCTGAAAGAATTCAAAAACCCGAAAACCGGGGCTATAGAGAAACGATTGCCCCGCATTATCATAGAGGAAAACCCGCCGCTAGATCAGGCCGAAGCGCTTCACAGGTGGCAGCTGGCAAGAGAGCGATTCAACGTCGCGCTGGAAAGAAGCCGGTCCGCCCTGTCGCAGATGGAACAGCTCCGGCAAAACGTTTTGAAGATCTCTGACCTCGAGACATCGAGGGTGGCGCTGGAAAAAGAACTGGCGGCTCTAAGGTCTCGGGAAAGCGAAATAACCTCGCAGGCCAGACAGGATCATGGCCGTCGTCATCCGGGCTTTTTCGCATGGCTGTTCCGGACACGGGCGTTCCGGGCATGGAAAGATGAAAACAATAAGCGCAAATTAGCTATCGCCGCGCTGGAAGAATTACATCGCGCCGAAAGATCATACGATTCCGTCACCGGGGAATATACAAAAACCGAAAAAGAGATAAAGAAGGCAAAAGCAATCATCGGCCCCCATATCATCGACGGGGAATTTTTCAGGCTCGACCATCAGCAAAAGCATATCGTATCACCCTGGTGTAACGAGGAAATACAAAAATTGCGGGATGATGTATTCGTGGCGGCCATGCAGGTGCATAAAGCTTTTATCGACGCTGCCGCCAGGCCATTACGCCACAACCTTGGAACGCTAATGATGCTGTTTGGCGGCAAAACGATGCCGGATGAAAAAAAGGTCGATCTCATTCCCGACCTTTGGTCTTCCCTCTTCCTTGTTGTACCGAGTATCTCGACCACATTTGCATCGGTGGAGCGAATGCTGGGTAGTCTTCCTCCCGAGAGTTTAGGCTGGCTCCTTATCGATGAGGCAGGGCAGGCTTTGCCCCAGGCAGCTGTGGGCGCCATCATGCGTACAAAACGTGCCGTCGTCGTGGGAGACCCTATACAGATCGAGCCCGTGGTCGTATTGCCGGATACGCTTACCCAAAATATATGTCGTCAATTCGGCATCGATCCGGACACATTCAACGCCCCGGAGGCCTCGACCCAGACATTGTCCGACTCGGCAACACCGTACTTTGCCGAATTCGCCGGAAAAATGGGCAGTCGATTTGTCGGTGTGCCTTTGCTTGTCCATCGCCGGTGTGAAAACCCCATGTTCGGCATATCGAATACCATTGCCTATAATGATCTGATGGTACAGGCAAAAGCTCCGGGAAATTCACCTATAAGAGATCTTTTTGGCCCCTCCCGCTGGTTCGACATACAGATACAGGGGCAGGCCAAAGAGAAATGGTGTCCGGAAGAAGGTCTCCTGGTTATGGATATGTTGAAACAGCTGCGTACGGCAGGTATAAGACCAGACCTTTATATAATTACCCCCTTCGTGATCGTGGCGGACAGCCTAAGAAAAGGGATCATCGACAGCGGTATTTTACAGGGCTGGGTAGATGAACCCTATAAATGGCCTTATGAGCGTGTGGGGACTGTTCATACCGTACAAGGCCGGGAGGCGGAGGCTGTTATTTTTGTCCTTGGCGCACCCCTACCCCAACAGGCAGGAGCAAGACGATGGGCCGGAGGCAGCCCTAATCTACCTAATGTTGCGGTTACAAGGGCTAAGGAAGTGTTATATGTCATCGGCAATCGCCAATTATGGCAGGAGGCGGGTCATTTTGGTGATATGTCCAATAGATTGCCTTAGTCAACGATCCTCACGGATACCGCTCGCCCACGGCTGCCAACGCCGGCAGATTGCTCACGGGGCGATCCAGATAAAAATAGGCGGTCGCCGCATAGTCGTCACTCCGGTAAAAGTTCAGCCAATCGCTGTGCTCCGCCTTGTCAAGGGCTCTTTCTTGTCCCGGCTCGAACAATCCCCTGAACCCTCTGGGGCCAGCCAGCGAAATAGGTTTCAACGGCACGCCCCGGCCCTGCATGGCAATCACCGTGTCCGCAAAAAAACCGCCTATCTGTTGTATGCCGACCCGGCAATCCTTGTCGAAATAGATGGCGTCCGGTATATGCCACCGATAGAACGCATACTGGTTCTTCGGGCTGTCCGCCACCAGGCATCCCTGGTATTGATGCGCAAACCTCCCTTCTCCCCATCCGGTGCCGATATAATCCTCCGCACCCGTTCCATTGATGGTGGGGTATTTCGTGTCTCCATCCAGCCAGGCTTTTACCTCACCCTCACCCCACCAGGTAGGCCCATACACCGGATCGATATTTACTCCCACACTTACCCCCAGCAGTCGGCCCCTGCCAACTACCTTTGGCAGGAGCACCGCATCCTGTCCTACGGACGCGTGTCGGGTCCGGCTCCAGCAGGCATGAAAATAAAGATCCCCGGGCTCCAATTTGGGCAACGTAATATAGTCGATGTCGAAGAACAGCAGCTCCAGGTCCTGGCTGCCTTCATTGGTAATAACTGCTTTGGCGCTCGTACGGAAAGGCATGGGGATAGTGGAATTGAAGCTCCTGCCTTCCGGATCGCTGAGCAGCGCCGATTGAAAGGCCACTGGTAATAATGCCGCTCCAAAAAAGTCCCCCAACGGCACATCCACCGCCGGCTGGGCAGCACCATCCCAATACATCCGCAGTCGCAGGGACCGCAACATCTTAGGACTTCTGTCGGATATCGTACACCATATCCGTTGTAATTTCCCCGCTCCCTGTATATTCAATAGCGTTTTACTCTCTCCGGCCTTCAAGGATTCGAATGCGTGCCCCTTGGCCGTTGCATTACCCTTACCCCCCTGGCCTTTGACGCCATTCAGGTTCTCGAAGCTGCTGACACGGGAACGAGCGCCTGCCGGCGCCTGGTACAGTTCCTGGGCAGTCAGGTTGGTGGCTGTCAATAGCAGCACGATAGCATAGATCTTCATAAGACTAAAGATATACTATTCCGATCGCAAGCTCTCCACGGGATTCGCCAATGCCGCCCGTATGGCATGGAAAGCCACCGTCACCAGCGCAATGCTTAATGCAATCAATCCGGCTCCCCCGAGCATCCACCATTGGATCTCTACCCGGTAGGCAAAATCTTCCAGCCATTTATGCATTATCATCCAGGCCAGCGGAGAGGCGATCAGCAGCGCCAGGCCAACCAGCATGATAAAATTGCGGGACAACAGCCGCACGATACTGGCCGGGCTCGCTCCCAATACTTTCCGGATGCCTATCTCCTTTACCCGCTGACGGGTGAACAACGCGATCAGTCCAAAAAGTCCCATCGCCGCTATAAAGATGGTCAACAGGGCCACATAATTGGTGGTTTTGAGAATGCCTTCCAGCAGCGCATATTGATGATCCACCCTGTCGCTCATATATTCCAGCTGCAGGTTCCGCCGGGCCGGCATTTCTTTGAATGCTGCCTCCAATTGCCGCTGTACTCCCTTTTCACCTCCGGGGACAGTACGAATGCTGAGATAGGTATAGCCCATCTGCGTAGCGCCGGCATAATGATGCATCAATGGCTCCACATCTCTTGTCAGGTCCTGGTAGTGGAAGTCTTCCATCACCCCTACCACCTTGTACAGGGTAGGATCGCCACCCGCCCGCAGCTGACGGCCCACGGCATTGTCAAGGGTCCAGCCCATCAGCCCCACCGCCTTGCGATTGATGATGATATCTTTCATATACAGGCTGTCGCTGGCAGGAGTGCTGTTGATGAAATTGCGACCCCGTATTATAGGCACTCCATAGGTCGGCAGCAGACCGGCGTCCGTATAAACATGCCTGAAGGATATTTGCTTGCCCGTGATAGGGTCCGCATACTGATTGTAGTTGTTATCATAGCCCGTGGGAACGACCTCGCTGGTAGAGATCCCCTGCACGGCGGGATTGCTCCGCAGTTGGTTCAGCAGGGCGTCGAATCGGGCTGCCGCCGCCTTTTCATTCTTATACGACAGTTTGAAATTAGCTACCAGCACATTGTCCTTCTGAAATCCCAGGGCAGCGCTCTTCATATGCCGGATCTGGCTGTGTAGGATGAGCGTAATGCCGATAAACGTAATGGCCAGCACGAATTGCAAGGTGATAAAGATATTGCGGGTATAGGGCTTGTCGCTGCGTCCCGCGCCTGCCAGCCGGCCCTTGATGACATCCACGGCTCTTAGCTTACCCAGGTGCCAGGCGGGATAGCTGCCCGCAATGATGACGATGATCAGTCCTATCGATATAAAAACCAGGGCTACGGGATAGTCCCGTCGCATATGCAGGGTGATGCTGCCAAATCGTTCCTTGAGGATCTCGTTCATCATAGGCATCAGCACGCTGCTGAAGATTAGGAAGGCCAGCGCCAGGCTGGCGGCGACAAGGATGGCGTTCTCGATACAAAATTGGATAACGATATGACGTCTGCGGCTTCCCATCATCTTCTTCACCGCCACCTCTTTGTACCTGCTGAAAAGTGTAGCCGCATTCAAATTGACAAGGTTGGCAACGACGATCAGCAGGATAAAAAAGATCGTTCCTATCACTCCCTTGATCATCACATGTACGATATTGCCCGACTCCTCCTGTACAAATTTGGTAAAAGGGACCAGTCTGGGTTTCGCCTTCCGCGCTTCTTGGTTATAGTGCGTCATGGCTATCTGCCGCAACTGTGTATTCAGCCTGGCCGTGTCGGCTCCAGGTCGCAGCATGAAGTAATTTTCCGCGAAAGTATTATACCAGTCGGCAGTAGCTAAAAAACCAGGCTGGTCGTTCAACAGCTGTGCGGTAAGGAACACCTCGGCCCGAAGGGTCGTATTGGAAGGGATGGTTTGCAATACTCCCGTCACCTTCAATGGTATGCTGTCATCCATGGTCACGGTCTTGCCCAGGGGATCGATCCTTCCAAATAGCCGCTCCGCCATTTCATGGCCAAGGACCACGCTGTATTTGTCCCGTAACGCCGTCCCCGGGTTTCCATATTCCAGTGGGAAAGAGAAAACTTGAAAAAAGCCCGTGTCTACAAACCAGGTCTGATCCTGGAATTCCTTATCCCCCGCCTTTAACCAGGGCCAGCTCCAGCTTTGCACGTGCGTACCGGCCTCGATATCCGGGCATGTTCGCAACGCCTCGTATAGGAAAGGATAGGGCGTCTGTGTGAGCTCATTGCCCTCCACATTGCTTTTTACATAATACATGCGTTCCTTATGTTGGAACTGGCCATTTGTCGTCAGGTATTGGTAGAGCATCACCGTCAGCACCATGATGGCGGATAGCCCCAGGGCCAGCCCGATGAGGTTGATAAGGGAAAAGCTCCGGTGGCGGAAAAGGTTCCGGATACCCGTGCGTAAATGGATCTTGAACATGGTAGTAGATTTTGGGGATTGATAAAATGCCGCTACAGCCATGCCATTTTTATACACAATTGATTATCAGCACAACATTCACCTAATCAACCACTAAAACTGTCCGCTTTTGAAGGAATTATGTACCGCTTTTGCATATATGCCCATTAGATATTATTTTTAGAGCAAACACCTCCTAATGGATAACTTTTATGAAAACACCCCTACCGGTCAGGACGTATTGTCGGAATTTGAGGTCAATTTAATACAGGCCAGTACAGGCAAACGTTTTGCCAATTATCTCATCGATGTCGTGGCATATCTGGTCATCGTGTGGATAGTAGCCATCATTTATTTTGCCATCGCAGGGTTGCCGGATGATTACGGCAACGATAGCAATAATCCTCTGGGCACACTGACAGACAGGATCATGTACGCAGTGGTCTATGCCATTATCATGGGTCTTACGGAAGGTATCTTCAAAGGGAAGTCCCTGGGCAAGCTCATCACCGGCACACGTGCCGTAAATATGGATGGTACGCGTATTACGTTCAAAACAGCTTTTCTCCGGGGCTTTAGCCGGGTGGTGCCGTTCGAAGCCTTCTCAGCTTTGGGTAGCCCATCCTACCCATGGCATGACAAATGGACCGACACATATGTCGTGGATGAAAAACAATCCACGCTTCCTTCTTAAATTTGTCATCCGGCCCAGGGTCCTAATCGCCCGGCCAGACACATGCCCGAAAAAGAGAAACTTCGCCTGGATAAATATCTCTGGTCTATCCGCCTGTTCAAGACCCGCAGCGAGGCCGCGGACGCCTGCGCAAAAGGGAAGGTCAAATACAATGGCGACGCCGCCAAGGCTTCCAGGACCGTGAGTGTTGGGGATGAGTACGAGGTGAAGACGGAGCATAAACGCTGGCGTATCAAAGTAACGGAACTGTTGGACCACCGGGTGCAATATTCCCTGGCCATCAACTACTATATAGATATCACTCCCGCGGAAGAGATCGAACGGCTGCAATTCCAGGCCGCCAGCTTCAACACCGGCAAACGGCAAAGCAAGATCGGGCGCCCTACCAAAAAGCAACGGAGGGAGCTGGATGATTTTCTGGAGGAATAGGCAGGCCTATTTATTTCGATGAAGTCCGGACATTTGTACGGAGATCTTGATATCCGGTGCATATTCCAAAATAACGATCCTTCGAATGATGCTTCTCAGGCCCATGAATAGTTGGTTCCATTCCTCCTCGGTATTCAGGCAGGAGAGATCTATTTCAACTTTAGCAGAGTACAGCTCGCTGTTGCTGTAATCGATTTCGGTACGAAGATTTTCGCTGCCGAGGGGGTCGGAAATTTCAAGGAAATAATCTTCAATCAGCTCCTTGCGCATTTCCTTTTCGGGGTCGCCGTTGCTCATAATAGGTTGGTTTTAAATATAGTACCTATGCAAACAGCCTAACATCCGAAAAGTAGGGTTCCAATCGGGAGTATTTTTAAAAAAAATAAAAAGACCCGCCCATAAAGGACAAGCCTGATCGAATAGCAATAAATAGTTGGAAATAGAAGGACACAGTTCTGCGGACACTGAATGGTTCTGATAGCTGTTCTGACAAGGATGCGCGATGCGCCTTAAAAAATAATTTGTAGCAAAAGGACAAGACGAAGGTACAAAATATTCTCGATGTTAAAATTTTCCGGGTTAAACTTTTTTAATTTCGCCACATGAAGATCGATATTCTCACCGTCCTGCCTGAACTCCTGGAAAGCCCCTTTCAACATTCTATCCTAAAAAGAGCAAAGGATAAGGGTCTGCTGGAAGTACGGGTCCACCATCTCCGGCAGTGGGCAGTGAATGAATATGGACAAGTGGATGATTATCAATACGGTGGAGGAGCCGGCATGGTCATGATGCCGGAACCGCTCGCCAATGCCATCGAGGCACTGTCTAAAGAGGCGCCTTATGACGAGGTCATCTTTATGACCCCCGACGGGACCCGGCTCAATCAGCGTATGTCCAATCAGCTGTCCTTGAAAGAAAATCTCCTCATCATCTGCGGGCATTACAAGGGCATCGACCAGCGCATCCGGGACAAATATGTCACCAAAGAGATTTCCATCGGGGATTATGTCCTCAGCGGAGGGGAGCTGGCGGCAGCCGTACTGGTGGACAGTATCGGACGATTGATACCCGGCGTGCTCAACGATGAAACCTCCGCCCTATTCGACTCATTTCAGGACGATCTGTTGGCGCCCCCTGTATATACCCGTCCGGCCGACTTTAGGGGCGACAAGGTGCCGGAGATCCTTCTCAGCGGCGATCCTAAGAAGATCGAGGACTGGCGTCATGAGCAGTCCGTACAAAGAACGCAGGAAAGAAGACCGGACCTGCTCCAACCATAAAATTTTATTATGCTCCAGGTCAGCGCGCTATATATCTACCCCATCAAATCCCTGGCCGGTATTCCAGTCAGGACGGCCACGCTCACCGATAAGGGTTTTGCCAACGATCGCCGCTGGATGCTGGTGGATGAGAATAATCATTTTCTTACGGCCAGGGAATACCCCGAAATGGCCCTGATCCGGACAGAATTAAGACAGAACGGTCTGTTCGTTCTATCCAGGGACTCCTCCACTTTTCACGTACCGCTACAGCCTTCAGGCGACGCATGTACCGTCAAGGTATGGGAAGATGTCTGTGAAGCCCGATACGTCGATGCAGCGGTGGATACATGGTTCTCCCGCGCTTTAAACATCCCCTGCCGGCTGGTATATATGCCGGAAACCACCCAACGGAAGGTTGACCCCGACTATGCACACCAGGACGAGATCACCAGCTTTTCAGATGGATTTCCCCTTTTATTAATCGGGCAGGCCTCCCTGGATGACCTCAACAGCAGGATGTCCGTTCCCCTCCCAATGGAACGTTTTCGCCCCAATATCGTATTTACAGGCGGAGCGCCCTACCAGGAAGATGAAATGAAAAAATTTAAGATTGGAAATATCACCTTTTATGGGGTAAAACCCTGCGCCCGATGTGTCATGACAACCATCGACACCTCCACCGGCGAGAAGGGAAAAGAGCCCCTCAGGACACTGAGTCAATACAGGCTAAAAGATAAAAAGGTTTTATTCGGCCAAAATCTCCTTATAGACAGCCCATTCAATCCGGGTCCTATCTCCATCGGAGATGTGATCACCATCCTTTAGAGAGTAGGCTGAATTTGTGGGGTCTTAGCGGCCATATAACGATAAATGCACTCCCATACCACCGGCACAAAAGCAATATCCACGATCATGATAGATAAATGGTATCGAAGCATGATAGGTGCCGAGACGACCATAAACAGGAAATTAGCCAGCCAATAGATTCCCGCCAGCATGATGCTTTTGCGAAACAACGTATTGACTTTTTTGTATATCCGAAGAAAGTAAAAAGCAATGATGCCCATGATCATGAATAAATGGAGAATGTTTATAACCGTTGGTATGTAGGCGAGGCTATACAGATTGCCTGAGGTACTGCTTAGCCATGTCGATTTATACCCAAACCAATGCCTGACCCCCTCCTTTACACGCGAACCACCCTCAGGAAATTCATTGGTAAATTCTATTACAGGATATATGAACCAGTCTAATCCCTGCCCGATATAATAGCGGACATACGGTAATGGATGCTTTTTGATAAGAAAAATAGCATAGTTCTTATACAACCCACCCACGGACGCCCACTTTTTAAGGTCCGCATTGGTAGGGTTGTCATAGAGATTCACATGACGGTGGATCATCAACGGACTGGTGAGAGACCAGGTAAAATAATAGGCCATTCCCCAGTCCGGCATTCTATCGGTTGAAGGCATTGTATCCAGGCTTTGTAATACCATCTCATGTAAAGGCCTCATCTCCGGTGGAGGAATATCCTGTTCCCGATGCTCGACATGCCGATACATGATCAGTGTATTGCCGGCTAATACCCACCCAGAAAACGGCGAGAATTCTCGCTGTCCGGACAATTTTTCGAACAATCCGCTGGTATAACGAATGAACCCGAAAAAGAGCAGGCATCCAAGGGCAAGGCTCATTAGTTTCGTTTGCCAGCGAAACCTTGAAAAAAGGATGATGGGCACAGTAATTACAGGATAAAAGATGGCATAGTAGCGAAGAGTGAAGAGAAGAAAAATAAGAAGCACCATCAGGTAAGAATATATAGCCTTAGGCTGGTGGAAATACCACAACGTTACGGCAAACCACAGGACCGTCAGAGAGGCAAAAAGACTATCCGATAGAACATAGTTGCTTATAGTCAGAATGAACGAATTGAAAATGAGGCAGATAAATATTATCCAGCCAGTCCATTTCGCAGGTCTTAGCAAATAGATTATCGTAAAATACAAATAAAGAACCGCCCCTTCCAGCAGGATATATTGAAAAATTACAATGGCCCAGTCTGAGTGGGTAAACAGATGTATAAAAGCCAGGAATTTGGAATACCCTATAGGCCAGGCCAATATTTCGGTGCTGTTCTCGGCAGCCCGTATATAAAAGTTTGTATCCCATGCAATAATGGCGTGAGGAAACAGCAGTTTTAGGAGAATGAAATGCCCCAGCAAAAGCCCAACGGCCCAATATAGATCCTTTCTCTGTTCCCGAAAAACAAAGTCCCTGAAATTACCCTGAATAGCCATGAGCAAACAGAATAGCTCATGAAGTTATAGAAGGATAATACTCCGATTGGCTCGATCCATAGACCGTTCGGTAGCCTTTTAAAGGTCACCCTCTTATAAAAGCAGCCACCAATAGTTGCAGAAAAAGATAGTACGCCAGGATAAGCAGCAGGTTGATGATAATGGTCTTCTTCATAAGAACGGATTTTGAGCGTCTCTTTACAATTACTAAAATAATACCAAAGCGGCCTTATTCACATAGGAATTCTACCCATTCACCCATGAAAAAATCGCCGTAATATCAGCAGGGTTTCTTCCATAATGTATTCACCGGTAACTTTTAAGCATTTACCTGCTTTAATCCCGTATTAATTGCCCATCGACAACCCGTGCATAACATTTGCACGTACAGCCGGAGGTATACCAATTAGTATCACAAAACTCCTGGCTATGACGATCAGTGGATTCACCATGGTGCGCAATGGCGCCAAATACTATTATCCCATTAAACAGGCTATTTCTTCTATCTTACCCATTGTAGATGAATTCATAGTAGCGCTGGGCGCCTGCGACCCGGACGACAGGACCCTCGAAGAGATCCAAAGCATCGGCTCCGACAAGATACGTATCATTCACACCGTATGGGATCTGGAAAAATATCCCCGCGGTATGGAACATGCGCATCAGACGGATATCGCCAAGGCGGCCTGTAAAGGGGACTGGCTTTTTTATGTGCAGAGCGATGAGGTGGTACACGAAAGTGACCTCCCCAAGATCCGCCAGCGCTGTGAGGAACTGCTGCAAGACAGGTCCGTCGAAGGGCTATTATTCAAATACAGGCATTTCTGGGGTGATTATGACCATTATATCACTTCCCATGCCTGGTATGCCAACGAAATACGCATCGTCCGTAATGACCCTGATATTCACTCCTGGGAGTCGGCCCAGTCTTTCCGCAGGATACCCAATTTTGATGGCATTCATTACCGG
>DASZXP010000056.1:0-49295 GCA_035545935.1 Puia sp. | reverse complement strand
GTTGGTGATATAATCCTTTGCTTCGGGTGATACTGTGATCATAGTGTTCAATCTTTAATGGTGCGGACCATGGTCCGTATATTAAGAACAAAATAGGGGCCAGAGGGTTTTTATCCCTGCTTACGACATCCGGAAAATATCCGAAGATCCCGGTCCCGGCCGGTCTGCCATTCCGGCGGCCCCAGCTGCAAAATTCGTTAAAAAAGTCCGAACTTCCACGCCCCTCGGGGCCGCAGACCGTACTCCCCTAAAAAGCTCTCCCCCAACGCCTTACCGCCCACCCGGCTCTACTACCTCCTTTATCGGCTTCCCTATCGACCCATTCGGCATCTGAATATGAAGCAGCGCCGCCACCGTAGGCGCAATATCCGTCATATGCACATCCGCGTTCGTATGCCCCTGTTTTATCCCCCACCCCATGAATACCAATGGAATATGCGTATCATACGGGTTCCAGGTCCCATGCGTCGTCCCCGTCTTCCCATATCCTTCAAACCAGCCCGCCGCCAGCACGATCTGCACAGCCCCGCTACGCTTGAAATTATATCCGTTGATGATCATCGTCTTCAGTGGTTCAGGTACAGGAGCTTCCCCCACCGTTGCCACATCCACCGCATAGGATATGCCCGGCTGACGCTCCAACCATGCTATACAGATCTTCTTGATCTCTCCCGGGTCCAGCTTCAACGCATCGATCTTGCCCAGGTCGAAATTCAGCTGATAGTTCATCCCGCTCCGGATCAGCTTGTCCGCCCCATACCGCGTCGACAGGATCCTGTTCAATGAATCCACCAGGGGACGGCTATCCCAAAAATCCGCCGGGATGGCATGCTTCTGCATATACCCTATCGCATGCGCCGCGCCATGATCCGCCGTGAGGAACACCGTATACTGCCCCTTGCCCAGCCGGCCGTCCAGGTACGTAAAAAGCTTTCCCAGGTCCCGGTCCAGCCGCAGATAGGTATCCTCCACCTCGATAGAGTTCGGCCCAAACATATGCCCTACATAGTCCGTCGATGCACAATTGATAGTCAGAAAATCCGTCGCCGGTCCGCTTCCCAGCTGATACCCCTCGATCGCCTGACGGGCAAAATCCAATGTCAGCGTATTCCCAAAAGGCGTGGGCCGGAAGGCTCCCTTGCTCTTTTTATAGACCTCGTCTATATGGTGAGGGAATGTAGTGCTCGTCTCCCCCGCATACTTTCCTTCATACACCTGCTCATCGCTGTCGCTGTTCTTATAAGACTCGATTGGATACAACGTCGTCCAGCCATTCTTTATCAGCTGCTCGATAGGCCGTGTCTTATTGAACGCATCCACCCAGGCCGGCAGTTGCTGCATATAGTAGCTGCTCGTCACAAAATTCCCCGTCGCATCATCCAGCCAGAAAGCCGCATTGGCCGCATGCCCCGCCGGCAGGATAGAAGCCCTGTCCTTCAAAGACACCCCTACTACCTTCGATTGAAAATTCGTAGCCATACGCAGTTCATCCGTCACCGTGGACACCAGCAGATTGCGGGGCGACATCTTCCCCGAAGCATTGTCCGCGCCCACCGTGCTCACCGTACTGTCATCGGTGCAATACACCATCTTCCCCGATAATTGCTCGATCCACTCGTTGCCCGAGATACCCGACAACGAAGGCACAGACCCCGTAAAAATACAAGTATGCCCCACCGCAGTGAAAGAAGGCAGGTAATCGATCAACGTATTGTCACAGGAAAAACCCTCTCCCAACAGCCGGCGAAAACCATCCTTGCCATATCGGTCATAGTATCGGTAGAGATAATCCCATCGCATCTGGTCTACCACGATACCCACCACCAGCTTCGGCCTTGCCAGGCCGGAATTTTGCATAGGTGCTTTGCCAGTTTGTGAAATTTTATTCCCCTGGGCGGCTTCCCTGCCTTGTTGGGCCAAAGAAAAAGTAAAAGAAAAAAGAAGGGTTGAGAACAGTAAATTTCTGCGGCGCATACTATAATTTTTGATGCCGTTTCGTCCGGCACGCAAATGTATAGGATATAGCCCATTTGAGCATTAAAAGCTGGTTAATGGAGGCCCCCCTTCTGCTGTCATATGCACTAATCCAATAGGACCTTCGTTCAAAATAGGATGATCGTACGCCCAAATGCGTTAAATTTGCCGCGGCGCAGTAAAAACTTAATAAATCCATAATATGGCAGATATCTTCGATAAGTTAGTGAAGCACAACGGCCCCATCGGCCAACACCGGGAGAGAGCGCATGGATATTTCGCATTCCCGAAACTGGAAGGAGAGATTGGCGGCAGAATGATCTTCCGTGGAAAGGAGAAGATCGTTTGGAGCCTGAACAACTACCTCGGTCTGGCCAATCATCCCGACATCCGCAAGGTCGATGCGGAAGCCGCCGCCAAATTTGGCATGGCCGCCCCCATGGGAGCCCGTATGATGAGCGGCAATAGCAACTATCACGAACAATTGGAGAGAGAGCTGGCGGAATTCGAAGGTAAGGAAGACGCTACCCTGTTCAATTACGGTTACCAGGGTATCATGAGCGCCATCGACGCCATTTGCGGCCGCCACGACGTCATCGTCTACGACGCCGAAAGCCACGCCTGCATCATCGATGGACTCCGCCTCCACCCCGGACATCGCTTCGTTTTCAAACACAACGACATAGAGGACTGTGAAAAACAGCTCCAGCGCGCTACCGCCCTCATCGAAAAACAAAACAGCGGCGGCATCCTCGTCATCTCCGAAGGCGTTTTCGGTATGGCGGGCGATCAGGGTAAGCTAAAGGAGATCGTTGCCCTCAAGGACAAATATGAGTTCCGCTTCCTCGTGGACGATGCCCATGGCTTCGGCACCCTGGGAAAGACAGGCGCCGGCGCCGGTGAAGAACAAGGCGTTCAGGACCAGATCGACCTCTATTTCTCGACATTCGCCAAATCCATGGCCTCCATCGGCGCCTTCATGGCCGGCGACAGAGCTATCATCGACTATATCCGCTACAACACCCGCAGCCAGATCTTCGCCAAAAGCCTGCCCATGCCCGTCACCATCGGCAACCTCAAAAGGCTCGAGATGCTGAAGACCATGCCCGAACTCCGCAAAAAACTCTGGAGCGTGGTGAATAAATTACAAAAGGGATTGAAAGACAGCGGTTTCGACATCGGTCAGACCAACTCCTGCGTCACCCCCGTCTATATGAAAGGCGACGTTCCCGAAGCCACCGCCATGGTCATGGACCTGCGCGAGAATTACAATATTTTCTGCTCCATCGTAGTATACCCCGTCATTCCCAAGGGACATATCATCTATCGCCTCGTGCCCACCGCCGTTCACACCGATGAAGACATCGAGCTGACCCTGAAGGCTTTCCGCGAGACAAAGAAAAAACTGGATGCCGGAGATTACAAGGTAGAAGCCATCCCTGATATGGCCCAAGCATAACTCTTACTAAGAACTAATCACCACTATAGCCCTGGTATACAAGTTACCGGGGCTTTTTTATTAGTAGTTTCTCTTAGAAAATAGGGCTTCCTTTTACAAAAAAGGCATAAAAAAAGCCCCGCTTACGCGGGGCTGCACTAATCAAATACCATTAACCATTAAACCTTATCCTATGAAAAAACAAATATAAGACGTTAACACTGAAATAGGGGTTGTTGCATACCACTTTTTTTTACCCATTCACCGGGAAGTTGATCTTCATCAAGCTAAATGTAATCGATTAACCTTCTACAGGCATGCCATCGATCCTTTAAAGCTAAACCGTTATAGCGAATGGGGTCTCTAAAAAATCCATCGTGCCCCTTACTGTACCGCCAACCCATCTTCACAGGTCGCCCGGCATCTACCACGATGGCTTGAACCCCTTTTCATACTCGTCAAAGGAAACTTTCCCAAACTTCCCTTCCCCAAAATACTTTACCAGCAGCTCCAGCTCCTTGGGCTCCATATAGCCCGGAATGGCTTGTGGCTCTCCACCCGGTGGGATAATGATCGTAGTAGGGAATTCCAGCCGCCCATGGGTCAGATAAAGGGCAAATTCATTGCTTTTGTAGTTGGGATTGAACTGAAAGGTCCTCCCATTCCAATTTATCGTAGCACGGGTCTCCGCATCCACCTTCACCGGATAGAACTTATCCTGCAGATACTGAGCCACCTGCTTGTTCGAATAGGTCTTCTTATCCATCTGCTTGCACCATCCGCACCAGGTCGTATACAGGTCGATCAGGATAGGCCGCTGCTCCTTTTGCAGCTTACCCGCCGCCTCGTCGATGCTCATCCAGCTCAGCTCTTCACGCCGGACAGGCTCTTTGGCCGCAATGGCAGGTTGGACCGCTTCTTCCCTCACAGGCCGGACCCTGGTCTTTCCCACAGGCTTCCACGCCCACAATCCCGTCGCCAGGACCATCAGCCCCAATGCTACCACTCCAAAATAGGTTTTTGTTGTATTCATAGTTGGATCTTTACTTTTCAGAGCCTGTTTATCAGTATTATCGCTGCCCACACTATATATTACCGCCCACACTGTACTTTTGTTCCCGGAACAGCCGGATCACCCGGCTCGGTTCATTAATTTAACGAATTCAGATGCACAAAATTGTCGTTGCCGTGACAGGCGCCAGCGGGTCCATCTACGCCCGGCTATTGCTCGATAAGCTCATCGCCCTGAAAGATCAGTGGCAGGACCTGGCCGTCGTAATGACCGAAAATGCAAAGGAAGTTTGGTGGACGGAGCTCGGCAACGAGGATTATCAGCAATATGACCTCCCCTTCTTCTCTCAAAAGGACTTCTCCGCCCCCTTTGCCTCCGGCTCCGGGAAATATAATACCATGATCATCGTCCCCTGCTCCATGGGCACGCTGGGACGCATCGCCACAGGCGTATCCTCCGACCTCATTACAAGGGCCGCCGATGTTATCCTTAAAGAAAGAAGAAAATTGATTTGCGTGGTGCGGGATACACCTTATAATCTCGTGCACATCCGTAATATGGAGACCCTGACCCTTGCCGGCGGCATCATCTGCCCCGCTACCCCCTCCTTCTACAGCAAACCCACCACCATCGAAGAAGTAGCCGCCACCGTGGTAGACCGCGTCCTCGACCTCGCCGGCCTGGACATTTCCACCTTCCGCTGGGGTTCGTAACCAGACATCAGTCCTCCTGGTCAGCACCAGCCCGGCCGGCCAATCAGCACCAATCTTCCCCCGGTCCGTACGAGTCTTCCCAACATCAGCGCCCGGCCCTAGTTCCTAAGGTCCACTTCCTCCACCCCCGGATACTTCGCCTTATTAAAGGCCAGCTGCGCATCCGTCAACGGCGCATTCCCATTCAGCTTGCTCGTATTTAATGTATAACGGTTGCCGTTCTTGTCGAACCATTTAATGCTCACAGGCGTATGCAACGCCTTGTCCACATACAGCAGCGCTTTGAAAAAAGACTTGTTCTTATCCACGGGCGTCAGCTCCACCTCCTGCACCGAGCGCCCATCCACCTTGCTTTCCCCATTCAGCTTATACAAAAAGTCCTTGTCATAAAAATTCGTAAAGAACTTATCGGGACTGATGGTCTGTGTGGTAGGGTCCGCTTTCGTGATCGTCACTTCATTCGAAGACTTGTCATAGGTCCATACATCCTTCCCATCGCAATACACCTCCTGCCCCGTCACGCTGATATGATATTTATTGCCTTTTACATATACCGCCCCGCTCTTGCTGCCCTGTAGCTTACCCTTGGAATCTTCGACCTTCAGGGTGAAATTGGATTGCACCGCCTTATAGGATTTCAATTTGGCGCTCAGCGCATCCAACACTTTCTTGGCATCGGGATCATTCTTCCCTAAGCTATTATTCTGAGCCTGCCCCGTAAAATAAAGGGCTGATAGCAATACACATATAACAAACTTATTCATAGTCAGTCGCGTATTTTAGAAGGCGCAAATATACCTGAAAACCAGCACAGAGCGCGAACTTATCGGCCAAATATCATTAAACCCGCGTTAAACTTGCCCCCCCTACGGATTCAACCACTGATCCAGCTCCATTTCGCTCTTGATCAATACATCCCGTGGCTTGCTGCCCATCCCCGGCCCCACAACCCCCGCTGCCTCCAGCTGATCCATCAGCCGGCCCGCCCGGTTATATCCCAGCTTCATCCTGCGCTGTATAAGAGAAGTAGATCCCAATTGATTTTGTACGATCAGACGGGCCGCATCCTCGAACAACGGGTCCCTGTCCCCCAGATCCAGCTCCCTGGCCTCGGCATCCTTCTCATCCACATACTCCGGCAATTTGTATGCCTCCGGATATCCCCGCTGCTCGCCGATGAATTCGGTGATCGCTTCTACCTCCGGCGTATCCACAAAGGCGCACTGCAGACGGGTGATCTCCCCATTGTGAGAGATCAGCATGTCCCCCTTGCCGATCAGCTGATCGGCCCCGCCCGCGTCCAGTATCGTCCGGCTGTCGATCTTCGAAGACACCTTGAACCCTATCCGGGCCGGGAAGTTCGCCTTGATCGTACCCGTAATGATATTCACCGAAGGACGCTGCGTGGCGATGATCAGATGTATCCCCACCGCACGCGCCAGCTGCGCCAATCGGGCTATCGGCATTTCCACCTCCTTGCCCGCCGTCATGATCAGGTCCGCAAACTCGTCCACCACCAGCACGACAAACGGCAGATACTGATGCCCCTTCTGGGGATTCAGCCTCCGCTTGATGAACTTCTCATTGTACTCTTTGATATTGCGGGCATTCGCCTCCTTCAACAGGTCATACCGGTTGTCCATCTCTATACACAAGGCATTCAACGTATGGATCACTTTCTTCGTGTCCGTAATGATCGCCTCTTCCTCTCCCGGCAGCTTGGCTAAAAAATGCTTTTCTATCGTCCGGTAGATGCTCAATTCCACCTTCTTCGGGTCCACCAGCACCAGCTTCAGCTGCGAAGGATGCTTCTTGTACAGCAGGGACACCAAAATGGCGTTCAATCCCACGGATTTCCCCTGACCCGTAGCCCCCGCCATCAGCAGGTGCGGCATCGACGCCAGGTCCACGATAAAATTCTCGTTGTCTATCTTCTTGCCGATGGCTATCGGCAGACTGAAATTGCTGTGCTGGAACTTGTCCGACGCCAGCAAAGTGCGCATACTCACCACCGTTTTCTTTACATTCGGCACCTCGATCCCGATGGTACCCTTGCCCGGTATGGGGGCGATGATCCGTATCCCCAGGGCAGCCAGGCTCAAGGCAATGTCGTCTTCCAGATTCTTGATCCGCGAGATCCGCACCCCCGCCGACGGCACGATCTCATACAGGGTCACCGTAGGCCCCACCGTAGCGCTGATCTTGGAAATGGAAATATCGTAATTCTTCAGCGTATTGATGATCTGGTTCTTGTTGGCCTCCAGCTCCGCCGCATCCTGCACGATCTTTTCACTGCCATGCGCCTCCAGCAGCTCCAAAGAAGGATACTTATAATCCCGCAGGTCCAGCGTAGGCTCATAATCCGGCAAAGGCAGTCCGCTGGCCGCTTCCTCGACAGCGCCTTCCGTCGGATCACCCGTTTCCACGGTCTCGGGTCCCTTGATCTCCAATTCCAGCTCCGGCGCTACAACAGGCTGCTTCCCTTTTACAGGCGTCACAGGCGGGACCACAGGGGGCGCCACCAGCGGCGGGATCTCTTCCAGTATCCCGGGCTCCTCTTCCTCCTCTGCAGACGTCACCTCAAAAGGCGGCTCTTCCTCCTCTTCTCCAGAACGGGCCTCCGGCCCGTTGTCCGAAGGACCATCATCAGCCCTTTCCACCAGCTCCAGCACCGGCCCCTTCTCTTCTTCCGGCGCAATGGCCACGATACCTCCCTCCTCTTTCAGCACATTCCCTTTCATAGAGCTAAAGCCCTCGTCCACGAATAGCTTGGCCCCACTCGTCACAGGCGGCACCGGCAGCTTCTCATCGGCTTCTTCCTCTTCCACGCCCACGATAGCAGGCTTCCGCTCCCGCACAGGCAGCTTCGGCATTCGGAACACGGGATTGAATCGCCAGATAAAATAGGCCAGACCCGCCACCAGCAACAAGGCTGCCGTACCTATCCAGCCCAGGAATTTCACCAGCCAATCGCTGATCATATCCCCCACCGCGCCTCCCCAGGGGAAACCATTACCCCGTGTGGTAAATGCCAGCGCGACGGAAAAGAAGACCAGCCCCGCCACGACATATCGGAGATTTCTCTTGATGGAAAATATCTTACGGGCAAAAAGCAGGTTCGCCCCCACGATAAAGAAGATGGAGCAGAACAGATAGGATGCCAGCCCGAACCCCTTATAGAAGAATTGATGCGCTATCAACGCCCCCAGGTTCCCCAGCAGATTGGACACCTTCACCTCCGAGGAGGGCAGCAGGATCGAGGCTCCACGGAACACCTTATCCTGGTCCTCTTTCCAGGTAAATAAATAGGAAGTAAACGCTATAAAAAGAAAGACGGCCAGCAACAGAAAGACGGCCCCCGTGATCTTATGGGTACGCTCATCCTTGACGATCTGTTTCACTGTCACCTGAGGGTCCTTTTCAGATTTCAGCTTTCCCGAGGCCTGGCTTTTCTTAGACTTCGATTTTGCCATGAGTACAAAGATAGTAGAGACTCAAATATATTTATTTACTTTATCTTTAAAAATCAGCTTATCCAATACATGCCAGGCCGCTACCATACTAACGCACGTCGGACCGGAAGGGTCTTGTTATTAACTTTCTTGACCCTCCTGCTAGTCGGCAAACTGCGTGCCCAAACACCCGATACCCTCTCTCCCGCCCTCCCCGACCTCGCCAGGGTCGGAGTAGCCGATGACATCTCCGCCACCACCCGTCTCTGCTTTTCCCATTTGCGGACAATTTCCCCCGGACAGCTGACCACCCTCGACTATTCCATCAAGGGAACAAAAAAATACGAACACTTCATCACCCCCGAACAGGTCAATTATAAGGCCGTGCTGCTATTCACCCTCACCAACAGCAGCCCCCAGCCGCAAAGCGCCTATTTCTGTCCCGGCTTTTACTACGACTCTATCCAGCTATATCGCCGGACCGCCGATACCATCGTCCCCGTCCCCGCCGTGCTGCCCGATGACCCCGACAGCGAAGGCTACAGAAAGATCACCCTTGCCTCCCACGACACCGTCACCTTCTATGCCGTACTGACTTTTATCCGAAGCCCTACCAATTCCATCAACCCCAGCCTTACCAAAGATGTCTTTATATCCCATGGCGTCGACTACAACCATAAGAACAAGACCAACATCGACATCATCACCAACCTGTTCGCCGGCATCATGCTCATGATGATCTTTTATGGCGTCAGCGAATTCCTCCAGACCTCCAAACCCGAATTCCTTTATTACGCAGGCTACTGCTTTTGTATCAGCACCCTCCTGTTCCTGAAATCCATCCTGCATAATACCACCACGCCCTTTAATTTCTTTTTCGAAGGGTATTTCGACAACATCATTTTTTGTCTCGGCCATATCTCCTATATCGTCTTCCACCGCAAATTCCTGGAGACCCATAAGAATTACCGTAGCCTGGACCGCTACCTGTTCTGGGGCGCCTGTGTCATCGGTCTGCTCATGGTCGCCTATACCATAGCCTATTACTTTGCCCCCGACTTCCGGGTGTCCAACAACATCGAAGCCCTGACCAAGATCGTGCTGATGGTCGTTTCCCTTATCTTCATCATCAAAGGCCTCAGCTATCACAACCATCTGATGAACTACATCGTGATGGGCAATATCAGCCTCGTGGGTCTTTCTATATTGTCACAGATCATCATCGCTACCAACTTCCATGTCGTCAGCGGCGTGTCGGTGCTCAACCTGGCACTCTTTCATTATGAGGTAGGCATCACCATCGAGCTCCTCTTCTTCCTCTTCGCCCTCACCTATAAGAACAAGATGGAGATCATCAAGAGCATCCAGAAAGAGGAAAAGCTGAAGCTGGAGACGGAAAGAAAGGAGCTGGAGAAGCAGGTAGCCGTCCTGGCCGCCAAACAGGACGAGCGCAATCGTATCTCAGCCGACATGCACGACGAGCTGGGCTCCGGCGTAACGGCCATCCGCCTGATGAGCGAGATCGTAAAAAGCAGGATGAAGGACCAGACCCTGCCCGAGATCGAAAAGATCTCCAACTCTGCCAACGAGCTGCTCAATAAGATGAACACCATCATCTGGACCATGACCAGCTCCAACGACTCCGTGGAGAACCTCGTCGCCTATATCCGCAGCTATGCCGTGGAGTTCTTCGAGAACACTTCCATCGACTGCTACTTCAGCATGCCCGCCTCCATCCCCCACCGCGAGATCAGCGGAGAGAAAAGAAGGAATATGTTCCTCTCCGTAAAAGAGGCGCTGAACAACGTGCTGAAACATTCCCAAAGCTCCGTGGTCAGGATCAATGTCACCGTCTCCAACAAGCTGACCATCGAGATCCAGGACGACGGCGTCGGCATCAATATGGAAAAGCTGAGGAAGTTCGGCAACGGCCTCCACAACATGAAGAAAAGGATGGCCTCCATCGACGGCGAGTTCGAGATCGAGAACCACCAGGGCACCCGCACCACATTCGCGCTGATGCTGTAGGTTCCTAAGGCCGTCCCGATCAAATCACTCAAATAATTCCTTCAATTTTTTATCAAGATCTTCCATCGTAAGATCCTCTCCCCCCGCATATCTACCGACAATATACCCCTGTTTGTCGATGAGGATGAGGGTAGGCCATGACGTAACAGCATAATTATGTTCAACTTCATCTGTTTCGACGCCTTCATTCAAATACCTTCCTATATGCACCCACTCCCCAGTGCTATCCTTGGCAATGGCCTTTTTCCATTTGTCCGGATCATTGTCCACGGACAGGCTGATGATCTCAAAACCTTTGGAATGATAGGCAGAATATAGTTCCCTCAAATGGGGGCTCAATTCCCTGCAAGGCACACACCAGCTCGCCCAAAAATCCAGCAGCACATAGCTCTTGCCCTTAAAGGAGGACAGACGAATGAAACTGCCCCGGCTATCTTTCCTGACAAAAGTCGGCGCAGGACGCCTGGCCTGGGCGGATTCCTGAGCCTGCATTTTTTTACGAATAATAAGTCCAAAATAACTATTTTTTACAGCCGGGGAAAAGCTATTGTACAATATCCTGGCGGAATCCTCTGAGACTCCGTCATTTCGATAAAATGACATTATATAAGGACTTGCGCATGAATTGGGATGACTGGCAATAAATCTGTATTTTATCTGGTTCCTCTCTTTTATAAGAGAATCGAATGCCGCTGCATCCTGTTCTTTAACCTGCTGAGAACGGGAATCCACGTTGTCGGCCTTTGGCCACCTTCTCTTTATAGCGGCGATGGCTTCTCCTACGGGTTCTATTGCGTTGTTAAATTCTTCCAACTCCTGCTGTGTCCGGGATCCGGTTATCCGGGCATGCCGGAAATCACCCTCGCTCACCTCGGCCGTCATCTTACCGGGTTCCAAAAATAGCAATTTCCGGTTGGGGTCATCCATGCTCATCGACTTTACATTTCCAACCAAATAAGCCTGGGTTGGCCCCATGAGCTGCCCTTTAAAAATGAATTTCCCATTTACCAAATGGACTGTATCGTGGATCCAATTGGCTGAAACATCGCTATATTCGAGCACGACGACTCCTGTATCACGCCCGCTGATCGTTCCCGTAAATGCGAACTGCGTACGCGCTAAGGATTGTTGCGCATAAGTTTCCATGGCCGAAAAAAATATTACAGCTGCTAATAAGATGGTTTTTCTTATGATCATCGTTTTGAATAAATCTTTTAAAAAAAAGATAGCCCTACATTAAGGTAAGACTATCTTTCAACTTCTCAAACCCCTAATGTTTTCAAAAGGTTGAACCCCTTCTATCTAAATTTTTTATACCGGCAAATCTTGGAAAGCAAAGAGGAAATCCAAGCAGCGTCTTGATCCTTAAAATTCTTTCCTGAATTTGCACCATCGGAAACAAATTGTCCATTAGATCGCTACGGCCGACACCAGGGCATCGCACCACAAATATTCAATACACCACCGCATCCATCACCGGCGGGACCCGCTTCCACGGGTCATTCAGAAAATTTCTTATCACCGTATCCATCTCCTTGCCAAAAAAGACGACATGACTTCGATGTTGAAAGACGAGCCGTTGGCTATTGGGCATATAGTGGTGGATGAGATCGATATACACCGGTCTACAGGCCGGGTCAAGCTCACCATCCCCAAGCAACGCCGGTTTATCGGAATAAAAGGGCTGTTTCGACTTCCGTTGGATAGGCGGAACCTGCCAGCAGTCACACAGCTCCCGGTAGACATCGTTGATATGATAGCCGCGCATGTAAGGATACAGATCGTACAATTGCCGCAGGACGGCTTCATCATGATAGGCGGTTTGGTCGGCGCAATAGACCGATAGCCGCATACCCGAGGGGCCGTCAGGATTATTAAAAATGCCGTTCAAATGCCACCTTATATACATAGAATGCCTTCCTTCCATCATTTCAGTGACCATGAACGGGATTTCTTTTATGGCGTTGACACTGAAAAGCTTGTTCTCGATCATATCCAGCAGATCGCTGCTGGTATACTGGATCGATAGCGTGTCCTTGCTGCCCTTTTCGGCATACCGTATGGAAAAGACCTTACCACGTATGGAATCGAAATAATGCTGAAATCTTGCATACAGATTCCCGTATCTTTCATGATCGGCCGAGTCCGTCTCACACCGGCTAAAAACGGTTCGCAAGGCTTCATTAAAATTAGCGGGCTCATCCTGGTCAATGGGAATAAAATTGGGTAAGGGAGAGTCAAGAATGAGCGAACGCACCTTCGCGGGAACTTTTTTCAGCACGTCCAGCATCAAGCCGCCACTATAAGAATTGCCCATCAGATTGACGGAATCGATGTCGAGCGCCGTCAGCAGGTCTTCGATATCGGCAACCGTTTCATCCGTGTTGTAGCCGGAAAGATCGATACCCTTCGCTATCAGGTTCGCCTTGAACCGCCTCAGACCAACCAGCATCATGCTGTCCTTGTTGAGGTTTTTCCGGTAAGACTCTTTGATTGCGTCACTGAGCTCGTTACCGTCCAGCACAGGTAGCGCATAACGAGTCCCGCGCTGCTCAAAGGCGATACAGTCACGGTCCAGTATCTCGCCGTGACGCCCCACCCCGTTGATCCAGCCGAGCGAACTGCCTCCGGGGCCGCCTGTAGTAAATAGTAGCGGATCGCCGCGCTTTTCCGGATTGCTGCTGTAGGCCACGATGAAGGGTAGCTTAATAGTGCGGGAATGAGCCTTGCTGCGGTTCTCGGGTACAAGGAGGTAGCCGCAACGGGTGCGAAAGGAAGAGTCGACCTTTATCGGGCAGGCAGCAGCTTCGATCACCGGGCGATAGCTCTGAGCAGCCCCAAAGAAAGAAAGGCCGCATAACGCGTAGGACAGAAGGGCAAATGATAGGGAGCGCACGTGTTTTTAGGCAAATTTATCGGAGCCGGATGATCGCCGGCAGGTAAAAAACGGACATTTTAGTCAAAGTGCTTCAAAGGACGGCCCATGAACTCGCGGACGCCTTTGTAAAAATGGCTCATATCGTAATAGCCAAAATCCATGGGACAAAATTGCCGCTTGTCCCTTATAAAACTCGCCAGCGCCGTTCGCGCGCGAACGATACCCAGGTAACGCTTCGGGGACAGGCCGATAACCCGGTGAAAATAGCGGTTGATGGTGCGGGAGTGAACAAAATGCCTGCAGGCGAGCTCTGTCGTATTGGGCTGCATACCCGCCTCTACATAATTGCCGATACTGTCAGCAACCAATTGGCTGAAATGATCCCTCTTCGGGCGTCGCGCAAGACTGGCAAGGAAATAATCTTCAAGCAAAGCCTGTCGCTGCTTGACGTGTTCCGCTTGTTTTACCTGACTGATAAGCCGCGGAGGCAGAATATCGCTCAGTCGAACGATCTTCCCGATGAAACGGGTCTGGGAAATTCCCAGGACAGCCTCGAGGCCGCCGGGATGGAATTTTACGGAGAAAAGATGATCATCCGGTTGGTTATGACGGCTTATGATAGAATCACGAAGAACCAGGACATCGCTATCCGCCGGAATTGGGTAGCAGCCATGACCCGTAGTAAGACGATACGACGGACCGATATTGAACCAGAGAGTGGGCGTCCAGCTGGGGAATAGCTCGATCGCAAACTGTGCACCGCCGACAACTTGTCCAGTCCGCTCCGGAGATGACTCCGAAATGAACTCGACGTAGGGTTTCAACAGCTCACAGGGCTGCTTGAAATCGTAAATGCCGCGTATATCATCAAATAGCTCGGTCACCCCGTAAAGGTAATTAACTCCCGTCCGCAGTGCAAGAAATGGTCTGACAATCCTCAAAGGGCATGTCTACCAATATAGAGTGGTCATACCTGAATTTAACGCATTTTAGCAAATTTTTTAGTAATTCTTCCTTAAAATAGGCAATATCCATCCAGTCGCCCAAATCGGAATTCAACTCCATAAACTTGAGACTATAGATTAGGCCATCGTTCGACGCAATCACCTATCTTGACGGGTTCTCTTTCGATAATAGTCTATCATACCGTCTTCTGTTCTTCCAAAAGAGACACCGTGGGACTTTTCAAATTCAACAGCACACTGTTGTGAGCAAAGCCATCCACAATTGAGAACCTGCACATTTCCGGCGGAATATTACTCGGAGTAGGCGCCATGTTCTCCTCATCGAAAGTAATAATCATCTTGCCACATGTTAAACAAGTCACATGTTCCTGAATTATTTTGTGCCATAAAAAGTATTGTAATGTCATCGCCAAAACTTCCACCAGGGAGAACGCTTTACTTTCGGGTGCCGAACACCAATGATCGTCCTCATCTCGTCATTTCCCCAGGTCATTGCCTGCTCGATTGTACCAGGAGTTATTCGTGATCCTACCAGACTATACTCTTTTTCCAGGTCTAAGATATAATAGCCCTCAACTTCTTTTTTGTTATTATTTACAATAATACATATGAATGTATTTGACTGGCTCGTTGGAAGTAATACATGATCGTAAGTCCCTGTTTTGTTTCGATAAACCGCTTCGATCAGATGTCTCTCAGCCACCAACGCGGGAATCAAATTCATATTGGACAACTCGCGAACTATTGGCCAGATATCGACAGATGCATCGGCCGTATCGGTCACGTTCGTCATCGGCGAAATCATTGTGCGGAGATATTGCGCCTGGCTGAACTCAGGTATTGGCATAGTGAAATTTATAACAAATCGTCCTTTTATGGATTTAATTCCATAAATCACCTTCCTTTTGTGGATTTGATTCCAAATAAAGCCATTCTGCACAACCTAATAGGCATTTCCTATCTTCTTTTGCACAAACAAATGTGCAATGGCCCCTTTATTAGAAAAGTCATCCGGAAGTTCCGCGGTGAGGCCAGAGTGGTCAAAATATCAAATCTTTTTGCGCTGGATCACACAAAGAAAAGAGGCTGTTTCAGGACGGCCTCTTCGGTTACATTTACCCGCCGTAATTTGGGTCGAATTCCACGATCCATTCAATACCATACTTGTCTCTAAACATTCCGGCGTATGTACCCCAGGGAGTGTCGCCAATGGGCCCCTCGATATTTCCGCCTGCCGATAGTCCGTTAAATATTTTGATGGCTTCTTCGCGGCTTTCCGCGCTAACCGAGATTTTCGACCTGTTTTCGTTTTCATTTGTTCGTCCCATAAATTCGGGAACATCATTGGCCAGTAACACATTGTTTTTGCCAATAGGCAAAGCGATCTGCATTATTTTATTTTCCTCATTTTTAGCAATCGGAAATTCATCGCTTGACAGATCTTTAAAACGAACGACCTTCGAGAACTCGCCCCCAAAAACTGATTTGTAAAAAGTGAATGCTTCTTCGGCATTTCCGTTGAAGTTGATCCATGGATTGATGGCTCTCATAAATTTGATTTTTATATGTGATTGATTGTGACTTTTCTTACGATCTCTGCGATATAGTTATATTTCTGCAGCGCCCAACGCGCTTGTCCATCATTTTTTCTGGTTTTTCATTGTTGATAATACCTTGTCAAGCTGATTAAATTGAGTTTCCCAGCTTTGCCTGAATTGAGCTAGCCAAATATCAAACTCCTGCATTTTTTTTGCATTAAAGTGATAATAAATTTCTCTGCCAGCGTGCTCAGCCTTGATCAATTCGCATTCGTGTAATATTTTAATATGTTTTGATACTGCCTGCCGGCTCATATCGAATTTTTCGGCCATTGCATTGGGTGTTAATGCTTGAACAGCAATTAAAGTTAAAATGGCCCTACGTGTTGGATCGGCTATCGCTTGGAATATGTCTTGTGTCATATGCAGGGTTTGATTCGCAACCTACAGGTTGCAAATATATGCGCAACTTTTTAGTTGCGCTAATTTATTTACACTTATTTTTTTCGACATTTGCAAGGGACCAACCACAAAAAAGCCCCCGTCTCCGGGGGCCCAACTACATCAGGTTTGCCATCCCTCAATACCCATCATTCTGCGTACAAGCCGGATTACTATTCAGCTCCGCAACAGGTATCGCATACAACAACATATAAGGCTTCACCGTATACAGCTTATTCCCCAGATAATCCGTAAAGTTATTCATCAGATCCACCGTATACTGCGCCCCAAACCTCCTCAGATCACTCCACCGCTGCCCCTGACCCGCGAACTCCAATCTCCTCTCATGCAATATCGCCAGCGCCACATCCGACTGCGATGTCACCGTCAGCGCCGGCAAACTTACCCTCGCCCGGATCGCATTCACCAACGGTATAGCCTGTGCCGTAGCATTCGTATTGTTCAATGCCTCCGCCTTTAGCAAAACAATATCCGCCAGCCGCAGCATAATAACGCTCTGACTGCCCCCCGCCGAATACGACCCGCCCTGCACATGCTGCCCCCTCGTGATCAGATAGGGGATCTGCGCCGTCGCATTCGTCGGATAATGGTTGGGGTTGTCGAAGAAGATCCGCCCGGGCGTGAACACCGTTGAATCATTCTCGAAAACCATCACCCCATTCATCCGTATCATATCACCGGAATTGACAAAATCATTGACCAGGTTCTGAGTAGGACATACGAACTTGGTGAACGGATCAGGTATGGTCAGATTATAATCCGAAGGCGCGATCAGCCACGTGGCAAAATTACGGGTGGGAGCATTGGTGCCGCCCACATGCTGGATCTCGAAAAAGGACTCCGTAGTATTGGTCGACTTGTTATCGTCGAACAGATCGGCAAAATTAGCTACCAGGCTGAAATTGCCCGTCCCCGTCCCACCATACAACGGAGGCAATACGGCATTACACGTAGCCAGGCAATCGGCATAATCCCCCTCCTGTGCATACACCTTCGCCAACAGCGCCTGCGCCGCGGGTCTCGTCGCCCGGGTATGCTGATTGACCACATTAGGATACGTATCCGGCAGTCCGGCGATGGCGTCCGTCAGATCGGCAACGATCTGCTTATAACAATCGGCAAGACTGCTACGGGGACTCCTTACAGCAGTATCTGTCGAATAAGTATGTAAGGTCATCACCACAGGACCATACGCCTTGACGAGATTAAAATAATGCAGCGCCCGCAAGAACTTGGCCGAAGCCACCATTTGCCCCCTCGCGGAATCCGTCAATTTAACATCGGCGCTCGGCGTGGCCGCCACATCGATCAGGAGATTACAGGTCCCGATCATACCATACAGCTCCGTCCAGCCCCTGCCATCCGTAGTGGTGGCGTTATCGGTAAAATTATCACACTGCGTCACCGCCTCGTTGCTGTTATTATCCGTCTGCCCATCGAAACTATTGTCCGATCGGACGTCCTCATTTACCAGGTCGAACCATTGATAAAAATGCCCATTGGCATCCACCATCTGCTCAAAACAGTTATTCAAAATATCCTGCAGCCCCGCAAGCGTATTGACAGACGAGCTGGACACCTGGTTCGGCGGCGTAATATCCAGAAAACTTTTTTTACACGCTGCCATCGAAAAAACACCTGCCCCGGCCAGCAACAGGAATACTATATTTTTGTTTTTCATTTTTTCACATTTTTATATTCAAGCAAGTTTCATTGTATTAGAATCCGACATTAAGCCCGAACGTAATAGCCCTCGCCAGCGGATACACGCCAAAATCGAGACCCTGGGTGTTCGGCGAAGTCCCTCCGTAGTTCAGATCAGGAGAATAGCCCGAATATTTCGTAAGAGTGACCATGTTTTCCATGGCGAAATACGCCCGAAGGTTTTTTACCCCGATGGACCTGACAAAATTGAAAGAGGTAAAGTCATAGGAAAGAGCGACATTCTTGAGCCTTACAAAAGAGCCATTTTCTACATATCGGCTCGATACATTGTTATTGCCGTTCTCATAAGGATTATTTGCCTGGTTCGAAGAATTCTCGCCTAAGATCGCAAGCGGCATATCCGTAACATCGCCCGGCTTCTTCCAGCGGTGTAAGGTAGTAGACAGCTGATTGGTCAGATCATACATACCCTCCTCTTCATAACGGTTGGCATTGAACACCTTGTTACCCCAGGCATACTCGATCAGCACATCCAGCGAAAAGTTCTTGTAATGAAGATCATTGCTGAACCCGCCAAATGCCGTGGGCAAAGCCTTGCCCAGATACAAATTATTCTCCGCCTTCCCCGTCTTATCAGGATCGGCATATTTTATATACCCTGTCTGAGGATCTACACCCTGGGAAATATACCCAAAGAAAGACCCTATGGAATACCCGTCCCTCAACCAGGACACCGCGCCTGACGGGATGCCGCCGCCCGCTATAGGCGTTATATTGGCCTTGATCGTATTACTGTTGAACGAGATATTGAACGTGCTCGTCCACGTCACCGCGCTATGCGTCAGGATCTCACCCGACAGCGTCACCTCGACCCCATGATTGATTACCTTACCCGGCAGGTTTACAACGACATTGCTCTGCCCGGAAGAATTCGGGAGATTGCTCGTATAGATAAGATTAGTCGTATGCTTGTTGTAATAGTCCGCGGTAGCACGCAGGCGGTTGCTGAAAAAGGCCATATCCCCACCGATATTAAGCTGATTCGTCTGCTCCCATTTGATATTGGGATTGGCAGCCGTTCCATTCAGACCCAGTCCGGGATAGGAGGCGCCCCCCGGATCATACATATATTGTCCGCCGGAGACGTTCAGCACATTGTAAGAAGGATATAAAGAGCTCGGCAAATTGCCCGTCGCTCCATAACCCGCACGGATCTTCAGGTCGCTGAAGATCTTTTGATCTTTCATAAACTCTTCATTGGAGATCCGCCAGCCCACGGAACCCGCGGGAAAGGTGGCATACTGGTTATTGATCCCCAGCTGCGATGCGCCATCCCTTCTGACAGTCGCCGTCAAAAGATACCTTGAATCATAATTATACATCAGCCGGGCATACTGTGAATATTTTGACCACATATCATACCCGCCATTGTTCTGTGAGGTAGGCCTGTCCCCGGCGCTGGATATCGAATAGATCCCCGCGATAGGAAAACCGCTGCCCCCATTTTCCGAGAATTGGGTAGTATATTTTTGAGCGGTGACACCTGCGATGACGTCTAAATGATGTTTACCGAAGCTCGCATTATACTCCAGGATATTATCCCAGAGCCAGGTGAAGTTTTGATAGGTCTTATAATCGGCGGTCCCTCCAACGGCGGCGGCGCCGGAAGTAATTCTCGGGTCCTGGATGATATTCTCGAAATTATCCGAAATATTGCCGGATATCCGGGAGGTGTAAGATATACCGAAGGGTAGCTTAAGGATCAGATGCCCTTCTGCATTCACGATATTATACGTGGTAATATCCGAAGTACCGTACAGCTGCGCCAGTGGATTGGGTATGGCCTGCCCGTTGCTGTTGTCCACCGCATAAAAGCCGGTGCTGGGATCTTTCATCGCCGCATAAGGTGAGAAAGCAATAGCCGCTCCTGTTACGCTACCGGCGCCGCCCCCTCCATGACCCGTGGTGCCCTGCGTTCCGCCTGGCATATTATGGGTGATCTGCCGGACATAATCCGCTCTGCCGCCGATGGTCAGCCACTTACCCAAATTCTGCTCAGCCGTGATCCCCGCAAAATATTTTTTCGAGCCGATGGTCGGCAGGATCCCATCCTGGTTCAGATAGCCGACGCTCAACGCATAATTCCCGCCCTGGCCGCCTCCGGAAACCCGCACGCTCGCCTTGGTGATAGGAGCATTCCGGAAAAGCAGGTCCTGCCAGTTATTGTTGATATTTTGCCAGTTTGCGGGCAGCCGGATGCCGGATGTATCGCTGGCGTGACCGGCGTTAACATATTCATCGATCTGCAGATCATGCAGCTGCGTGCCGCTGAGAACAGCCAGCTTTTTGGTCACGGACTGGAAACTTTGGGAGACGTCCACGTCTATCCTGGGCGCGCTGCTTACGCCTTTTTTGGTAGTTATCTGAACTACCCCGTTGGCGGACCCTGCAACACCATAGATACCCGTTGCGGAGGCGTCTTTTAAGATCGTGATGCTGGCGATATTGTTTACATCCAATGTGGCGATATTGTACCCGACGATCCCATCCACTACATACACCGGGTTGGCATTGCCGCTCAAAGAGGTAAAACCGCGGACGAGCACCTGGAAATCCTGCCCCGGTGCGCCGTTGAACTGCTGCACCTGGACGCCCGCCGCCTTGCCGGCCAGTTGCTGCATGATATTCACCACCGGCCGCTGCCTTGTATCGTTGATATTGACGACGGAAATGGATGACGTTACATCTTTTGCCTTTTGCGTGCCGTACCCGATCACTACGACGTCATTCAAACCGGTGGATTTTGAACTAAGGCTTACCGACAATTCGGTGGTTTCATTGTTGACCGTGATGGCCTTTTCTTCATATCCTACGATAGAAAAAATTAATGTGGCGCCCTTGTTGACGGTAATGGTGAACGACCCGTTCCCATCGGTGGTGGTCCCTCCCCTTTGTCCTTTGATGCTTACCGACACGCTGGACAGCGGTTGGCTGCTATCGGATACGACTTTACCGCTTACGGTTATTTTTTCCTGGGCGAACAAAAGATGGACTGTGCTTAAAAGAAGCAGGCAAAGAAAAAACAGCTTCTTTTTTTGCAGCAAAAATGCAGAATGCTTTTTTGACATGGCAGCTAAATTGGTGAATAAAATGTTTAGTGCACCCGCATTGACTCAAGGTGCTTTAACTTGAGTCGTGAGAGAAAAAATTACCCTTAGTTGGTTGGAAAATTTTTTTCGTCGGCCGCCGCCGCCCATCAGTGGTCGTCGATGACCCGGTCAGAAGATATCAATACCCGGGGTTCTGCGAAAGCTTTGGATTATTATCCCTGTCGGCTTGAGGGATGGGATATAGCAGTCTATTTGTCGTCACCTGGTAGCCCAGGCTAACCCCATTCCCGTCCACCTGGCTATTCATGAGGTTGATGGTGTACTGCGCGCCATAGCGCAGCAGATCGTACCAGCGCTCGCCTTCAAAGGCAAGCTCCAGCCTTCGCTCGTTCAGGATGGCCAGCGCCACATCCGGTTGCGACGAGACGGTAATAGGAGCCAGCTTGACACGGGCCCGGATGGCGTTCACCAAAGGAATGGCATCACCCGTTTGCCCCAGGGCATTCAGGGCCTCCGCCTTTAACAAAATAATATCCGCCAGTCGTAGCAGCACGAGGTTATCCCCGCTTCCGCCGCTCCAGCCGCCCGTAAAATTCCTGCCGATCTTCCACACATAAGGTATCGTATCGGTGGGGCCATAATGTGCAGGGCTTGGAACAGGATTGGCCGTACCCGGCCCATTATATTCCCACGTCATCGAGGAGGCCAGCCGGACCGAATCTCCTGCCGCCTTGAAAGCTTTTACAAGGTCCTGTGTGGGAGGCGCGAACTTCGTCCAGTATTGGGTCAGCGGGGAAGGAGGCAGCATCAGCCCCGGTGCATACCCATGCGTAATGGTACCCACGGTATGCTGCAGCTCGAAGATCGACTCGGCGCTGTTCTTATGCTGACTGTCGAACAGCCAGTCGAATTGGGGGAGCAAAGCATATCCCGCCGTCCCGGTACCCCCATACAAAGGAGGCAATACCTTGTTGCAGTAGTCCAGACAATCCTGGTAATCGCCCATCTGCGCATACACCTTGGCCAAAACCGCCTCGGCGGCGCCCTGTGTTGCACGGCTATGACTAAAAGCCTGGTCGGCATAAGACACCGGCAGCAAGGCTTCGGCATCCTTCAGGTCTGCGATGATCTGGGCATAGACGCTATCCACGGAGCTCCGCGTCTTCAAAGTATTTTGATCGTTTACGATCGTATGCAGCTGCAAAACGACGGCGCCATAATTCCGCACCAGGTGCGAATAATGATAAGCCCTCAAAAATTTCGCCTCTCCCAGTATCTGCGCCTTCCGCACGGCCGTCAGCAAAGGATCGGTAATATTCGGTACATTGTCCAGCACGCTATTGCACGCCCCGATCTCCATATACAGCTCATACCAATCCTCGGATATGGGCTGATTGTCCGTTGCCACGGAAGTGAAATTATCGATCCCGTCGATATCCGGAGCGCTCCCGCCCGAATAACAGTTATCCGCGCGGACATCTCCATCTATAAGATAGTTCCAGTTATAATACCAGTAAGTGCTGTTGGCCATCAACGAATAAGCCCCGACGATCGCCGCTTCCGCATCGGAGGCGTTCCTGAAATCGCCGGAAGAGACGGCATTCTGCGGCGTCTGGTTCAAAAAATCTTTTTTGCAGCCGCTGGCTCCGGCAAGCATCAGCACCGCCGTCATCAAAGAGATATGTTGGATTCGAATTTGCATAAGTTCAGCGCTGTATGAATTACAACGAAACATTGAGCCCAAAAGTTATCGATCTCGCCTGCGGATAAGTGCCATGGTCAAAACCCTGCTGCGTAGCCAGGTTGGCGATCGTGCCCGCACTCACGACGTTCGGGGACGTAGCCACATTCAGCTCGGGGGAATAACCCTTGTACCCGGTGATGATAAACATATTCTGCAAAGTTACATAGAGCCGGAGCCCGGTCAGACCCACGACCTTGATCCATTTCTTATCCAGGTTGTACGCCAGCGTCATCTGTCTCCACCGCAAAAAAGAGCCGCTCTCTACCCAACGGGAGGAGATGCTGTAATTGGGCACGGAATTGGCCGGCGCGCCGCTCCCATACATGGCCTTCGGGACATCGGTGACATCCCCCGGCTTCTTCCATCGATGCAGCACCCGGGTAGTTTGGTTGATCATGTCCGTCATATCCTCCGTCTCCATCCGCGTGGCATCGAAGATCTTATTGCCATATACCCCGTCGATCAGGAAGCTGAGCTCGAAACCTTGATAGCTGAACAGATTGGAAAACCCGAACGTAAACCTGGGAAGGGCGCTACCGATAAAAGCCCGGTCATTGTCCGGATCTATCTTCCCATCCTTGTTCAGATCTCTGAAATCGATATTCCCCGTCTGCCGGTTGACGCCGTCGGCGATATATCCCCAAAAAGACCCCAGCGGTAGTCCGCTTTTGACGATACCCGCATTCCCCCCGATGTCCTGTATATAACCCGTCAGAATAGGCGAGGTACCCATCGGCAGGCTCACGATATTCGTATTGAACGACATATTCAAGCTGCTGGTCCAGTCGAAACCCTTCCCCTTGAAGATATCGGCCGACAGCAGGAACTCGAAACCCCTGTTCTGTACATAGCCCGGCATGTTCTCCTCCTTCGTGCTCACACCGGTGGACTGAGGCTGGGGTACGTTGAGGATAAGATTATGCGTACGTTTGATATAATAGTCTGCCGACAAGCTCACACGGCTATCCAATACGGCGATATCCACACCCGTGTTGAACTGCTTGGTCTCTTCCCATAGCAATCCGGGATTACCCGCCTGACCGCTCGGCGCCGTCCCTGTTACGGGCGTAGTCCCGCCAAAAGCATAATTATTCCCGCCGTTGAGCAGGCTGTATGAAGGATACAGATCAGCGGGAAGATTACCCGTGGCGCCCCACCCCGCTCGTAGCTTCAGATCGCTGAGCCACAGCGCGCCTTGCAGAAAATTTTCCTGCGATGCCCGCCATCCCACCGAGAAGGCCGGGAAATTCGCCCATTGATTTTGGATCCCCAGTCGCGAAGAGCCATCCCTTCTGACACTGGCGCTGAGCAGAAATCTATCGTCGTAGGCGTAGTGCAGCCGGCCAAAGAACGACTCGAGCGTCCAGGCATCCGCAAAGGTCTGATTGAGCGTATAGGTGGAAGCCGCGCTCAGCACCCGTACGGAGTAGCTGGGAAAACCATACCCGCTCTGGGCGGAAGAATGGTCCTGCTGCTTCGAGGCGCTGGTGCCTACGATGACATTGATCGAATGCTTGTCGACCCTCTTGTCGAAGGTCAGCGTGTTATCCCATATATATCGGAAAGCTTCGGACGTATAATAGCTCGCTATTCCTCCAAGCTGTCTGGCGACTTCCGAGAGCCGGGGATCTTGATAGACGGTCTGATAGCCGTTCTCGAGCGTGATCCCGAGTTGGCTTCGGAAACTAAGATCGAATGGCAGCCTCATCTGGACATAGCCTGTACCGAGCAGGTTATTGCCGATGGTATAATTGTTGATCCCGTAAATATCACCCATGGGATTAGGTAACGCCTGCGAAAAAGCGCTGAAGCCATACGTCCCGTCCCCGTTGGTATTGTAGATAGCGCTGAACGGCGGCGTGTTCAACGCGCTGAGCACAAAACCATTGTATTGCGCCCGTTGGTTATCGTACACATCATAATAACCCGTTCTATTATAGGAAACATGCGTACCCGCGGACAACCAGGGGGTCATCTGCTGCTCTATATCGAGCGCGGCCGAATAGCGCTTATAGCTCGACGTTACTGCTATACCGTTCTGATCCGTATAGCCAAGCCCAAAATAGTACGTGCCCTTATCCCCGCCACCCGAAAATCCTGCATTGACGCCCGTCATCGGCGCCTTACGATACACCAGGTCCTGCCAGTTGTTGTTGTTGGCGTTTACCAGCGAGTCGGGGATGGAAAAACCGGTATTGCCGGAATTGACCTGCTCCTCCGTTAACAACGTAGCCAGCTGCCGGCTGTCCAGCAGCTTGATCTTTTTCGTAATTTCCTGCAAACCCGTATAGCCGTTCACAGCTACCCTCGTTTTACCCTTCACCCCTTTCTTCGTCGTGATCAGCACGACGCCGTTGGTGGAACCCGCCGCCCCATAAATACCCGCCGCGGACGCGTCCTTTAAAATGCTTATCGAAGCTATCGTATTCGGATCGAGCATATGCGTGTCATAGGACACGACCCCATCGATGACATACAGCGGCTGCGTATTCCCCGTCAGCGAAGCGATCCCTCGCACGAACACCGTAAGATCGGCGCCGGGCTTGCCCGATGGCAAAAGGACCTGGACACCCGGGGCCTTGCCCGCAATGACCTCCGCCGCGCTGACCACCGGACGCACGCTCACATCCGACACCGCTACGGTGGAAATAGCCGAGATGATCTCCTTCCTCCGTTGCGAACCATACCCGATCAGAACGATATCGTTCAACGATGTATTCGTCAGATATAAGGTCACATTGATCTCCGTGCGGCCACCGACGGCCACGTCTGTTCCTTCATAACCCACAAAACTAAAATGCAATACCGCATGTTCGGGAACATGGAAAGTGAACTCCCCGTTCGCATCCGTTGCCACTCCTTTCCTGCTGCCCACGAGGGTCACCGTCACACCGGCCATGGGCCTGCCGCTGCTATCCGTTACAAGACCATGTACATCCATACCGGCAGGTGGCGGTGTATTGTCCTGCTTACGTTGCACGACCACCGTTTTCGCAACGATGGACCAGGTCAGCGGCTGATCCCTGAAAACATGCTCCAACGCCACATCCAGCGAAACATCTTTGATTTGTATATCCACATTCCTGGTGCTGTTCAACACCTCATCCGTGTACAGGAAAGAGTAGCCCGTTTGACGGGTCATCTCCTTGAAGACCTTTTCAAGGGGAACATTTGCTAATGAAAGAGAGACCTTTTGCGAATAGACCCTGGTGCTGACCTGCAGGCAGGCCGCGAGGACCAGGAAAGCAGTTAGTTTCATAATCAGCAATCATTTGATCGGCACGGGAACGACAACCTTAAGGTTTTACAATGATCTTCTTTTTATCGATGGTGAAATGAACGGCGCCCGTAAGCTCCAGCATCTTGAACACTTCAGAAGCATTGACGCTACGGGAGATCGTACCCCTGAAATGCTCATTCGTCCTACCCTGATACTCCACATCTACATCATACCATCGGACTATTTCTCTCATGACGGATTCGATAGGCGCGCCTCCGAACTGAAAAACACCATTCTTCCAGGCTACAGCTTCTTGGGCATCCACATCCAACAGCTTGAACGCATCCGAAGCCCTGTCGACACGCCCTTCTTGGCCCGGTTTCAGCAAATGCGATCCTCCCCCATTCGTCACCTGCACAGCCCCTTCCAGCAACGTCGTTTTGATCACACCTTCATCCTCATAAGCCATCACATTGAAATGCGTACCCAGCACATTTACCTGCATATTGCCCACCAGTACGTTAAAAGGCTTGTCTTTGTTCCCGGCCACCTCGAAATAAGCCTCGCCCTTCAGTTTCACCTCTCTGGCCCCTCCCGTAAATGCAGTGGGATAGGTCAACGACGAAGCCGCATTGAGCCAAACCTTTGTGCCGTCGGGCAATATTACCTGGTACTGGCCGCCGCGGGGCGTCTGGATCGTATTCATCTCCGGAACCTGCCCCGCCCCGGAAGCCTTGTATCGCAGCTGCCCGTCCTGCTTGTCGATAAGGGCCCCGGCCACCTTCCTGATAACACCATTCTGCGTAGCCTCCAGGTTTACCACCGACCCATCGCCCAGCAACAATAGGGCCTTATTGCCGCCGGGTAGCAGATCATTGTGCGACACAGCTACGGACGACGCAGGTACGGCCGCCTGACGAGACTTGTGCGTATTCCAAAAATAAAGACCGGTAAGACTTACCGCGACCAGCATCGCCGCCGCGGCTGCCCAGCGGGTGTAATACCCGATACGGCGGGGCGCCTTTTGGGGCTCCTCCTCGATGGCGCGTTGCAATTGGGCCTTCATCCGCATCCTGACATCGTCTTCCGTTTCCCGCTGGGGAAGGAACACCTGTTCGACCTCTTCCTTGTCCGCCGCATCGAACCATTGATGCAACAACGCCTTCTCCGCGTCTGTAGCAGTGCCTGCTATGAAACGTTGTGCTAATTCTGCCAGTGACGCTTTATCCACGATGCTCCTTTTTTATAGTTGAGTTGTACAATGGAACTTTACCCTTATTCAGAAAAAAATAAAAAAGGCATGGTCTTTCAGCCTTCTACGGATCAGGCGTAGCGCCTTTGTCAGGTGAGCCTCCGCGGTCTTCACCGAAATATTGAGCCGCTCAGCGACCTCCGGCAATGTTTGATCCTCTAACTTGTTATAAATAAACACCAGCCGGCACTTCTCCGGCAGCTCATTCGCCTGCTGCTTTACGATCTCCAGCAGCTGTTTGTCATCGATCGCCATATCCAAAGCCACGACTCCCGCCTGCCGGCTGCCCGCGATCTCCTCTTTCTCCGCCCGGCTCTTTTCGGCAGCTACATAGTGATAGACGGCATATCTCGTAACAGCCGCCAGATACGCACCCGGCTCCTCGATCTTCAACGTCTTACGCTTACGCCAGATGGCCAAAAAAACATTCTGTACGATCTCTTCAGCAGCCGTCGCTGATTTGAGACGTTTGTGCGCGAGATAGTAAAGCTTCTGCCAGTAGCGATCATACAGCTCCTGGAATGCAGGGGCATTGTCCTGCTTTAGCAAGCGCAGCAGCTCCGAATCATGTAATGCCATGCAATCGTCCATATATATGCAAAACTATCTAAATGTAGTCAATAAAAAATGCTCCGCTTGCTAAAACATGCTAAATAAAAAATCACAAAATCACTAAGGGTGATCCCTTCCGTCGCTACTCAAGCTATAAAGCATTCAATAGTATTCGTCATGAGAATGAACCCTTCTTCTTTTTTTAGATGGGCAACCTTGCTTGTCACCCTTTATGCCACCCGTGCGAACAGCCAGTCCCCGGAAAAGAAGGAAAAGACGACTTTTCAAACAGGAGGCGCCTGGAAACCGACCACCGATACAAGGTCCGATGTCGCCATCGTGTATGGTGTCTCGGACAGACCGGGGATGACCTTTGAACAACGGGTACAATCATGGCGTAACAAAGGCTATACCACGGCTTTTATGACAGGCATCGCCTGGGGAGGCTACCAGGAATATTTTACAGGAAAATGGGACGGCTCTCCCCATTTTGACGAAGGACAGCGGGAACAGAACGGCGATACCATCTGGCATGGACGATTGACGCCTTACATCGTCCCGACAAAGAACTTCCTCACCTACTTCAAGGAGAAGATCATCAAACGGGTCATAGACGCCGGCATAGATGCCATTTACCTGGAAGAGCCGGAATTCTGGGCCCGCGCGGGTTATAGCGAGGCGTTCAAAAAAGAATGGAAAGACTATTATGGTTTTGACTGGCGCCCGCAACACGAGTCGCCTGAGAACACCTACCTCTCCAACAAGCTAAAATACCATCTGTACTATAGGGCGCTCGAGGAAGCGTTTACCTACGCCAAAACCTATGGCAGGAGCAAAGGCATGAATGTCAGATGTTATGTGCCTACCCATTCACTGTTGAACTATTCATTGTGGCAGATCGTCAGCCCCGAAGCAAGCCTGGCCTCGCTGTCCTGTGTGGATGGATACATCGTGCAATCCTGGACAGGCACCGCACGGGAACCGAATTACTTTAACGGCATTGCAAAAGAACGCACCTTTGAAACGGCCTTCCTGGAATATGGATGCATGCGCTCCATGACCGTGCCTACTAACAGAAAGCTCTTTTTCGAGAACGACCCAGTCGAAGATGTACGTCGCGACTGGAACGACTATAAAAAGAACTATGAAACGACGTTTACGGCGGAGCTTTTCTACCCGGACATCGACAACTATGAGGTGATGCCCTGGCCCGATCGCATCTTTGATGGCAAATACTATATCAGCCGGACAAGCAACGAAAAGGCGCCCATGCCCGCGACCTATTCGACGGAACTGCTGGTGATGATCAATGCCCTGAACAATATGCCCACTTCGGAGAACAAGACATCCGGAACACAGGGCATCAGCGTGCTGATGGGCAACTCGCTCATGTTCCAGCAGCTTCCCACCCACGACAATGGAAAAGCCTTCGAAGACCCCTACTTCTCGAATTTTTACGAGAGCTCGGGGATGTTCCACCGCTATCCCAAAAACCCCAGGCTGTCAGACCCCCTGTTGTCCAATTTCTACGGGGAAGCCCTCCCCTTTCTAAAAAGAGGAGTACCCGTCAATATCGTCCACCTGGAGAACACCGGCTACGAAAAAGCATTCAGCGATACGAAGATCCTGCTGATGTCCTATTCGAACATGAAACCACCCGCCGAAACAGCGCATCAACAATTAGCGCAATGGGTACGCAACGGAGGGATCATAGTCTATTCCGGACGTGATGACGACCCCTTCCAATCCGTCAAAGAATGGTGGAATTCGGATGGAAAGAACTACAGCTGCCCTTCGGACGATCTCTTCGAAAAGCTGGGGATTGGCCGCAGTCCCAAAGAAGGCATATACCCGGTAGGTAAAGGCACGATATGCATCATCCGGCAAGACCCCAAGGAATACGTACTGAACGAGAATGGGGATACGGCTTTGAGAGAAAAAGTACAGACCCTGTGCACAAGATCATCCGGCAACAAAATAGAATATAAGAACAGCTTGTATCTCCGTCGCGGCCCTTACGAGATCATATCCGTCCTGGACGAAGGGGAAAGCACCGATCCCTATATCATCAAAGGGCGGCTGATCGACCTCTTTGACCCGGCCCTGCCCGTGCTGTCGCAAAAAATAGTCTCCCCCGGTCAACAGGCATTCCTATACAACATCGATCAGGTCGCCGATCCGAGCAAACCACAAGTGCTGGCTTCCGCGTCACGCGTATACGAAGAGAAGGTCGAAAAGAAAAGCTATTCTTTCGTAGTCAAAAGCCCGGCCAATACAACCAATGTCATGCGTGTCTTACTCCCGGCCGAACCCAAAAAAATTACCGTTCTCGATCCCAACGGAAAACCCGTCACCGATGTAAAAACTTCTTGGGATGCTCCTACCAAAACAAGCTTCCTCAGCTTCGTCAACAACCCGGATGGAATAAAAGTAAAGCTGGAATGGAAGTAGCAGCACAACACCTGCACGCCATCAGAAAATCAGTTCTCTAAAAAATTCCTCGCTAAAAGGATATAACCAGGCAAAGTGCAGCGGGATCTCCGGATATGCTTCTACGAACTTCTTGTATTTGGAAATTTTGATAGTGGCTTCATCATATTTAGCCTCGATAGCAAAGGGCGTGTCAATTTCAGGCAATACAAAATCTACCTCATTACCGTCAGTTGTACGCCAATAATAGATATTTTCCCATCCATATCTATCCGACAACGCCCTGAAGAGGGCGGTCTCCCAAAGTTCCCCTTTGTCCAATCTGTCAGGAATGACTTGAAAGTTATTCAGAAGACTATTACGCAGTCCGGAATCCAATAGAAACCCCTTGGGCATTTTTGTCAGTTCTTTCCGGAGATTGCGATAAAATGGCTTTATCAACGCCAAATGAAAACATTTCTGCAGGACACGCAAATAATTACTTACAGTGTCTGTTTTTATTCGAAGGGTAAGAGACAGTTCATGAACATTCACCAGGTAACCACTCTGTTCAGCCAGCAATCGAAATAAATGAAAAAAAGCCGTTTCATTTTGCACGCCTGATTCCAGGACATCTCTTTTTACAAAGGAATCTCTGATCTCCTTAAGCCTTTCAATTTTCTCTTTCTTATCCGGCTCTATGATGACGGCAGGGTATCCCCCATATAATAGAAAAGATTGCCATTCCTGCCGTAAATATTCAAGTTGGGTAGTTCTCGCGTTTTTGTTGGATAATATTCTAAGGTATTCCGCTAAAAGATCATCTTTCCCGTTTAATTTAAGATATTCATCAAATGAACAAGTCAAAAGCTGGAAGACCCGCTTTCTGCCGGCAAGTGAATCCCTGAAATGATCGTCTATATAAAATGCGCTGCTTCCTGTTGCTACGATCTTTACCCGGGCGGCATGATCGTCATAGAGCAACTTTAAAAAATTGGATGGGTCTTTCAAATATTGAATTTCATCGAGAAAAACAATTACCCTACCCTCCACACCTGGCAAGTAGTCTAACAGATGTAGCGGATTTTCATCCAGGACTGAAAGGACATCCTTATTTTCAAGATTCAGGAATACACAGGGCTTTTGAAGTTCTTTACAGTATGATTCCAGTTGTTTAAGAAGAGTCGATTTACCCGTTTGTCGGGCGCCTGTCAGGATAGTAAATTCTTTTTTATCCAGATGAGCAGCCAACGGTTCAAACAAGTTCCTTCGCATTTTTTATACAAATATCCGATATTTTACCCCATTTACAGGATAATTTATCCGATATTTCATACCAAGTATAGGATAATTTCCCTTCTGAAATCTTAAATACTTGTAAATCAGTTATTTCAGTTTACGATTCCCTTGCCTAGCCATCGACCTATTATTACTGTCTATCCACCACATAACTCAGTTCCGTCACCCCGCTCGCAAATGGCCGGGTACCCAATAATTTCAGCTTTATCTTCTCCCTGACATCCACAAACAACGGAATACCCTCTCCAAGAACAATGGGATTCACAAACAGCCAGTAGCCGTCGATCAATCCAAGTTGCATCAATGCATGTGTTGCCGTCGGGCTGCCAAAAAGCAGTATCTCGCTGCCTTCCTGTTGTCTTATTTCATGTATCCTTGCTGAAAGGTTATCATTGACAACGGTCGTATTGGTCAGCCCCGCTCTTCTCAATGTTTTTGACAAAACAATTTTATGAGCCTTTTTATACCACCTCGAATGCTCGATATCGTGCTTGCTTGCCCCCGGCTCGTCTCCCGCGGTGGGCCAGTACCCTTCCATCATCTCATACGTCACCCGTCCATACAACGCTGTATCTGTTTCGCCTATCCGCTTACCGACATGATCAAAAATCTCCTCATCCACCTTGATCCAGCGCATTTCCCCATTCGGCCCCGCTACAAACCCATCAAGCGAAATGTGCATAAATGAAATGATCTTTCTCATACTGTTCTAATTTTTATAAAGATCAAATATAAGATTCTGCATCCATCACGACGAGGGCTATTGGGACAATAAAGAGGGGCCTTTATGCCAAATATTATAGTCACTCGACTTCAACAGGTTCCCTGTTATTTAACACAGTAGCCACCACCAACGCCCCCATACTGCCAAGCCAGACCCAATACCCCGCCTTCCGACTAACCACCTCCGCCTTATCACCAGGCATCACCTTCACCAGCAGAAAACTAAGGGACAAAAGAAAGGCAGCCACCGCTATATAAACTGCCATGCGATGGATCTTTCTCTTACGATGAAAAAAGGAGAACAGGCAGACAATAAACAACGGATTAGCCAGCCAGGACCAGCCAATCGATTTGTCAAGCCACGCCCCTCCATAGATAAAGGCGGCAAGACCAATCACACTGTCATCTCCTATGTCGAATGCCGGCATCCACAGTGAGTAGAAGAACAAAAGGAAGGCAATGTACCAGGGTATACGCCGCATCATTGTATATCCAATTAAAAACCAACCTACGCCTCATCGTTCGCTTCCCACAGTTCTATCTTATTCCCCTCCAGGTCCTGGATGTGGACGAACTTGCCATACTCATAGCTTTCTATCTTATCCAATACCGTCACCCCTTCCTTTTTCAGCTCTTCCACCAGTGCTTCCAGGTTCTCCACCCGGTAATTGATCATAAAATCCCTCGACGAAGGCTCGAAATATTTGGTCTTGTCGGGAAAAGGGCTCCACAACGTATACCCCTTCTTTTCCGGGTCCCCTTCATGGCGCCACTCGAACTTCGTCCCGTAAGGACTGGTGTCAAACCCAAGATGCGTCTTATACCATTCATTCATTTTCTCGGGGTCCTTGCATTTGAAGAAAATACCCCCGATCCCTGTTACCCGTTTCATTTGGCTGTATTTAGTTGTTGTAATAGTTGAATGAATATACGGTATTTTTGCACAGTCGCTCCAACACATGCAAAAGAACTACCAACCGGAGGCAGGAAAGGATCACCACCAGGTAATCCAATTACTCGAAGATCCGTGTCTGTTTCCTACCGTATCCCCTCCCAGACTATTTCACCGCCAATAACAATACGGGATCGATCTTCGGCGGCACAGCCAGCAGCTCATCCGCCCTCGCCATCAACGCCTGTGCAATAGGCCCGCCCAAATGTGCCTGACGGTCCACCTCCCCCTCGAATGTATCGAAGATGCCAAAGCTCGACTGCCCAAACTTCAACGCATACCAACGGATCGTCCCCGCCTCTCCCTGGGCCAGCGTCAGCGCGCCCTTGATAAAATCCTCGACTTCTTTTTCTTTCCCCGGCTTGGCTTCCAGCCTGACCAGCAATGCTATCTTTTCCATGATCGTAATTTGATTTATCCAATAAAGGTCACCAATCACCCCCACACCCCAAATACCCAAACTTCCCGAAAGCTTGACCATTCGGGAAACCCCGGAATTCCAGACCTTTGCCAAATGAAGTCATTATTCCCCTTCTACTCCATCGGTCATTTTATAAATGAACCCTCCAACTCCACAGACTTCGAGATCATTCATTTTGAGGACATGCAGGAACCCAATGTGGATGACGTTCATAAACATACTTTCTATGAGATCACCTGGATCGAAAAAGGAAAAAGCAGGCAAACCATCGATTACAAAGAATACGAAGTATTACCGAACAGCCTTTTCTTTATTTCCCCCGGCCAGGTCCACAGCTTCGAAGAATGGAAACCCCTTGTGGGCGGAAGTATCTTATTCACCGGAGACTTCTTCCTTCTGAACAACTATAGTAAAGACAAACTTTTCGAGATCGGTTTTCTCGATAATTTTTATGCCAACCCCTGCATCCGCCTGAATAAAAAGGACTTCGCGGAAATAAAGAAGACCATCGACGGCATTACGAATGAACAACGCAGAAAAGACCGCAACAGCACCATCACACAGGCATTGCTGCATATTCTATTGGCGCAGGTACAACGATGCACGGACGGCGGCAACAGCAACACTACCCCGAAAAAATACCTCATCGTCTATAAACAGCTACAGGAGCTGCTGGACATACACTTCTCGGCCGCCCATCCCGTAAGCTTTTATGCCGGCAAATTGCATATTACCCGGCACCATTTGAACCTCGTCGTAAAAACCGTCACCGGCATCACCGCGGGCGAAGTCATAAGGGCCCGAAGCATGCTGGAGGCCAAACGTCTTTTGACATTCTCCGATGCCCCCATTTCGGAGATCGCGGCACAGCTCAATTATTTCGACAGCTCCTACTTTGCAAAACTTTTCAAACAGGACACCGGGCAGACGCCGATAGCCTTCCGCAACAAAATGTCCGATAAATACCGATTAAAGTAATTTTCGTTATACCACATCGGCGTCGGATCGCCGCAATTTTGCATTATAAAAATTAAATGCAAGATTATGGAACAGCAAAAGGTCAGCTGGGTTTTTGAACCCTCACACTGCAAACTTGGTTTTAGCGTACGGCATTTTGGCATCTCGGAAACAGAAGGGCTTTTTGGGAAATTCACCGGCAGCATCAGCAGGGGTGAAAAGATAAATTTCTCCGATGCCGGGGTCGATCTTACGGTAGACGTAGCAAGTATAGACACCCGGGACAAGACCAGGGATGCCCACCTCCTCTCAGCCGATTTCCTGAATGTGGAGAAATTTCCAGCCATACACTTTAAAAGCACGGGGACAGAAGTCATTGGAAAAGATCATTACCGGATGCTCGGCAACCTGACAATGATGGGCATAACCAAACCTATATCCCTGGATGTGGAATTCGGAGGGATCATCGAAAAAGACCCATTTGGAAATACAAAGGCGGGCTTTTTTGTAACGGGAAAGATAAATCGCAAAGACTGGGGCATCACCTGGAACGCAGCCTTGGATCAAGGCGGGGTCGCCGTTAGCGAAACGGTAAAAATAAGCTGCCATATTGAGCTATTAAGGACCTGACCCGCGTCAGGCAGAGGGATGGCCGCCCCATCCAAGGGATAAGAATGGCCAGGGCGCAGTCTTACTTATCCGGCTGAAAATCCAACGAAATGGAATTCATACAATATCGCTTATGGGTCGGCGCCGGACCGTCATCGAAGATATGCCCCAAATGCGAACCGCAACGCGCACAAAGCACTTCCGTCCGGTCCATCCCATACGAATGATCGTCCCGGTAGCTGACACTGTTCTTCCGGGACGGCTCAAAAAAGCTCGGCCATCCACAGGTGCTGGAAAACTTCGCATCGCTCCGGAAAAGCATATTCCCGCAGACGGCGCAATAATAGGTGCCTTTCGTATTCTGATCAAGGTATTTCCCGGTGAAAGCCCGTTCCGTAGCCTGTTCACGGGCAGTGGCGTACAGCGCCGGAGGCAGGATCTTCTTCCACTCCGCATCCGATACGTTCAGCTTCTTCGTATCCGTATTCGAATAGTAAGGATTATTCGCATGTCCATTGTCGGACTTCAGCTGTTGGGAAAAACCACGGCCCGCAATGGCCAGTGCCAACAGTCCTGTCAATAGGATGTATCTCATTTGTTGGAGGTTTTTAATTTGCCGGCAAATACTTTTTTGAACTTTTCCAGCTCGGGCTGTATCACAAATTTACAATAGGGCTGATCCCCGTTGCGGCTGTAATAATCCTGATGATAATTCTCCGCCTTATAAAATACGGTGAAGGGGACCACCTGGGTGACGATGGGGTTTGGATAGGCCTTTGCGTCGTTGAGCTTTTTTATATAGTATTCCGCCTTTTGCTTTTGCGTCTGGTTGTGATAAAAAATTACGGAGCGGTATTGTGTGCCCACGTCATTCCCCTGTCTGTTGAGCTGTGTCGGGTCGTGCGCGGTGAAAAAGGCCGATAGAAGTTCGTCGTAAGAGACTTCTTTAGGGTCGAAAACGATGTTGCATGTCTCGGCATGACCTGTAGTGCCCGTGCAGACCTGTTCGTAGCTGGGGTTCACCGTGTGACCACCGGCAAATCCGGCTGTAACTTTTACCACGCCGTGGATCAGCTTGAAGGTGGCTTCCGTACACCAGAAGCAGCCCGTGGCGAAGGTAGCCGTGTCTGTGGTGGGCGCACCCGCGAAGGCGGAGCTTACTGTTATCGATAAAATAATATAGACGATAAATCTTTTCATTTTTTAACTTTTTAATCGTTCGTTTATCTTTTCCTGCATTTCCTGCTTGGCCTTTTCATCGAGGGTATGTTCATGCGAGCGCTGGAACAAGCTTTGCAATCCCCTGTTGATCGCCCGGCTTTGCTTTTCGAACAATCTACATACGGAACATCCCATCAGATGGATGTAAAGATGTACCCGCTCCTTCACCGTCAGCGGCTTTTCCTGCCGCTTTTCAATCAGGTAAGTGGCGTGGCGGCAATTGTACTGTATCTTTTTGATGGGTCCCATTACGTATACTCTTTTTGGATACAAGCCCGCAGGTTGACCTTCGCCCTGTGTATAATGACCCAGTAATTGGCGGTGGAAACCTTTAGCTCCTTACAGATGGTCTCCGTCTTCATCTCGTCCATGTGTTTCATGGAAAAGATGGCCTGCCACAGGGCCGGCAGCTTTTTGAGGCATTTTTGCAGGATAGCCGCCAGCTCTTTATGCACCGTGGGATCTCCCTGTTCGATGCCGATTGCACGAGGCGCGTAGACCTCTTTCCAGTGCCCGTTGTCCGGCTCGAAATACTCCGGCTCAGCGTCGTGACCGTCCAGTGAACCAAGCCACGCCGAATTCCTTTTCCGGTACACATCGATGACCTTATAGCGCAGGATGGCCGTAAGCCAGGTCCGCTCGGAACTTTCTCCCCTGAACTCGCTAAGCTTTTCGAGGGCGGCCAAAAAAGTTTCCTGCACCAGGTCGCGGCACAGCTCCTCATCGTCCAGGCGTGCCAGGGCATAGCTATACAGGTAGTCGGCATACATCGCTACCCAATGCGCGGGATCACACCCCGTCGTCGTCGATAATGTAAAAAGTTTTTTCATGCCAATACCTTGCACTCCGAGAAATTCATACCGGTGCCGGATTTAAAAAACCGGCTGAAATGTGCCGCGCTGGCAAAACCAAGATCCTCCGCCACTTCCTTCGCCGACTTGTCGGTAAAATAAAGATAACGCTTTGCCTCGAGAATGATCCGCCGCCGGATCAATTCGGAAGGAGGCGGATAATTGCAAAGACCAAAAAGATTCGTCAGCGTCTTGGGCGACTTGTTCATGGTCTGGGCATAGAACTGAACCTCGTGCCGGGTACGGAAATGTACCTCCAGCAGCAGGTTGAACTGCCGGACGATATCCATTCTGTCTATCCTCCCCCGGCAAATGCTTTCGGTCTGCTGCTTGGCGATCCTTGTAATATAGATGATCAGCCTCTTCAGGGTCGTGCGAAGCATCTCCCCCTGGATCTTGTCCTCGATATCCATATCTTCTTTACATTGGCCGCATAGCTGCGAAATACCTACCTTCTCTTCCGGTGACAGTCGGATAAAGAGTGGATGTTCGATCCCATAAAAAAGGAATCCCACACAACCCACCTCCGCATCGTGGTCCGCGATACAGTAAAAATCCCGGTTGAACTGCCAGGCCACCAGGTTCTCCGGATCCTCGAAGGAAAACGTCTGATTGGCCACCAGGGGAAGGATAGCATCCGCCGGCATCGTATAGACGATCTTGTCGACGGTGACTTTTTGCGGGTCGCCGGTATTGAAGACGATGGTGTTGATCATTTCTTTTTTTCCATTTAGCAGTCCCTGGCCCCGAAGGGACGGGTCGCCGATGCTCATGATAAATTTTCCGCGGGTGGTCTTGTCTTCAAATTGCCATTTCATATGCTGGTCTTTTTAGCTGTCGGACGCCCCAAAAAGGAACCGGGCACCCCCCGCTTAGTAGGCGCCCGGTCGAAATCCTTACAAACTATTTCAAATTTATTTTTATGATATTCGAAATGGCAGGTAAAGTGTTGAATGCGTTGGGGTTAGGCACCACCGAAATGGGCTGGCTCTCCGCCAGCGGCGTCCCCGCCAGGTTGAATTGGGTAACCCCTGCGCCGGGGAATTGGTCGATGGCCGTCCCATCATTATACAGCTGTATACTCCCCGAAAGGTCCCCCGTTTGTGTGGCATCTACCCCATTGCCCGTGGTGGCAAAGAACCAGTCATTCGAGAACCCGTACATGGTCGCTATCGCCAGACGATCCCCCTTTTGGACCGCCAGCTGCTGGGACACCTTACTGCCCGCCTGTCCATCGATCACGGGCAGCAGCACCTTACTTGTCGGGTCGGGCAGGATAAATACCTCTTTTACACCTTGCAACCCCTTGAGATAGTTGGCCAGCGTATCCGCCACACCGCGTTGCGCAAGATATGTGAGCCCCTTTCCGCGATCCGGCTCTCCTACCTTGTAAATGGGATTGTCGATGCCATTATACACTACCACCAGGATGGGCGACAACGGTGTAAAGATCCCCGTAATGGTCTGAACATAGGCCGACAGCTGCGAGTTATCACCCGCTTCCGCGATATTCGTCAATCCATGCGCCGTAGGCTGGCCCGATGCGTACAAAGGCGCCGGCATCAGGAGATTGCCACCCACGATATAGGACACCGCCCATACGCCGGGACTCAGCGGCGTCTCATTGGCCGTTCCACCGGAAATATTCATCAGCGTCAGCGTAAAATTGGAATTGCCATTGTACTTCAGGGTCGCCTTTACCAGCTGTGATGCCGGCAGATACGTATTACCCTGCGCATCCGTGCCATCGACTTCCGTAATATTCTTATTGTCCGCCGTCCCCGGATGATTCACCGTAGCGCCGGGTTGCTGATTGATACGGGTGCCATTGTCCCAAAGTTTTACCTGGCTGGAAACATCCCCTTCGATGGGATTGCCGGTGTTGTCATAAACCTGTATCCCGGGATTGGCCGGAGCAAAGAACAGGTCATTGGACCAGCCGTACATAGTGGCAAAGCTGAGGGCCTCCCCTTTGGCCGCCGAAAAATTGATCGTGACGGACTGAGTCGGAAGGATCAGGGCCGGTGAGCCCGTCCCCTGGAAAGTGCCGGATTCGACCAGCGGCTGGGACTGTAAAACATTCTCCACCGTGATGGTCTCTATCTGAGGCGCCGCGCCGCCGGGATGGCCTTCTTTTTTACAGGCGGTCATAAGAATAGGTACTGCGGCTACTGCCTGCCACAAAGCGATCTTTACAATACGATTCATATCGATTTAATTTTTAAGAAATAAAATTACTGGGACATAAGAGCCAGGACAATGACGATTGTTCCCGATGATTTGTCCTTATCGCCCGCCTTGTCACTATCATCTCCCGGTCTGCCACCGTTATCTTCCAGCCTGCCACAACTGAAGGATGAAATGACCGGCAAACCCATAGACCAGGAACGCCAGGGCCGTCCCCACGCCGATGGCCACGGAAAAAAGATGGTACTCGATCTTCGCGCCGATAAGAAGATTTCTCGCCCGGAGCACGCCGGTCCAGCCCAACCAAAAAGGAAGATGCAGCGGATTCAACAAGCTCAGCAGGACGCCGCCGAAAAATGGATAATGCGCATAGGAAGGTGTTCCGGAAGCCTTGCCGGAATGGAACAAAGCCAGCGATAGCAACAACAAGGACAATCCGATGCTCAGCCATCGGGGAATACGAACAGCACGCGGCCAGAGCTCAAGACCCGCATGCGCCACACGCACCACAGCCATTTCCGCAAAGATGGCGCCCAGCCCAAACCACACCGCGACCGCGGGCCCCGCGCTCGCGACAAGACCCGTCACACCCGTATTCAGGATGCCCGGCGGCAGACTGCCCACGAAACTGATCCCCGCGACGGAGAAAAAAAGCCGGTGCCGCCTGCTCATGAGGCAATCAATTTTTCATGCCGGCGATAGTCGCGCAACATTTTTAACCCCTGCCCAAAGCTCATAGGGGCCAGACCACCCTCCACCAGATTCGCACGGCTCACCTTATAAAGGATGTCCAGATGCCGTTTGATCTCTTTCCACGCAAAGAACAGCGAATGACGGGGATCGTAGATATGAGTAGGCTCACTGCCCGCGCCGTTGAGCTCGATCACCGAAAAGGCCTCGCCTGCTTCCAGCTGTGACCAGGACTGGCATCGGATGTCCAGCCGCCCAAAGTAGAAACCTGGTATACGACGGCAAAGCTCATCGATCACCGCCTCGATACGCGGGGTCACCCGGTGGCTATGATCCAGGAATTTAGCCCCACGGCTATGATTGCCATAAGGCGCCAGCTCCAGCACCTCACCCTTCGCCGGCGCCATTTTCAGACGTCGCCCCGCCGTGCGCCGCAATGCCGGCAATTGAAGGACATACCGTTCGTCCCGTAGCAGCAAGGCCTCCGTCGTGCTGACGCCATCCCCTGTGACGGTAAGGAACTCCTTTCCAACCACCCCCGTGATAGTCCCCTTTTGTTCGCCCGGCATCCGGTAATAGAAGACACCGATCTCCACGGGATAATTGACATACTCCTGCAGCAGGAAATCTACTTTGCTGCGCAGGGCATACAGCAACAACCCGCAATCGTCTTTCAACAGCTCCACCCCCATTCCCCTCTGCCCTATATCCGGCTTTGCCATCAACGGATACGAAAACCCCTGCTCCGCCAGCCGGTGACGGATCTCGCCGATACGCGTACCCTTTCGAAAATACAACGTCTTCGGATAAACGCCCGGAGGCATTAGGTCATAGATCTGTTGTTTGGATTCCAGCAAAAACCCTGAGTTGGCTATCGTCGGATTGGCCGTGCTGAAAAAGAAAAAAGACCTTGCCTTCAGACTAAGCCAGGCCCAATAAAAGAACATAGGTGCATGCACGACATAAAAAGGCCAGTACTCCCAATTTCTCAGCCGGATCAGGAACGCGTTCGCTGAACGGGCAGGCCTTTCCCGCAGATCGACATACCGGAGCCTTGCCTTCCTACCGCCCATCCGCAGCGTGGTAATGCTCACCGTCGCCACAGCATCGCCCTCTATTCCCATCTGCCGGTGAAGATCGAGTACGCTATCCGTGGAAACATTCTCCCGCGAGTACCATTTCACCAGCATCTCTTTCCGATGCGCATGCGCCGCTTCGTCGTATAGGGTGACGGAGGACCAGATATGCGGCCGGCTGGTCTCCAGCTCCCGGATATACCGTTGTTCCCCATCCCAACGGCACTCCAAAAGGACATTATTGATAAAAAGGATCAACGTGAATGGTTCGATATCTTTCAGGTCCATCCGACCGAAATGATCAAGAGGAGCTGCTGCATGGATGATCTCGAGGAAGACCAGGCCGCGGCTCTTGCGATATACTTCCTGTCGCCGGTGCTTGGCAAAGGCGCCGTTCAACAATACGCCCGCATCTTTGTCGCGCTTCAACGCTACCCAGCTCCCGCCGGCGACAGGGTCCGTTGGATAAACGATATCCTCATGTCGGCGAGGCGGCAGGGCCCGCGCCCTGCCGGTATGTTCGTCGCGATTGGAGGTCAGGTGATAAACGCCGTGACCAGCCGGTATAAAAGTTACAGTACACATAGTTGTTTGCGAAATGCCCATCCCAGGATGCCGGCGCTGATAAAAACCAACAAGGCATAGATGAATAGCTGACCATGATCACCCCGGACCTCGATCCCCAGCCGCGTCAGATGGAAAAAGATAGCGCCGCTCATAGTCCCCAGGGCCAGCACTGCGCCAAAGGCGGTAGTGCGCGGGATCAGGATCAATATCGAAGCGATGAGCTCGACAACACCCGTACCGATACGCCCCCGGGGCTCCATCCCCAGCGTGGAAAAGATATAGACCGATTCCTCCGCTCCCGAGAACTTGAAAAAAAGGGTCTGTAAAAGGATCACCGCCGCCAGTATGCGCAGTATCCAGAACACAATGGTCATCTTTTGCATCGCTTATTCTTTGTCTTTTAACATAGGCCAGTTCTGATCCGCCTTCTTTATCATCCCCGGGCGGTCTTTTGACCACATCTCTTTGACCTTTTGATTGTAATTGAAATATAGCTTCCCATCCAGTACCGTCCAGGTATCCACCTCCGTCGGAGCTTTGTGCCCCTGGGCAGTGCCATACGCGCAATAGCCGCCATACTGGGGAGCATATTTTTCAGGCTCCATCTTGAACGACTCCAGGTTCTTCCGATCTGCAAAATACCAGGCCGCCCCATTCCACTGCAACATCAGACTGTCCTTACCCATAACAGGCTTCGACTCCGTAAAGAACGCGACGGGATCATAACCCTTTATGGCTTTCCCATCGGCAATATAGACAGGTGATTTTTGTGCGTGTACATGCAGAAAAACAAAAGTCACAAGGACTGCGGAGATCATCTTTTTCATATTCATTCTATTTGGTGTTTTGCTTTGTCCAGTTAGCGTCAGCCTTCACTTTCAGATTGGCCTCGTCTTTATTCCAGGATTTCAGCGTGTTGTTGAAATACTTGTTGTAGAACAGGTAAAGCTTCCCGTCCAGGACCTTGAACGTCTTCGGATCCACTTCCACTTTTTCACCCTTGGCGCCCATGGCATACGCACACCAGCCGCCATACTGAGGCCTGTATTTGGCAGGCGCCGCCTTGAACAGGTCCCTGTTCCGTGCGCTGACAAATCGATAAGTCGCCCCATCGACAGTATACATATATTCCTTACTTCCTTCCACCGCATTGCCCGTCGAGAAATAGGCCACCGGATCATACCCCTCTATGGCGAGGCCGGAGGCGTCCGTGTTGCAATTGGCAGGATGCGAGGACGTGTTCTGGGCGGATGCGCCCACAGCTAAAAAGAGGACCAGCGATACAAGATGCAGTATCCGTTTCATGATTTGTTGATTTCTATTGAATGATTGTTTGCTCGAAATTTCAAGGTAGAATAGGCAACGCCGAAGTCTTCCGGCAGGACTACACAGGGAAAGGCGGTCACGCCGATCCTTATCATCGCCATATGATGGATGGCATGATCCAGGTTATGCATCAACTCCCGATAATAAGTGGAAGACAAGGCAGCTTCTATCCCCTCGTCAAATGCGGCATGTAGTTGTAAGGGCTTATCCGCCTTTCTAAGAGCGCCCTCTGCAAAAGCCATCTGCAGGAACACCAGCTCACGGTCCGTTTCCAGGAGGCGGTCCCTCTTCCGCAGATCATAATTGACATCGCCACGATAATAACCCGCCTCCAGCTCCTGAAAACATTCCAGTATATGTCGTACATGCTGCCCGATAGTAGCCCCCGACAAAATGGCTATCGGTTGGCAATATTCCTCGTCGGACAGCTGCCCCAGCAGCTCACCAAGCTGAGTGAACAAGCGAAGAATGGGAGACTTTAGATGCATTTTTAAATAGTTATTTGACACTACAAAAATGCAACGACCGCCTCACGGGAAAAATACCCGGAGTTCCCGAATAGTTATCCAATTTTCCCTAAATCACCCGCCGTGCCTTAAAGGTTGAATAGCAGCTTCACCAAAATGATCCTCCCCGGCAGTGTATAGGAGCTGGATGTCAGGGTATTGGTCGTCAGATACAGCGCATCATACGTCCTTACATTGAGAAAGTTCAGCGCATCCAGCTGCCAGTCCATCCTCCATTTTTTCACATGGTATTTCACCCGGGCATCCGCGAAAAAATAGGTCAGAGGGGCGTTACCCCCCCGCCCCGTAAAATAATGCTCGCCCGACAAATTAAATTGCAGATCGTGGGTTGGATTGTAATAAAGCGCAGCCTGCTGCACCAGTTGATCGATACGATCCGCCGACGCCACCGCCGGAGAATGGCTGTCCGTTCGAATACCCGTGGCATGATAGCCAAAACCGATCCTGTCATTTAATTTGGTATCAGCATTCAACCCCAACGTGATGGCCGTCGTCGTAAAAGGCAGCAGGGCGCCATTTTGGATCTCTACCTCCCGGCTGTTCTGCCATTGTACATCACCGCTAAAGGTGGTATGAAGGCGGAACGAATATTTACTGACAAAACCATTGATAGTCCGGGAATCCATACTGTTCCGGTACGGCATCACCACCCGCTGCTGAAGACTGTTGGTGATCACGCTCGAGGCGATATTATTGGCGACGACATGATGGTAAAGCATAGTTATGCTGAAGAAGAACAGACGAAGCGCTTGTCGGTAATTATACCCCAACGCCGCCCGATGATCCTGCCGCAGGGTGAGGTCTGCGTTATTGGCATACAAGGTGCGATAATCCTTTAGGATATATCCCTGATAGACATCCTCGATACCTCCCGTCTCGTTCCGATAGCTATACTGGAAGCTCACGAAATGCTCGAGCCCCGTTTGGTATTTGCCGGACAGCTGTGGATTGAAATACCAACGGCTCAGCCCTTTATCCAGCGCATAGCCCGTATCTGTATAGCTCAGCTGCTGGAAGATCAGGGGCAGGCTCAGGCTTAGCCGGAGCTTTTCACCCGGAACATCGAATGCCGCCTCCGCATACCCCTTTTTCCGGACCCACGACAGCTTGTTCACCGAACTGTCCGACGCAGGCGTAAATGTCTTGTCGGACTGCAGCAGGCTTAGCCCGGAGCCAAGCCTTTGCGACTGCACACTAACCCCCGCCCGGAAGCTTTTCGTCAGCACATCCCCCGGTATCTTGAACGAAACATAGTTATTCATATACCAGGTCGGTACATCGACATGCTGCACCAATTGCATATACGACATGCCATGGTTGAATAGCTCCGCATTGTAGGAAGGACCGATTGTACGATCTTCCGGCTCCGCCCATCGGCTGATATAGGAATACGCCTGAATGATATTCTTCGCCCGCACCGTGCCTATCCAGTTACACTCGTTGGAAAGACTCATCGAATGATCCCTGAACACCTGCTCCAGGAGAGACCCATTGGTATTCAGATGCGAATAATTCACTCCCCGGTTATCATCCATCAGCAGGACGTCGTTGAAATAGCATGTCGGCTTATTGAGATTAAAGGTGAGCTGCGTATGCAGGACATCCGGATTACGCTGGTTGTGCTGCACCTCCCTATACTGAATAGTATCCCCCGGAAGAAAGGTGGTAGTTTGCTGGCTGTAATCCTGTTGCTGCCGGTCGTGCAGGTACCATGCATTGAGCCGGAGCTGCCAGCCGCTCTTCAGGTTGACCAGGTTGTTCGCATTCAACATCCCCGCATGGTTGAAAAAATACCGTTGACGGGACAGGGCCGGGTCATTTACCGCCCCCAGGGACAGCAGGGTAGCGGGCAGCTCATTACCGATACGCTGTTCATTGTCCGCGGCATTGTGCGAGACCAGCTCACGCTGCAGATCATCGCCTGTATTATTTCCCTTCAGATAATTGATAGCCTTATACTCATCTTTGAACAACAGGGCATTGAGATTGACATCATAATTCCCCGGCAGCCCCGCCCCAATACTCTCCTGGCCCAGCAGATGGATCCTGCCCGTCTTCTTCATGGTAAGGTTCAACGCCACGTCATTGCTGGTCACTTTATTTTGCAGCACCTTGATCGGCTGATGGTTGTCGATCACCTGTATCTGATCCACGATGTCCTGGGGAATGGAGTTCGTCGCGATGGTATACTTATCATCCAGGAGATTATCGCCGCTGATATATACGCTGGAAATAGGCTTGTTGTTATACAGGATGGTCCCGTCGGATGCCACTGAAATTCCCGGCAGCCTTTTGATCACATCCCCGATCACTCTGTCCTGGGCGCTGCTGAAATCCCCCACCCTGTAGCTAAGGGTGTCGCCGCTCGTGCGCAACACCGGCCGGTTGTTCCGGACTACGACAGACGGTAATGAACTGGCCGAAACACCCAACACAAAGTCGATCGTCGACGGCAGCGTCACGACAGCCCGGGTTTGTTGGTTATAGCCGATACAGCGGGCTTCCAGATACAAACCGCCCGGCGCCAGGCCACCCGGGAGACGCAAAACATAAGCGCCTCCCGTATCCGTGGTCGTAAAAGCAATAATGGCGCCCTGCCTGCTCAGATTCAAACTGACAAAAGGCACCGCTCGCCCCATACTATCCCTCACCGTGCCATGTATGGTCTGGGCGAGCCCCGACAGCGGACTCATGGCTCCCGCCACCAGCAACAACCCCAACCATCCGAATATCCGTTTCATTTGGTTTCCACAACCCAATCCCAAGATCTGTTTCATTTTGTTTCCGGTAGTTCGATGGGATTATTGATCACCGCCCCCGATCCGGGCTTTACATCGATCTTGGGAGCCGGCCGGTCACTCCCCTGCGCCATTCCATTCAAAAAAGCCTGGGGGTCTTTATGCCATGTTTCCAGCAGCCGGTCGAATTCCTTTTCGCTGGTCTTGACCCCTTTGGTGGGCGCCAGAATGGATGTGGCGCCGCTCTTCGTAATACCGTCAAAGATGAATCGGACTTCATTCCTGGAATCGTGCGCTTCGATGATGACACCCGGCAGGCCGTTCAATTTCCACGGACCGACCCGAACCACCACATCAGGGCAGAACCACGCCGTATAGTCCCTCCCTTTAAAATGTGTGGTTGCCTTTTGACAATGCAGACCACCCAGGTTGGCGGTATCCCCCTTAATACGCCAGTCCATTACCGGGAGGACGTCGGTAATGAGAAATTCGGATTGAAAGATCATATCCTTCCTCACCAACCGTTTTTCGTTAGGGTATTGATAGTATTCCGCCGGCGATCCCAGGCGGCGCGTATCCCTCCGGGTAGTACCATCCGGGTTGGTAGAGACCTGCTCCTGAAGTCCCCCTTCGCCGCTTTTGTAAACACCGGAACGCTGCCCCACCAGCAGGACCATGTGCTCCGTATAAGGCTTATCCCGGTTGTTCGTATCCCGGACGTGTTCAAACTTGTAATGTACCGTTAGCAGCGAGACATCGGGTTGCTGTGCCCATGCGCCGGAGACGCAGAGGGCGATCCCCAGCATCGATAAAAGGATTCCTTTCATAGCTGTGTGTTTTTGAGGCAAGTCTACCCCGCCGCCACGGACTATAAAAACAGTTGGGACCAACCCGTCCCGCCGCCCCGTGAAAAAGGAATATTTGTTATCCGCCGCCGCCCCCGTCCCCCAAATGGCAAAAATCGCCCGTTCACACCTCCCCATCGATGGACGTCCCGTTATCCAGTATATTTGTCTTCATGCGCGGCAAAAAAGCCCAATCCCTCGTCGAGATCATTATGCACGTCTTGTTTTGGACAGGGGTATACTATGCGCTGAAGGCGCTGACCGTCTCTTCCTTTAAAATGATATCCACCTATAATGACAAAGCCACGATGAGCATGGATGCGCATAGCATATTCCCGTATCCATGGGTGGTGCTGGGAGCCTTGATAGGATTGTTCTATGGCAATACCCTTTGGTTATTCCCCCGGTTGATCAGGCGGAGGAGCAGAGGACCGGGTATTGCGATTGTCGCCGTCTGGGCAGCGTTCATGTTTACACTGAACTATGGAGTGGTCCGCCTGCTGATAGGGCCGGCAGGCAATATACCTCCCCGGCACATCACCGTGCCAAATTTTCCGCACTACCCCGAGTCACCGCCAGGCTTTTCAGCTAACGACTGGATGCATATGCAAGGCGTCATGACAGCCATTTTCCTTTCCATTATCGGTATTGCCGTGGCCTATTTCTTTATCAGGGAATGGATCCACAACGACCTCCGGCGCAGCCAGGCCGAGACACAGCAGCTCCACACCGAGCTCCGGTTCCTCCGTTCACAGGTCAATCCCCATTTTCTTTTCAATACGTTGAACAACCTCTTCTCCATGGCCCAAAAAAAAGGTCATGAAGAGCTCGCCGACAGCATCTCCAGATTGTCGGACATGATGCGCTATATGATCTATGAAAGCAACACCGATACCGTATCCCTTCAACGGGAGATCGCATACGTAAAAGATTGCATCGCGCTCAATAAGCTGCGATATGCCGACAGCGAGGCCTCCGTGACCTTCCGTCATCCCCCACCGGCCGTGGCCGCAGGGATCTCCATTGCCCCTATGCTCTTCATCCCTTTCCTGGAGAATGCGTTCAAACATGGCGTGGCCATCGGGCATCATTCGCACATTACCCTCGACCTTTCGGTTGAACAAAGATCCCTGACCTTCACCTGTGAGAACACCGATCACAGTGCCGTCCAACGGCTCGATCCATCCCATTGGCTCCCGGGCCCCCCTCTCCCGGACGGTCGGAATGTGCAGGAGGGATCAGGTGGCATCGGGTTGGAAAACGTTCGACGCCGGTTGGAGCTGGTCTATCCGGGTAGACATGCGCTTCAAGCCGGCCCCGGGGAAGGAAAATATATTGTAAACCTGCAAATCCAGCTCGCTTGATAACTTGTATAGCTGTCGATGATGAACCCATGGCCCTCGAGGTGATCCAGCGTTATTGCGGGAAGAGTGATCAGGTGGAGCTAAAGGCCGTTTTCCGTCAGCCGTTGAAAGCCATCGAATACCTGGGTCAGGAGAACATCGACCTCGTCTTCCTCGATATCAATATGCCCGACCTCAGCGGGATGCAGCTGATGCAGACCCTGTCGTCCCGGCCCATGATCATTTTTACTACGGCATACAGCCATTATGCCGTGGAAAGCTATACCCTCAACGCTATAGATTATCTCCTAAAACCGATCACCTTCGAACGCTTTCTCGCCGCCGTGAATAAGGCAGTGGCCTCAACAAACAAACCCTCCGTCACTGTCAGCGCCGGGGACCCCGCTATCTTTATCAAGAGCGGCCCCCAAACCTACCAGGTAAAAATAAAGGACATCCTCTACCTCGAAAAAGACGGCAATTATATCACCGCCCACCTGAAAGACAGAAAGATCCTCATCCGGGAAAACATGGGTGACATCTTCGACCTC
>DASZXP010000055.1:0-8594 GCA_035545935.1 Puia sp. | reverse complement strand
CTTCTCCCAAGCTAATCCTTGTCCACCCTTTCTTATCTATACCCTTCATGCTTTCAAAGTTGTAATTAGATGTTTTATTGATTGTTTTAACCCAGATGAAGACTCTTGCCAGTTTCGAACTAACATTTCAAAATCAGCCTTATCTTCTTTAATTATTGACTTTCCTACATATAACGGTATTGCCAAGTTCGCATCATTTTTCATCACTTCATCTACTGCTACAACTTTACAGAAGTCCTCATCGGAGGAATAGTTTTTAAATGCTCTGTATATTTTCTGAATGTTCTTTTCATCCAAAAAACTCATCGATTTTTCATTACGTAATTCATCTACCGCATTAATAAAAAGTATTTTCCCTTTTCTGGCTTTTGGCTTATTGGTACGGCAAATCAACAGGCAACTTTCCATGGGGCTATTGTAAAAAAGATTTGGACCCAAGCCAATCACGCAATCCACCACATCTGCCGCAATCATCTTCTTCCTCATTTCCATTTCCGCATCCCTGAATAAAATACCATGTGGCCAAAGCACCACGCAACGCCCATTTTGCATATCCAGGCTCTTATGGATATGCTGCTGAAATGCATAATCGGCAGTTCCCTGCGGGGGCGTTCCCCAAAGATTACGGCCCCAGGGATCATTCGCCCACGCTTTCTGATCCCAAGCTTTTATACTGTAGGGAGGATTGGCCAGTATAATATTAAATGTTTGCAGTTCATCGTCATTCAAAAAGCCCGGATTGCTCAGGGTATTTCCCCGAACAATGGCAAAATCTTCGATTCCATGCAAGAACATGTTCATACGGGCAATGGAAGAAGTAATGAGGTTGATTTCCTGCCCATACAACTTCAAGGTGCGATACTCTTTTCCGGCAGTTTTGAGTTGAAGTGCTGCATTCAGCAATAATCCTCCGCTACCGCAGGTGGGGTCATACACAGTTTCACCCGGCTGCGGATCTGCGATCAGGGTCATCAATCGAACTACAGTACGATTGGTGTAAAATTCAGCAGCAGTATGCCCGCTATCATCGGCAAATTGCTTGATCAGGTATTCATAGGCATTTCCCAATTCATCTTGTGGGACATGTTTCAAATCCAGCTTGTGCCGGCTAAAGTGCTCTATCAGGTTTATTAGGGTTTCATCGCTTAGCCGGTCTTTGTTACCCCAGTTGGCATCTCCAAATATGCCATAGAGTTGATCCTGGTTGGCCTTTTCGATTGCCCGCATGGCTTTTTGCAAGGCTTGCCCCACATTACGGGTTACTTGCCGTACATCGTTCCAATGGGCGCCTTCAGTAATCTGAAACCGATGGTTTTCAGCAAAGGAAGCGTAGTCCAAATCACCGTTGCTCTCCTTCACCGCCTGCTCATATTCTTCGTCCCACACATCATTTATGCGCTTAAAGAAAAGTAACGGGAAAATGTATTGCTTATAATCACCCGCATCAATATGCCCTCGCAGGTAGGTAGCCGCGCCCCATAGGTATTTTTCCAGTTGCTGTTGGGTCATAACAAATTAAACTCTTTTAAAAGCCTTTTGAATTTATCTTCAGCTTGCCACGCCTCCTCAGCTGCCTTTTCGAGTTCCACCAAAGCCTCTTCCAGATTGGGCAAATCATCCTTACTTTCTTTTTCGACATAAAGCGGGATATTCAGGCTATAGTCCTTCCCCTTGATATCGTCCAGGGTTACAACTTTTGCAGAGTTCCGAAAATCCGAAAACTGCCGATACAAGCTATATATCTTTTCAATATGCTCCTTCTCGAGAAAATTCTGTGCCCTGCCTACCCGAACCTGGTCAGCGCCATCGATGAACAATACTTTCTTTCTTTTGTCCTTCGCCTTTCTGGCACGAAAAACAAGGATGCAGGCAGCCAGCGTAGTGCCATAGAAGATATTGGGTCCGAGACCTATTACGGCTTCCAGCAGATCCTGGTCGATCAGTTCCTTCCTGATTTTACCTTCCGCCCCTTTTCTAAACAATGCTCCATGTGGCAAAACAACAGCCATCCGTCCTGTAATAGGCTTCATGGAACTGATCATGTGCTGCACCCATGCCATATCCGCATTTCCTTTCGGAGGAACGCCGGCAATATTTCTTCCCAAAGGGTCATTCAACCAAATTTCTGAGCCCCATTCCTTTAGGGAGAATGGAGGGTTTGCAATCACGCAGTCGAATTTCTTCAGCAGGTCATTTTCGAGGAAGGCCGGATTGCGCAGGGTATCTCCTCTCACAATTTCAAAATCCTCTATCCCGTGGAGGAACATGTTGATACGGGCAATGGTGGAAGTAGTAAGATTCTTTTCCTGGCCGTACATTTTCAACGTTCTATAGTCGCTGCCGGTCTGCCTTAAATGCTCGATACACTCCAGTAGCATACCACCTGTACCGCAGGCTGGATCATATATGGATTCGCCTTCTTTGGTGTCTACGATTAACCCTATCAAGTGCACGACAGAGCGGGGCGTATAGAACTCGCCGGCCTTTTTATTGGTAAGGTCAGCAAACTGCTTGATCAGATATTCATAAGATTGCCCCAAAATATCAGGTGCTGCAAATTCACTGGAAAGGTTGTATTGTGAAAAATGCTCAATCAGGTTCACCAACAGGGCATCCGGCAATTTATCTTTGTTAGTCCAGGGAGCATCGCCGAATATTCCATACAGCAATTGCTGATTGGCCTTTTCAATATCCCGAAAAGCTCTTTGCAATGCCTTGCCCACATTCGTAGTTACCTGCCGGACGTCAGTCCAATGGCACCCGTCCGGAATGATAAAACGATGCAATTCTCCTAATTCCGCATATTCTTTGTCTCCGCCGGACTCTTTCAGGGCAATATTATATTCCTCATCATATACGTCAGATATTCGCTTAAAGAATAGCAATGGGAATATATATATTTTGAAATCTGCCGCGTCTACCGGCCCTTTAAGAATCCAGGCTGCCTTGGCAAGATGTTGTTCCAGTTTACTAAGAGACAGTTTTTCCATGATTTAGCGACCTTAATAACTCGTAAGATAATAATAATCAATAAACTTACTGAACCTGCAATGCATCGGCGTGCATCTAAGCTTCGAGGCTGCCGTCGCCTTGTCATTGCTTCCGCTGCAAAAACATTGTCAGTTCTTTAAGCTCCGCCAGAATCGTGTCAAAGTCCAGTGCCTCACCATAGATCATTTCCTCCAGCATTATGGCATAATCTTCCCGAAACTTCACCTCCGCCGCAGGCGGTGGAACGATCTGGAGTGTTGCTATCGTCATTTGGTCATAGTTGACTCCCCGCAGGCGGACGTAGTGCCGCCGGTGTGCTACTATGGTTTCAAACAGCGTTGGATCGGCAAGGATTTCGGTATGTATCCCTTTCCGCTTCAGCCGGACGATGTCGGCCAGATGTCGTGACTGCCTTTCGGCGATTTTGATTTGATCCGGCTCTTCGCCTGTGAATTTCTCGTGGAGCAGCAGTATCTTCTCGATCAGCGTCTTTACCGGAACGACCGCCCGGATCGTGAACGGCTGCTCAGTATATGTGGTTGCCCGGATGTGACGCCCTATCTCCGATACGATCGATACGTCTGCAAAAGGCTCTTTTAACGCTCGTACGCCGAATTCCGCCTTTACGGTATCCGCGATATACATATTGGCTGGATAAATGGAGCTGTAATGCACCTGGATTGTTTGCGGATCGGTATCGGGCCTCGTTGGTGGGATCAATGTGACCGATATGGAGAAAAGGGTATCTGGTACGCCCATCTCTATCAGCCGCGCTTGAAGGACATCCGCTATCACATTGCTCGTGTACGCTGTACCTTCCCTTTTCAATGTCTTCACATAGCTATGAGTCGGTATTAGCCTATATTCTCTGTCAAACGCCTCTGGTGCTAATGCTATGTCGATATCTTCAGACAATCGTTCGATCAGGCCCCAGCCTTTGCTGAGCGAGGTGCCACCTTTGAAGACAAAGTGCTCGGCCATGGGCAATGTGAAGATCGCGCGCAAGACCAGGGTCACCCACCAGTCTTTCTCTACGGCCTTTTCTGTCATCCCGGTTTCTATAGCAGTCTCGGCGATAAACGCCCGCTTCTGCTCTTCAGGGAGCTGTAAAAATTCGATCATACTATGCCTTTTCAATATTGTTTGCAATCTGGTATAGGATGCGACCAATCCGCTGCGGGGCCAGACGAGCACCTTCCCGGACATCTGCCGGCTTTTCCAAGCCCAAAACATCCGTCAATTTTCGGATTATGTCGGGATCGTCTGCCTGCTCTCTGAGGGCGATCAGCGCCTGGATCGCCAGGAAGACTGTCTCCGGTTGCACAGCGAGCTGCTTATGGGTTGTTTTTTTGAAGACGATGGTCGACCGCCCCACCTGGATCCGCTTTGGATTTCCATTGGTCATATATACCACTTTGGTCGGCACCTGGGTTGACAGCCCCAGTTTGTTCAAGGCTGCTGCACCGGTTGGCCGGATCATGACCTTATCGCGTTCGGCAATCTGTTTTGCCACATCTTCAAGCGAAGGTCGAAGAGCCCCCAGTTCGGGATCCATCGTCGGTTTCACATAAATTCCTTTGGCCAGGCGAAGGAGCGTTTTGCTCCTTGCAAGCCTCGAAAAGGTCTGGTGAATCGCATCTGGCGCGCCAAATTCGAGCAGGTCAGAGGGGAAAAACACGGTTCCCGGCTTTGCCTCCTTTACCTTTTCGGTCACGGAACGTGTAATGGTCTCGGCGGACATTGTCAGGTTTTTTATAAATTTCCTGACAAATTTAAGGAAATGTCAGGTTTTTTACAAACTTCCTGACATATCAAACTACACTGTAAAACTGTTATCAGCCACTGTAAAATTGATAAATAATAAAATTTTTACTGTAAAAGTGATACGGACAGAATTTTATATGACAAGTTGTCTAGACGCTAGAAGACCAATTCCCATACTTTCTCACCAAATAGTCCACCACTGCCTTCTTCTCAAACAACAACCGCCGACCAATTTTCAACCAAAAGGCCTCATCCTTCCTCAAATTGAAGATCAATCGTTCCGACATACTAGTAAAATAAGCCAAGGCCTTAATATCAACTAATCCTTGCTCTAGGCTCGAAGGCTGCCCAACAGGTTCATCCAAAGCTAACAATGATGTCTTCGCTTTCCTATTCGAGCTTTCGATCTTGTTCATCCGTTGCCTTACCTTATAATTTCGCTATCCACAGGATAAAGAACAAAATTTCGTCGAAGTCTTCTTGGCTATAAAATCCTTTCCGCAATGTTGGCAAATTCGCCGCAATTCTAAGTTACTACTCATAATATTCTATCCTGCAATTTTGCAATTTGGCATGGCGCATTGAGCCGCAAATTCTCGCTGGAAAATGATCCAAGCTGCACCAAACTGCAATTATTTCACTATCAATTAGTTATTTTTGTACCTCTAAGCAAATATCAATTTAAGGTACAGCGGAGGTACAAACCACCAAAAATCAGGTCGCAAATCTACCTTAAAAACTGATAATCAATTAATTAAATAACACGGAATATAAGAAAAGAAGAAAAAGAAAAACTAACAGATTGACAATCAAACAGGTAAAAAATGGCAAAAATTGGCACGGTAGTGAATTTAGAAAGTAAATATTTGACAATCAACAACCTACGACAAACTATTTGCCAATACAAAACTTACTAAATATATAATCCAACCTATCCTCACTCGTGATCTCCCCCGTGATCTCCCCCAAATAATGCAGACAATGTCTGATATCCAACGCCAACAGATCCCCCGGCAGCCCCTCATCCAGTCCCTTTCGTATCGTCTTCAATGAAATATCTATCTGTTGCAAAGCATGATAATGCCGCGCATTCGTCACGATCGTTCCCTCCGTCTGGGTATTTCCCTGCAACACCTGGTCAACCAGCCGCTGCTTCAACACATCTACCTGCCGTCCTTCTTTGGCGGATATAAAGACCGCCTCCGGTAGTGAATGAAACTTACGGCGTGCTGCATCCTCATCCATCGCATCCACCTTATTACCTATCCACAGGAACCGCTTACCCGCCGCCGCTCCCCTTGTCTGGACCGTACCCGAAACAGCTTCTGTCCCTTCGGCAGCCCGAATCTGTTCGGAACCTGGCGGCCCTGACCCGGTATCGCCCTCCAGCTCCGCTCTTCGCCCCATCACCTCCTCCACCCCATCCATCACATCGAAGAGATACACCACTATATCTGCTTGTTGCATCTTCTCCAAACTCTTCCCCACCCCAATGGATTCAATCACATCTGTCGTATGCTGCCGTATACCCGCAGTATCTATCAGCCTAAACAATATCCCGTCGATATTTAAGGTCTCTTCGATGGTGTCGCGAGTCGTCCCCGCAATATCTGACACGATAGCCCTGTTCTCATTCAACAATGTATTCAACAACGTCGATTTACCGGCATTGGGCTTCCCCACAATAGCCACCGAAACCCCGTTCCTTATCACGTTACCCAGCTTGAACGACCGCAGCAGCTCCCCTGTCATATGCTCGGCAGTAGATATCAGCGCATAAAACTTACCACGGTCAGCGAATTCTACATCCTCCATCGCAAAATCCAGCTCCAGCTCTATCAGCGCCGAAAACTGCAGCAGCTGCTCCCTCAACTCCGACAGCGCCCGCGAAAACCCACCCCGGATGGTATGCAACGCCGTCCTTGCCGAAGCCGCCGTATTGCTGGCAATAAGGTCCGCCACGGCCTCCGCCTGGGTAAGATCCAGTTTCCCCTTTAAAAAAGCCCGCTGCGTAAACTCCCCCGCCCGGGCCAGCCTTGCCCCCTGCCGGAGGATAGCCTGCATCACCCGCTCCTGTACATAAGGACTGCCATGACAGGAGACCTCTATCACATCCTCTCCGGTATACGAGCGTGGCCCGCGATATAGCGATACCACCACCTCATCCAATACCTCTTCCCCCTCCTTTAGAAACCCTACATGTAGGGTATGAGAGGGCTGCTGTCCCAGGTCTTTGGAGGGAAAAAGCCCCCCAACGATCCTAAAACAATCCGGACCGCTCACCCGGATCACTCCAATAGCGCCTATCCCCGGCGGCGTCGCCAGGGCTACTATGGTATCGTCCCAACCGGCTAATTTTCCTAACATGGCGCAAAGGTACGGTATTGCAGCCCCATGGCGCTTACCCACGACGGCGCCCCTCCAGCAGAGATCAACATCGACCCTGACCTGGTCCATAGCCTGCTGCAGGAACAGCATCCCGATCTGGCGACTTTGCCGGTGACCTTTGAACAGTCAGGCTGGGATAATGCTATTTTCCGGCTGGGAGAAGACCTGGTTATACGGCTGCCACGGCGGCAAGCAGCAGCGGACCTGATTGACAATGAACAGAAATGGCTGCCCGAATTGTCCCGCCATCTCCCCCTACCGGACCGGATAGGCATGCCAAGCAAACAATACCCCTGCCGATGGAGCATCCTACCCTGGTTCCCCGGGATACGGGCGGACATACACCCGCCATCCGCTGACCAGGCCCCTATATTCGCTGCTTTCTTCAAAGCGCTCCATACGCCGGCCCCACAACAGGCCCCGCTCGATCCAGGGTCCTTATGAGTCTTTCGGACAGGCCGGCCCAAAGTCCGACAAAGCCTGCGTAACGAAAGGCCGGTCCAGCAAAAGTGGACGTCAAAAGGTTTTATCCAGCAAGATGGTCTTCAAAAGGCTTCCCTCGCTAAGATGGTCAACAAAAGTCATCCCCCACAAGGTGGTCCCCAAAGGCTTGACCCCAGGCAGTGGCCGGCATGAGTCTTAGCCCCCCAAAATACCAACAGCCAGGCTTTCCAGCCTGGCCGCCGATAATATCTGAAGGTCCCCGGATGGCCTGACAAAGTCTTCGAATGGCTTTACACGGTCTTCAGAGGACCCGAAACAGTCGTAAGAGAATTCGACAAGATCTACTTCTTCAAAAGGTTCGACATAATCTTCCGCCCCCGGCAACAATCTATTGCTCCCCCGTCTTAAACCCTATTGGCTGCCTCTTGTACGACTTCACCGCATGCCCATTCTGTATCGCCGGCGTCCATTTCCCACTCTTCTTCAGCACCCGCACAGCCTCCTCGCGAAGCCCCCCTTCCGTAGGCCCACTCAACACCTGTATATCACTCACATTCCCCTCCTGATCCACTACAAACTGCACCATCACATTCCCCTCGATATTATTATTCAACGCCTCATCGGGATAATGCAGGTTCTTATTCAGGAACCTCGCCCAGGCAGCATCACCACCAGGATATTTCGACTCGATCTCTACCTTGGTGAAGATCTTATCCGCATCATCCTCTTCCCTCTTTGGCGCCTCCACTATTCCCTTCCCACCATCCGACGCCGGAGGAGCCACGATACCATCGTCCTTAAGCCCTTCCTGATTCACGGTGCCGATCTTAGTATCTTCCAGTTCCGTCTGCTCGGGCGGCTTCTCATCCTGCGGCACATCTTCTTTCACCAGCCTGGGAGGAGTGAACTGTTTTATCGCCACCTGTTGCGCTTTGGGTGGTGGTATCACGACAGGCGGTATCTCCTTCTTCTCCTGCTGCACCTGCGCCAGGTCAGTATCCGTAACA
>DASZXP010000054.1:0-36201 GCA_035545935.1 Puia sp. | reverse complement strand
GCATTTTCTTCTCCGGAAGATATCTTTACCCCCAAATGCCTCTTGGCCACCCCGAAAGCAAAATCCTCCATCAGCTGGTCTTCCGTGATGGCATGATTATGATGATCATCCTTGCCGCGGCTGTCGAACAGCCTCTTCCCTTCGATGACACGGGATTCTGCATATATGACCTCTTCCTCCGACAGCCTGTCGCCATATTCCAGGATGGGACTGGAGGCAATCACTCTTTTAAAGCGCAGCTTCTCTCCATTCTTTACAAGGGAATATAAATGATAGTTGACACTGGCATGGCAGGCCACCGTCAATATCTCCGAGTCGGGAAAAACATCCGAAAGAACCTCCTCATATCCGGCAAGGCTCACCGGGTCGTCCGTGACCTCCAGGTAGCTGGTAAGGAGATAGTCCTCACATATGATGATATTGTCATTGTAATACCCAATGCCGATGGATTTATCGCCCTGATAGATACAATTCTCCATTGTTGTGGTCCCCCGAAACTCCAGATCGTTGAAATTCAGGTGACTTAGCAACATTTCTTCTTGTACAGCCCTAAAGGGACGATGGATAATGATCATAGAGGCTTTAAAACACATGGGTATGCGTTTAGTGATTACTTAAAGTCAAGACCATGGGGTAAATGTTGCATCCAATATTGATAAGTTTTTCTAAAATACTGTTAAGACGCAGACGCACAGGACAATGTTACAGCACAAAAAAACCCGGTAACAAAAAAATTTGCATAACCCGGAGGGATACTATAAATTTGTAACTGATCCATTACATATAAAGCAGCCAGCGACTTCAAGCCCGAGGTAGGGTTTCCCGGCCACATCCGACTTCAAAAAAGAGAATTTTATCGAAGGCTGGACCGCTCTTATCGGGGAGCTCTTACCCAATCACCTGGAAGGAAAAAATGTCAGGATCACCCCTTAATATGTCATAATACCCCCCTATATAAAAGGGAGATTGACTGTAATTTACAGACATGGTGGAAATCTTTATCACCGATGTAAAAGACCATACGAAGGCGCAGCTGCTCCTCGAGCGGATCCATGCGTCTTTTACAGATTACAGGGCAAACTTCGACCTCGAAGATTGCGACCGGATCTTACGGGTGCTGTCTACCACGGGCTCGGTGGAGTCATGCCGTATCATCGGGCTGTTGAAGGACCTGGGCTGTCACGCCGAGGTTCTGCCCGATATTGTTCCTGATCCCCAATTCTGAATAGGCTATCTTTGTCCGCCTCCTCACAGAACCCGATCATGCGCTCGTCAGGACAAATTATCGTATTGTTATTGTTGTTAACAGGCATTGCCGCCAGCATCCGGTGGAAAAAGCTGACCATTCCCGCTGCCTTGATGGGTGGCGTAGTGGGGTGGCTGGTATACACGGGAGGCGGTTACACCGGCTTATTGATGCTGGCGGCCTTCTTCGTCCTGGGTACGGTCGCCACCAGCTGGCATACGAGGATGGACATGCGTCGATCCGGCCTTCCTCATCCGACCCCCGACAGCAACCCTCCTGATCCGCCGAAAGGAAAAGGGGCCGCGCCTCAATCCACCCGCACCACGGGACAGGTATTGGCCAATGGCGGGGTCGCCGCCCTCGCCGGTCTGTGTATTCTTTGCCGGCCCGATCAACGGCAGACGCTCGAAATACTGATGGCCGCAAGCCTTTCCTCCGCAACGGCCGATACCCTGAGCTCCGAACTGGGCATGGTATATGGCCGCCATCATTATAATGTATTGACCTGGAGACGAGACCAACGGGGACTCGATGGCGTCGTCAGCCTGGAAGGCAGCTTGCTGGGTATAGCCGGCTCCTCGGTCATCGCCCTGCTCTACACAGGAGGGCATGGATGGAACAACGGGTTTTGGATCATCGTTTTATCGGGCGCCATCGGCAATCTCACAGACTCCATATTGGGCGCCTCCCTGGAACGAAAAGGCCGGCTTGGCAACGATATGGTCAACTTCCTCAATACCCTTACGGCAGGGCTGCTGGGAGGACTTTTAGCCTTGGCACAGTAGTTGGATATAAGGAAACATTAATCTGTTAGCATGCAACCATCTGTCCAGGATTATCTCACTCCGGATTTTAGCTTGGGCACTATTGACAAGTACTATGTGCGGACTTCCATCCTGGAAGCCATTCGACAACACCGGCAATATCTGAGCGGTATTCTACTGGATGTCGGATGTGGAAAGATGCCCTACAGAGAAATATTGCTACGACCACAGGGACATACGGAAAAATACGTGGGGCTCGACCTGGATATACCCGTTGCAAACACATATTCCACGGCAAAGCCCGACCTGCTATGGGACGGCAATACCATCCCCCTGGCGGAAGGATGCATGGACTCCGTGATGCTGACCGAAGTGCTGGAACATTGCTTCGACCCGGCCAGGCTGTTAAAAGAGACCTACCGGGTATTGAGAAAAGGAGGATACCTGTTCATCACCGTACCTTTTTTATGGCCCCTGCACGACATGCCCTATGATGAATACAGGTACACACCTTTTTCCCTCGAAAAACACCTCCTCAATACGGGCTTCAGGAATATACAGGTAAAGGCATTGGGCGGCTGGAACGCCAGCCTGGGACAAATGCTCGCCCTATGGCTCAATAGATCAGGGCTTTCCAATAAAAAAAGAAGATTTCTCTACTCCTCCTTCGTAAAAAAAGCCATCGCCTGGCTGTACAAACACGACCGCAAACCCCAGAATTTTATCAATGAGTCGTACATGATCACAGGACTCACCGCACTGGCGGAGAAATAGCGATATCCCACCATTTCAGAGTGAAAATATTTTTTATTTTGTATACATCGAATTCTTATGTATATTTATCTTATGCTATTATCCCGAAACAGTTTTTTCCTTTTGCTGCTATGCGTCTTTGTCCTGCCCCAGACAGGATACAAGCTCTACTGGCTGGCCCGTTCGCAGCGGACCATAGGGGTATTTTGCTTTACGGGACATACCCTCACATCCCTGGGCACCAGTTCGCATCCCGTTATTTTATTCACGATAGGAAAGGATAGTATTTTCTTCAACGGCAATAGCAATGTCGCCGTAACCCCCGGGTCCCCGGTTCCTGTCCGGTATCGGAAGGATAACCCTACGGAGGCCAGGCTCGACAATACCCTCAGCATCTGGGGCGATACACTTGCCTGGTCCCTCTACCCCTTCCTCGTCCTGCTGGTCCTGTACCTGACACCAGCGCGGCTGGACCCGCTGATACCCCACGGAGCAGGCATACGGCTGGACGGTCGAAAGCCCTTTATCCATATCATCACACAACAAACACGTGCGAATGAATACTCTCTACCCTAAAAACAAACAACTATGCGTCTTGAAAAACTGATCAACACCGTGTATTCATTCGCGGCAGCCGTGGTAATATTCGGCGCCTGGGCCAAGCTGGAGCATAAGGACTATGGCAGCATCGCCCTGACGGCAGGGCTGCTGACGGAAACAGGCATCTTCTTTTTGTATGGACTGATGGAATGGGGTAAAGCCCCCGGGGAGCAAGAGCAGCCAAAACAATCCCAGCCCCTCGATACGGAGAAGGCCGAAGAGCTCACCAGCACGCTAAAACACACGAACCATATCCTTAACAAGGTGTTTAGGACGGAGTGAACTATTGTATGTATATTCGTAAACGAATTCTTTTACCATGACCTATTCACCGGAATTGTTAAAGGGCACGCTAAAGACCATCGTGATGAAGCTCCTGGCCGACAATAAAAAAATGTACGGCTATGAGATCACGCAGAAGGTAAAGGAGCTGACGCGTGACAAGATACAGATCACGGAAGGAGCCTTATACCCGACATTGCATGCGCTGGAGGCGGATGGACTGGTGACCACGGAAGTGGAATATATCGGGAAGAGAATAAGAAAATACTATAGCCTGAGCCCCACCGGCAAGGCAGCCACCCGTGAAAAGTTGAAGGAACTGACCAACTTCATGGATACGATGATCGCCTTATTGGAAATAAAACCAAAAATGGCCTGATGTATCAGCTCGATGACCAGGAGATAGACTTCATACTCACCGACCTCCGCCAGCGGGGCATCGAGACGGAAAGCATGCGTATGAATCTGCTGGATCATATCTGCATCCTCATCGAGAACACCCTGCAAGAAGACGGGGACTTTCCACAATTCTACGCCACCACCATCCGAAGCTTTTATAAAGAGGAGCTCCGCGAGCTGGAAGACGAAGCGCATTTGCTGATGGCATTGAACAAGGGACAGCTGCTCCTGAGCAGGAATCAATTCTTCTTCTCGCTGGCAGCCCTGCTGATCATCCCCGTTCTTTATAAATTCTCCTGTCTCGTAGTGTTCTTCCATCCCCTGCTGGTCCTACTGGTCATCTTTCTGACACCCGATCGGTTTGACCCTTTAATCCCGCGCAAGGCAAAGATCCTGCTGGGCGGGCGATCCATGATCAGCGTCATCCTCGCAAAAGAATAACCAGGCCCAGGCTGCGGAACTGGTAGATAATAGCTCCAGCGACATTTCCGGGCATCCTCCCGCCTCCTCGATACATAAAACCCCGAATGGCATACTCCGGGCAGCCGGCTGATCATCGTCCTTATAAAAATTATGTTTCATAAGCTGGGTTCTTTTTACAAAGGAACGATCAGACACTGTCAACCCTATGTCAGGAGTATTTCGCTAAATTGTAGGAAATTTCATCCTATCATATGGCATCTTCTTCTATAGCATCTTCTTCCCAGGCCGCCCGGGCGGCCGCCTTTTCCCAATTACATGCCGGACCGGGCATTTTTGTCATCCCCAATCCCTGGGACGCCGGCTCGGCAAAGGTCCTGGCAAACATGGGATTCAAGGCCCTGGCCACCACCAGCGCAGGCATGTCCTTCTCCATCGGCAAACCCGACGGGGACGGAGTGGTCACCCGGGAAGAGGCGCTGGCGAACGTGCGCACCATCGCGGCAGCTACCTCCCTGCCTTTGTCGGCCGATCTGGAAAATGGCTATGGCGACGATCCTGCCTACTGCGCTCAAACGATCCTGATGGCGGCGGAAGCCGGTGCAGTGGGCGGCTCCATCGAAGACGCCACGGGCCGTGAAGACGATCCTATCTATTCGTTTGAATTATCCGTACAACGGGTACGCGCCGCCGTAGAAGCCGCCCGCAGCCTCCCCTTTCCCTTTACCCTGACAGCCAGGGCGGAAAATTTTTTGCATGGCCGGCAAGACCTTTCCGATACCATCCGTCGCCTGACGGCTTTTGCCGAGGCCGGCGCGGACGTACTGTTTGCCCCCGGACTAAAAACAAAGGAAGAGATCACCGCCGCCGTCAAAGCCGTAGCCCCCAAACCCATCAATGTACTTTCCCTCGGCAGCCTCACGATAAAAGAGCTCGAAGAAATGGGTGTCAGAAGGATAAGCCTGGGCTCCATCCTGGCCAGGGCAGCCTTCGGCGGCCTTATCCGCGCAGCGGAAGAGATCCGGGATAAAGGAAGCTTTTCCTTCTCCTCCACAGCGACTCCCTACGCCCAATTGAACGAACTGTTCCGGACCGGCTCGTGACTGCCGCCCCCTGGCCCGGCCGGCTCATAAAAAAGCCATGAGTAAGACTACTCATGGCTTCGCGTTGTACATAACCAAAGCCGATCAGGCTTCCAGTTGGAAGTTGATCGGAAGCTCCAATCTTGTTTTTACGTTCTTACCTCTTACCTTACCGGGTTTCCAGTCAGGCATATTATTGACTACACGTAATGCTTCCTGATCCAGGCCGTCCCTGGGCGCTTGAGAGCCTATTACATGGGCGCTCTTTACCTTACCCTTTTCATCCACGACAAAAGATACCATTACCGTACCCGTCGTATTATTGTCGATGGCCTGCTGTGGATAATCTACATGATTGTTTACATAAGTTGCCAGTGCATCCTGTCCGCCTGGGAACTGGGGCATTACCTGTGCTTTATTATAGACGCCTTCTTTGTCCATCACCATTCTATCTTTATTTTCTGCTGGCATCGATATCGTGGTCCTGGCCTTTCTTTTAGCAACGGTGGTGCTGGAAGAAGAAGCGTCCTTTGTTGCATAACCGCTGGTAGCATTCCCCGCGGTTGAACTCGTATCGGTGGTTATAGGGGACCTGTCACCTGTTTTATCATTACTCTGGTCCGTACAGGCCGCCAGTGCTCCCATGGAGATAGCGACGATTACACATATTCGGGTTACCTTATTGTTTACGTTCCGCATAAAATCAGTTTTAGTGAATAAATACGCAAACAATAGTTCAAATCGGATGCCAGCGCATATACCAGCGCTTGATACAGGTATATCTGTAGAATAAATTGCTCAAAAGGGGTGTCACCGCCATTCTATCCGGCGTTTCAGCCTGATATTGTTAAAAAAATGTTAGCGGAATTTCACTAGATTTATTCTAACAAAAGCCCTGCGATATGAAAAAAACATCTTTGATCATGCTCCTCTTCCTGGGCGCCTGTGTCAGCTACGTCCACCGCCAGCAGGAAGTACAGGACGCCATGCAGCATTACGACCAGCTGATCAAAAAAATGGATGCGGACAGCATTGCCCTCTTATATACGGCTGACGGTGATCTGGGCGGTATCGCGCATGGCAGGGATTCCATCCGCCGCTTTCTCTCTTCTTTTAAGGGCATAAGAATACTGGAAGTCGCCTCCAGCACCGACTCCCTTGCCATGAATGGAGACACGGCCTTCCAGGGTGGTCATTACAAACAATCCGGCATAATGAATGAAAAAGATACCTTCCACGTCAGCGGCAGCTATCATGCGCAATGGGTGTGGATAAAGGAAGAGGGAGGGTGGCGTATCAAGAAGATGACCACGCAGCCGGACCAGCCATCTCGCCCGTAAAAACACCCTTTTTATTTCACAAGAAAGAACGTATTTTCAGTGAGTTAACCATTAAACTCACAACTTATGAATGATGCCCTCACTCCACAGGACGCCCCACGGGACCCTGCCAATGAGATCACCCCCCTGGGTCAGATCATTGCCGGCGCGTTGCTGATCCTCTTCATCCTCCTCCCCGGATATATCCTCATCGCCTGGTGGCCCGACAGACTGCCCGCCGCCAAAGAAAGATTAAAACCGCTGTACATCAACGAAAGATTTCACGTACGCCTGGCCGGTATCCCCGACAGCAGCGGCATGGATACCATCTCCCTCGCCGGACCCGTCCGTCCGGTCCACGACTCCGCTACGGCCGGAAAAGATTCCCCCGGGCTGGTCGCAAAGGACTCCCTTCATCACACAGATTCCACCCTCGCTCCGGACACCACACAAAACGCCCAGGCCGGACCGCGCCCCCGCTACGCCACCAAAGGTCTTATCCACATCAACACCCTCCTGCTCATCCTGGTTGCAGCCGCCGGATTCCTGGGGAATATGATCTATATCACTTCCTCTTTCTCCACTTTTGTCGGCGCGGTAAAATTCAGGCGAAGCTGGCTCCTTTGGTATTTTGTAAAACCTTTTACCGCCGCCGGTCTTGCCCTCGGCGTATACTTCGTCTTCCGGGGCGGCTTCCTCAACATGAGCGACGACGGCGCCAACATCAATATCTATGGCCTTATCACCATCTCCATCCTCACCGGTCTTTACACCGATCGCGCAACCCTGAAGCTGGGCGAAGTAGTAAATACCATATTCGGATTCAAGCCCGATGAGAACGATCACCGCCCCGACAAGCTCCACCAGGGACTAAAGATCACGGGCTTCAACCCACCCACCCTCACCCTGGGACAGGTCAATACCATCCTCATCACAGGCGAGAACCTCGACAAACAAAGCCTGGTGATCACCATCAACGACACCCTTGTCAACAACCCCACCATCACCGCATCCGCCATTACTTTCCAATACCAGCCTCCAGCCACACAGCCGGCGCTCACAAGCGTAAAGCTGATCGTAAAGGACGATGCCGGTAAGGAATATCTTTCGGCAGTACTGAAAACCAAATAATATGCGAACCCTGTCATCTGTCATCCTTATCCTCCTGATATCCGCCCCTGGCCATGCTCAAAAAGTATATCAGGACTACATCCCCTCGCAGGACATCGTACATTACGGCCCTGGCGACAAAGATGTCTTCCCCGCCGGCAATAAGGGATATACGCTCACCCTGCCGGATAATGGCAAAGAACCCGCAGGTGTCGTGCTCATCCTGGACGACGATAAACCCAACCTCTCCGACACTGCCGGTATCTTTCAGCCCGCCAATACCCGCGGATGGGCAACCCTATCCATTTCCACCGGCATCCCGGTAGACCTGTATTTCTCGGAAAGCTCGCTCGTATGCGTCGACTCTTTGGCCCAGGCAGTCTTTGCCAAATATCATCTCCCCAACAGGAACATATTTTTGGCAGGGTCCATGACGGCCGGCCACCGGGCATTGAAATATATCGAATACTGTAAGAAAGGACGATCCGCATTTCACCCATCCATAAAAGGAGTAGTGCTTTGTGAAAGCGCCATCGATTGGGTCCGGCAATGGTACGAATGCCGAAAACAGGCACGGGACCATCTCAGCCCCACCGGCACTTTTGAAGGCAACTTTATTACCTACCTCTTTGCCCAAAAAATAAGAACGACACCGGCACAGGACATCCAAAAATTTATCGACTTCTCTCCCTACAGCTACTTTGATACAAAAATGGAAAAGATGACCCTTTACAAGGACCTGGCCATCCGTGCATACACCTATGCCGACATCCGGTATTGGTTCTCCGCCCAGGGCAAAGGCATATACGACAGCAATTACCCCGACATGTCAGGTTTTATCAACGAACAGATGCTGATTGGGAATAAAAATGCATCGCTCATCGTATACAGCAGCGGGCTCGCCGATCCTTTAAAGAATGACATGCGCAGACAATCCACCACCTGGAACCTCATCGATAAAAAGGAATTGATAGACTGGATGATAAAATCACTATAATATGGCAGCGATAGGAAATACCCCCGTATTGAAATTGGAACGCCTCTCGGAACCCGGATGCGCCGACATCTATGTAAAATACGAAGGCGCCAACCACACAGGCAGCATGAAGGATCGCATGGCCCTCGCCATGATCGAGGGACTACCTCCGGAGCCAACGTCTGGGCCGCCATCCAGAGAGCCAGGATCATCGCACCGGGTAAAAAGATCGTTACCATCATCGTAGACTCGGGGTTAAAATACCTGAATGGAGATTTATATAAGTTTTAATATCTTTATTCTCCCAACTGACGCATGAAATATGCCGAGATCATACCTGGTGAGCAATTGAGACCATACATCCAATGCTACTACACATTCGAGTCCGAGGCAGATGTCGAGCTCGATGATACCGTATTTCCAGGCGGCCATATGGAGATCATCTTCAACCTGGGGGAAGGTTCATGGAAGTTTTCCGTCAACGAGGTGTTCCATACTACGCCGCAGGTGGAACTCTGGGGCAAGCTTACACAACCTCTCCCTATCCGTTCCGTAGGCAGGAACAGTATGCTGGGCATCCGCTTTTACGCCCATTCCGCCGCCTGCTTCCTCGATGAAGAAATGTGGGAATTCAATGACAGGGTCAACGACCTCCGGGACCTGCTGGGCGCCCCCGTGAGAGAACTGCACGCCCGGCTAAAAGGGACCGCCCGCCTCGCCGACAGGATACAGCTCATAGAAGCGTTCCTCCTGAAAAGGCTGGCCTTAAAAGCAAGAAAGCTCAACAACACCCATATCGACATGATCGGGCAGATCGTAAAGGAATTGCAGCTGAACGACGAAACCGCGCATGTGGAGGCGATCGCTACCCGGTACAGGATCTCTTCACGCTACCTGCGCAAACTCTTTCTCCAATACACAGGCGTCACACCCAAACTATATAACAAGATCCACCGGTTCCAGCACAGCCTTCAGCTGATCTCCGGCAGCGACTCCTCTCTTACATCCATTGCTTACGAAGCAGGGTACGCCGATCAATCGCACTTCATCCGTGATTTCCGCTCCTTTACAGGCTTTTCCCCTTCCTCTTACTCGCCCGATGCCTATCCCGTAGGGCAGGTGCTTTCCATCAACTAGTTTGTTCCGTTTTGTTCAATTTCCGGCGGCACGCCTAAAATAATTTTGTGTCGATGATAAAAAACTCATCACGCAAAATATGGAACAGCATCGCGCACTTCTCTTTCTATTCCTCATATTGCAGGTGAATAGCTACGCCCAGCGTACCACTTCCAATTCCGGCGGCGCCCCCTCCAACCCCGGTCTGGAAGAGGCAAAGGCCGCCATTGCCCGGAGCAACAACATTTATTTCCAGGCCTTCTCCAAAGGCGACTCCTCGATCTTCATCGACCGCTACGCCAAAGACTGCTGGATCATGCCTCCCAACTCCCAGGCCTTATGCGGCGCACAGGCGCCTCTCGACTTTTTCAGAACGGCCTACTATCAGATAGGTCTCCGCAACGGCCGGTTCATTACCATCGATGTATTTGGCGACGCGAAGGAATATGTCACCGAGCTGGGATTCTGGGAATCCTTCGATGCCGACAACAAACTGTTCGACAACGGTAAATACCTCGTGTTGTGGAAAAAAACACCCGATGGATGGAAAATGTTCCGGGACTCCTTTAGCAGCGACAGAGAGATCACCCGTGACAGCAATATCACCAGCAACAAATAATCAACAGCCATGTATAAGATAACACACCTGTTGCTTTTATTCCTGCTCACAGGAACCTTATCCTTCAGCCAGGACGTCTTCCCTCCCCCCACCGTAAAACAACTGCTGGAGGCGCGACAGATCACAGGCAGCCTGAAGATCGACGGACGGCTGGACGAACCCGAATGGTCACTGGCCAGACCTATCGGAGATTTCATACAAACAGACCCCAGCCAGGGCATGCCCGCCTTAAGACCGACGGTCGTAAGACTGTTGTACAACAAGGATTATCTATACATATCCGCCATCTGCTATGACACCATCGGCAGGAAAAAATACCGGGCATTGAATTTTCAAAGGGATTATGTCGCCGGCAATGCGGACTTCTTTGCCCTGGCCATCGATGGGTATAATGACGAGCGAAACTGTGCCATGTTCGGCATGAACCCCTACGGCGTACAAAGGGACCTGCTTTCCTTCGATGACAATTACTTTGATCCGGATTGGGACGGTCTGTGGCTGGTGCGGACACAACGCACGGACACCGCCTGGATCGCGGAAGCAGCCATTCCCTGGAAAACGCTCCGCTACCGGCGTAGCGCCGATTCCCTGCAGACCTGGGGCATCAGCTTTGGAAGGATCGCAAGGACAAGCAATGAATTCTCCAACTGGCCCGCCTTTCCAAGGGCTTACGGAGGGCTGCGCATGACCTACGCCGGCAAGCTGGTCAATCTGCGGGCGCCCAAACCCTCTACCAATATCAGGGTGCAACCCTATACGTTATACTCCTACGCGGAAACAAGAGAGAGCGAAAAATCGGTGTATAGAAAAAGTACCGTCAAGCCGGGGGGCGATATAAAATGGGCGCTGGATCCCAACACCCTGCTGGACCTCACCTTTAACACCGACTTCGCACAGGCCGATGTGGATAGACAGGTCAATAATATCAACCGGTTCTCCGTCTTCTTCCCGGAAAAAAGACAATTCTTTCTCGAGAATGCCGGATTGTTCAGCGCCGGCCTGGAACCCCTGCCCAACGCCCAGTCCGACTATTCCACGAGGATACAGCCCTTCTTCAGCAGGTCCATCGGACTGGACCCCAATGGCAATCCCCTGCCCATAGATGCAGGAGCAAGACTTGTCTACCGGTCCGACAAGATCAATGCGGGCGGCCTTTTTATCAGACAGGGCAGCAAGGATAGTACGGGCTCAGCCAATTTCGTCGTAGGCAGGTATTCGCAAAACCTGGGCAAACAGAATAGGGTCGGCGTCCTTCTGTCGTACAAAGGGACGCAGGCGGGAGTAAACAGCTTCACCGGCTCTGTAGATGGATTCTTCCGCTGGGGACAGCGTCTGTCCTGGAGCTTTATGGGTTCCTCTACAGCCGATCGCTCCCCGGGCCCTTCATCTGCCTCCAACAGCAGGAACGATCAGGGCTACGCCGCCTCTTCGCAATTGTTGTATAACTCCAATACCTGGATCGCCTGGTGGTCACAATCCATCGTCACGAACAAATACAGCCCGCAAATCGGATTCGTAGCCAGGGGCAATACGCTCGTCACCGATCCTGGCGCCATTATACAGCTGAGAGGAAAATGGTTGCCCGCCTGGATCAGGTCGTTCAATCCGGGCATATCCTATACCACCTATCACAATGCTACGACCCTAACCCTTACAGATAGATATATCAACTGCAATCCTTTATCGCTTCAGCTCCGTGACGGAGGCCTCATCTCCTGGCATGTCATCTTTACCCGGCAACGCCTGGAAAATGATTTTACGCCGCTGGGCGTCACCATCGGGGCGGGCGACTATACCTATATACGCCACAAAATATTGCTCAGCACCGACCCTTCGAAAAAGATCTCCGCAGCCTTGACGGGCGATCTGGGTCAATATTATAACGGCAGCTACCAGTCCGTTACCGCTACATGCAGCTTTGCCCCCGTGCCGTATTTCTTTATATCCCCCACCGTACAAGCAGGCCGGCTGAAAAATGTCGGCGTCGACAACACCACCAAAAACATACGGCTGTATACCATCGAAGGCCGGGTGGGCTTGAACCCACGATTACAGCTGTCGGGCATCCTTCAAAGATCCAACATAACGAACACCGTCAGCTGGAACACCCGTCTTTCCTGGGAATTCAAACCATTGTCCTATTGCTACATCGTCTACAACAACAATAGCGGCACGGCGGCGGCTAAGACGATGGAACAACAGGTCATCGCCAAGATCTCTTATCTAAAACAATTTTAAACGACATGGACCGTAATGGTTCGACCAGCTATTTGATTTGTTAAAATAAGGGGCTATTTTTAGCCCATGTCGACTTTGCCCCCCAAACCATCTACCATACTCGGTGGCGTTCTATTAGCCCTCCTGATACTGGCTATTTTGATACTGGGACTTGACAATTTTCTCCTGAAGCCTATTGCAGCAGGTCAGCCTGCCATCGCCTATTTCATCGAAAGGTCTTTTTACTGGCTGTTCGTGTTAGTGCTATGGGCCTATGCGACAAGGGTAGAAAAACAACCCCTGCTCATCTGGGAGGAGGAACGATATTCGGTAGGCACGCAGATCTCCCATCTGATGGCCTTGTTCTTTATCATAATGATAAGCGTCAATTTTATCAACTTTTTTGTTTCCCCCCTGACGCACGATGAATCCAGTAAAGTATTGGATCGCATCGTCGACTTCCTCCGGGCCCATAAATTCCTGTTGAGCTATACGGCATTGACCGCGGGCGTTACGGAAGAGCTGATCTTTAGAGGGTATCTGCAGCCGAGATTGGAAGTGCTCTTGAAGAACCCTTATTGGGCCATCTTTATTTCATCGCTGATCTTCGGACTGGCTCATTTCGGCTACGGCACCGTCAAGAACGTGCTTGACCCATTCCTCATAGGTCTGGCATTGGCCATTTACTACCAGCGATACCGCAATATCAAGGTGGCCATACTCTTCCATTTCCTGTGGGACATGGCCGGGCTGTTCCTTCTGACGAGATACCACTAGACATCCCTACATGTCGAATATTTTTTATATATTCAATACATGGCACGCCTTCTTATCCTGGTCCTTATTCCGGCTGCGCTATTCCTGCCGGGCTGTTCACAACAGCGACCGGGTCTGCCGTCGGGCGATAAGGATAATGGAGGGCTGCTGCTGCCGGATGGCTTCCAGGCAGTGGTCGTTGCCGATAGCATAGGCCGGGCAAGACATATCACCGTCAATAACAACGGGGACATCTATGTCAAACTATCCTACAACGACATCATGCACGGCCGGGGAGGCACAGTCGCGCTAAGGGATGCGAACAACGACGGCAAGGCGGACATCATCACCTACTTCGGGGACTACAAGGACGAAGGCGGTCTCCCTGCGGGCATTGCCATCCACGATGGCTACCTCTATACCACCACCATAAAATATGTCCTGCGCAACAAGCTGACACCGGGTGAGCTGATCCCCTCCAGCAAGACAGAGATCATCCTCACCGATGAAGACCCCGATCTCTCGAAACACTGGCACTCGCATAAGACCCTTGCATTCGACAACGAAGGGAATATGTATGTCCCTTTCGGCGCACCCAACGATGGAGGACAGGATATGGCAAAGGTAGGGCCCGCCGGCGTCCCCGGTGGTAAAGGGCTGGACCCTTCCCCCGATCTGGCCACCTATGGAGGGATCTGGCAATTCAGCGCTGACAAGCCCGGACAAACACAAAAAGACGGATACAAATATGCCACCGGCCTCCGGAGCGTCCTGGCCATGACCTGGAGCCCACTGGACAACAGCCTGTATGCCGTAATGAATGGTATCGATAATTTTCATACCCGCTATCCCTCCGTTTATTCTTCCTGGCAGGCCGCCGTACTTCCGTCGGAGCCGCTGGTAAAGATCAGGGAACACGCCGACTTTGGCTGGCCCTATGCCTATTATGACCAGATACAGGGGAAGAACGTGATGCAGCCCGCCTATGGCGGAGATGGGAAGACGGTTGGCAGGGCCGCCGCCTTTGACAAACCCATACTGGGATTCCCCGGCCACTGGGCGCCCATGGACATGCTGTTCTATAGAGGTGACCAGTTCCCCGAACGATATAAGAACGGCGTCTTCGTCGCCTTCCACGGGTCGACGGATCGCAGCCCCTATCCACAGGCCGGCTATTTCGTAGCCTTTGTACCCTTCGGGAACGGCGCCCCTACAGGCAACTGGGAAGTCTTTGCCGATGGCTTTACGGGTGTGGACACCGTTTTCAATACGCATGACGCCAGATACCGCCCCATGGGGCTCGCCGAAGGGCCGGATGGATCGCTCTACCTATCCGAATCCAACAAGGGCAGGATCTGGAGAGTCATGTACAAGGGGGACAGACAGCATTTTGGCGCCGCACAGCTCACGTCGATGGAGCAGCGAAAAACCCGCACCTACATAAAAACACCGGACTCCGTAAAAGATAATTTAGGCCAGGGCGGTGAAATGGAAGGGCTGATCCTGTATAACTCCTACTGCGCCACCTGTCATCAACGGGATGGCAAGGGCGATGAAAGCCGTTATCCTCCGCTGGCAGGCTCCGAATGGGTCATGGGAGATAAAGACCGGCTGATCAGGGTCCTCTTACAGGGTCTGCAAGGCAATATACAGGTGAGTGGAAAAACATACAACGGGGTCATGCCCGCCCATGGCGCCCTGCTGGATGATCATGCCGTAGCCTCCATCCTTACCTATGTCAAAGCCCGGTTTAACAAGACATACAGCCCCATCACCACCGAGGAGGTCACAAAGATCAGGAACACGAAATAAAAACATTAACTTGATGGAAATATGCCGGCAAAGCAAACGAATACGCTCATCATCGGAGCAAGCATCTCGGGCTTAGCCTCCGCTGCCTGTCTGCAGAAAAAAAACATCGAATACGTCATCATCGAAAAACAGGACCAGGTAGCCGGCCCATGGAGAGCTCATTACGATCGCCTGCATCTGCACACCAGTAAACGATTCTCTCAGCTGCCATATAAAAAAATGGGGAGCGCCTATCCCCGATACCCCAGCAGGCTGCAGGTCATCGAATACCTGGAGGCGTATCAAAAGGCATTCGACATCAACCCGCTTTTCAATAGGGAAGCCGTTTCCGTAAAAAAAGAAGGCGATCATTGGATCACGGCCACCGCGGGCGGAGACAGCTTCCGTTCGAAATACCTGATCATGGCCACAGGCGCCTATGGCAAGCCCAAACCCATCCGGTTCAAAGGCATGGAGACATTCCCCGGCAGGATCCTGCACAGCTATGACTACAGGAGCGGAAAGGATTTCGAAGGGCAACGCGTATTGGTGGTTGGATTTGGCAACTCCGCCTGTGAGATTGCCATCGACCTGTACGAACAGGGCGCCGCACCTTCCATGTCCGTTCGCTCACCCGTCAATGTGATATCACGGGACATCCTGGGGATCCCCATCCTGGAGATAAGTCTTTTACTAAGCCATCTTTCACCACGTATAGCCGATATGCTGAGCGCGCCCGTCGTAAGATGGGTAACAGGTGATCTTACCAGGCTGGGGCTAAAAAAATTACCCTACGGCCCCTTGCAGCAGATACAAAAAGACGGGAACTCTCCTGTACTGGACATCGGCACGCTGGCGCATATCCGAAAAGGACATATAAAAATATACGAGGGCATCGACCATATAGAAGGGAGGACCGTCTGTTTCACGGACGGCAGGAGAGAAGCATTCGATGCCATCGTGGCCGGCATTGGATACTACCGCGACTATGCGGAATTTGTCGGGGTGGGACAGGAACGTTTCCAGGACCTGAAGACCGGCGTCGACAAACAACAATTTTTCGGGAAGGACGGCCTGTATTTTTGTGGGTATTGGGTCAGCCCCACCGGTCAGATCAGGGAGATCGCACTGGATGCCCAAAAGATCGCCCGGGACATCGAAAAAAAAGAGAGATTGCTCTATTTGCCGGACAGATAACAGGCCAAAAACAGACCCTAAAATCCTGATTGTCCGTAATAAAAGGTTTTTCCCCACCGTTATAGGCCTGGCCCCTCCGCCGGCATGCATGGAACCCAACAAGGCCCATATTATCCTGGATCGTTTCAATCACACCATCGATAAATGGATCGGCGCCCTGGACAATTATACCCTGGCGACGCTTTGTCGGCAATCCCGGGACGGCTCCTGGTCCCTGGGACAGGTATACGTGCATATCATCGAGGATACCTCCTGGTATGTAGAGCAGATGAGGACCTGTCTGTTCACTACGGCCAATAGCGAAAAAAAAATGCACGATAATGCCAAAACCATGTTCCGGAATAATGAGTTCCCGGATCTGCAGCTCACCGGCCCTTCCACCGGTGTCGACATGCGGCAGCCGGAGACGAAGGAAGAGCTTCTGCAGGGACTGACATCCATAAAGGATAAGGTCAATCAGCTGTATTTTGCCTCCGACCCGTCCGTCTCCATCGGGAAGACCCAGCATCCGGGATTCCAGTTCTTCAATGCGGTGGAATGGCTCCAGTTTGCCGAAATGCACATGCGGCACCACTTCCGGCAGAAAAAAAGAATTGACGATAATCTATTTTCAGATCAAAGGGGGAAGTCGTAACTTTAACGCGCCTTTCCTGCTCATAAGGTTGATTATGGCGGCCGTATATATAAATGCTAAATTCTATGAGCGACATTCATAACAAGGACTTAGGGACGAAACAGAAAGCGCTTGCCATTAACCTTGACCCAAAAATTTACGGCTCATTCGCTGAGATTGGCGCCGGACAGGATGTTGCAGCCAATTTTTTCAAGGCGGGCGCTTCCTCGGGCACCATTGCCAAGACCATGTCGGCCTATGACATGACCTTCTCCGATGCTATCTACGGGGCGCAAAAAGGCCGGAGATATGTCAGCGAAGCGCGACTGCTGGCCATGCAGGAAAAGGAATACGGATTGCTGATCGAGCGTCTGGCCGAGAGCCGCGGGGATAAAACCACCTTCTTTTCCTTCGCCGACACCATGTCCGCCCTCAATTATCACAAGACGAATGAAGGACATGGCTGGATGGGAGTCCGCTTCCAGCTGGAACCCAATGGCGAATACAACGACGTGGTGATCCATGTGAAGCTGCTGGATAATGACGGCGTGCTCCAGCAAAGCGCCGTCGGCGTGTTGGGCGTCAACCTGATCTATGCGTGCTTTTATTACCACGAACACCCCAGCATCTTTCTTCTGTCCCTGATGGACAACCTGTCGAAGGATGCCATGCAGATAGACATGATCCGCTTCGAAGGTCCCGGGTTCAGCAATGTAGACAACAGGCTGATGAGCCTGCACCTGGTAAAATATGGTTTTTCCGACACAGCCCTCTTCGGCCCCGACGGCAAGAACATGCAGCCCTCCGAGGTCCTGTACAAGAAACATGTGGCGGTAGTACGGGGAAGATTCCGCCCCGTCATCAATGTACACATGGATATGCTGAACACCGGCGTCAGGCAATTCCTGCAGGAGCCCGATGTGGACAAGGACAACGTCGTGGTGATCACGGAACTGACCCTGCAGGCATTGAAGGAACGGGATTCGGACCCTACGGCGGAGATAGACGAAAAAGACTTTCTCGACAGGGTGGACATACTTTGCGCCCTGGGACAGACCGTACTGATCTCCGACTTCCACGAATATTACAAGCTGGTATCCTACCTGTCAAAGATCACCAAGCTGAAGATGGGTGTGGTGATGGGTTATCCCAATCTCGAATACATTTTCCAGGACCATTACCAGGACCTGCCCGGCGGTATCCTCGAAGCCTTTGCTACCCTGTTCAGCCGGAAGGTAAAGCTCTTCATCTATCCTACCTTACGTGATGGCGTCATCATGAACTGCCTTCGATTCAACCCGCCCCCCCTGCTGGTCGATCTGTACCGGTACCTCATCGCCAACAACAAGATCGAGGACATCCGGCATTTCTCGGAGGACAATCTCCATGTCGACACCGACAAGGTCCTGCACCTGATCAAACAGGGAACGGACGGATGGGAGAAATATGTTCCCCCCGAGGTCGCGGTCATGATAAAGGAACGATGCCTTTTCGGCTACGCCTGCGAAAAAAAGCCGGTAAGATAAGAACCAGTCCCCACCCGCATCCTGGCCACCCTCCATTCCCCCCCTCGCGGACTTTATCACCTTCCTGGCCTATATCGTACTGGCGCTGCTATTTCTTCCCCTGTTTTTTATCATCCGGGCGAGAAAAATAAGCGACCGCCGGAATAACAGGATCGCCTTCCGATGGATCCGAGGCATGGCGGCTGGGGATATACCCATGAATATCTCGACCTCTTTCCCGATCATCGCCTCGTCATCATCCCGTCCGCGGGTCATGGCATCTACGCGGAGCAACCCGAACTATATATCAGGACAATAAAGGATTTCCTGGGCAATTAATCCTATCTTGAAGGACCATTGCCCATAATCACATGAAACATTCCCTCGTTCTTATCGCACTGGCCATCCTCCTGAACCACTCATCCCTTGCCCAGAAAGACACTATCGAACCATCCCTCCTCCGCGACATTCCCGCCTGGATGGCGGCCAATCATGTGCCCTGCGTAGGAGTAGGGCTCATCGAACAGGGCAGGATCAAATGGGTAAAAGTCTTCGGCAACTTGCAGACAGGCCACCGCGCCCCCTCCAACACCCTGTTCAACATAGCCTCCCAAACCAAGCCGGTGACAGCCATGCTCACCCTAAAACTGATACAGGCCGGGAAATGGAGCCTGGACGAACCCCTGTCACATTATTGGATCGACCCGGACATCCGGAACGATCCCTGGCTGGATAAGCTCACCACCCGCATGGTACTAAGCCATCAGTCCGGCTTTCCCAACTGGCGTACCGACAATGGCGCGACCAAACTCCATTTCATTTTCGAGCCCGGAACAAAATTCGGCTACTCAGGCGAGGGATTTGAATACCTGCGCCATGCGCTCGAACAAAAATTCCATCGGACGCTGGACATACTGCTCGACTCCGTCCTGACGACGCCCCTGCATATGAAAGATACCCGCTATTGGACCGAAAACCTGGATACCGTCCGCTTTGCCCAATGGCATGATGGTCAGGGACGTCGATATGCTATATCCACCCATACATCCGTCAGCGCAGCCGACGATCTGATCACCACCGTGGAAGATTATTGCCGCCTCGGCATATATACGATGAAAGGCGCCGGCCTCTCGGACAGCCTGTTTGCAGCCATGACAAGCCCGCAGGTCAGGATCAAAGAGAACTATTATCGCGGCCTGGGCTGGGGATTGGTAAAAGGACTGCCCAACGGCGAATATGCGCTGGAACACGGCGGCTCCGATGTCGGTGTACGCACCATGGCGATCTTCTTACCTGTATCAGGGTCCGGTGTCGTAGTCATGACCAATGGCGACAACGGCATGTTCATCTCCGACGCAGTGATAAAAAGGGCTTTGCCCTACGGCGCGCAGATCCTGAACACCATGAACAAGGGCGCCGCCGAACATATAAGGATTCAACTGCCTGACACCACCCTTCAACGTTACACAGGCGTATATGAGCAGAGCAACGGCAAGCTGCTAAAGATCGAGCAAAACGGCAATGCGCTAAAGGTCTCCGGCGATGGAGCACCCACCGCTGTACTATTCCCCGAATCCGAAACAAAATTCTTTTTGGAAGGATATGACGTACAAATGGAATTCCCCGATGCCAACACATTGATCATATACGAGAATGGCAGACAGGTAATGAAGATCCCCCGTAAACAATAGCCCCCTCACTCCGACCGTAAGGTCTTCGCCGGATTCCCCAACGCCGCCCGCACCGATTGCAACCCGATGGACAGAAAGGTCATCACGATGACAAACCCGCCCGTCAAAAAGAACACACCCGCCCCCACATCGATGCGATAAGCAAATCCATGCAACCAGCGCGTCATCATCCACCACGACACGGGAAATCCAATGACAAGCGCAATACCCGTCAGCATCAGGAAATCCCCGGACAACAACAATACGATGCTCCGCACCGATGCGCCCACCACCTTCCGGATGCCGATCTCCCGCTGTCTCCGTTGCGCCGTAAAGGACGCCAGCCCCAATAACCCCAGACAGGAAATGATAATAGCGATGCCGGCAAAATATTTTGACAGATCGGCCACTCTTGTTTCCGCCGAATACAGCGCCTGGTAATCCTCGTCCAGCCACCGGTATTCGAATGTCTCACCCTGATTGTACGCTTTATAAAGGCTTTCCAGCCGGGCGACCGTCTCGGCTTCCCGGCCTCCCTGTATCCGCACCATGATCTTGGAAGCCCTGTTCCCCACGGTAAGATCGAAGAAACACGGCTTGATATTCTCATGCAATGATTGGAAATTGAAATCCTTCACCACGCCGATAATGGTCCTGTCGCTGCCCCATAGACGAATGACCTTGCCGATGGGATCTTTTAGACCCATGGTTCGGATAGCCGTCTCGTTGAAAATAATATTGGCCCGCTCATTACCATAAGTCCTTGAATAGGTTCGCCCCTCTTTGACCGTCACGCCGGCCGTCTCGATAAAATCATAGCCTGCGTCCAGGTCCGTAAAATCGATCCGCTTACGAGGGTCCTTCCCCGGCCAGGAGATATCATAGGTTCCTCCATCCCGGTTGGTGATATTGTGCCGGAAATTCGTAGCATTCACCACGCCCGGCGTGGCTTTGATACGTTGCAGAAAGTCTTGCAGGCCGGACTCATATTTTCCGCCGGGTGCATAATCTTCCTTATTGTCAGAAACAGGCCCCCCGCGTTCGAAATAAATAACATGCTCCCGGTTGTACCCCAAATTTTTTGTTTGTATCAATCGCATCTGCCGGTAGATGACGAGGACGGATAAAATAAAGATAGCCGACAACGTGAATTGGAATACCACCAATCCCTTTCTGACCAGGATCCCCGATAAGGAATTCTTTATATTGTTCCGCAGGATGACGGCCGGCCGATGCCGGGAAAGATAGATCGCCGGATAGCTGCCCGACAAAACGCCCGTGACGACGGTCATCCCCAGCAGGACGAGTATCGATCCCGTTGTAAAATGGAGGCTCAGCTGCTTGCCCGTTATCCGGTTGAATTGGGGCAACAACAGCAGGACCAGCCCCATGGCGATAAGCAAGCCAAGGAAAGAAAGGATCAGCGACTCTCCCATATATTGAAAGATCAGCATCGCCCTGGACGCCCCTATCACCTTTTTGACACCCGTCTCCTTGATCCTCCCCGCCGCCTTGGCCGTGGAGAAATTCATGAAATTGATACACGCCATCACGAGGATAAATACGGCGATCAACGAGAACATACGGACATATTCTATTCTTCCGCCGTCGGGCGCTCCATTCTCGTAATGGTTATATAAATACCTGTCGGAATACCGTTGCGCCCACAACACCGTAGTCGATCCTTCGACCCTGGCCTTGATCAATCCGACGATCTTTCGATTGAATGCTTCTACATCGGCGCCCTTTTTCAGGACGACAAAAGTGCTGGGATCGTTATTGTTCCAGTCATTCAATTTGGCATTCTTTTCCAGGAACAACGCGTAATTGAAAACAATATCGAACTGCTCCGTGGCGTTGGCGGGCGGCGTTGCAAATATCCCGGTTATGCGATAGACGCCATTATAGTCCTTTTGATCCCATTCGATGCTTTTGCCCACCACACCCGCTGTCGTATTGAAAAGCTTCAGGGCCATTTTGTCGGAAATGACGATGGAAGCATTATCCTGTAACACATGATCTTTATCCCCCTCGATCAGTTGGTAGGAGAACATCGAAAAATAATCCGCCCCCGCAAACTCGGCGCTGGCATCGATACGACGATCGCCATAAGTAAGCAATCCTTTTTTATCAAACCAGGATAAGGGCACGACGGCGCTGGCATATTCCACTTCCGGGATCTCTTTTATCAGCGTAGCCGCCAGGAGCCCTGGCGTTCGCTCGTCCGTCGAAATGCCCGTGGGCGACGATGCATTCTTCAATACCTGAAAAAGCCGGCTGTCCTTTTCATGCCACCTGTCGACATGCCATTCGTCATCGACCCCATAAATAGATCAGGATGGTGCAGGCCAGGGCCGTAGAAAGACCCAGGAGGTTGAGAAAAGTGAAGGAACGATCTTTACGAAGATAGCGTCCGGCCATCTTTAAATTTTCCTTTAGCATGATAGTCAGGATTTTATAAGTTTTGCGGATCTACCCTAAAGACGAACCGTGACGGGATTTGTTGCATGACCATGCAACGATCGGGATAAAATGATCGTCAAGAAGGAAACAGCCAATATGAAAGTCCGATCTTATCTCCCCATCGCCCTAACCCTCCTGTTCGCGGCCTGTAGTAAATCCATCTCCCACCAGGTCCATGGCACGGGAGCCGCCGGTAGCTGGCTCCTGGTAAATAAACAACAGGTCATAGGCGCCGGAAGCCATGACACGCAGCCAACGAGGTTTACATCCGTCAGGCTGACATTGAACGATGACAGCACCTACACATCCAGGCTCAATGATCAGATCGTTTCACAAGGCGCCTATTCCATCATCAGGGATACGTCCGGTGATTATGTGGGGACCCTGGAACTGAAGGACTTTAAGACAACAGGTATATTTAGCCTGTTCTATCTGTACGAAATGGGAGCAAATGGACAACCATCATTCGTATACAGTGGAATGAGCATGAACATCAGCAATGACACCATGACGCTGTCCAGCCTGATCACACCAGGTGGCTGGATAATATACCAGTTCAAAAGAGGATAACACCCAGCCACAAGCATCACAATCCATCTATTAACCAGCAGTTAACCAATAATTGCATAATGCCTCCGATGATTTTGGCGGTCATAAAGGCCAGGCCGAGGCCGATCTGAAAGCGGCTTATGTTCCCTTAGAAAGGCATTGTATTTCCGTCTGTACCAGGATACGCATTGATCCGTAGCAAATTAATAGTAAAGCCCCGCATTCCGCGGGGCTTTCTTGTTTACAACCATTTTCCGGGCATTTTATTTACTATTTTTAATCAATAAAATAAAAAATGGAACATAAAGGAAGATCGATCCGGCCATTCATCGGCGCCAGGGACTTCACGGCTTCGCGAAGCTTTTACCGGGACCTGGGATTTCAGGAAAGCATCCTGTCGCCCGATATGTCCTATTTCAAATCGGAGGGCCTGGGTTTTTACCTGCAGAATGCCGATGTCAGGGACTGGATAGACAATACCATGGTCTTTATGGAAGTGGACGACGTACCGCGTTTTTGGAACGAGCTGGTGGCGTTGGACCTCCCATCCAAATACAAAGGCGTAAGATTAACCCCTATGCGCGTATACGATTGGGGCAGGGAATGTTTTGTACATGACCCCTCCGGTATTCTCTGGCATTTTGGAGAATTTTTTAAATAGAAAAATATGACCTCGTTCAGTAAGATCATTTCCATCCGCTGGTCGGACATCGACCCTAACTTCCACATGCGGCACAGCGCTTATTATGACTTTGCCGCCCAGCAACGGATAGAGATCATCGAAAGCCTGGGTCTTACCCTGAGACTGATGCAGCAACAAAATTTCGGACCGATACTCTTCCGGGAAGAATGTGTCTTCAAAAAGGAGATACGCCTGTCCGATACTATAACCCTTCATTGCCGGCTGGCCAAAAGGAACGAGGATGCCTCCCGGTGGACGATCCAGCATGAATTCGTATCGTCCGATGACAAGAGCTGCGCCATTATCACCGTCGATGGCGCCTGGATAGACACGAAGCTGCGTAAGTTGCTATCCCCCATACCACAGATAGTTACCGATATATTCGATACATTCCCCATTGTCCAAATCAGCCCGCTATAAAGTCTATTTCACACCCCGAAAATTTTTACTTTAAAAAATAGCTTTGATCCGTATAAGATCAGCTCACTAAAAAAAAGTAAAAATGAAAAGACTGGAGAATAAAGTGGCCGTTGTCTACGGAGACGGCAACATAGGCAGCGCCATTGCCAAAGCCTTTGCCAGCCACGGCGCCCGGGTATTCCTTACGGGTCGTACAGCCGCCAGGCTGGATGCCATCGCCAAAGAGATCTCCTCAGCCGGCGGAACCATCGAGACAACCATACTGGATGCCTTGGACGAACAGGCCGTGGAAAAACACATGAACGACACCATCAGATCAGTGGGAAAGATCGACATATCTTTCAATGCCATCGGTCTCCCCCAAAAAGGCATCCAGGGTACGCCCATCACGGAGTTGCCGGTGGAAAGCTTCCTACTCCCCATCACCACCTACATGCGGTCGCATTTCATAACTACCAAAGCAGCCGCACGTCGTATGGCAAAACAAGGCCATGGAGTGATCCTCATGCATACCCCCGATGCCGGCCGGAAAAGCCCTCCTTTTGTAGGCGGTATGGTGTCAGCCTGGGCAGCTATGGAAGGATTGTGCCGGTCGCTCTCGGTGGAATATGCCCAAAAAGGAATACGATCAGTATGTCTGCTCACCACCGGTATACCCGAGACCTCGCTGATCGAGGAAGTATGGCAGATCCAGGGCAAAGCGCATGGCATCACCTTCGAACAATTTCATGCATTCATGGAAGGAATGACGCATCGTCAGCGTCTGACAAGACTCAGGGAGCTCACCGACACAGCCGTATTTGCCGCTTCCGACGAAGGCAGCGCGCTTACCGGCACCGTTATTAACCTCACCGCGGGTATGATCGTGAATTAAAAAAACACAACACATATGAACAACAAAGATCTAATCATCACTGTCGATGTCGACCAGCCGGCGGGTGAAGTATTCAACGCCGTATGCAATGTCTCAAAATGGTGGACAGAAGATATCGAGGGCGGAACAAAGGCGTTAAACGATGAATTCACCGTCCGGTTCGAGGACGTCCATTATTCAAAACAAAAGCTGATCGAGGTCGTTCCCAACAAAAAGATAGTATGGCTTATCACGGACAGCAAGCTGAGCTTCCTCCAAAACCAGCAGGAATGGACAGATACACGGATCGTTTTCGATATCTCACAGCATAAGGATAAAACACGGCTTCAGTTTACACACGCAGGCCTGGTTCCCGACATCGAATGCTATAAGGATTGTTCCAATGCCTGGGGTTATTACATCTCCGGCAGTTTGGCAAAGCTGATCAGCTCCGGTAAAGGGCAGCCGGAAAAAATAAAAGCCTGAAAATAAAAAAGCCCAGATAGAAATCCAGGCCGTTGCTAAAATCCAATATCCTATTAAAAGCCAATAATAGGATTGCAATTGCCAGGCCATGAATAAGGACAAAAGGGGAACTAATACTCGAAAAAAAGAGCCCGTCACTTCTGACGGGCTTACTAATCAGCTCCATAGCCTTTAAACCTTATCCTTATTCTGAATACAAACTTTAATTCGGACGCTGTTGATCATTCGCGCTTCATCATTCTGGGGAAAGTTTTTGTTGATAATTGTGAAAATACCTCCCCACCAGCTCCTCATATTCGACATTCTCCTTCACCGACAATACTTCGATCAGGTGACGGATATAATTCCTTTTACGAGTCAGTTCTTCGACAGGTGATTTTGACTCAAGACCACGAATAAAGCCTTGGATCTCAGAGATAAGCAACGCACGCAAGTTAGAAACAGGAAAGTCTTCCAGTGGGTCATTTGCCACAGGGTATCTTTTTGATGGTTACGATTCGTTTCCCTGATAGAACTGCAAATAGTATTCCCCCTGACAGCGACCTGATTATTTGACGGGATTTACAGGATACCCATGGTCGATCCAGTCGACTTTTATATTGTGCGAAAGATTTAGCAGTTTAGCATGGGTGAAATGCATTTCCATCAATAAAGAAAATGCCGGTCTTACATTGGGGCAATGTTCAAAAGGGCAGCAACCACAGTAAATAACAACCTCCCGGTTACGATCCTCTTTACTCAACAATTTCCTGAGCTTCTCCAGGTTTTCCTTGTCCCGGGCAGGCCCCGTCTCGATAGAACCTTTGATCACACCCGACGGACCGACACAAACCATCAGCGGTTGGGATGCGCCTGTTTGATTGATCCTGGCAGCCAGCTCGGCCGGATCCATCAGCTGTTCAGGAGTCCACGGCTCGTTCTGCCGGACAAAGGCGAAAGCCACCGTCACTATCATTATAAGGAGAATTCCAGGGATCAATCTCTTTTTGAACATGGCCGATTTTTTATACATTCTATAAAGCTAACAATTAAATTTGTAGAAACACCTATGATCTACATCACCCAGCTCGTTTATATCAAACCAGGCCAGGCCGGCGCCTTCGAAGCCTTCGAACAGGTAGCCCTTCCCCTGATCAGCCGCTACAACGGCCAGTTGCTGCTGCGTATACGCCCGGACAACTCATCTTTTATACAGGGCGATGCCGAACCTCCATACGAGATACACCTGGTGACCTTCCCCTCCGAAACAGACTTCGAAAATTTCGGCAAAGACCCTGAAAGAGCATCCATGCTGCATTTAAAAGAAGCATCTGTTGCCCGCATCGTACTGATCAAAGGTCACGCACTTTAACTATCATAGCCCACGCCATGCGATCTTCCGTACGGACGGACGAAGCGCCCATGACAGGAAAGTGAGTACGGCGAAGATCCCCGTAGAGATCACATGATACGCCTCGCTGTGACAAAATAAATGCGTAAGAAAGGCGCCCGTCAAATCCAGAAAAATGCCCAAATACGCCCACTCCTTCACCAATAACAGACCAGGCGCCAGTATAACGATCCCTCCGGCTATTTTCCAGTATCCCAGCAGTTTGGTAAAATACACCGGGTAGCCCAGCGAGATCATGCCCGAAATGGCCGTTTTCTCACCCGCTATTTCCGCTATCCCTCCGCTGATCATCGACAACGCTACCAGCACCGTTATTATCCAATAAACCACCAGCTTGCTCTTTGGAGATTTCTTCAGGTCCTGATCATGGCCGGCGCTCAGGTTGTCTCCCTGTACGACAGACCCGGCCGTTGCCATCAGTCTGCGGGAGGCAGGACGCAACATCCAGGAGGCAACCGTAAACAACGTATAAAGCAATGGGCCCAGCCAGCCGCCCACCCCATCCCCCACGGATAAATGTAATACCATCGCGCCCGAATACATAAAAAAAGCGCCCCCATAAGCCCATACCTTCCATTTTGGGAGACCCGGGATCAGCAATATCACCGCGCAAGGCAATCTCCAGATACCGATGATGATCAGAAAATAAAAAGGGAGATGTAAATGGACAAAAACATCCTTGACATAGGGTATCTGGAACAGGTCCCAGTAGGCCCCTATGACCATTTCACAGGCAATAAGAATGGTAAAGACCCAATAGCCGATAACTTTCATCATAAACTTTTTTAAATTATTAAATAGGCTTGCTATCCCTATAATGACCCGCAGGGCGGAAATTGGACAGGGAAAGGATTATTTTTTATCTTCAGACCCTAAACGCCACCCTCTCTTTATGAGAATTTTCCTGTTTGCCCTGTTTTGCACTTGTATGGTGACCTTTTATAAAGGATCCGCACAGACACCCATTACGATGTCGTCTCTCCTGAAAGAAATGACGGACTATGCAACGGTGGCGAAATTCCCTTCCCCCGCCTATCGGTTACGCCAGGCCAGCAGCTATGACAGACGATCCGTTTCGCCCGACAAGCCCGGCTGGTTTGCCAACCTCGACTTCAACCAATTCATCCGTGAAGAAAAAAAGAACAGCCACAGCGAATTTGTCATGATGGATGCGGATGGCCCCGGCGCCATTGTCCGGTTTTGGTTGACGACGCAGGTCAAAGAAGGTACGCTGCGCATTTATTTTGACAACGAGCCCGAAGCCTCTTTACAAATACCGGGATTCGACCTGATGCGGGCAGGCCTTGGCCTGGGACCCGCCCTTTTAAATCCGCATTCCAGCTACGAGCCGCAAGGCAAGGGCGGCAATACGCTTTATCTGCCCCTGCCTTATCATAAACACTGCAAGGTCACCTGGCAATTCGCGGATAGCGCCAATATGAAGACCTCTCACTACTATCAGATCAATTACAGGACCTATCCCCCCGGTGCGCCCGTAGAGACCTTCTCCATGAGTCAGCTCCAAAAATACAAGGCTACGATCACCAGCGTGGATTCGATATTAAGGAACCCGCCAACGATACAGGGGAAAGAGCTGATCAAACACCAGACGCTACCTCCCGGCCAGACCGCATCCATCTCCATGCCGAATGGAGACGCGGCCATCCGTTGGCTGAACATGGCTCTCACTACAAGCCGCAAAGAAGATCGGGAAAAAATGTGGCGCTCCGTAATACTCAGGATCGAATTCGATGGTCATCAAACTATACGATGCCCCCTCGGAGAATTCATTGGCAGCGGTTATGGTGGAAAAAAAATCCACAGTTGGTATAGGGACCTGTCGGACACGGGAATAGTATCCAGCCGCTGGGTGATGCCATATCAGCGGTCAGCCACTATTTTTATAGAAAACAAATGCCCCTTCGAGATAGCCTTTATACTCCGAGCGGTCACCACTCCATTCAAGTGGGACGATCGCACCATGTATTTCCACACTACGTATAAATTCGAAAAGGATATAAAAGATGCAAAATGGGATTATGATGTGAACAAGCTGGCGAAGGATGACCCTGCCGGCCCCATCGACTGGAACTTTGCCCATATCAAAGGCAAGGGTATCTATTTGGGGAACACCTTGTCCGTCGACAACCACATGAACGCCTGGTATGGGGAGGGCGACGCAAAAGCATACGTGGATAATGAAACCTTCCCCTCCGAATTCGGCACTGGCCTGGAGGACTATTATAATACCTCCTGGGCGCCCGTTGTCCTTTATCAAACACCTTTCGCCAATGCGCCCCGCGCCGACAACCCCTCATCGATAGGCCTGAACACCTTCACCCGCACCAGGATACTGGACGGCATTCCCTTCCATACAGCGTTCTCTTTTGACATGGAAATGCTGGCCTGGGACAATGGCGCCATCGATGCCGCCGCAACGACCTATTGGTATGGCTTCGCGGGCTCCACGGATAAATAAACAGGCGGCAACACAGATCATCGCAGGGCATGAATTGTGCATATATCGCACAAATGACCTGTTTATGAAAAAAATCGCTACTCCTGACACCATCCCGATGGTCCTTGCTATTGCCTTATTTTCCACCAGCTGCCACAAAGCCGTCGATTACTACAAAGAATATCATCAGGTGGATTACAAGAACTGTAATATCAGCCGGATCAACGTCCAGCTCACCGATGAAGGAGCGGCGTCCACCGTGGTATATACGTTTAGCTACAATGCGGCAGGCGACCCTGTTACTGTAAAGAACACCGGAGTGGGGACCGGGAACCCCAACACCGTTCTCAAATATGATGATCAAGCCAGGCTAAAGGAAATGATCAGACCCTATGACAATGGCAGCTTCGAAACATGGACCAAATATGTCTACAACAACGGCGGTCAGATCATCCGCGATACACAATATACATTCGGCGATTATGTAGATTCGATACCCGTTGCCCATCCCGAGACATACGGCTTTTGGGTGAGCCAGTTCAGCTACGATACGCTGGGCAGGGTCATTACTCGGACAGACTCCGTATTTGGTCCCGGATCCTCGCAATATAGCACCACCTATAATTTCCAGTATGATGCCAATGGCAACCTGGTCACCCCGGGCGCCACCTATGATTCCCATCTGAATCTGCTGCGCACCAATAAAATATGGATGTTCCTCTGTACAAACTACAGTCTGAGCAATGGCTTCCGGGCCACGGCATACAACACGCATGATCTTCCCCTCTCCTTCCCGGGCAACTATGGGGTCATGGGCCCGATCGTTTCGTTGGATGGCAAGTTTGACGTCGAATACCTGTGCAGCGTGGATTAACCTACATATTATCCGGCGTCTGCAGCAACCTGTATAGCTCATCCAGCTTGGGAGAAAGAATGATATCCGTCCTCCTGTTCTGCGCCCTGCCTTCTGGTGTGCTGTTCGCTTGCACAGGATCATACTGGCTATGTCCCGAGGCGATAACCCGCTTGGGCTCCACCTTATAATCGATGGTCAGGATACGTACGATGGAGGCAGAACGCGCCAGGCTGAGATCCCAGTTGTCCTGGTATTTGCCGTGGATGGGAATGGAATCCGTATGTCCTTCGATGTCGACGGTGATATCAGGGTTCAGGTTCAACACTTCCGCCAGTTTCCCGAGCGCCAGCTTTCCTTTGGGGTTGACCACCGCGCTGCCGGAAGGGAAGAGCAGGTTTTCCTGCAGGCTCACATAGACCTTCCCGTTCTTGATCGAGACAGACAGCTCATCCGACTTGAAACCTACCAATGCATCCGTCATCTTCTTCCGGATGGCCTCGATGGCTTTTTTCTGCGCATCCATCAACGCCTGCAGATGTTCCAGCCTGGCTTGCTGACTGACCAGGTCCTGTTTGCTCTTGCTCAGCAGCGAGAGCCGTTTATCCGACTCCGACGACAGATCATGGTTCTTTGCCGTCAGGTCTTCTACCTGCTTGTTCAAAGCCGCCAGCTGGCGATGCGCATCCTCCAGCTGCTTCGACAGGGAGTCGATCCGTTGCTGCTGGTCTTTGGACACCTGATTCGCCTGCGCCAGGGAAGATTGCAGGTCCTTTACCTTACCCGCTAATTGCGTACTGTCATATCTCGCGGACGACAGCGCCATTTGACAGGCATTGAACTTACTGGTAGGAACACAGGCGGTGAAAAGAAAAAATCCTGCCATCAGGACAGGCAAAAAGGGGTTGATCTTGGTCATATGCGGTAAATCTGTTTTTTTCGGTCCCGAAGATAGGTAATTGAGGAAATTAAGGGAATTAGAATACGATTAATGGCCTATTTTCACCAAAAACAGGCCCTCTGCCTATGCTTCACATCAAAAAGATATTGCCCGTGAAGGTCTACCTTCTGCTTTGCCTTACATTACTGCTTTCGACAGCCGCCCGGTCCCAGGCCGACTCCATCACCATCGAAAACCACGCGGTAGCAAGGATGTTCTATTTCCGGAAAGACAGCGCCCGGTTCGTCACAAAAACCTTTGTCAATAAAGCCGCCCATAGCAATTACGCCAACCCGAAAACAGAAGAGTTCAACATCCGCATCAATGACAGCCTGATCAATGGGTTCAATTGCAGATATGTAGAACATTCCATAAAGGACAGCAGCGACACAAAAACATTGACGGTAACGCTTAAGACCCCGATCGCGAATGTCTATATTCAGCTGGTATACGAACTGTATGCCGACCTCCCGGTCGTACGCAAGCAATTGAAGGTCCTCAATAAAAGCACCGCCGACATCGCTTTGACCGATCTCGATGTCGAAAGCATGGACTTCCAGGTGGTAGACAAATACCTGAATGAAGTGTATTACAATTACGGCAGCAATTTGACACGATTGCCTTACAAAGGCGACTATAACGACGCCGCCATTATGCTCTATAACCTTTCCGCGGCGCAAGGCGTCATTTTAGGTAACGAAGCGCCCGGTGTTCTAAAGAATACGGAGATCTATACGACCAGGCATGGCCGCATACAGATAGGCATGCGTCACATCGACGAATCGTTCCCTTTCAAGGCCTGGGTGCGACCCGGAGAAACATTCAGCAGCCCGAAAACATTTATTTATGTGTTCAATTCGCCGAAATGGCAGGATGGCTTCGAGGACGGATACAAGGATTTTGTAAGGAAATATCTTGGCGTAAGCATATATGCGAAAAGCCATACTCCTCTGTTCCTGTATAACACCTGGAGGCCGTTTGAAGACGACATTAATGAAAAGCTCCTCAGGGATTGTGCGGATAAATTATCGGCAACGGGTACCGACCTCTTTATCATAGATGCAGGCTGGTATAAATATTCAGGGGATTTTATACCGGATAGTTCCAAATTCCCCCATGGATTGCAGGCCGTATGCGACTACATCCGAAGCAAAGGCATGCAGGTGGGAATCTGGTTTACTATAGCGGGGGCCAACGCTAAAAGCAATATTGCCCAACAGCACCCTGACTGGATTATAAAAGATAAAAAAGGCAATATCGCCAACCTGCATAGCATGGCGATCTACCAGGACGGCCCGCGATGGGGGGACGCCTTGAAAACGATGTCGCTTGGCTCGCCCTATTATGACTATATAAAGGAGCGCATAGCCGGCTATATAAAAGAGCTGGGCGTGACCTATGTAAAACTGGATCTCTCCATCCTTGCTTCCGCCTATGTATATCAGCCTGACCTGACAGGGGATTACGAGACCAACAGCTCGAAATTGTACCGCGACCATGCATCGTCCTATTGGGTGATATACCAGCGATGCATGCAATTGATGGACTACCTGCAAAAAGCATTTCCCGGGATATTGATCGATTGCACATTTGAAACATGGGGCAGGAACAATATGGCGGATTACGCCTTGATCGAACATGCCGATTACGACTGGGTGGCCAATCTCGAATTCAGCCGGCCCATCGGCGCTATTTCCATCCGCCAGATGATCTACGACCGTGCACGCGTCATCCCCAACAGCACCCTGCTCATCGGATGTCAGTACATGGACTACCCCAATTATAAATACACTTACCTTTCCCTCGCCTCCGGCTCGCTGGTGATGTTAGGCGATCCGAGAAAATTGACGCCCGGGCAGCTGACGTTCTATAATAAATGGAACAACTATTTAAAACAGATGGAGTCGAAATATCAATATTCAAAATATTTTGAACTATATGACATTTTCGATCGGCCTACGGACAATAATTGGGACGGCTGCTATCGCATCAACACCGAAAAACAGGGAGGGCTTATGTTCTTCTATCGCAACGGCTCCTCCGACAAACAACGAACGTTTAAGATCCCATGCCTCCAGCCACAGATCCGGTATAAAATATATTCTTTCGAGACGGATAAGACGCTGGGCACGTTCATGGGGAAAACCTTGATGGAAGAAGGCGTTACGGTCACTATCCCTACAACATATACCGCGCAGGTGCTGACCATCGAAAAAGAATAGACAGGTCCAATGTACCGGAAGCGAACAGTTCCTTGTATCGAAAGCGAACAAATCCCCATGAACAATACCTCCATACAGCACTGTTAATCAACTACATAAATACACGGCATTTTATTGGATCAAACCTTTACCATGATCAGGAATTTCTTTAAAGTAGCATACCGAAACCTTCTTCGCAATAAGGCCATCTCAGGCATCAACATCACCGGATTGGCCGTCGGCATGGCCAGCGCCATGCTCATCTGGCTATGGATACGGGACGAAATTGGCTATGACAGGTTTCATACCAACAAGGACAGGATATACGAAGTATGGAACCGCGTACGGTTCAACGCCAGCGACAAGCTCTCCTGCTGGAACACCGTATCCACACCGTTGGCCCGCGCGCTGGAGAAAGACCTGCCCGAGATAGAGCGTGCCGTAAGAGTGAGATCACAAGGGACCATTTTGCTGTCGGTGGGCGACAAAAAGATAATGAGATCCGGCACTGCCGTTGATACCGGCTTTCTTCAGATGTTCAGCTTCCCTATGCTGGAAGGCGACCCCGCCAAAGCGCTGAATGATGCCCATTCCATCGTGCTCACCGAAAGGACAGCCAAAAGTCTCTTCGGCAACGATGATGCGATGGGAAAGACCATCAAACTGAAGGATAAAGACAATTTCGTCGTCACAGGCATCCTAAAAGATATACCCCACAATACAAGGTTCGATTTTGAATACTTATTACCCTGGTCGTATATAAAGTATGGCGAAGGCCAGGACCTGGGTTGGGGGGATAACAGCATTTCTACTTATGTGCTGCTGAAGCCCCATACAAGCCTTGCTTCTGCGCAGCCAAAAATAAGGACCCTAAGACAAAAGTATGACGAGGGGTCGAAGGCCGTGAAATGGGAGCTATTCTTGTATCCTTTGGATCGTTGGCGCCTATATTCGAATTTCACCGATGGAGTGGAAGACTCCGGGGGCATCATCACCTTTGTAAAATTATTTGGCATCATCGCAGGATTTATACTATTGATCGCGTGCATCAATTTTATGAACCTGAGCACCGCCCGAAGTGAAAAAAGGGCAAAGGAGGTCGGGATAAGAAAGGTAGTAGGCGCCCGGAAAGGCGTCCTTATTATCCAGTTCATAGGAGAATCCGTCTTTCTCGCTGCCCTGGCAGGCCTCGTCGCTGTCATCCTTGTTCAGGTCAGTTTGCCTGCTTACAACCAGCTTACGGAAAAACACCTGACCATTGATTTCAACAACATCTATACCTGGATCGCATTCATCGGATTTATCCTCTTCACCGGGTTATTGGCCGGTAGTTATCCTGCCTTCTTTCTATCCTCTTTCCGGCCCGTAAAAGTGTTGAAAGGAACGTTCCGAAAGGCCCATGCCCTCGTGACGCCAAGAAAAGCGCTGGTAGTATTGCAATTCACCTTCGCCATCATGCTTATCATTTGCACCATCGTCGTAAAAGAACAAATAGACTATGCGCGCGAAAGAGCCACAGGGTATAACAAGGACAACCTTATTTACCATTTCATGACGGGTGACATACCCAGGAACTATGCCTTGATAAAAAATGAATTGTTATCATCAGGCATTGCCACCTCCATTACAAGAACAAACTCTCCATTGACGGAAAGATGGAGCGATGGATGGGGCCAGAATTGGGAGGGGAAAGACCCGAATGATAACACCACCTTCGACCGGTATTTATGTGACGAAGGGCTGGGCGCTACCGCGGGCTTGCAATTTATACAGGGCCGGGACTTCGATCTGAAAAAATTCCCCACCGACTCGACAGGCCTGATCATAAATGAGTCATCGTTGAAAGTGATGAAATTCAAAAACCCGATAGGACAAAGGGTCAATGACCTTGGCATCGACTGGCACATCGTGGGAGTTATTAAGGACTTTATACTCACCAGCCCTTATGAGCCGACAAGACCGATACTGATCTGCGGTGCAAAGAGCAAATTCATGACCTTTGATGTAGTACAAATAAAATTAAATGGGAAGAACCCTACTTCGGCCAATATAAAGGGAACGGAAGCCATCTTCAAAAGATACAACCCCGACTATCCGTTTGACTATAAGTTCGTGGACGAGGCCTATGAAAAGAAGTTCGAGGGGGAACAGGCACAGGGCACTTTAGCCGCATTGTTTGCCGGACTTAGCATTCTTATTTCCTGTCTTGGCTTATTTGGACTTGCTACCTATATGGCCGAAAGCAGGACAAAGGAGATAGGGGTACGAAAAGTGTTGGGAGCTTCCGTAGCCGGGATCACAGCGCTGCTATCAAAGGATTTTATCAAGCTGGTGATCATTTCCTTCATCCTTGCGGCGCCTTTGGCTTATTGGGCCATGTCCAAATGGCTAATGGGATACACCTATCACGTAGGCATTAGCTGGTGGGTATTGGCAATGGCGGGCTTTCTGTCTGTCATGATAGCCCTGTT
>DASZXP010000053.1:0-95988 GCA_035545935.1 Puia sp. | reverse complement strand
GAAAGATAACCATATCGACTATGCGGGGAGCCTGGAAAAAGCCATCGAGAAGGCGAATGCATACAGAAATACGTACAAGCCTCATTTGAAGATAGAGGTAGAGACGCGCAGCATCGCGGAGGTGGAGCGTGTAATGAGCGTCGGGCTGGTGGATCGCATCATGCTGGATAATTTTACGCCCCGCCAGTTGTCCAAGGCGCTGGCGCTGATAGGTGAGCGGTATGAGACGGAGGCCAGCGGCGGCATCAATCTGAACAATGTAGAGGACTATGCCCGCACAGGAGTCGATTATGTGAGCATCGGCGCGCTGATACACCAGGCGCGGAGCCTGGACCTTAGTTTGAAAGCCATCATAAACAAGTAAGCAACCCATGAGCAAGAAGAAACCCAACTCCAGCGGTATCGTCTATTCCACCAATCCGGATTTCAGAATAGAGGAGGATGTCCCCCAGGAAGAGACCCTGGCGCCCCGCGCGCAAAAGCTGCGTGTCAAGCTGGATACGAAGCAAAGGGCCGGCAAGGCCGTGACCCTTGTGGAAGGGTTTCTGGGACGGACGGAGGATCTGGAGGAGCTGGGAAAGAAATTAAAGGCTCATTGCGGCACCGGCGGCTCTGTAAAGGATGGCCTCATCCTCGTGCAGGGCGACCAGCGGGATAAGATCCTTCAATGGCTCCTGAAAAACAACTATAGCTCTTCTAAAAAGGCCGGTGGGTAATGCTTGCTATCCTCGTGGTACTTGCCATCGTCAGCGCGCTCGTCACGCTTATCAGCTTTGTCTTTTATATCAAAGCCCGTGTGGCCGAGAGAGCGCATCCGGATGACGAGGATGCCGACCCGCAGCAACAAGCCGATCTCGACAGGAAGGAGCGGCTTTATCAAAGCATCCACTTTTTATCCCTCTGTATTTTTGTGATCCTGGGCGTACTCATCCTGATCATCATTTCGCGTCGCATACCGTAAAAAGTCGCTACCATAAAAAAAGCCCCCCTTTCGGGAGGCTTCGGCCTGGCTTTTACGAATATGGTTTTATTGAACGACAAGCTTGAATTGTTTCAGGGTCGCGCTGCCGCTGGATAGGGACAGTATATACGTACCGCTGACCAGTCCGGAGGTGGAGATGGATTGATGGAAATAAGTTGCTGATGTATTTTCCACGGCCTGTTGTTTTGCCAGTCTGCCGCTGATGTCGTAGATGCTGATCATTATGGTGCCGGTCTTTACGCCTGAACCTTCCACTGTTACCTGTTGTCCTACCGATACGGGGTTGGGATAGAGCGTTAGATTGGAGATGCTGGCGCTGCTGTCTGCGAGGTTTAGCCCGTTGGTGGCCGTGGCGTTGCCTGAAGAGGAAGTGCTGGCCGGATTGACCTTGAGCGTCATCTGGTCGGAGGTGACGAGGCCTGTCGTGCTTGTTATATCCACTTCGAAGACATAGGTGCCCGCGATGAGGTTGCTGACTACGGGGCTGACCGAGCCGCCGCCGGAGATGGCTGCCATGCTGGGGCCGCTGACCTGTTTCCATTTACAGGTGGCTACCGTTACGCCTTTTACGACGCAGGTGCCTACGATCTTCCAGCTATTGGTGGGCAGCGTGATAAAGATGTCGGGGCCGGCATTGGCGGTGAATACCGTGGCTACCGCGCCGGCGTTGACCGTCAGGGTCATCTGATCGGAAGTAGTTCCGCCGGAAGTGCTGGTGATGGTGATCTTGAAAACATAGGTACCGGCTACCAGGTTGCTGATCGTGGGGCTGATGGTGCCGCTGTTGGTGATACCGGCCGTATTGGGGCCGCTGACCTGTGTCCATTTACTGGAGGCGAGGGTTACGCCTTTTACGGTAGCGGTGGCGCCAGATATCTTAACGCTGGTGGCAGGCAGGGTGACGGTGACATCGGGACCTGCGTTGACCGTGAATACGGTGGCTGAATTGACCTTGAGTGTCATCTGGTCGGAAGTAGTCCCGCCGGAGGTGCTGGTGATGGTGACCTGGAAGACATAGGTGCCTGCTACCAGGTTGCCCATCGTGGGGCTGATGGTGCCGCCGTTGGTGATGCTGGCTGTATTGGGGCCGCTGACCTGTTTCCAGGAGGTGGTGGCGAGGGTTACGCCCTGTACCGTGGCTGCGCCGGTGAGCTTGGCGCTATTGGTAGGCAGGGTGATGGTGACATCGGGGCCTGCGCTGACCGTGAATACGGTGGCCGGATTGACCTTGAGTGTCATCTGGTCGGAAGTGGTCCCGCCGGAAGTGCTGGTGATGGTGACCTGGAAGACATAGGTGCCTGCTACCAGATTGCCCATTGTAGGTGTGATGGTGCCGCCGTTGGTGATGCTGGCCGTATTGGGGCCGCTGACCTGTTTCCAGCTGGTGGTGGCAAGGGTTACGCCTTTTACCGTAGCGGCGCCGGTGAGTTTGGCGCTATTGGTAGGCAGGGTGATGGTGACATCGGCGCCTGCGTTAACGGTGAATACGGTGGTCACTGCTGCAGCATTGACGGTCACGGTAACCTGGGCGCTGGCGGATTGTCCCACATTATCGGTGGCAGTGAGCTTGAATACATAAGTGCCTTGTATCAGTCCGGCGACGGAAGATGAGGCGGCTTTGGCGTTGCCGAAGGTGGCTGTATTGGGACCGCTGACCTGTGTCCATTGGTAGCTGGCGATGCTGCCGCTGGTAGAGGCCGATCCGGTGAGGGTGGTGCTGGTGGAGGTGGCTGCCGCGGATGTGCCGCTGGCGGCCGGGAGGGTGATCGTCTGGTTGGTGCCGGCGCTGACGGTAGGCGGCGCCTGGGTGGTGCTGCCGTTGTCGAGGACGACATTGTCTCCGCTACGTTTGTATTGGAGCATCCATTGATAGACGTTTTGTCCCGAGCTGTTGGTGATGCCGGGTGTGCCGGGAGCTCCATAGGTCTGCAGCCAGCCGCCGTGTCCGGAGGCATTGAAGATGGTCATCAGCGCTTGCGGATTGGCGCCTGCGGCATTGATCTGGCTGACCCAGCCGGTGGTATTCGACTCGGCCACTGTGGGATCATTCAGGTTGTGCGTAGCCCATACCGGCAGGTGTTCCTTGACAAGCTGGCCTACGGCGCCGGCGCTGGGGGCGGAAGCCCCTGCTACCACTACCACGCCTGCCAGCCGGTTATTGCTGGTAGAGCCTGCGCAGTCCCAGGTGATGCCGCCGCCCATACTAAGGCCGGTCATATATATTTTGGAGGCGTCCACCCGATAGTTCTTTTCACAATAATCTATGAGGTCGTTCATGGCATCGACTTCGCCGGCCCATGAAGGCCATTGGTTGAACTGGGGGGAGACGACGATGAATTCGTAGGATTTACCGTTGACGACAACGGGGTCGGGGAAATTGGCGTCTTTGCCGCTGTTGACCTCCGAGTTGATCTGCATGGGGGGGCCGTTCTTCAGCACGGCGGGCAGGGAGGCTGCATCACCGGCGCCTATTTCGCCTATTCCGTGTACAAAGATCAGGAGTGGGTAACTTTTACTGCCAGTGTTGTAGCTTGCGGGCAGGGAGGTATAGAAGCCTCCAATTTTGTCATCGATCGGTGTCGATGCATGAGCCGTAAGGGTACGCTTTTGAGCATGGATCACGCCAGGTACCAGGAGGGAAACTGACAGACAGAGCACGACTGCCTGAAACAGTTTGGACAGATGTTTCATTTGTGACTTTTTGATAGGTTTGGATAGGCAAATAGAGGTTGAACAGCTTTAAAAGCTTATTCTACAGCAATGGGAAAAGGGCGGTAAAACTTCATTGGAATAAGGCGACCTGCAGGAAAAAAATCGTATTCACGGAGCCAATTTCATGCCAAACGTACTAAGGAAAACACCTAATTATTGTGATATTTATTTTTCTAATTTGTCGGCTGAGAGCAGCGCTACTGGCCCTGTGCAAGCGAATAGGCTTTTTTATCTCCCCACATATTGAGGAGCTCCGAAGAGCAGATCTTAAAATCCCCGCTGAGACTTACATAAAGGCCCAGCACATCCTGCTGGTTGAGGGGCGACCCGTCGATGCTTTCAAACCGTACGTTATACTGGTTTACCAGGTTGGTATAGACGGAACCCGTGGGCCATACCTGTGTGCCCCTGTTGCTGATGTTGATGAGATTGAACTTTACGCCTGCGTGACGCTGGCAGCGTCTGGCGATGGTCTCGGGCTGTTCGGAGCTTTCGATAAAAAGGTCTACTCCGACGATGAATTCTTTCTGTGTTTCCTCGGATACCATCATTTCGTTGCGGGTGAGCTTGAAGGCTGTCTGGGTGACGGGCATATTGGGCAGCAGGGGTCTGGCCATATGTTCCGGCGTCTTGCCGAAGTTTTTTATAATGGCGGCGGCAAAGCCGGTGGTGTCGAGAGAGGGGGTGTTCTTGTCGCCGAAATCGCCTGTATGGATGCCTTGTTCCAGGGTGTACAGCAATGCATTCTCTATAATGGCGGCATTTTCCATCAGGCCCAGGTGGCGTAACATGGATATACCGCTGAGCAGCAAGGCCGTGGGGTTGGCGATATTCTTCCCGGCAATGTCGGGGGCCGTTCCATGTACGGCCTCGAAAATGGCGATATGATCCCCTATATTGGCCGATGGGGCGAATCCCAGGCCTCCCACCAGTCCTGCGCAAAGGTCGGAGATAATATCGCCTTGCAGGTTGGTAAGCACGACTACGTCGAACTCCTGGGGACGGACCACCAGCTTCATGGCCAGGTCGTCGACGATGACATCGTCGGCGTTCAATTCCGGGTATTCCTTGGCTACCTCCTGGAAGCATTCCAGGAAAAGTCCGTCCGTGAGCTTCATGATATTCGCCTTGTGTCCGCAGGTGATGCGGCGGGCGCCTTTTTTCTTGGCCATTTCGAAGGCATATTTGATCACCTGCAGGCTGCCGGGGCGGGTGATAAAACGGCGGCTCAGGGCTACGTCCTGGGTCAGCATGTGTTCGATGCCGCCATAGGTATCTTCGATGTTCTCGCGGACGATGGTAATGTCGATGGGGATGCCCGCCCTGGAAAATACGGTGTCGACCCCGTGCAGCGTCTGGAAGACCCTTTTATTGGCATAGGTGTTCCAGGTCTTGCGGGCCGTTACGTTCACGCTCTTCACGCCCTTGCCTTTGGGCGTTTCCATAGGGCCTTTGAACAAGATCCCCAATTCTTCGATGGCATGTTTGGCTTCGGGTGTCATCCCATTGGAAAAGCCCTTGTCAAACACCCATTTACCCATATCTACAAAACTATATTCGAGTGGTACTTTCCCTGCGTTGAAAATGTTCAATACGGCGTCCATTATTTCAGGACCGATGCCATCACCCTTTGCGACTGCTATCTTCATATGCTGAATTTGGCCGCAAAATTACGCCCAATTTAATAGCAGGGTCATTAAATTGTAAACATTACTTTTCATACAGGTACATTTTGATTATTTTTAAAGAAAATTGCTAGAATGGCAAACAAGATCTCGGAAGGCGTGGAGGTGAGCGTGGAGACGTTCTACCAGCCGGATTATTCCAATCCGCTTTCGGGAGAGTATATGTTTGCCTATCGCATCACCATCGAGAATCATAACAATTTTTCCGTCAAGCTGCATCGCCGTCATTGGCATATCTTCGATAGCAATGGGAGCTACCGGGAGGTAGAAGGAGAAGGAGTGGTTGGCGTTCAACCCATTCTGAACCCCGGCGAGCGATATCAATATGTCAGCGGCTGTAATCTCCGTACGGAAATGGGCAAGATGTTCGGCAGCTATACCATGGAGAACCTCAACAACAAAAAGAGCTTCGAGGTCAATATTCCCATCTTCGAGATGATCGTTCCTTTCAAGATGAATTAACATTTTTAGTGCAACGCCCGGGTTTCGGGGTTTGTCAAGTATTATGTCTAATTATTGTCCTTCGGACGACGGACCTGTGGTTCGTCTATGGACAGATGCTTAACCCTAAGCGAGCAATCTATGAGAAAGATATTATTTCTTTTAGCGGCAGTATTGGCACTGGCTGCCTGTAACAAGGAGTCCATTCAACCCGGCAATGCGGAGGTGACGGGGCAGGTGTTGTATGGCGGCGACCCGGCCGCGGATGGCATTGGCTATTATATACGGACGGACAACGATCATGCTGCGTTGAGCCCACAAAATTTACCCGCCGAATTCAAGCATATAACTGTCGATGCGCATGTGGCAATCCGGTACTTCGATACGGGTGCGACCATGAATACGCAGCTGGCTCCGGGCGCAACAGGTCCCCGCATCGTCGTTCTTAGGAGCATCCGGAATTTATAAGGAGGCCTTTCTCAGGGGGGATCGTTCCTTTATAAGGTGTTTGACTTTTCCTGTGAAACAGCTACCCGGTAGAGGATATAACCCATCAAGGTAAAGAGTGCAATCCCTAGCACATAATAACCACTCTGGCCGAGCGGTCCTTTCAGGTGGTCTTCGAGGCTAAGCTTTTTCAGGAACTCCACTACTTTATCCGGTATATTAAGGAAGGCAAAGATCACTCCCATCAGTGCGCCGCCGGCCACCAGGCCTGTGGCGAAAAGGTTGCCTTTTTCCAGGTCTTCCTCTCCTTCCCTGCCAATAATACCTTTTCTTTTTTTGACTTTATCGGCGATGCCGCGGATGACGCCTCCTATGTAGATGGGCAGGGTTGTTGAGATGGGAAGGTATACGCCGATGGCAAAGCTGAGGGCGCGTACGCCGCATAGTTCCATTACCAGGGCGAGGAAGGCTCCTGCCAGCACGAAATTCCAGTCGAGGTTCCTGGATAGTATACCTTTGATCAGGGTGGCCATCAGGGTGGCCTGAGGGGCATTATAGGTGCTTCCTATGGCATGCTGGATGCCCTGGGCTTTTAGGGCGGCGTTGGGTATGTCCAGTATTTTTATGGTAAAGCCGACGGCCAGCGCGGAGACGATGACGCCGATGAAAAGCGCCAACTGCTGGTATTTGGGTGTTGCGCCTACGAGGAAGCCTGTCTTCAGGTCCTGGGAGGTGCCGCCGGCATTGGAGGCGGCGATACAGACCATCCCTCCTACTACCAGGGCCATGGCTTCATATCCTTTACCACCCCAGCCAACTGCCAGGAATATCAGGCAGGTACCCATGATCGTGGCGATGGTCATGCCCGAGACGGGGCTGTTGGAAGATCCGATGAGCCCTACGATACGGGATGCGACGGTGACGAAGAAGGCGCCGAAGATGAGGATCAGTACGCCTATGAGCAGGCGGCTGAAGAAGTTGTCTCCGGGGATGATGCTGAGACAGGCGATGAGGAGCACCAGGGCCAGGCTACCGAACAATACGATCTTGAGAGAAAGGTCCTTTTCGGTGCGTACGCGGCTGTCCGTGCCTTTTTCTTTTACTGATCCGATGCTTTCAGAAAAGGAGGATACGATGGTAGGAATGGTCTTTATGAGGGTGATGAGTCCGCCCATGGCTACGGCGCCGGCTCCTATCTGACGGATATATGCGCGATAAATAGCGGAGGCGGGGTCCGCGAAGGTCCGGGTGACGGGGTCCCATCCGCCAGGACCACCGGCTGTATCAATGTCTTTCAGGAAGCCCAGCTTTATCTCCTGCAAGGCAATGACCACGGGGTTGACCAATGATGCCAGCAGGGGCTGCATGACCAGCCAGCTCAGCACGCTGCCTGCTACCAGGGTGCCGGCGATGCGGGGTCCCACGATATAGCCCAGACCCATGTATTCGGGAGTGATGTCGGCGGATACCTGGGCGGAGGGGAATATTCTATTGAGCGACTTGTATTTCACCGTATCGAAAAGGACCGTGTCGGCAATGACCTTAAACATTTTTTGCAGCAGCGCATACACAAAGGCGAAGCCCAGTCCCTGGAAAGCTGTACGGGCGAAGCTTCCACCTTTCTCGCCCGCGATGAGCACCGAGGCGCAGGCTGTCCCTTCGGGATAGGGCAGGGTCTCATGTTCTTTTACGATGAGGCTCCGGCGTAAAGGGATCATTAGCAGGGTACCCATGATGCCGCCGAAGATGGATAGTATAAAGATGACGGCGTAATTGAAGTAGCCGGCAGAATCCGCGGAGGAGAGAAAAAAGAATCCCGGCAGGGTAAATACCACGCCCGCGGCGATGCTTTCGCTGGCGCTGCCGGTGGTCTGGATGATATTGTTCTCCAATATGGTGGTCCTGAAAAGTCTCCTACCGATGGTGATGGCGAGTACGGCAATGGGTATGGAGGCCGACACGGTGAGACCCGCCTTGAGGGCAAGATACACGGTAGAGGCGCCGAAGAGGATGCCAAAGACACTACCCATGAGCACCGCCTTGAGGGTGAATTCCTTCATCTGCGTATCCGCACTGACGAAAGGTTGGAATTTTTTTTCAGCCATATTTGAGGTCTTTTATGGGGTTAGGCTTCGCCTGTTTTTTCACGGACGATGCGGTTCAGGGATTTGATGCGGCTAAAGATCAGGACGCTGCCGATGGTGCCGGCAACGAACCAGATGATGAAAAATACCTTTTTATCGGTGAACTTGTCCCAGGAGCTGGTCATCAGTCCGGCGAACTTTCCACCCAGCGACATGGTGAGGAACCATCCGCCCATCAGCAGCGAGGTCAGCCGGGGCGGCGCCAGCTTGGATACCAGGGACAGACCCATGGGGCTCAGGAATACTTCGGCCACCGTCACCAGGAAATAGGTGCCCCAGAGCCATGCCGGCGAGACCTTGAATTGATAGATGGAAGAAACGGACAGGACGGCAAATACCATCCATAGGGAAGAAAGGCCCGAAATAAAAAGAGCTATGCCGAACTTTTCGGGTGTGGTAGGTTCCAGTCTTCGTCGCCGCAGCCAGCCGAACAGGAGCACGAGCAAGGGAGTGAGGGTCACGATAAAGAATGGACCGATGGACTGGTATAGCTCTGCATTGGCCAGCTTCTGTCCTTGTCCGGATGGGGGCCATTGTTCTTTTGGTACATTATTATAATAGGGATCGGGTCCCATGGTCTTTACCGCATGACCGCTATCGTCCTTGACGGGCATCAGGTGCTGGTCCAGGCTATCCATTGGCCGAGGGGTGGTCGTGACTGTCTCCATCAGGCCCAGTGAGTCAGCCACCTTGCTAATAACAGGGGACGTCAGTGTCCTGTCCGTGTGACGCTGGGCCCAGAGGGAATACGCCGTAAAGTTCTGGTAGTATAGGGACCAGAAGATGACGCTGGCCGCAAAGATGAAGAGCAGGGCGCCGATGCCTTTTTTATCCTCTCCTCTGGCCTTGACCCAGAGGGAAATGAAATAGCCGATGACGGGTACGCAGGCAAAGATAAAGGCGTCGTTGGAGGGTTTGCCCATCAGGGTGGTATGGAAGAGCCAGGATGGGGCGTAAAAACCTATTAGGGCGGCAATGATGGCGGGGAGAAAGACGTAGAGACTGATCCTGGACAGGGGCATATCCTCGGGCTGGGCCGGCTTGAGGACATTGCCTTCGCGCACTTTTGAAAGGTTGAGGCCAAAGGTGATCAGGGAAATGATCATACCAACTCCGGCCGCGGCGAAGGCAGCGCGCCAGCCATATTTATTGCGGAGATAGGCGGCGACGAGGTTGCAGGAAAGGGCGCCGATGTTGATACCCATATAAAATATATTATAGGCATTGTCCTTTAGGGGTTTCAGGTCTTCCCTGTTATAGATATTGCCCAGCAGAGTGCTGATATTGGGTTTGAAAAAGCCGTTGCCGACGATGACCAACCCCAAAGAAACATACATGGCCGTATCTCCCGGGAGGGTGAGCCCCAGGTAGCCGGCGGCCAGCAGGGAGCCTCCGATGAAAATGGACTTGATATAGCCCAGGTAGCGGTCGGCGATAAGCCCGCCTATAAAGGGGGGTAGCCAGATCAGGGCGAGAAAGGTGCCCGTGATGTCGGCGGCGGTGCTGTCGTCCATGCCTTTGCCGCCTTTCAGCCTGCTATCCATGAGATAGATAAGAAGTATCCCGTTGATAAGATAAAAGGCAAAACGTTCCCACATCTCGGTCAAAAAAAGAACATACAGCGCTTTGGAATGCTTGCCTGTCCGGGCGGAGGGTTGACTCATGCTTTTTATTATTGGAGCCTAAAATACAGATAAATCCGGTACGGGCTACCGTTGATACTATTTAATGGCAACGAACAGGGCTCATTCAGGGACGAAACCCGTCCATGACGTGGCGGGCCGGTGTGACGAGCGGGTGGCCAGCCGCCGGTAAAATTCTTTTTCGAAATATGCCTTTGAAGCGCGAATTTCGGGCCCATGAATATTTTACTGTTAGGCTCCGGGGGCAGGGAGCACGCGCTGGCCTGGAAGCTGGTCAGCAGCCCCCTCTGCAGCGCCTTGTTTATCGCGCCTGGCAACCCCGGCACGGCCCAGTGCGGCACCAATGTGGACCTCTCGCCCGTAGATTTCGAAGGCATCAAAAAGTTCTGTACCAGGGAGAAGATCACGCTGGTTATTGTCGGTCCGGAAGAGCCGCTTGTAAAAGGTATCGTGGACTTTTTTGCGGCAGACCCTGAACTGAAAGAGATACCTGTTATCGGTCCGTCGGCACGGGGCGCCCTCCTGGAAGGCAGCAAGGCCTTTTCAAAGAAGTTCATGCAACGGCATGGGATCCCGACGGCCGCCTACCGTGAGTTCAACCTGGATAATTATACGGAAGGGATCGCCTACCTGCAGCAGCATTCGCTGCCCATCGTGTTAAAGGCTGATGGGCTGGCTGCCGGGAAAGGGGTTGTCATTTGTCAAAATCATATCGAGGCGGTGGCTGAATTCGAGCTGATGCTGCAGGGCAACAAGTTTGGAGAGGCGGGCAGCAAGGTGGTCGTAGAAGAGTTCCTGTATGGCATCGAGCTATCTGTTTTTGTGCTGACGGATGGGAAACATTTTGTGATCCTGCCGGAAGCAAAGGATTACAAACAGGTGGGAGAAGGGGACAAGGGACCGAATACGGGAGGGATGGGCGCTGTCAGTCCCGTACCTTTTGCGGACGACGCATTCATGGCCAAGATAACACAGCGCATCATCGAACCCACGGTGCAGGGCATGGTGCAAGAGAACATCGACTATAAGGGTTTTATCTTTATCGGGATCATCAAGGTAAAGGATGAGCCCCTGGTCATCGAATACAACTGCCGCATGGGTGACCCCGAGACGGAGGTGGTCATGCCCCGTCTGAAGAACGACCTGGTGGAGCTTTTCCAGGCCGTGGCGGAACAGCGGCTGGACGAGGTCAGGATCGAGATGGACCCGCGTATTGCCTGTACGATCGTAGCCGTCAGCGGCGGCTATCCGGGAAGCTATGAAAAGGGCTATCCCATCAGCGGGCTGGAGGAGCCATTGTCTCCCGACAGCCTGATATTCCATGCCGGCACCAGGGAGGACAAGGGACAGGTGGTCACCAGCGGAGGCCGTGTCCTGTGTGTGACTTCCTTTGCCGAGACGGTATATGAGGCCGTCGACAAGTCGAGGGATGTGCTGGAGAAAGTGTATTTCGAAGGGATATACTACCGGCGGGACATCGGCTATGAATTCTTATAAATATGTCTAAAGAAATCCATTACGGCGACTACCTGCAGCTGGACAAGATCCTGGACGCGCAACATCCCGAAAGCCTCGGGAGGGGAGAGATGGCCCATGACGAGATGTTGTTTATCGTCATCCATCAGACCTATGAGCTTTGGTTCAAGCAGCTGTTGTTCGAGACGGATTCTGTCATCGGCATCATGCGGCAGCCCATGAATGACAATTCCCCCGAGCTACAGACCGTCGTTCACCGTCTGGGCCGTTGCGGGACCATCCTAAAGGTGCTGGTCCATCAGATCGATGTCATGGAGACCATGACCCCTATGGATTTCCTGGATTTCCGGGATCTGCTTCGGCCCGCCTCCGGCTTCCAGAGCTGGCAGTTCAAGCTGTTGGAAGCCCGTCTGGGGTTGAAATACGAGCATCGGCATGGTCAGCAGTACTATATCTCCCAGCTGCGGCAACCCGAAATAGATATCATCCAACAGGCTGAAAAGGACCATTCGCTGCTCGAATTGGTGAACAAATGGCTGGAGCGGATGCCTTTCGACCCCGGGACTGCCTTTTGGGAGGATTACCGGCAACGCTACCAGGCGTCTTTGGCCCCAAACGAAAAGTCCAACCTCCCTTTCTTCGACAAAGTATTCTTCGGTGGCCTCTCACCGGATGGCCCATTCGCTGAGAACCGCCAGCTTTCCCCATCCGCCTGCCGTGCTGCTTTATTTATCATGCTGTACAGAGGGTATCCCATTCTACAGCTACCCTTCCAGGTGTTGCATCAACTTTTAGACATCGACGAGCAGCTCAGCACCTGGCGCTATCGTCATATGAACATGGTCCAAAGAACCATTGGAACCCGCATTGGGACTGGCGGCAGCACGGGTAAGGACTATCTTAGCGGCGCCCTGCTCAGACATCATATCTTCAAAGAAGTGGCTGCGCTTATCAGTTTTCTCATCGAAAGGAAAAGGCTGCCGCGGCTGGATGCCGGGATGGAGAAAAGGTTGGGCTTCGACATACGCAACTAGCATTTTTTTCGTTTTGTACCTTGAGTTTTACCCTTTGAAGATAGTCTCCAAAAATAAATTTGGCAGTTAAGGTCCTGTGGAAAATAATCCGATGAATCAAGGGCTTCACCTTTGTAATTCAAATTATTTCCTTCAATTTTGCTGTCCAGATGGAAGAGGGGACCGTCGGCAAACCGGCCGGGCGGCCCCGGGGCTCAATATCGCCGAAATTCAAAAATCTGACCTTTATACTAAAATGGGATTATTCAATTTCCTTACGCAAGAAATAGCCATGGACCTGGGTACCGCCAATACCCTCATCATACATAACGATGAAATTGTGGTGAATGAGCCCAGCATCGTAGCGCTGGATCGCAATAATCCGAAGACCGTGCTGGCTGTTGGCAAGCGGGCGCTGATGATGCACGAAAAGACGCATGAAAGCATACGTACGGTGAGACCTCTGAAGGACGGCGTTATTGCCGACTTCAATGCCGCGGAGCTGATGATCCGGGAGATGATCAAGATGATCTATCCCAAGAAGCCGCTCTTCCCTCCCAGCTGGCGTATGATGATCTGTATACCTTCCAGCATCACCGAAGTGGAAAAAAGGGCTGTCCGGGACAGCGCGGAGCAGGCCGGGGCCAAGGAGGTCTATTTGATACATGAACCCATGGCAGCTGCGCTGGGTATCGGCATCGATGTGGAAGAGCCGGTAGGTAATATGATCATCGACATCGGCGGTGGCACCACCGGCATCACCGTTATCGCCCTGGCGGGTATCGTCTGCGACCAGTCCATCCGTATAGCGGGTGATGAATTTACGGCCGACATCATGGAAGCGCTCCGCAGATATCACTCCCTGCTGATAGGCGAGCGGACGGCTGAGCAGATAAAGATCCAGATCGGCGCTGCATTAAAAGACCTGGACAATCCTCCTGATGATATCCCTGTCAATGGACGGGACCTGGTAACGGGGATCCCCAAGCAGATCATGGTCAGCTACCAGGAGATAGCCGAAGCCCTCGATAAAAGTATCTTCAAGATAGAAGAAGCTATTTTGAAAGCCCTGGAAACAACCCCTCCCGAGCTGGCTGGCGATATTTACCGCCGGGGTCTGTACCTCACAGGAGGTGGCGCCCTGTTGCGCGGACTGGACAAACGTCTCAGCCAAAAGATCAAGCTACCCGTGCATATTGCCGACGATCCCCTGAAAAGCGTGGTCCGGGGCACTGGCATTGCGCTGAAGAATTACGACCGCTACCCCTTTGTCATGCGATAGCTTCGCAAGATCAGGATGCCGGCCGGACGGACATCAGACCTATTTAAAACCAGAACCAGAACTCCGAAAAAAACTACACAGCGGTGCGTAACGTTTTTCTCTTCATCAGAAGGCATTTTAACTTCCTCTTCTTCCTGGTGTTGCAGATAATAGCCCTGTCCTTTCTCTTTCGCTATAACAAGTTCCACGAAGCCGCCTTTATGAACGTCAGTACGGAGATCACCGGCAGGATCAACGAAAAATACAATGGCATCGAGTATTATTTCCAGCTCAAAAGGACCAACGAGGCCCTTGTGCAGGAGAATACGCATCTCCGCCAGCTGCTGAAGGATAACTATGAAGCGCCGGATTCGAACAGGAGGCTGATCAGGGATACGATAAAGGTGGATTCTGGCCGGAGCATCCTGAAATATGCTTATCTGGAGGCAAAGGTGGTCGGCAGCAGCACGGCGTTAAAGCAGCCCAATTATCTAACCATCCATCGCGGTTTTGCACAGGGGGTTCGCCCGAATATGGGGGTAATGGGCCCACAGGGCATCGTAGGGAGGGTCGTCAATGTCAGCGAGAACTTTGCCACCGTGATGAGCATGCTGCATCCTCAGTTCAAGGTGGTGGTCAAATTGAAGAATGGCGGGGAAAGGGGCACCATCGAATGGGATGGGCTCAGTGTCCTTTTCGTCACGTTAAAGGATATTCCCAAGAGCGCCAAGGTTGCCAAAGGGGATACCATCCTTACCAGCCAGACCTCTTCCCTTTTCCCGGCCAATCTTATGGTAGGTACGGTCTACGAGATAGTGCCGGATAATGCCACCAATTTCTACACGTTGAAGGTGAGGCCGTCGACAAACTTCTTTAATATTGAATATGCGTATGTTATCGACAATACACAATTCGATGAGCAACGACGTATAGAGGATTCGACCAGTAAAAAAATGCAATGAGCGAGCTGCTGAAAAATACGATCCGGTTTATTTTGTTCATCCTGGTACAGGTGTTCATTCTTTTCAAGATGCCTCCTCTTCACCGGTTTATCACCCCGTATCTGTACTATTTATATATCCTTTGGCTGCCCTTTAGCCTGTCCAGGGCGGCGTTGACCCTTATCGGCTTTATTTTTGGTCTTTGTCTGGACTATTTCAGCAAGACCCCCGGTCTTCACGCCGCTGCCTGTACGCTGATCGCTTATGTCAGGCCTTTTGTCATCGGGCTCCTAATTACACAGGAAGGCGCCGACAAGAACTATATCTCCCCTTCCATCGTCAGTATGGGATGGGCCCCTTATGCCACTTATGTCCTCGTTCTGACTCTTTTGCATCATACCTGGCTGGTATTGCTCGAATGGATGAGCTTTGGATCGTTCCTGTATTTCCTGGGTAAGGTCATTGCTTCGACGGCGGTGAGCTTATTGCTGGTGCTGCTGACGGAACTATTGTTCTTCCGCAAACAGAAATTCAGGACAAATACTATATGATTTGCCTTGCCGTCAACGTTAATATGCCGTACTTTGTAATCCGTTGGAGGTCGTTACTCGTCTATGCCTGTATTTAACCAATCCCGTAGTAATATCATACGCCTGATCTTCGCGGGGATGTTCCTGATCATTGCGGCGCAATTATTCCATCTGCAAATTGTCTCTAAAAAGTACCAGCAGCAGGCGCAGGAGAATGCCCTTTTCCGGAAGAGCATCTATCCCTCCCGTGGGATCATTTACGATCGGAAAGGGAGAGCCATCCTCAACAATACCATTTTGTACGACCTGATGGTCACGCCTGCCCAGGTAAAGAATATCGACACGGCCTATTTATGTCAGCTGGTGGGTATCGACACCGCCGAGTTCCGGAGCCGGGTGCTGGATGCGCGGGTCAAGAACGGGCCTTTCCGGCCTACGATCTTCGAGGACCTGCTGCCGCCGGATATGTATGCGCGGCTGGAGGAGAATATCTGGAAATTCCCCGGCTTCAACCTGCAGGAGCGTCCTGTGCGGGTATATCCTTATAACGCGGCTGCTCATATCATGGGATATGTAGGAGAGGTAGACTCTTCCATCCTGCGGAGGTCGAATAATTTTTACCAGCTGGGGGACTATGTGGGCAGGTCCGGGTTGGAACAGTATTATGAACGGGTGCTGATGGGTCAGCGGGGTATCGAATTCTGGATAAAAGATAATAAGAACAGGCTGGTGGGCCATTACCAGGACAAGAACCTGGATACGCCTGCTATTGCGGGTAAGAACCTTCGTACGTATCTGGACATCGATCTGCAGCAGCTGGCCGAACGGCTGTTGTCGGGCAAGACAGGGGCCATCGTTGCCCTGGAGCCTTCCACGGGCGGCATTCTCGCTATGGCTTCGGGGCCCAACTACGATCCCAATTCACTGACGGGTCCCGAGAAGCAAGCCAATTATGCCCGTCTGGCGCTGGATGTTTCGGGGCCTATGTTCAATCGTGCTATCAAGGGTCAATATCCGGCGGGCTCGACCTATAAGCCTATCGGCGCGCTGATAGGGCTGGATGAGGGGGTGATCAATCAAAACAGCGGTATCAATTGTCTGGGAGCTTATCTGGCATGTAACAACCTCGTGGTAAGATGTGATGAGCACAATGCGGGACATGCGGCCAATCTCCGGCTGGCTATTGCGCATAGCTGCAACTCTTTTTTCTGTAATACGTTCCGGCTGACCATCGACAATCCGGAATATCACAGTGTCCGGAAGGGACTGATGAAATGGAAGGAATATGTGAACGCCTTTGGGCTGGGGCATCGCATCGGGGTGGACCTGCCCAGCGAGGACGGCGGTAATATACCCGATACGGCTGCTTATGATAAAGATTACAACCGGAACTGGAATTCCTGCTCCATGGTCACCATGGGTATCGGGCAGGATAAAATGAATGTAACTCCCCTGCAAATGGCCAATGCGATGTGTATTGTCGCCAATAAGGGGTATTATTATACGCCTCATTTTGTAAAGAGCATCGATGACGCGCAGGGGGCGGATACTGTCCTGGGCAGATACCATGTGAAGCATGAGCCGGTGACGCATATATCCGATGAGGTTTTCAACGTGGTACACAGCGGTATGCAGGATGTGATCGAGATCGGGACGGGCCGTTCGGCGCGGATACCGGGGATCAACATGTGCGGTAAGACGGGTACGGCAGAGAACAAGCAGCGTATCGACGGGCGTGTGCTGAAGCTGCACAATCACTCCTGGTTTGTTTGTTTTGCTCCCCGTGAGAACCCAAAGATCGCCGTGGCTGTCATTGTGGAGAATGGCGGGTATGGAAGCGCGCAGGCCGCGCCTATCGGGTCTTTCATCGTGGAGAAATACCTGAATGATACACTACGGAATGAGCGGCTGGCGGAGGTAAACAGGATCGCCGGCACCAACCTGATGCCCAAATATCTCGTGCGTGTGCAATTCAGGACGGATTCCCTCAGGGCTGAGGATTATGCCCGTCAGTCGGGCGACAGTACGAGGCTGTTGAAATATATAGACCGGGCGAACAGGGCCATGCTGCTGGATACCTCGGATGGTTCCAGAAGTCCGTTGCTGGCATCCATCCGGAAAATGCCCAATCTAAAACCTTTGACCCCCAGGGTGGTGGCGGCCGCGCCGGCTGCTCCCGGGCAGAGGCCCGACAGTGGCAGACGTACTCCGGCATTGGATACATCGGCAAGCCCTCCTCCTGTGCGGCATAAGATAAAACCGGACACTGTTCAAAAACCAGCGGATCAGAAGGGGGATTCCACGCAACCATAATGTATGAGCCAACGTAATCCTACCATATCAAAAGGTGTAGACTGGAGTCTCGTATGGATCTGGGTGGTCCTTTGTCTCATCGGCATCACCAGCATCTTTGCCGCCTCTTATCATGAAGGTGAGAATGTCATACAGGGGTTTATCTCCCTTAAGACGGACTACAGCCGTCAGCTGCTGTTCTTTATCCTGTCCGGCATCATCGGTACTTTTATCCTGCTCACGGATAGTAAATTTTTTACGGCCACGGCGAATCTAGGGTATGCCTTCGGCATTTTCCTGTTATTGCTGGTATTCCCTTTTCACTCCAAGGTAAAGGGTACGGAATCCATCATCCGGTTTGGCGGGGCCTTCCAGCTGCAGCCTGCGGATCTCTGCAAGCTATTCGTGAACCTGGCGCTGGCCAAGTATTTGTCCCGGGTAGAGACCAATTTTACCCGGCCCCGGAGTCAGCTTATCGCCGCGGCCATTGCGCTGGCGCCGGCCATGTTCAGCATCATGCAGCATGAGACGGGGTTGGCCCTCGTATATTTTTCTTTCTTCCTGGTGATGTTCCGGGAGGGGCTGCCGCCTTCCGTGCTGGTCATCGGTTTTTCCTTTGCCGTGCTGGTGGTGGCGACATTGTTATTGGAGCCCAATACCCTGGCTATTATACTCACGTGTATAGCGCTGCTGGCTATTTATATCCTGCGGAGGCAGGTCAAGCGTAACCGCAGCGTTCTTTTCCTCATCGTAGGGATCTGGTTCGTCTGTGTGGGCGTACAGCGTTTTGTCGTTCCTTTTGTGTTCGATCATGTGTTCAAGCCTTATCAGGTGAAGCGGATCTACGATGCCATTGGCAAGGATTATATCCCCAAGGACCAGGCCACCGAGGCGGCCATCGAGAATGAGCAGCGGGGGAAGAAAAAGGACAATAACTACAATGTCAAGCAGAGTAAGATCGCCATCGGTAGCGGAGGCCTGATCGGGAAAGGGCTGCTGAAGGGTACGCAGACCCGTTATGATTTTGTGCCCGAGCAAAAGACGGATTTTATCTTTTGTACTATCGGAGAGGGCTTTGGCTTTATCGGCAGCATTGTGTTTTTGGGCATCTATACGTTATTGCTCATGCGGATCGTCTCCGTCGCGGAGCGTCAGCGAAGCGTGTTCAGCCGATGTTATGCGTATGGGGTGGCCAGCGTGCTCTTCTTTCACATCGTTATCAATATTTGCATGACGGTGGGTCTGGCTCCTGTCATCGGCATACCCCTGCCCTTTATCAGCTATGGGGGAACGAGTCTTCTAACCTTCAGCGTCATGCTTTTTATCCTGGTGCGGCTGGATGCCGACCGGCAGATGGTGTTGAGATAAGGATGGACCGGGGGTTCGTCGTAACTTTGTAACATGAAGATCATTCCTCTTTCCGAAGGCGCTTTCACTATTGACAAGACCAAGCTATTTGTCCCATTCGATACGGAAAAAGACGACCTGCAGCAACGTCCTGTCGGCAGCCTGCTGGTGGAGGTGCAACCTTTTGCTATTGTCAGTACGGAGGATGTGCTGGTATTGGATACGGGATTGGGGTTCGAGATCGACGGCGAGCTGCAGATCCATCGTAACCTGCGTGCGGCGGGTATCGATCCGGGGAAGGTCACGAAGGTGCTGATGAGCCATCTTCATAAGGATCATGCCGGGGGGATGAGCAAGGTGGGGCCTTCGGAGGTTCGGGAGCCGTCATTCCCGAATGCTACTTACTATATACAGCGTAAAGAGCTGGAATACGCGTATGAGAAGGGCCCAACTTCTTATATTACGGAGGAGCTGGATTGGCTGAGGCATTCTCCGAAGGTTGTTTTCCTGGATGGGAATGGCGTATTGGATGGCTATATAAAATATGAGGTCACCGGGGCGCATTGTCCGTATCACCAGGTGTTCTGGGTCGTGGATGGAGGGGAGAAAGTGTTCTTTGGAGGGGATGTGGCGCCGCAGCTGCAGCAGATGAAAAGCAGGTTTGTCGCGAAATACGACTATGATGGAAAGAAGGCTATGGAGCTGAGGCAGCAATGGTGGGAGGAAGGGAGACGGGAGGGGTGGAATTTCCTGTTCTATCATGATGTAAAGACCCCGATGTACCCATAGGGAGGGCCTACAAAAAAGGCCTGCCCTGGAAAGAGCCGGCCGTTGCTAACCTATGAAAAACACCAGATTCAAATATCGTATATAGCGTATCCTCCAATAAAAATTATCGGTCAACAGGGAAAATATAGCGGTCTATAGGAGGTTATTGATCGTCGTTAAACCTTCGTCCCATGCCTCTTCGCTGGGCTTCTTTCTGGACAAAGGCGCCAAAATCCTTTTCGGCGCGGAAGAAATCATTGATCTTTTCAGGGGATATGGCCTTTAGGAATTCGACGCTGTATTTCTTTCGGATGTTGAGGAGTGTTTCGTCGAGCTTCAGCTCGTTTTTATCGTCCCTGTATACAAGGTATGCCTGGCGTACTTCGGCGGAATAGCGGTTATAGATGGGCCAGAATTTTTCGGCTTCTTCGGGGGAGAGGTTAAGTCTTTTGGTGATAAAGGCGATCTTCAGGGCCTGCAAACCGGCGCCCGGCTGCCGCTGTGGATTTTGGGCCATCGACGGCAGGCAGAACCAGCCAATTAACACCAATACGGATAAAATTTTTTTCATGATCTAATTCGTTGGATAATCGTGAAGATCTCCATGCTCTTCCATATACGCTTTCAAGTCACCATCGGGAACATCTCCTAAAAGGTTTTTTACGTCGTTGTCAGAAATATCCAGCGAAGCTGTGCTGTTGGCATAGTCTTCTTCCTGCTGCACCTGTTGGATCTGTGCGGTGTGGTCGTCCACATAGCTCTGGATGTCCTGGTCGCTCACTTTGGTAAGCGAGTCCTGCGTCATCCGCGCCACATCTACGCTGGCAAGGGGCTGATCTTTCGAAGGGGTCTGCAGACGCAGCCATCCCAGTGTCAGGATAACGCCTGTTATGGCGGCAGCGGCGGCATATTTCCACCAGGCAGATTTACGGCTGCCGCTCATGGAGATGAGCTTTCCGGTCTGCTTTCCGGCGGGCTGCACTCTTGCCACCACGATGGCTGCAAGGGTCTCGAAGTAGCCTTCCGGCACTTCGTATACTGTCTTATCTTTCAGGGCCAGCAAAGTGGCTGAAGGGATGGAAGTCTCGAAATATCCTTCCGGCACCTGGTAGGGCATATTTTTACCGATGCGGCTTAAAACAGGGGAATGCTCATCGGCGCCCGTAGGGACCGGGGAGGTGTCAGCCCGGGGGCCCGGAATTATGGATTCGCCTGCCCGGGCGCGGATCTTATCCATCATCCGGGATGCAAAGCCTTCGAAATAGCCGTCCGGGACGCTCATAGCGGGGTTTTTCCCCCAATCAGGGGTGTGGGCCTCTTCTATGGTATCCTGGTTCAGCCGGGCCAGCATTTTACCGGGGAATTCCGAAAAATACCCTTCCGGCGCCTGGAACGGCGATTGCCGGCTGATCCCGGCTACTACCATGCTCAGCTGCTCCAATTCGTTCAATATTTCTTGACTCCGTTGCATGTACTTTTCAGACCCTGTCAGGTGGTTAAAGTTTAACGGTTAAGGATATAATCTTCTATCTTTTTTACTGCATGGTGATAAGACGCTTTGAGGGCTCCCTCGGATGTTTCCAGCACTCTGCTCATTTCCTCATAAGGCATTTCATCGTAATAGCGCAGATTGAACACAATTCTTTGTTTTTCAGGAAGTTGCTGAATAGCCAACTGAAGCTTCCATTCTAACTTATTGGCATCGAAGTGTTTATCCGCCACCACCTTATTGCTCAGTCCCGACTCCGACTCGTCCAGCGGGAGGGCGGATTTTCTTTTCTGCTGGTCCAGGAAGCTGAGGCATTCGTTGGTAGCTATCCTGTACAGCCAGGTATAGAGCTGGCTGTCCTCTCTGAAATTCTCCAGTCCGTTCCAGACACGTATAAAAACATTTTGCAATACATCATTGGCGTCTTCGTGATCGACCACCATGCGACGTATATGCCAGTAGAGCTTTTCCTGGTATTTCTTTATAATAGCAGTAAAGGCCTTCTCCTTCGTGTCAGGGTTCCTGAATTGAATTAGCAATTCCGCATCATGGATAGTCACCCCCATAAGGTTAGCAATTTTTGTAGAAAGGCCAAATATTTATTTATTTTTTCTTGCTATAACTTTTTCTGCTGCTGCTACTATGTTAGGGGTATCCAGGCCGTATTTCTTCAGGAGCTCGTTGGGGGTGCCGCTTTCTCCAAACGTATCGTTCGTACCTACGTACTCGATGGGGATGGGGAGGTTACGGCTGGCCGCCTGTGCAATGGCGTCGCCAAGGCCGCCGATGATATTGTGCTCTTCGGCTGTCACGGCGCAACGGGTCTTCTGAATGGACTTAAGGATGGCTGCGGTATCCAGAGGTTTGATGGTATGAATATTAATAACTTCCACGGAGATGCCTTTTTCTTCCAATATCCTGCCAGCTTCTATCGCCTTCCAGACCAGGTGGCCGCAGGCGAAGATGGTGACGTCGGAGCCTTCGGAGAAGATCTGGGCCTTACCGAATTCGAAGGGCATCTTGTCGGTGAAGATGGGCCATACGGGGCGGCCGAACCGAAGATATACCGGGCCGACATAGTCGGCGATGGCCATGGTAGCGGCCTTGGTTTGCGCGTAGTCGCATGGTACGACCACGGACATTCCGGGCAGCATCTTCATGAGTCCGATATCTTCCAGGATCTGATGGGTTGCTCCGTCCTCACCCAGGGTAACGCCGGCGTGGGAGGCGCAGATCTTTACATTCTTGCCGGAGTAGGCTACGGACTGACGGATCTGGTCATATACGCGGCCTGTGGAGAAATTGGCGAAAGTGGTGGTAAAAGGGATATGTCCTCCGATGGTGAGACCGGAGGCGATACCGATCATATTGGCTTCGGCGATACCGCACTGTATGAAGCGTTCGGGGAATTCCTTCATGAACTGATTCAATTTCATCGAGCCGGCCAGGTCGGCGGTCAGCGCTACGATCTTCGAATTCTTACGTGCTGCTTCTGCGATGCCATCTCCAAAGCCGCTTCGGGTGTCCTTCTGGCCTGTGACTTGTATCTCTTTTAACATGAATCAGGATTAGATATGATAGAAACTTGTTTGGTGATGCAAATTAACGGTAAAATTCAGTTCAATTCGGAAAATTTTCCGTTATAGAACTTCTCGTCGGTCTTCAATTTCTGCTCCCATTTCCAGGCCGTGGACATCATGTCTTCCAGGCCGAATTCCGTATGCCAGCCCAGCTGGCGTCTGGCCAGGTCGTTATTGGCATAGATGGCTATCACGTCGCCCGGGCGGCGGGGGCCGATGTGGTAGTTCAGCTTGACGCCGCTGACCTTTTCAAATGCCTTGATAGCTTCCAGCACGGTGACCCCATTGCCTGTTCCCAGGTTGAACACTTCGGCCATTTTGGCCATCTTGCCGGCCATCATATACTGGATGGCCAGGGTATGGGCGTGAGCGATATCGCTGACATGGATAAAATCCCGCATGCAGGAGCCGTCGCGGGTGGGGTAATCGTCTCCGTACACCGTCATCTGGGGCAGCTTGCCGATGGCGGTCTGGGTGATGGCGGGCACCAGGTTGGCGGGTCTGCCGATGGGCATTTCTCCGATGAGGATGGAGGGATGGGCTCCCACGGGGTTGAAATAACGAAGCAATATGCTTTTAGTGTGGGTGGTAGCTTTTGAAAATTCATTGATGATCTGTTCCCCCATTTGTTTGGTGTAGCCATAGGGCGACTCGGCGGGTTTGGGGGGTGTCATTTCCGTCACGGGTATCTCATCCGGATTGCCATAGACGGTACAGGAGGAAGAGAATACGAAATGAGGGATCTCGAATTCCTGCACGCATTTGAGCAGGTTGATCAGCGACAGGAGGTTGTTCTCGAAATACATCAATGGCTGCTCCACGGACTCGCCTACGGCTTTGTAAGCGGCGAAATGGATGATGCCGGAAATGTTCTCGTTCTCCTGGAATATGGCGTAGGTGTCGTCGTAATTGCAGAGATCGACCTTATAGTTCTTGATCTTTTTGCCGGTGATCTTTTCCACGCCTTCCAGTATGCGGGGGGAAGAGCGAACATTATTATCAACGCAAATGACATCGAATCCGTTTGCAATAAGGTCTACTATCGTATGTGAACCTATATAACCACATCCACCAGTAACAAGGATCTTCTCCATAGTAAGGGTAATTATTAAATAAGGGTTTAGGAATGAATTAAATTTATAAGATATTGGCCATATCCGCTTTTTAACAAAGGTTGCGCCATTTTTTCCAGCTGCTGTTTGTCGATAAAGCCTTTCCGGTAGGCGATCTCCTCGATACAGGCGATCTTGATGCCTTGTCTTTGTTCGATGACCTGTACGAATTGAGAGGCCTGCATGAGCGAGTCGAAAGTACCTGTATCGAGCCATGCGGTGCCGCGGTCCAGGATAGACACTTTCAAACTGCCTCTGCGGAGGTATTCCTTATTGACATCCGTGATCTCATATTCGCCGCGGGGAGAGGGTTTGAGGCTTTTGGAAATGGCCACTACCTCATTGTCATAGAAATAAAGTCCCGGAACGGCGTAGTTGCTTTTTGGTTTGGCGGGTTTTTCTTCGATGGAGATGGCTTTATTGTCCTTATCGAACTCCACGACGCCATAACGTTCAGGGTCGCTGACCTGGTAGGCGTATACGATACCTCCGTCGGGGCTGGCGTTCTTTTCCAATTGGGCGCCCAGTCCGGCTCCATAAAATATATTGTCACCCAGCACGAGGGCCACGGGGTCTTTTCCGACGAAGCCGGCTCCGATGACAAAGGCCTGGGCCAGCCCATTGGGCAGCGGCTGTTCCGCGTAGGAAAATTGCAGACCCAGCTGAGACCCATCTCCAAATAATTTTTTGAATAAAGGAAGATCGTGAGGGGTGGAAATGATCAGGATCTCCCGGATCCCTGCCAGCATGAGGGTGGACAGGGGGTAATAGATCATGGGTTTATCATAAACGGGCATGATCTGCTTGCTGATGGCATAGGTTATTGGATGCAAACGAGTACCGGATCCGCCGGCCAGAATGATTCCCTTCATAGTAAGATCGGTTATAGTGCTAAAATCCCCCGAAAATACCAAAGAATTGTTAACCTGCCATGACTTTTCCCTCCTTAGTCAATCGTTTGTCACAATCGTTTGCGGTAGCGGAGCCTGTGCAAGGGCCGCGCTACCCGCGTATCAGGTGGATGATGAAGTATACGATGGCAGCCAGCAGCGCGCTGACGGGTATCGTCAGGACCCAGGCCCAGAGCAGGTTGATGGTAACGCCCCATCTCACCGCGGATAGCCGTTTGGTGGCGCCGACGCCAATGATCGATCCTGTGATGGTATGCGTGGTGCTGACGGGGATGCCCAGCTTTTCGGAGATGAACAACGTGATGGCGCCTGCTGTTTCCGCGCTGACGCCTTCCAGCGGAGTCACTTTCGTGATCCTCGTACCCATGGTCTTTACGATCTTCCAGCCGCCGCTCATCGTACCGAAGGCGATGGCGGTAAAGCTTGCCAGCGGCACCCACATATTGGAATTGATAAATTCCATGAAGGTCATCGTATGCCCTTGTGATTTTTGATAGAAGATCATGGCTGCGCCGATGATGCCCATTACTTTTTGGGCGTCGTTGCCTCCATGCCCCAGGCTGAGAAGAGCGGAAGACAGCAGCTGCAGTCTTCTGAACCAATTATCGGCGCGATAAGGATTGGCGCGGCGGCAGATATTGAGAATAATGATCGTAATGATAAAGGCGACGATCATGCCAATAAAAGGCGCCAGGAAAATAAAGAGAAAGGTGGGTATTACTTTGCTATAATTGATCACGTCTACCCCATTTCTGGATAAAGCGCCTGCATGGGCGAGAGCTGCTCCCATAAAACCTCCCAATAATGTATGGGAAGAGCTGGAAGGAATGCCGAACCACCAGGTCATCAGGTTCCAGCAGATGGCGGCGATCAGTCCGGAGAAGATAACTTCCAGGTTGATAAAGTCGGGGTGGACGGAGCTGGCAATGGTATTGCCTATTTTGAACTCGCCGATGATATACCGGGATATAAAAAAGGCGGCAAAATTGAATACAGCCGCCCATAGCACTGCCTGGAAGGGAGTCAGGACCTTTGTCGAGACGATGGTGGCTATGGAGTTGGCCGCGTCGTGAAAACCATTGATATAATCGAATACCAGCGCAAGGATGATGATAATTACCAGGAAGCTCATACCTTAATTAAGCGTATTTAATAATGATGGATTCTATTACGTTGGCCGCATCCTCACATTTATCGGTAACGATCTCCATCACCTGATAGATCTCTCTTTTTTTGATCACCTCTTTGGCGTCCGGCTCCGTCTCGAACAGACGCTCGATACTGAGGTCGAAAATATCGTCTGCCTGGTTCTCGATGCTATTGACCTTTACCAATGCATCGGTGATCTTGCGCATGTCCTGCATATTGCGCAGCTCCCTCACTGCGATACGGATCTGGGCTGTCCCCTGCTCGATGAGGTCGGCCATTTTTTGGATACCCGTGTCGTTGGGATTTACCTTGTAAAAGTTGATCTTTTTGGTAGTAGCATAGATGTAATCGCAGATATCATCCAGGGAACTGGCCAGGTAGTGGATATCTTCCCGGTCGAATGGCGTGATGAAATTCCTGCCCAGCTCGGTGAATACCCGGTGTGTAAGATCATCATTCACGTGTTCCTGGTCTTCTACCTGCGAAATGATGGCCGCCCGGCGGTCGAAGTCCGGTTCGCCTACTACTTCCTTGATCAGTTTACCCATTCTTCCTACCCCTTCGGCTACTTCTTCGAACAGGGAATAGAAGACACGATCTTTAGGGGTAAAGAGTTGAACGATAGAGTTGAAGCCCATGCACAAAAATTTGGGGCAAATCTATGGTTATTTACCCTTACTGTCCAAAGCTTTTGTGTTAAGTTATCGTGCATTCGTTCCCTCCGAGCGAAGGGCTGTTTCGGCGGAAGGTGGTGTGTTCCAGTTTTTTACGGCAATCCCGCTCACGGCGGGGCGAGGGAGGATAATGGGTCTTCCGGGGGGATGCCCTGATCCTGAGGGGTTACCCAGCAGGGCCGCCATGGTGGATGCCAATTGTTTTTGATATACCTGGCCCCGTCCTTTCAGCTCCCCGGCAGGGGCGATATCGGGTCCCAGCATGGCTACCCAGATGTCCCCGGACCCCTTTGCCCAGAATCCGTGGGTGGTCCATTTATTCGGCTTGTATCCCCGTCCATGATCCGTGGTGATGAGAAAGGTGGTGCTGTCCTTATAATATGGGTCCGTCTGTACGGCATACCATAGTTCCGCGATCATGCGATCTGCATCGGCGATATGCTGCAAATAAAGATCATATCTTTTTTGGTGGGCGCACTCATCCGTCTCCCCCAACCCCATGAATACGACAGACGGATGATGCTGATGGATATACTCCCGGGCGCTAAGGTAGGTGAGCTGGTCATGCCGCGTATTCGACGCCGGCATATTGGATTGTAAACTATCGATGAGGGCTGCTTCCGTGTCGCCCGTTTCGTTCAATTTCTCGTAACCGCTGTTGATGGGTAATCTGTTGCGGGTCTCATTCAATATATAAGGAAAGATGCGCCAGGAAGTAAAGACCGCTACCTTCCCATGATAGGCCGATGTGGAATTGAGGTATTCCAGCACGTTTATATTCTTATTATTAATAGCCAGGTTGGGACTGGAGAAGGCATCCGTATGCCCCGTGAAGATCTCGTTGTAGCCCGGATAGGAGATCTTATAGAAATTCTTCACATTGACCTTGTTGTCGAACTCCCTATTGCCCAGCAGACAGCCTTTGGCGGCAATGGTGGACCAGAAGAAGGGCATGAGCCTGCGCCGGCGGAGCGTCTCGGTGGAATCCCAATAGAGCTCGCGCGTCAGGGATGTGTCCTTTACATATTCTTCGTTGGCGATGAGCGCAGGATCGGCGCCTTTGTAGATCTCTTCCCACCTGACGCCATCGATCGTGATGACGAAGAGATGTTTTTGGGCGGTGGCGCCGGATAGGAAGAGCAGTGTGGCCAGAAGGGAGGTGAGTAATTTCATTATAATGGGTTTTTCAAAGGTAGCCTGCGCATGTGACCGCATGTTTACCAGAAGATTAACTCTGGATTAAGCAGGCAATTATTATGCCTCGCACATCTTAACCTAAGGATAATCCAGAGGCAACGCCGGGGTCACACTGGCGAGCGATATTGGCGTTGTTAATTTCTAATCGTATGAGTCTCTTTGAATGGCTGGATCATATCGACAAATTCTTTTTGACGCTGATACAGCATGATTCGGACAATGCCGTGCTCGATGTCGTGATGCCAGTTCTCCGCGATCCGTATACCTGGGTTCCCTTTTATGTCTTCATGCTGTATTACTGTCTGCGTAAGGGGCAGCAACATGCATGGATCTTTATTTCTCTCAGTCTGCTGACATTTGCCATCACCGACAGCCTCACCGCGCAAATAATGAAACCTTTTTTTGAAAGGCTGCGGCCTTGTCATGACCCTGACATGGCGCCAACTATAAGGATGGTCATCGATTGCGGCGGGCTGTATTCCATGCCTTCGTCCCATGCCGCCAATCATTTCGGGCTGGCGGCGTTTTGGTATTATGCTATAAAAACCATCGGTGGAAAGAAGTGGTGGGGATTGTACTGGTGGGCCGGCGCCGTATGCTATGCGCAGATCTACGTGGGAAAACATTATCCTTTCGATGTTTTGGCGGGTGCGTGCACCGGACTGCTTGCCGGCTACGGCATGTCCCGTATCTTTATCTATCTATGGGAAAAAAGAAGCCATCGCAGCCTTGACCTTGTCAGATGGTTCAAAAAAGTACCCGGTAACACCAATTGATGATCGATACAATCAGCTCTCCCCGGGAAGCATGGCTGGACAAATGGTTTGTCCGTCTGCTAATACCTGCCATCCTCATCAATGCCAGCGGTCTGTTCATTCCTATCATCGAGCCGGACGGCGCGCTCTATGCCACTATCTCCCGCACGATGGCCGGGACCGGCGATCTTATCCGTCTTCATGTGGAAGGGAAGGACTGGCTGGACAAGCCGCATTTCCCTTTCTGGATGGCGGCCCTCAGCATGCGGATCTTTGGTATCAACAGCTTTGCCTATAAATTGCCTGCGCTGCTTTTCTGGGCGGCCGGTGGATGGTATGTTTACCGGCTTGGCAGGGATTTATATGGCCGGGCTGCAGGCCAGCTGAGTGTGTTAATATATGTATCTGCGGCGCATTTGGTTATTTCCAATAATGATGTGCGCGCCGAGCCTTATCTCACCGGGCTTGTCATTGGCGCCGTCTATCATTTTTACCGGGCGTCGCGGGGCGGGATGGGTTGGCATCTTGTGGCCGGCTCGTTGCTGGCTTCCTGCGCCATGATGACAAAGGGACCTTTTGTCCTGGTGACTATTGGAGGTGGGTTTATCGTAGACTGGATCATTCGGAAAGAATGGCGGCAATTCCTTTCCCTGCGCTGGTGGATAGCGTTATTGCTCATCGGCATCTTTATCATCCCCGAGATCTATTGTCTTTATGTGCAGTTCGATTGTCATCCGGAGAAGAAGATCTTCGGACGTACGGGCGTATCGGGGGTGAAGTTCTTTTTTTGGGATAGCCAGTTTGGCCGGTTTCTCAACACGGGTCCTATCAAGGGCAGCGGCGATCCGTTCTTTTATTTCCATACGCTGCTCTGGGCTTTTTTACCATGGTCGCTTTTGCTGTATGCGGCGGTGTTCCGGGGAGGCAGGGGGATGGCGAGGCGGATGGACTTTGAGAAGATGGGCCGGGGCCTGGCCGGCCGGGGATCGGCTCTTTGTTGGGGGGCGGCTGTGCTTAGCTTTATCATGTTCTCGCTGTCCCGATTCCAGCTGCCGTATTATCTGAATATCCTTTTTCCTTTTTTTTCCATATTGACGGCGGGATATCTGCTGGACATCCGGCGCGGTGGAGCGATCCGGGCTGTTACTATTGTTCAGGGCGTGATCGCCGTGCTGTTGCCATTGCTGGCGTTTGTGCTGTGCTGGTTTTGTCATTTCCCCGGATGGGTTTATTGGTTGATCGCTCTGGTGATATTGGCCGGGGCCGGTTTTTATTTTTTTCGAGGTGGAACGGTGGCGACGGCGGTGGGACGAAGCTGTTGGGCGGCGATGGTGGTGTATTTGTTTGTGAACTGCTGGCTATATCCTTCCTTGTTGCAGTACCAGGCAGGGATGCAGGCGGCGGAGTATCTGCGGCGGGAGAAAACTCAACCGGTGGTGTATTTGCCGGAGAATGGACCGGTGAATTATTCGATCGAGTTTTATGCTCCCGGCGCTGTGCGGCGGATCGGGCTCGACAGCCTGGCGGGTGTGTTGGAGGGAGGTCCGGTCCTCTTTTTCATGCCTGCCCGATTTTCGGATACGCTTAGGCAAAAAGGATACAGCGTCCGGACCGTGAAGACGTTCCCGAACTTCCATATAAGCCAGCTGACGGGAGAGTTTATCAACTACCGCACCCGCGAGAAGAGTCTGGAGTGGTTGGAGCTGGCGTGGATTGGCAACTAGATCTTCGACTTCATAAAGACACTGCCATCCTTGCCTGTAAAGATGAATTTCAATATTTCGCCGGTGGAAGGGTCGATCCAGTACATGGTATCGTATCCGTTGTAATCGACCATCACGAGATTGACCGCAAGCGGCTGACCGTTGCCGGATGCAAGTACGTCCCTGCGTACTTCTTTTATCTGCACTGTTACGCGGTCGTGCCCGCAGGCAAAGAATTGCCCGTGGTAGCCTGGTTTCAGCGGTAATGCTCCCAGCAGGTAGTCTCCGAGGAAGTCATCAAAACATTGTGACAGGTCCTGTCCTTTATGATCGTACTCGGCCAGTGTTTTCCCGCCGGCGATGGAAGATGTGTAGATGGGACGAAGAGAAGGCCATTCGGCAATAGTGGAATCTCTTTTGCCGTCATTCCTCAGCTGCAGGTAGATGAGCTTGCCATTGGCAGAGTCGATCTTCGTCACGCAATTGAGGGTTGCCACGCCGATCAGTTTTCCATCCTTGTCCAGCCAGGTAAGCTTTTGAAAGACCGACCGGGGTCTGAGATATTTTATATTGAGCGAGCTGCTGCCTGGCAGGATGGTGTCCTGTTGCGCCCGGGCGGTGAAAAAGCATAGAGTGATGCAACATATTAACGCTGTTCCTTTCATGATCTGTCATTTGATGAGCGACGAATGTCCGCCGGCCTGCCGTAATGGAGAAGTCAATTCAATAAAGGGCTGTTATTTTTTAATCGCTGGGGCCGGGACTTCAACAATGCATCTATCTTTACATGAATTATGCGTGCGATGGTGATAATCCCATATGATGATGCGTACAAGGAGGAGCTTGCGCGTCTTGTTCTCGACATACAGCAAAACGAATTCGGCATACCTATTACACTGGAGGAGCAGCCTGATCTTTTAGATATTCCAGGATTTTTTTTGCGCGATGGTGGAAATTTCTGGCTGGCGTTGGTCGATGGCAGGGTAGCGGGGTGTATTGCCTTAAAAAATATTGGCAAAGGACGGGCTGCGTTACGAAAGATGTTTGTGGATGCCCGTTACAGGGGCAGGCAATATGGTATTGGCCAGGGATTGCTCGACAGGCTGTTGAGCTGGGCGGGAGAGAAGAATTATAAGGAGATCCTGCTGGGGACCACGGACAAATTCCTGGCGGCACACCGCTTTTATGAAAGGAATGGGTTTCAACACATTCCCAAAGACAGTCTCCCCCAGGAATTCCCTGTTGCATCCGTGGATAGTATATTTTACCGGCTGGCGCTTAAATAAACTCCGCTTCATCGGCGCTGGGGCCATAGCTGCCGGGGATCGGTACGTCCAGCAGCCGGAGGAATACTCCCAACTGGGCCCTGTGGTGTACGATCTGGCAATAGGCCATGCGTATGATCTCGCCTTTTGTAGACACCTGGTATACTTGCTCTCCATTACGCAAGGTCCAATCTTCGGCCAGGGTCTCTTCGGCCGTCTTTGACAGACTTTCCCGGCCTTTGATGAGGTTGCGGTCAAAATACTCCAGCAGCTCGGAGGTATTGGCTACCGTCTCGGGGGCATATCCATTCCTGGCAAAATCCAGCTCATCGGTGGTTACGGCCATTTCGACCCAGGCGGGCAGCTCGGCCACATGTGTAGCCAGGCGCTGGAGGGTCATGCTCTTCGCATGTGGTTGCCAATCGAACTTATCGGAAGGTACGCGTTCCAGCATTTTGCGGGTGGTGAGCGCTTCCTGGTCCATTTCCTTTAGTAATAGTTGGATAGTAGACATATGCCTGGTTTTTTAGGTGATGATGTAAAGTTGGCGCCGGCCAGTGACAGCAGTATGTCAGTAGGAAATGATATTTTTTGGAGGATGGCGGTCTTACACGGCCTAACACGCAGTTAACAATTGCTTAATCTTTAACTAACCCTTTGGAGCCCGGGTGGGACGGAGAGGCTGGGTAGCTTGCGGTTTGTCTAAAAACAAACCATTTATGATTGTTACTAAACGACTGCGGAGAGTCAGTTATCTCTACTTTGTATTATTATCGTTAGCCGTCTGTCTGTCCAGTGCGCTCATGGCCCAGCAACCGGTGGAGTTCAGCGGTAAGATCGTCGATGCCATCGACAAATCGCCCATTGCCGGCGCCGGCGTCCAGGTAAAAGGATCGCCGAAAGGGGTGATCACCGATGCGGAAGGCGGCTTTCATATCAGCGCGCCACCTCATGCCCTGATCGTCATCAGCTTTGTAGGCTATCGCACCGTAGAGACCCATGCCGGGTCGGAGGCCGTAACCGTTGCCCTGGAGAGGGACACGCGGGCCCTTAGCGAGGTGGTAGTGACCGCCCTGGGTATCACCCGTCCTTCCAAGTCGCTGGGGTATTCCGTACAATCCCTTAGTTCAAAGGAATTTACGAATGCTCCCGATCCCAATCTCATCAACAATATGTCCGGCAAGATAGCCGGTGTGACCATCACTAATGGAGGTGCGGGCGTAGGGTCTACTTCCCGGATCGTGGTGCGCGGCGAGAACTCTTTTTCCGGCAGCAACCAGCCATTATTTGTCGTGGATGGGGTGCCTATCAATAACGAGACGTATTTCAACAATGCCATCGAGAATTCTTCCAACCAGGGCACCTGGGCGGAAGTGGACTGGGGCAACGGCGCGGCGGAGATCAATCCCAACGATATACAGAAGATCACCGTGCTAAAAGGTGGTACGGCTGCTGCCCTGTACGGGTCCCGCGCGGCCAATGGCGCCATCGTGCTGACTACAAAGAAAGGATCGGGAAAAGGCACTATGGGCGTAAGCTTCAATTCCAATACCACCTTCGAGACGCCGTTGAAGCTGCCTCGTCTGCAAAACCAATATGGAGCGGGCGTGAATGCCTATCCGTTGTCCGGTACGCCCAATACCTATGCTTTTGTGAATGGCGGCGGCTCCAACGAGAACAATATCCCCAACTGGGGTCTGAAGTTCGATCCCAACCTGAAAGTGGATCAGTTCGACAGCCCGGCTGGAGATGGGCTGCAGGCAGGGGATCTTACTCCCGGCGCCGTAGACCCTAACTATCACATCGTGGGCACTCCCTGGGTAGGTCATGCGGACCATTTTAAGAAATTCCTGCAGACGGGCGTGACCACGCAAAACACGCTGGCAGTGGGAGGGGTTACGGACAATGGCAGCTATCATATGTCCATCGGCTATTTGTCGAACACAGGGATCCTGCCCGGCACCGATCTGCATCGGTATACGCTTTCGCTGAGGGGCGAGCACAAGTTCAGCAATCATCTCACCTCCGATGTGTTCCTGAACTATATCAACAGCTCCAGCAGCAACAGACCCAATATCGGATATGGTTCAGAGAGCGTCATGTACACCTATTTCGGCGTCTATGGCATGCCCATGAACATCGATATCAATTCCCTGAAGAAACAATGGCAGGCAGGGCAGGACCAGGCCCACCAGTTCCGTTACTGGAACAACCATGACAACCCTTATGTCACCCTGTATGACAATGTCAACAAATTCTCCAAGAACCGTCTGCTGGGAAATGCGTCCTTGAAGTATGAATTCACGCCTCAGCTCAACCTGATGGTACGCACCGGTATGGACTATTATACGGACAACCGGGAGGGGCACCGTGCCTTTACCTCCGTACGATTCCCCAGCGGTGGTTTCAGGACGGATGACGTCACTTACCTGGAGAACAATACGGACTTCCTGTTGAATTATCATCGAAAGGCGGGTTCCGATCTTAACATCAATGTCTCCGGTGGCGGCAACCGGTTCATGCAAAACATCAGCTATACGAGGGATATCGCCAATGCGCTGATCACGCCCGGTCTTTATAATTTCTCCAATGCGCAGAACCAGCTGCCTACTCTGTATCAAAAGTTCGACAAGGTGATCTACAGCCTGTATGCTTTTGCCGACATCGATTATAAGAAAGTACTTTACCTGAATGTTACCGCGCGTAACGACTGGTCCAGCACCCTGCCGAAAGGACAGAATTCCTATTTCTATCCCTCGGCCAGTCTGAGCGGCATCATCTCGGATATGGTGAGCCTGCCGGACGCCTTTTCCTTCCTAAAGCTGCGTGTCAGCGCTTGCCAGGTAGGACGGGATGCCGACCCTTATTCCGTCAGCAATACCTATCTGACGAATACCCCTTTCAACTCCTATCCCCTGACGACGGCCAATCCTGTGCTGGCCAACGGCAACCTGAAGCCCTCCACCACGACGACCGAAGAGTTCGGTACGGAGATGCGTTTCCTGAAAGACAGGTTCGGGCTGGACTTCACCTGGTATAATTCGGAGACAAAGAACGAGATCGTGCAATTGCCTATTCCCGTCAGCTCCGGCTATACCAATGCCTATGTGAATGGGGCCACCATCAATAACAAAGGCTTGGAGATCATGCTGACTGCAGCCGCCATCCGTCCCAAAACACCTGATGGTCTCAGCTGGGACATGAACTTCAATTTCAGTCATAATGTGAGCACGGTGAAGGCGCTGCCGGCGGGTATCAACACGTATATATATGCGCAGGTGACGCAGTACGACCGGTATTACCGCGCCATACAGTATGATGCCATTGTAGGCGGAAAGATCGGCAACATGTATGGTAACGACTTCCAGCGGGACCCCAAAGGGAATATCATCTATAAGGCAGGGATACCGCAGATCACTTCCACCCAGAATACGCTATTGGGGAATTACAATCCCGACTTTATCCTGGGATGGTACAACGACTTTGCCTACAGGAATTTCAACCTGAGCTTTACCTGGGACTGGCACCAGGGCGGGAAATATTTTTCCTATACATCGCTGGGTGTCCTGGCCGGCGGCATGTCTGTCGAGACGCTACCGGGCAGAGAAACGGGTATCGTCGGCAAGGGTGTAATGGATGACGGCACAGGGAAATATGTTCCCAATACCGTAAAAGTGGATGCCGCCACCTATTACAATGGATATTACAATGCCAGCAACAATGAGGCATTCATGTATGACGAGACGTATGTGAAGCTGCGGGAAGTGAGACTGGGGTATACTTTCCGTCATCTGCTGGGGAAGGGATCCGCTTCCAGCCTGAATGTTTCATTGATAGGAAGGAACCTGCTGGAGTTCACACAGAACAAAGATGTGGACCCCGAGACGCTGGCTTTACGGGGACAGCAGATATTGCCGGGAACTGAGTTCCTGAGTATCCCCGCCACGCGGAGTATGGGGATCTCGGTGGGGGTTAATTTTTAACCGGCACGGGTAATTGTATCGAAGCTAATTTTTTTAAAACCGACTATCATGAACAAGCATATCATATCACTGGCAGCCGCCGCGATCCTTTTTACTTCCTGCAGCAAGGAGCTGCAACGGGTGAACATCAATCCCAACAACCTCGAGACGCCTGACGCCACGACGTTGCTTTCCAATACCATCGTCACCGAGTTCTTCAATAATGCCAGCATTGCCTGGACATTGGCCAATGGGTATGATCAGTATATGACCTTTAGCAGCTCCTATTACGATCAGCCCACCCGGTATTCACCCGTATCCAACAGCCCTTACTGGACAGCCATGTATGAGGCTGCCAGGGATGCCAATACCTTGTATGCCACCGGCGTAAAGAACGGCAGTCCGTTCCTGCAGGCAGCGGCCCTTACCCTGCGTTCGTATGCTTTCGCACAGCTGACCGAGCTGTGGGGTGATATTCCTTTTACACAGGCGCTGCAAGGTTCTACGGGGAGCTATACCCCTGCTTATGACAACCAGCAGACCGTCTATACAGACGCCAACGCCGGTATCATCCCTTCTTTGCGCAGGGCGGATAGCCTGTTGAAGGCCAATCCTTCTGGATTACTGGGGGGCGATCTTTTATTCAATGCCAGCACAGCCGGCTGGAGAAGGTTTATCAATGCCCTGCGTCTGCGTTACCTGTTGCGGGTGTCGGCCAGGATGGACCCCTCCGCCGAGATGCAGGCCATCGTCAGCGATGGCGCGCTGATGCAAAATGCCGGGCAAAGCGGGACGCTGACCCTCCCCACCATTACGCCCTATAATTTTCCCAGCCTGACGGAGCGTACGGGAGATTTTCAGGTGAAGTATATGAACAGCCTGTTGTACAATGTGTTCGTGAACACGGGAGACAGCGCGAGGATACAGGCGTATTTCACCAGGAACCCCAATAATGCGTCCAAAACAGACTTCAATTTCAATTATTTTGGTGGGATGCCCATGGTCATCGATGCGGATGGCACCCAGACCAACACTTCTTCGAATTTCAACGCCAGCTTTGTATCGGGCGCCAATAAGAACCTGATCATGGCGCGGGTGATCACTTATGCCGAGCAGGAGCTCATCCTGGCGGAGGCGGCTGTAAAAGGCTTTATAAGCGGGGACGCCCAGACCTATTATAACAATGGGGTCACCGGCGCCTTTGCCGAGATCGGGATCACGGATGCCACCGGCTCCAACTACCTGGGACATACCGGGGTAGTCTTCGACAACTCCACTACTGCGGCGTCGCTGCAACAGATAATCACGCAGAAGTGGTTGACTAACATCAACAACGGCTTTGAAGGGTGGATCGAGTACAGGCGCACCGGCTACCCTGCCTTGCAGGCCGGGGGAGGCATCAATCTGAACAATGGAGCCATCCCGACCCGGTTCCTGTACCCCACCGACGAGGTTACCATCAATGCCAGGAACTATAAGGCGGAGGTGGCCAATATGGGCGGGACGGAAATAACCACCTACAAGGCATGGTGGGAGAAATAAGGACGGACGGGCGAGCCTGCCCGGAAACAGGCCATGGCGGGTAATCCTGAGGTAGGGTTTTCGGGCCAAAACTTAACATTGGGACTGTTACTTTAATATTAATTTTGTGTTACGAGATTATTAACACAAACATTATTCTTATGAGTCAACAGGAGACGGCAACAGGAACTACCCCCAATAAGAAGCAGGTTCGTAAGGAGCTTGCGGAGAAGCTGACGGGGGCCTTGGCAGATTATAAACAGGAGCTTGGCGAAAAGAAGTTGGCCACCCATGTAAAGAAGGTGAGTAAGCTTATCAGCCGCGACCTGCTGAAAGTCAGCAAGAAGAAACAGCATACCAAGAAAAGTGCGGCCAAAAAGACCCGCCCGAAGGCTGAAAAAAAATAGAGTAGTCTTAAAGATCCCTTCATCGTCCCGGTAAACCACCGGGACGTTTTTTTGGTACCCCTTCGTTGGTAGAAAAAATAACTTCGGGGTACCAAACATTTAATGACGGGAACGAAGCGGGGCTTCGTTTTTGTTGTAGTTTAGAAATCTAAAACGAACTTTTATGCCCACCTTCGGAGATTTGAAACCAAACACTTATTACCTGTTACAGGTTGATGATGAGTCCGATATCGAGCTGGTGTCCGTGCTGATGGAGACCAAGGAGACCTTGTTGCTGCGCAGCTATCTGCCGCAGGCCGAAGATTTCTTTCAGTATAAGGATGAAATGGTCTACAAGCTGGTGGAGGAGTTCGACCAGGACACTGCTGAAAGATTCCAGGCCCTTTATCAGGAGGAGGCGGTGGAAGAGCAACAGGAATACTTCGAATTCGAAGAGGATGAAGAGGAATAACGGGACCTTAACGTATTTTTTTCTACCTTAGCATCGCTATGCGAGCGGGAAGGTATAGTATTATAGTTGGGATCCTGGTTCTGATTGCCAGCCTGGTAAAGGGCTCGCATGTTCATGTCCTTTCTGCGCCCGGGTTTCGCCATTCGGAAATTTCCGCCCGGGTCGACGTACGGCATCCCTTGCCGGCATTACATCATGTTGCCCAGGGCGAGTCTTCGGATAGTAGCAACCATAAGGAGCGGAGGCATGGCAAATCCCTGGTGAGCCAGGCCATCGTTGCGGACTGTCCTATCGCGATCATCCCGGGTTTTACGTATTGTCATCATAATTACTCTCTTTTCCTTCCCGGCGGGTGTACCCGCCAATTCATCGGCAATTTCTCTCTTCGCGGCCCTCCTGCGTGCTAATCGAACTACGAGTTACAGCATCATCGATTAGTACACTTCACTTATTAAATTATGTATGAACGTATCTTGAAAAGGATGTGCTTCCTTTTTGTACTGTTCCTGCACGGTGTGGTGCAGGGGCAGACACTTCCATTGAACAAAGCTATTTCACTTACCCTGGAGAATTATCCGTCCATCCATGCCCGCGAAGCGCAGGTGCGTTCCGGCATGGCTTCTGTTGTCGAGACAAAGGACAGGCGGCTGCCGTCCCTGAATCTTTTCGAGCAGGTGGATGCGGGCACCAGCAATAATCTGGGCGCCGCCTATTTTTCCGGTGGCATTGTGCCTTCCGTATCCGGTGTGAGCGCCCGTCCCGAGAACATCGGTACCGTCTCTACGGGCAACATCGGCGTGGCCTATCTGCAATGGCAGGCCACCAATTTCGGCGGATATAAGGCCGGCATCCGGGAGGCTTATTCCAGGCTGAAGGTCGATAGCATGGACCTGCAGCGTGAGCGGTTCTATCTTTCCGGCATCGTGCTGCAATCTTATCTGGACCTTATCAAAAATTACGAGCTCAGTCTTATTCAGCTGGAGAACCTGCGGCGGGCCGACACTATCCGTCTGGCTATCCGGAATTACGTGATCAGCGGGATGCGCCCTGGGGTCGACAGCAGTCTGGCGGAGGCGGAATATTCCAAGGCTCAGCTCAATTATCTCGACATATACAATAACTACAGGCAGTCCAAAGTGCAGCTTTCGTTGCTGACGGGTTTGGATACGACGGGCATAGGTCCGGAATTAAGCAATGACAGTCTGCTGCTGGGGGCGTTGAGCTCCCGGAGCTACCAGGACAGCGTGCGTTCCCGCCATCCCTTCCTGGATTATTTCCATTCCATTTATGAGAACAGCCAGGCCAGGGAGCAGCTGATCCGCAAGTCGTATATGCCGAAGCTGTATGTGCTGGCGGCAGGATGGATGAAGGGGTCCAGCATCAACCCGGATGGTACGCTGGATAAGGACCTGGGCTCCGGACTGGGCTATTCGCGGTATAACTATCTCTTTGGGTTGGGCATCACCTACGACATCTTCGATATCCGGCGGCAGAAGGACCGGCTGAATGTGCAGAAGTACCAGACCGAGGCGGCTCTTCATAATTATGAGGAGCAGGAGCGGAGTCTGAAGAATGCCGATCTGCAGGCTTCGGTGAGCCTTCGTACCGCAATCGATAAGTTCGGTCAGATCCCGATACAGCTGTCTGCCGCCAGCGATGCCTACCGGCAGCGTCTTACGCAATACAATGCGGGGTTGTCGAACATCATCGATCTTACCAATGCGCTGTATGTGCTGAATCGCGCCCAGACGGACCTGATCAATACAAAGGATGGGGTATGGAGGGCTATTGTACAGAAAGCCTATGCGGACAACGGCATTTATCAACTTTTATCTATTCTAAATTAATTATAGTATGTCATTAGTGTCTTCGGGATTGAAGAAGCCTATTGCCGTGATCGTGCTTACCCTTGGGGTATTGTTGTTCTCGGTGATGGCCATCTTTACCATTCCCATTGATATATTTCCCAAGCTGAACCTGCCGACCATCTATGTGATCGAGCCCTATGGGGGGATGTCGGCGCAGCAGATGGAAGGGTTCTTTGCTACCCGTATGCAGGATCAGTTCCTCTATGTCAACGGTATCAAGAATATAGAAAGCAAGAATATACAGGGTATCAGCATTATCAAGCTCACTTTTTACGAGACGACGGATATGGCCGAGGCTTCCGCGCAGGTGGCTTTACAGGTCAATCGTGCGTCCGCCTTTTTTCCTCCCGGCGCCCTTCCGCCGCAGGTGGTGCGTTTCGATGCGTCCAGTCTGCCCGTGGGCGAGCTGGTGTTCAGCAGTCCTACCCGCAGTCTGAAGGATATCTATGATCTGGCCCTCACCCGGGTACGACCCATGTTCGCTACGGTGCCGGGTCTTTCTGCCCCGCCTCCTTTCGGGTCCAATGCGCGAAGCGTGATCATCAATATAGACCCGGACAAGGTGAGGGGGTATAATCTATCTCCCGACCAGGTGGTGGCGGCCATTGCCAAGAACAATTCCATGAGCCCATCCGGGAATATAAGGATCAACAACACCATGTATGTGACGACCCTGAATTCCCTGGAGCAGAAGGTGGAGGCTTTTGACAATATTCCCGTGGTGGCGGGTGGGAACAACACCATCTTCATCCGGGACATAGGGCGTGTGTCCGATGCGGCCGATATCACCGTCGACTATGCGCTTGTCAACGGGCGGCGTTCGGTGTACATACCCGTAGTAAAGACGGCGGATGCTTCGACCTGGGCTGTTGTAAATGGCCTGAAGTCCAAGCTGCCGGAGATACAGACATTGTTACCGGAGGATGTGCATGTGTCATACGAGTTCGACCAGTCTGTCTTTGTCATCAACGCCGTGAAGAGCCTGATGACGGAGGGCGCGCTGGGCGCCGTGCTGACGGGATTGATGGTATTGCTGTTCCTGCAGGACTGGCGGAGCAGCGTAGTGGTGATCGTTACGATACCCGTGTCCGTGCTGAGCGCCGTGCTGTTGCTGAAGCTGGCGGGGCAGACGGTGAATATCATGACCCTCAGCGGGCTGGCGCTGGCTATCGGCATCCTGGTGGACCAGGCCACGGTGACCATCGAGAATATTCACCAGCACCTGGAAATGGGCAAGCCTAAACGGCAGGCCATATACGATGCCTGCGAGGAGATATCTTTTCCGCTGCTGCTTATATTATTGTGTATCCTGGCTGTATTCGCTCCCGCCCTGATCATGACGGGGGTACCCAAGGCCATGTTCCTGCCCTTGTCGCTGGCCATCGGCTTTGCCATGATAGCCTCGTATTTCCTTGCCCAGACGCTGGTGCCTATCCTGTCCAACTGGATGCTGAAGGCGGAGAAATTCATGTACCGGCATGGGCATAAGCATGCGCATGCGGGGCTGGCGTTGGATACGGCGGAGGTAGATGAGGTAGGTCTGCATGGCAGCAATGAAAGGACCGTCCCGGAGAAGAACGATGGGTTCCAACGATTCAAGATGTGGTATACGCGGAGGGTGGAAGGCCTGATGCGTCGCCGGGGGATCACGGTGACGTTGTATTTTTTAGTGGTGTTCGGGGCGGCGGGATTGGCCTTTGTCTATATCGGGAAGGACCTGATGCCAAGGGTTAATACCGGTCAGTTCCAACTACGTATCAAAGAGCCCGACGGTACCCGCCTGGAGGTGACGGAGCGGAAGCTGCATGATGTGCTGGATGTCATCGACAAGCTGGTCGACGGTCATATAGCTATTACCAGCGCCTTTGTGGGACCTGTGCCCACCAATTTCGGGTCGAGCAACCTGTATGTGTTCAATAGCGGGACACAAGAAGGGATCTTACAGGTGAACCTGGAGGAAAAGTACAAGGTGAATATCGAGGACCTGAAAGATGCCATCCGCAAGAAGATAGCCGAGCGGATGCCCGAGATGAAAATATCTTTCGAGCCCATCGATCTTACGGAGAAGATCATGAGCCAGGGCGCCTCGACGCCTATCGAGGTGCGGGTAGCCGGCAGGGATATGAAACAGATCGGAGGGTATGCGGAGCGGCTGGTGGATAAGCTGCAAAAGGTGTCTTTTCTCAGGGACGTCCAGATAGCGCAGCCGCTGAAATTCCCTGTGATCAATATCAATGTGGACCGGTTCAAGGCTGCCCAGATGGGTCTCAATCTTTCGGATGTCAGCCGGAGCGTGACGGCGGCTACAAGTTCCAGCCGATATACCCAAAAGAATCTCTGGCTGGATGACAGGACGAGCTATACGTACCAGGTGCAGGTGCAGGTACCTGAGTATATCATGCATGAGGTCAGCGATCTGCGGGAGATACCGCTGGTGGAGGGGCAGCCGCGTCCGGTGCTGGAGGATGTGGCGACCTTTTCGGTGGACAGTTTGCCAGGGGAATATGACAGGGCAGGTCCGCGCCGGTATGTCACCGTCAGCGCCAATATCTTTAAAAAGGACCTGGCATCCGCTACTGCTGCCGTCCAAAAGGCGATCAAGGACCTGGGCGCTCCGCCCCGTGGCCTGGTGGCGGATATCAAGGGGACATCCAACCTGCTGGTAGAGACATTGGATGGATTGCAGAATGGTCTGGCCATCGCCATCGTCGTGATCTTTTTGTTGCTGGCGGCGAACTATCAATCCTTCAAGGTGTCGCTGGCCGTACTGACCACCGTGCCTGCCGTGATATTGGGTTCGCTGATCGCGCTGCTGCTCACCGGCTCGACGCTGAACCTTCAAAGCTATATGGGAATGATCATGTCCACGGGGGTGTCTGTCGCCAATGCCATTCTTATCGTCACCAATGCGGAAAAGCTGCGACTTGAATACAGGGATGCCACACGGGCGGCCGTCACCAGCGCTTCTATCCGCCTGCGTCCTATCCTGATGACGAGCTTAGCCATGATCGCGGGTATGATCCCCATGGCTTCGGGTATGGGTGAGGCCGGCGATCAGACGGCTCCGCTGGGTCGTGCGGTGATCGGAGGCCTGGTTTTTTCTACTTTGGCCGCGCTGCTGATCCTGCCGCAGGTATATGCGATGATCCAAAAAAGAACCGATTTTTCAACCCCTTCTCTTATGCCTGAGGAGGAAAAAATATAAATGTATGCGTAAACTAATCTATAGCATTTTTCTCCTTTCCCTCTGGGCGTGCAACCAGAGCGAGAGTCATCCCGTAGCCGACAAGGATAGCACGGGCAAGACATCCGCTGCTCATAGCCAATATACTCTCGGGGAGGTGACGGAGGCGGAGCTCGGCTCTACCGTCCACCTGCCGGCGGTGCTCCGGCCTTATGAGATGGTGGATATCTATCCCAAGGTCAATGGTTTTATAAAGGAGATACCCGTGGATCGTGGATCGAGGGTCAGGACGGGGCAGCTGCTGTTGAGGCTGGAGGCGCCGGAGATCGAGCAGCAGTATATGGCGGCGAAGGCCAAATATCTGCAGGCTTATTCGTTGTCGCTGGCCAGCAAGGACGATCATGAACGCCTGATGGTGGCTAACAAGATGCCGGGCACCGTCTCTGCGCATGACCTGGAGCTGGCAAAGGCCAGGATGACGGCGGACAGCGCGACCGCCCAGGCGGAGATGGCCAACTACAAGGCGCTGGAAGCGACCCGCGATTATCTCACCGTGACGGCGCCTTTCGATGGGGTCATTACGGAAAGGAATGTGCATCCCGGCGCCCTGGTAGGGCCCAATCTCAAGGCGGATGACAAGCCCATGCTGATCCTGCAGCAGGAGAGCCGGTTGAGGCTGGTGATCGACGTGCCGGAAGTATACAGCAATCAGCTGACGGGACATACGCTTATCAGCTTCCGGGTCAGCACGCTGCCCGGGAGGGTCTTTCATGGGACCATCAGCCGCGCCGCCGGATCGTTGAATATGAAATACAGGAGCGAAGCCATCGAGGTGGATGTAAAGAATGACAACGGACTGCTGAAGCCGGGCATGTATGCGGAAGTGGATATGCCGGTGCAACGGAATACGCACACGCTGGTGGTGCCCGCGTCCGCGATAGTGGTTTCGCAGGAAAGGAAATATGTCATTACCGTGGAGGGGAGCAAGGCGCATTGGGTGGATGTGATTACGGGTAATTCCCGGAATGATTCCACCGAAGTGTTCGGAGAGCTGTCGCCGCATGCCCGGTTCATTGTCAACGCCAACGATGAGATAAGGGATGGATCGCCTGTTCAATAATTGTTAAACCCGACCAACACCAAACCATGGATCGCTCCAAAACTGCTCAGCTGGGTCTATATGCCATACTTGTCAACAGCGATTACGGCACGTTGAAATTTAATAAATCCCTGTTGGCATTCCGATATCGCATCGATATCGTGCCGTTGGATGAGTTCGAGAGAAGGTATGGCGGAATATTTGAAATGGACGCTGCCGTCCCTGCCGATCAGGATGTGCCTGTACATTACGTCGACAGCAAGAAGAAACCCCGGACGGTGTGTATCAGCCGTCATTTTCAACGGAGCATAGAGGAAAAGTATCCGGAATACATCCCTCTTTTGGAGAGGGGGTATGCTGTATTGCTGAAGACCTTCAAGACGCTGCGGACGGATAAAAAAGGGTGGAACGATCCGGAGCGTATCAGGGAGTATTTACTGGAGGCCTATGAGTTCTGCCAAAATTTCCGCGTCTGTCTCAAGCTGACGGTGGGGGATCATTTTACCCTGGGCGATTTCTTCGGGTGTGTGGTGGGCAGTGTAAAAGTCGTACGATATAAGGAGCCGAGCCTGCCGGCCCGGCTCCTTCCCTATATCGAGCTGGCCAATTCCATCTATATGAGCAGTCTCAACGTGGATAGTCATAAGCTGCGGTTCATCCAGCTGCTGCATTGCCTGGAGTCCTGTCTGAATACTTCCGTACCGGACCCGGCTGCCCATATTACGGCGCGTCATGTGGCGGCGCTGGTGGCTCCGGATAAAAGCGCCTTCCGGCAGCGCTACCAGGAAATGGTAGCATTATATAAAATAAGGAATGAGCTGATCTATGAAGACCTGTCCGGTACGACCCGGCTGGTCCAGCTGGAAAAGGAGGTGGAGGCCAGGCTGGAGGGGTTGGACGGAACAGTGCGCGAGGTCTTGAAAAAGCTGACCCTGCTGGATTACCCAAAAAAAGAGCAGCTGATCGAGGAGCTGGAGCTGCTGACATTCCAGGAAGGCTGATCCGGGTGGGTCCTATGCGTACTTAATAATAATGGACTCGATGATATTGGTCGCATCCTCGCATTTGTCGGTAACGATCTCCAATGCCTGGTAGATCTCTTTCTTTTTGATCACCTCCTTGGCATCGGGCTCCCCATCGAACAATTTGTCGATGCTCATATCGAAGATGTCGTCGGCCTGGTTCTCGATGCTATTGACCTTTACCAGGGCGTCGGTGATCTTGCGCATATTTCGCATATCCCGCAGCTCCCGGACGGCGTTCCTGATCTGTCCGGATCCCTGTTCGATGAGGTCGGCCATCTTTTGGATACCGGTGTCGTTGGGGTTGACCTTATAGAAGTTTATCTTTTTGGCAGAGGAATAGATATAGTCGCAGATGTCGTCCAGCGCGGTGGCCAGGTAATGGATGTCCTCTCTGTCGAATGGAGTAATGAAGTTCCTTCCCAGCTCGGTATAGATCTGGTGCGTCAGCTCGTCGTTGATGTGCTCCTGGTTCTCCAAAGTGCCGATCAGCTCTTCCCTCCGGCCGAAATCAACTTCCGAAACCACCGCTTTCAATGTTTTTCCCATCGTGTGTACGTTATCCGCTACGTCTTCAAAGAGAGAATAGAAGACCTGATCCTTCGGCATGAATAGTTTCATGATTGAATTAAAGCTCATTTCCGAAAATTTGAATAAAGTTACAAGGCATCCATCGCGGGATATTCAGCCCCACGTTTGGTAATGATTTCTTAATATCACCGGCGTGTTACTTACCCCTGCCGGGCATTTCACTACTAATTCACAGAGTAAACAATGTAACGGTGTTTTTACGCATGACTATTGTTAATAAAATGATATATAGTCGATTAGAAATTAATTTCCAGTGTATGTGAATGCTTTGTTACGCCTCGTTCATAATTTCTTAACACTGGCGTAACCTGCCGATAACACTCGGAGGGTTCCTTTGCAGCAAATTTTAACTATTCGTTTATGTCGCGTTTCAGACTACTGCTGACCATCAGCTTGCTTCTTTTAGCCACCGGGCTTGTTCGTGCGCAGGAGACAACCGCAACGCTCAATGGAACTGTTTTTGATTCTAAAGGCGCTCCTGTTCCCGGCGCATCCGTGGTTGTAAAGCACGAACCCACCGGATATTCCACAGGGACCCAGACAAATAATAAGGGCATTTTCGTTATTCCCAACCTGAAGGTGGGCGGCCCTTATACCGTGAAGATCTCTTTTACGGGATATAAGGAAGAGACGATCTCCGATCTCAATCTTGTATTGGGTGAGAACCCCGAGGTGAATGTAGGCCTGAAGGTCAATGAGACTGCCCTCACCGAAGTGGTGGTCGTTGGCGGCAAGAAAGGTCAGACATCCGGGCTCACCGTAGGGAAGGCGCAGCTGACTACCCTGCCTACCCTGGGCAGAAGTCTCTCCGACTTCACGCGTCTGACCCCTCAATCCAACAACAACTCTTTTGCAGGAACCAATTTCCGTTATAATAATATTACGTTGGATGGCGCCATGAACAATGACGCTATCGGCTTCAGCAACTCTTTTGGCGGCGTCAGCGGCGGCGGTCAGTCCGGTACTGCCGGCTCCGGCACCCGTACCAATCCTTACAGCCTGGATGTCATCCAGGAAGTGCAGGTACAGCTGGCTCCCTATGACGTGAAGCTGGGTAATTTCACCGGCGGTACGGTCAACGCCGTTACCAAGAGCGGCACCAATGACTTCCATGGTTCCGTTTATGGCTATGGCAGGAACCAGGCCCTGGTAGGTAAGAGCCCGGATGCAGCGAAGAGCTCCATTGGCAGCGACTTTTATGATTATCAGTATGGCGCTACCCTCAGCGGTCCCATCATGAAGAACAAGCTGTTCTTTATCGCCAATGTGGAGATCACCCGTCGTCAGGAACCTACTTTCTATAATGTAGGGGACATCGGCGCCGCCATGACGCAGACACAGGCCGATCAGATCAGCAATGCCTTCAAGGCTGCCGGATTCGATCCGGGCTCCTATGCTCCCGGCAAGATCTTTACGAACAGCGACAAGTATTTTGGACGCCTGGATTACAATATCAGCTCCAGGACTACCCTCACCGTGAGAGGTATCTATACGAAAGGCTGGGGCAACAACCTGGAACGTACGCCGGCCGTATACCAGTTCAGCTCTACGGATTTTACCCAATACAGCAAGAACATAAACCTTGCCGCCGAGCTGAAGACCAAGTTCAGCAATACGGTGAGCAACCAGCTGATCCTGGGTTATATCAATGTACACGACTACCGCACCTTCCCCGGCGCATTCAATGCCGTAACGCCTTATGCGGATATCACCAATGGTTCTGCCAATATCTGGCTGGGTACCTGGCGCGAAGCTGCCATCTATGATCAGCGTCAGAAGACCTTTGAATTTACGGACAACGTTACCTGGAACAAGGGCGTGAATAAATTTACTTTCGGAACGCACAATGAGTTCTACAATTTCGACTATGGTTTCGTGAACAGCTGGAATGGCCGCTGGCAGTATAGCAATGTCGCCGCCTTCCTGGCCAATCAGCCTAACCGTATCCGTGCTGCCTATCAGCCCGGCGCCGGCAAGAACAACTATGACGAGCTGCGTGAGAACACGCCCGGCAGCAATTTCAAGGTAGGTCTGGTCAGCCTCTATGCGCAGGATGAGATCGCCGTTACCCGTCGCTTCAAGCTGACCCCGGGTGTACGGTTCGACTATTCCTATGTAGGCGATCAGCCGTTGACCGACCCCGCGCTCAACACCACGGTGGATTACGTCAACCCTACCAACCCCACGTATTCCCATACGCCCTTTGGCCAATTCAACAACAAGTGGTTTGGGAACGTGATCATCTCTCCCCGTCTGGGCTTCAACTGGGATGTCAATGGCGACAAATCCGTTGTAGTAAGAGGTGGTAGCGGGATCTTCACCGGCCGTATACCCTTCGCGTGGTTAGGATATGCCTATACGCTCAGCGGTCCCAATTTCAACAACATCGACTACAAGCCTGCTTCCGGTACGGTGGTGCCCCTGGTCGGACCTGATAACCTGGTGTCTACCATCTCCGCGGTCAGCCCGGGTTCCGTTGCGACCCGCGAGCTCGACATCGTGGATAATAAGTTCAAGCTTCCCACCGTATGGCGCAGCAGCGTAGCTGTCGACTATAAATTCGGAAATGGCTATAAGGCTACATTCGAAGGGATGTATACCAAGACCATCTATGACGTAATGTTCCAGCAGATCAACAAGAAGGACCAGACACAGTTCTTCGGCACCGGTCCTACGCAGACGCCTGTTTATGTAGGCGGCAACCTGAACAGCGAGTTCGCCAACGTGTTCCTGCTGACCAATACGAAGAAGGGCTACCGGTATAATCTTACCGCACAGCTCTCCAAGACCGGGAACCCTGTGCCGATGGGCGGCAGAGGTGGCAGATTTGCCTATAACTGGTCGCTGGCTTATACCTATGGCATGTCCAAGGACGTGGCCAACGGGATCCGTAACTCCATGCAGAGCAACTGGGATTACAATCCGGCCATCTCTTCCAACAACCCGCAGCTGGCCTATTCCAATTTCGACCTTCGTCATCATATCATAGCGACCCTGGGTGGCGCCTTTATCTGGAACGAGACCAACACGACTTCTTTGAATTTCTTCTACTCCGGACAGTCGGGAAGTCCTTTCAGCGTGATCTATGCCGGCGTACCGGGCAATATGCTGAACCCCAACTCGGCGCTGCCTTATATCCCCACTGTAGCAGAATCCCAGACTATGATCCTGGATGCAGCCAACCGCGATGCTTTCAACGCCTTTGTCGACGCCGATTCTTATCTGAAGACGAGAAGGGGTCAATATGCAGAGCGTAACGGCATGCGTACTCCCTGGAACCATGAGCTGGACCTGAAGCTGATGCACGAGTTCCACCTCAGCAGCTCCAACAAACAGCATGTACTGGCGATCAGCCTGGATGTCTTCAACGTGCTGAACCTGATCAACAACAATTGGGGGCATATCACTTTTGTGAGCAATCTGAACAACTATACGGTGAACTTCCTGAAGTTTGTCAACGATGCGGGTGGAAATGTGCCGGGCAATCCGTACAAGGCCGATGGAACGACGGTGAACTATACGCCGACCTTTCAGTTCCAGCCTCCGGTCCTGGGCAACCACTATTACTACAATGATCCGATCAACTCCCGCTGGCAGGGTCAGCTGGGTCTGAAGTATACGTTCTAATAAGAGCTGATTGCTTAGATAGGGCCGGCCCGGCATCGGGCCGGCTTTATTTTTACAATTTAATAAAAGGGATGGTCCGGGATTTATTCGAGCCCGCCATAAAAAATAAGAAATAGTGTCCTCCGCTGATGCCTGTCAGGTCGAGCCGCAGGTCGTTCCTTCCCTTTTTCAAACTGACCGGTACTTTCTTCAGGACCCTGCCCAGGTCATCCATGATGGACATCTGTCCCTGCTGATCTCCCGGCACATCGATGGAGACGTTGACACCGGATGATAGAATGGGATTGGACAGGAGCAATAGCTGGAGGCCGGGAGCGGGCGATCCCATAACGACTATGGCGGAATAGGTGAATTTCCCGTCTATGTCCACCATTTTCAGCCGGAACAAGGTGGTTGTATCGATCCGTGTATTGAAAATATAAGAAGAGGGCTGGTTATGGGCGGGTATAGTATCTATGCTTTGGAAGACCCGTCCGTCCGTGCTTTTTTCAACCACGAAATACCGGAGGTCATACTCCATGGCGGTGATCCATTGCAATTGCGCTTCCGTCCCTATTTCTTTTCCCGTGAAAGATACCAGCTTTAATGGAAGTGCGGCGTTGCAGCTGGTGCAAGGGTCTTGCACGTGAGCGGAACCGATGACGGCCGGATCAGGGGAGGAGGCTCCCGGAAGTACGCAAATGATGACGTTAGAGGATGCTGTAATGGGTTTGGTCCCTGTAAAAGAGCCGCCATAACCGATACAGCCGCTCCCTGTTCCCTGGTAGGTAACCGGATCGGTGGCGGAGTTGTTCAGTATGCTGGTGACATTGGTAGATGAAAGGGGGCCGAGACAGATGGCGCCCGCCGGCGCCTGGACATTGATCGTAGTCGAATTTGCCGTAACGACGCCATTGTTATAAAAGTTGCCCTGGTTTATCGTCAGGCTGCCATTGATGGCAATGGTAGCGGCCTGCTCATTATAAACGACTCCATTCTGGTTGCAGGCTACGTCCAAATTGAAAGCCGCCATACCAAAATTATAAAAGGCGTTCCCGCTGCCGTTAAAGGTAGCGCCGGGTATCGTGGTATTGAAGGTGATCTGTGCGCCGGCCTTGATGTAAATGATGCCGCTGTTGAAGCTGAGGTCGGTGAAGGTGGTATTGCCGCAAAGCACTAAGGTACCGCCGTTGACGCTGACACCGCTGAAATTGGCGCCGGAAGTGCCCCGATCGGAATAGGTCGTCCCGGAAGTGATATTCGCATTGACGGTCAACTGGGAAGCTGTAGCGCAATCGGGTTCTGAAGGGAGTCCTCCGGGGATCGTACATTGAGACCTTGCAACAGAGGATAAACAGGTGGCAATGGTAAGCAAATAAATCATTCTCATAACAAGTATATCTAAAGTTTAAAAAAATGTTTAGACAAATTGTTTTTGAGGGCAATTATTCTCAGTACAAAACAAAGGTAGAAAAATATGATATAAGGCAGGCGATTTTTTATTTGAACATAATATAGAGATAACTATTCAGTAATGTGGGGCGAGTATTTTTATGCCCGTATTAATTGGTTAGTCACCCGTTAATCGATGGTTTATATATGTAGAGTTGAATTTTCTCATGCAGAAGCTCCCTCATTTCCATGAGAGAGCTTTATTGTTTTTGGAGGCGGTGTACGTACAAGGAGGGGGAAAGCCTAGAATATGCAGAGCTCGGGATACAGCTGATCGAGCTGATGTTTCGAGCTGTCCGTGCAATGGTGCATGAGATAGCTGACGATGGACCCTGTGGAATGATCCAGCCGGAGAGAGGGCTTTTTCTTTTGCTGCATCATTGTCTCGAATGTGCCGGTAAATGCGCCATCCAATCCTTTCAGGACGGGAATTCCCATTTTTTCCAGGGCTGCCGCGTTACAGAACTGCTCATATTGCCCGCGGATGGGGATGACAAGCAGTTTCTTGCCGAGGTACATGGCTTCGGCGGGGGTTTCGAAGCCCGCGCCCGTGATGATGGCCTTGCAGGTGATAAGGCTTTTATTAAAGGCGTTTTTGTTGACGGGGATGAAGAGGATATTGCCCTGCTGTACGGGTTGTTTTACCTCTTTGGAGAAGACCTGGAAAGAATAGTCTTTCAGCGGGCTCAGGTACCGGCTGACTTTGGCGTCGCTGAAGGAAGAGAGATAAACCGTCACATGTCCTTTGTCCACCGGCTCCGCCTGGAGGATCTCGCGCTTGATCACCGGAGGGAGGATGAAATCGTCGTATTGTCTGAAATGGAGACCTATATATTGTGTCGCCCTGGCATAGTTGCGCAGGATGAACTCTCCCATCCACTCCTTGTGACGGGGGCGGGGCACTTTGGGAGAGATAAAACTGGCCTGGTGTCCGAAATTGACGGAAGGCACTTTTTTATAGGCACAGGCCAGGGAAGTGATGCATTCGAAGTCGTTGATGACGAGGTCATATTTCTCCACCGGCAGGTCCTTTACTTCCCTTAGCAGGCGCAGGGGAGCGAATTCGCGGGCGATCTTCGTATAGTTGAGGCCGCCGCCGCTGGTATAAAAGAGGCTCAGACCCTTGCTGCGATATTTTACGGAGGCGTCCAGGTCCAGGCTGTTGTTGGCTCCGCTGAGAAAGATATCTACTTCGCCATAGCGCTCCAGGTAAGGGAGGATCTCCATTGCCCTGCTGATATGGCCGTTGCCAGTAGCCTGTACTGCGTAAAATATTTTCATATTGCTGCTAAAGAATTGATGTAAAAATTGATCTCGTCCGTAATGACATTCAGGGAAGGTTTCATTTCGATGGTGGGCGCCACCGGGAACTTCTTCTCGTCGTATTCGAAGATGGTCCACTCATTCTGATGGTATTCCAGGGCCGTAAGATGCTCCACCCAATCCCCGGAGTTCAGATAGGTGACCTTCCCGTCCTTGTTCTCCACTACCTTTTTAGAGGGCTGGTGGATATGTCCGCAAATGACATAGTCATATTTTTTTTGGATGGCCAGCTCGGCCGCGATGAGCTCGAAGTCGTTTATCTTGCTTACCGCCTTGTTGACGCCGGCCATCACTTTTTTGGAGATGGATACCCGCTCGCGGCCAAATGATCTCAATATGAAATTTATAAGGCGATTGAAGAGGATCAGTCCTTCGTATCCGCTGCTGCCCAGCTTGGCGAGGATCTTGGCGCCGCCTTTGGTGGTATTGTCGAAAACATCCCCATGGAAGATCCAGGTCATTTTATTATCGATCTCCAGCACCAGCTTGTCGGTGAGGGTGAAATTACCGATCTGGATATCTGTGTAGCGGCGCATCATCTCATCGTGATTGCCGGTGATATAGAATACCCGGGCGCCGTTGGTGATGAACTGAAGGATCTCTTTCAGGACCATCATGTGGGCGGTGGGAAAGTATCTTTTGGTGAATTGCCAGCCGTCAATGATATCGCCATTCAAAATGAGGATGTTAGGGGTAATGCTTTTGAGATAGTTGACTAGTTCCTTGGCACGGCAGCCGTATGTTCCGAGATGGACATCTGATAGAACAACTACATCTACGGGTCGCTTTTCCATTATTGTGGTTTTCCAAAGGTCCATACTTTGTGTTACTTCTCTTTTACCTGACTGTTAAGTAATTATGAGTTTAATGTGAACAGAATATTAAGAACCCGGGTAAGGATTTTTACTTTATCATTGCCGGATGAAAATTGGATCCATCACCGCCCTGCTCGTATTGGCCGTTCTTAGTCTGCAGGCGCAGCCCAACGCCTACACTGTCAGCAATGCCCATTCTCACAACGATTATGAGCAGAAAGCGCCTTTCTGGCTCGCGTATAACGAAGGTTTTGGCTCCATCGAGGCCGATATATGGCTAAGGCAGGACAGCCTGGTGGTAGCCCATTCCACCAAGGAGCTGGCTCTTCAGCGAACCCTGGAGGCCTGGTATCTGGACCCGTTGCTGGCCTGTGTCCGCAAGAATGGGGGGCGGCCTTACGCCAATGGGGGAGGTACCCTTCAGGTGCTCATCGATCTGAAGACAGATTCCATTCATACGCTGGACAGGCTGATAAAGGTGCTGGAGAAGTATCCCGAGCTGACGGGCAATCCGTCCATCAAGTTCGTTATTACGGGCAATCGTCCCGCGGCTTCGCTGTGGCCTTCCTATCCTTCCTGGATCTGGTTCGACGGGGTATTGTCCGATGCATATGACAAGGCGGCCATGGACAGGGTCGCCATGCTCAGCGATGATTTCAAAGCTTTTTCGAAATGGAATGGGAAGGGCATCATTCCCGCCGCGGAATGGGCCAGGCTGGAGGAGGCCGTAAAGAAGGCCCATCAATGGAAAAAGGCGGTGCGTTTCTGGGACGCTCCCGATTTTATCAATGCCTGGTATCAGTTCATGCATTTACAGGTAGACTTTATCAATACGGACCATATCGTAGCCCTTTCGGAATTTCTGCATCATCTGCCAAAGACGTCTTTTACGGGAGGTGCGGCATACCAGCCTTATCGGCCTACGTATAAGACGGACGGCGTCGACAAGCCGGTGAAGAATGTGATCCTGCTCATCGGAGATGGGACAGGTTTAGCCCAGCTATACACGGGCTATACCGCCAATAAGGGTGGCTTGAACAATTTCGGCATGCGCAGCATCGGGTTGTCGAAGACCAGCAGCTTCGACAGCTATATCACCGACAGCGCTCCCGGCTCCACCGCCTTTTCGTCCGGGGAGAAGACCAACAACCGTGCTGTAGGCGTCGACCATACGGGGAAGGCGTTACCCCTGCTGCCGGCCATCCTGGACAGGAAGGGCATCCGGACGGGACTGGTTACCTGCGGCGATATTGCAGACGCCACTCCCGCTGATTTTTATGCGCATCAGTCCGAGCGGGATAATGCCAGCGCTATTTTGCGGGACCTTAGGGGAGCTCCTGTACGGGTGTTGATGGGCTCGGGGGATGAAAGCCTCAACAATGTGCCTATCCTGAAGGAAGGAGACAAGGCGGTGGTGAAGAAGAGCGTGCTGCAGGAATTACAGCCGGAATATACCGTCGTGCCTTCTGTAGACAGCGTCGGCATGGATATCAATAAGAAATGGATCGTGGTGGAAAAGCAGGCCGGGTGGGCAATGATGAATGGAAGAGGGGACTGGCTGCAGCGGGCTTTGCACAAGACCCTCGATCTGTTGTCCCGTAATAAGCCGGGCTTTTTTATCATGACGGAAGGGGCTCAAATAGATTATGGGGGGCATTCCAATGACCTGCCTTATGTAGCCATGGAGGTGATGGATTTCGACAGGACGGTGGGGGAAGCCTTGCGTTTTGCCGATCAGGATGGAGAGACGCTTGTCATTGTTACCGCCGACCATGAGACGGGCGGTCTTACGCTGCTGGATGGGGATTATCCAAAAGGGTATGTGGGTGGACAATTCTCCACGAATGATCATACAGCCATTCCTGTACCCGTGTTTGCCTATGGACCGCGGTCAGGACTTTTTAGGGGAGTGTATGAGAATACGGCTATCTTTAAAAAAATATTGCAGGCATACGGGCTATGAATGAAGAACTTATTTTACTTCTCGGAGACAAAATAAAGACCAAAAGGACGCAGAAGAATATTACGCTGGAGCAGCTGGCTGGCAAGGCTGGTGTCAGCAAGGGGCTTATCTCCCAGATAGAGAACAACCGTACTGTCCCTTCCCTTCCCGTGCTGTTCAATATTATCCATTCGCTGGACGAGGACCTGAAGACCTTTTTCGAGGACATGCATGATACGGCCTCCAAGGGTAATGTGCTTATTATCCGGAAAGGCCAGGAGAAAATGTTTGAAAAAGAAAAAGTGAAGGGGTTCTCTTATAAGCGGGTGCTTACCCGGAGCATCTCCTGTCAGGCAACGGATGTCGTTCTGCTGGAATTGCAAAAAGGGGCTGTTCGCAAGCAAATGATCTCCACCGACGCCTTTGAATGCAAGTATGTTCTAAAAGGTAAGATAGAGTATCAGATAGACAAAGAGATCTTTATCCTCGAGGAAGGCGATACGCTTTTTTTCGATGGGCGTACCAAACACAAGCTCAGGAACATCGGACCCGCCGCGGCCGTCATACTGGTAACTTACCTATTTTAAGATTTATTTCCGGGCCATGCAAGCCTTTCGGAGGATTTTATAAATACTTAACATTGGTTTAGTATTTGTAAACTATTAACATTTACTTTACCCGGACCTAACCTTCCCGTCATATTGTCCGGATAATTTCGTCGCACAATCCTCCTGATTTGTTCAACTAAAAACAACTGAGTTATGAGAAACACATCTGCCTTTTGCAAAGGGCTTTGGCTGTTGCTTTTTCTATTTCCGCTGCTTGTTCACGCCCAGACGGTCATCAATGGGCATGTAATATCCGATGTGGACCAAAATCCGCTGGCGGGGGTTTCGGTTACGATAAAAGGCACCAGGACGGGTGTCAGCACGGGGGTGGACGGTCTGTTCACCATTCGCACGAAAGTCGGCGATGTGCTGGTATTCAGTGGTATCGGTATCGTCAACCAGGAATATACCGTAGGCAATGAGACGGAGGTCACCATCAAGGTAGCGCAGAATTCACGTAACCTGAATGAGGTAGTCGTTACGGCGCTGGGTGTAAAGAAGGAGGTCAAGAAGCTGGGCTATGCGGTGCAGGAAGTGAAGGGAGAGGACCTGGTAAAGGCGCGTGACATGAATCCTATCACGGGGTTGACGGGAAAGGTGGCGGGGCTGTCGGTAGGTCCTTCCGCGGAGCTGTTGAGGAAGCCTACGGTGATACTTCGCGGCAACGAGATCACGCTGTATGTAGTGGACGGCGTGCCTATCAGCTCGGACACGTGGAATATCAGCCCGGACGACATCGAGACCTATACTGTCCTGAAAGGTCCGACCGCTGCCGCGTTGTATGGCAGCAGGGCGCAGTATGGAGCCATCCTGATCACTACGAAGAAAGGCTCGAAGGCACGGGGCAAGGGGTTTACCGTGGAGTTCAATTCCAGCAATGTCCTGGACAAGGGGTTTCTCGCATTCCCCCGTACACAGAATGAATATGGCGGCGGAGAGAATGAGCTGTATGCTTTTGGCGATGGCAAGGGCGGCGGGCTCAACGACAACGACTATGATGTTTGGGGACCGCGGTTCAAGGGTCAGATGATCCCTCAGTATGACGGGGAGTATGACCCCAATACGACGTATACGACTACCTTCCCGGGAAGGGTATGGACGGGGCATATCAAGCCGACGCCCTATATAGCCCGCGGGAAGGATAACCTGAAACATTTCCTGCGTACGGGTTTTCAGACTACGAACAATATTGCCCTGAGCGCTGCCGGGGAGAACTACAATATGCGTTTTTCGCTGTCCCAAAGCTATCAGCAGAGCATGATCCCGAACATGAGCCTGAACATCACCAATTTCAATTTGTTCGGGTCTTACAGTCCTTCCAAGAAGCTGAAGATAGACGCCAGCTTCAATTATAACCGGCAGTATACGCCGAACTTCCCCGATGTAGATTATGGCCCGAACAGCCTGATATATAATATTGCGATATGGACGGGTGCGGACTGGGATGTAATGGCTCCGGATATCAGGGCTATCTGGCAGAAGGGCAAGGTAGGGACGCAGTCGGTGTTTGCGGAATATCAACGTTATCACAATCCCTGGTTCATGGTGTACGAGTGGTCGAGGGGTCATTACAAGACGGACCTGTACGGCTATATAAGCGCCAATTATAAGATCGACGATCATCTGAATGTGAATGTCCGCACGCAGATGACGGGGTATGACCTGCTGCGTTCGGAAAAGATGCCGTTCTCCGCGCACCCTTACGGCCGTGAGCAGAACCTGGGGGATTACCGGGAAGACAGGCGCACGCTGTTCGAGAACAATTCGGACTTGCAGGTGAACTACAATTACAGCACCGGCAATTTCCTGAACCTTTCGGGTTTTGTGGGTGGCAGCGCAAGGCTGTTCTCCTATAATTCCAATTTTACTTCCACCGACTATCTCAGCGTGCCTGAAGTATATAATTTCGGGAACTCCCTCAACCCTGTACAGGCGAGCAGCTTTGCGTCGGACATGCGGGTATACAGCGGCTATTACTCATTGGACGTCTCGCTGGGAAAATATGCTACGTTGTCTACTACCGGGCGCGTGGATAAATCTTCCGCGCTGCCTACCAACAATGACAGCTATTTCTATCCCAGCGTATCGGTAGCTACAGTGATATCGGACTATGTTACCCTGCCGCAGTTCATTTCCTTCCTGAAGGCGAGGGCTTCCTATGCGACGGTGCATGGCGATGCCACTTCTCCCACGGTGGGGGTAGCTCCTTTCAATTCCATTACCGCCCTGGGGGCCGGTCCTTCCGGCTCGTCCTTATATGATTATCCCCTGGGTTACGGGAACAACTACCTGTCGCCTTACGGAGGTCCCGATTATTCGCTGCAGGCTGCCTATTCCACCAAGAAGCCCTATAACAACCAACCCGCCGCCTATTACAGCAGCAACCTGTTCGATCCGAACATCCGAACCTTCCAGCGTATAAATTTCGAAGAGGGTGTCGACATCCGATTCTTCAGGAACAGGCTGGGATTGAGCGCTACGGCCTTCCAGTATACGGATGGGCCGCAGATCCTGCAGAATCCTGTTTCCAGCGCTACAGGGTACGGCTATTATTATATCAATGCGCTAAAGACCCGTAAGACGGGTTATGAGCTTTCGCTCAGCGGCACGCCGTACAAATCCAAGGACTTTACCTGGGACGTGCTGGTCAACTGGTCGACCTTCCAGGATAAATACCTGGAGCTTCCTCCCGGTCAGCAACTATATAATACCTTCTTCAAAAAAGGCGACCGGGTGGATAAGCTTTATACCAGCGGGTTCGTGAAGACCGCCGACGGGAAGATCATCAATGACGACGCGGGCAAACCATTAGCGAATCCGGTATCGCAATATCTCGGTCATCTGAATGCCGACTACCAATGGAGCATCTATAACAAGGTGAGCTTTCATGGGATAACGCTTGGCTTCCAGTTCGACGGCAGCGTAGGTGGTGTGACCAGCGATTACATGCACAATAAGACCATGCGTGGCGGCAATAATATCGAGACTGCGCAGGGCGCTCTGGGCAAGTCGAGGATCGACGACGACGCACATGCGGGGGATGCTTCTTTCGAGGGCACTTATGTCGGCACAGGCGTGCAGGTATCCAATAGTGTGCCTATCAATTTCGACTCCAGGACGGGCGCCATCCTCAACTACAAGGACCTTCAATTTGCCAACAATACGACGCCTACCCATGTACAGGATTATGTCAGCAAGTATTATAACATCGACGAGAGCAACCTGATGAGCAAGACCTTCGCCAAGCTGAGGGAGGTGACCATCGGGTATGATCTGCCGGAGAAGCTGCTGGGCAAGACCTTTATCAAAAAGGCGAGCATATCCGTCGTGGGGCGCAACCTGATCTATTTCTATAAGGACGTACGATTCAAGGATGTCGACCTGGACCAGTACAATTATTCCACCACGGGTACGGTGCTTCAATCGCCCACCAGCCGTCGTTTTGGTTTCAATCTTAACCTGGTCTTCTAACAACGATAAATCAGTAAGCAACATGAAAAACATATTTTATATTTCTTTCATAGCAGTATCGATAGTCGCAGGCGGCTCAAGCTGCAAGAAGACGTTCAGCGATCTTTATCAAAATGACAATAAGCCTACGAAGGTGCCTCCTTCCCTCCTGCTCAACGGAGTATTGAACGACATGTACGATGCGCCCTATAGCATGAAGGAGAGGTGGTGTCAGTATTATTGCTGCAATTACGATTATTATGGTAATAACCGGTATGATTTCGGATCGGAGGACGACTATTACAATTCTCTAAAGAACGTCATTAAGATGGAGGAGGAGGCGAAGGTCTATGGGGGCAACGATGTCAACCCTTATTCGGCGCTGGGTAAATTCTTCCGTGCTTATTTCTTTACCAAGATGAGCCTCCAGGTGGGCGACCTGCCGTTGACGAGCGCCCTGCAGGGACTGGACAGTCTTCAGCCCGCCTACAATACCCAAAAGGATGTGTTCAAGCAGGCTTTCGCATGGCTGGAAGCGGCCAATAGCGATCTACAGCAGCTGATCAGCTCTCCGGATATCAATAACCTTTCCGATGGGCAAACGCTAAAGGGCGACTTTTACTTTTCCAACAGTCTGAGCAAATGGCAAAAGACGGTGAATGCTTTCCGGCTGCGTCTGCTGATCCAGCTGAGCAAGAAGGCCGATGATGCCGATCTGAATGTGAAGCAGCAGTTTTCGGATATAGTCGGCAATCCGGGTAAATACCCTTTGATGGCGGATATGAGCGAGAACCTGGAATATGTCTATATCCACCCTACCAACGATTATCCGATGAACCCGGGCAACTTTGGGTTCGATGCCCTGCGCTACAATACCTCGGCAACCTATGTCGGACTGCTGACGCAGCTGAAAGACCCCCGGGTATTCGTCACTTGCGAGCCTGCTACTGCGCTGACCACGGATGCTACCAATCCCGTGAGCCCGACCAGCTTCGATGCTTTTAAGGGAGCCAGCCCCGGAGAGGACCTGGGGCAGATGTATATCAAGGCCAATGCCGGGCAGTATTCATTGATCAACCGCAAGCATTATTACGACTCGTATACGGGTGAGCCCAGCATACAGATCGGGTATCCCGAGATGCTGTTCAATATCGCGGAAGCCATCAACCGGGGATGGATCGCTTCAGGACCGTTGGGTGATGCGGGGGATTATTACAAGGCGGGCATACATGCGTCGATGGGATTCTACGGCATACCCGACAGCGGGCCTATGACGGTGTATTTCCTTCACCCGGGAGCAAGCCTGGGCACGTATGATCAGTATACGGTGAGCGTGAATTTCGACACGTATTATAATTCCGCCGGCGTACAGTATACGGGTAATGATGCGGCCAACCTGAATAAGATACTCACGCAAAAGTACCTGTCCCTCTTTCGCCACTCCGGACTGGAGTCCTATTATACCTATCGCAGGACGGGTATGCCTGTTTTTACCACGGGATCGGGGACGGGCAACAGCGAACGGATCGCCATGCGTTTCCAGTATCCGGGGAGTGAAAAGACGGCGAATGCGACCAATTACCAAACCGCGCTCCAGTCTCAATATGGGGGCAACGACGATATCAATGGGCAAATGTGGATCATAAAATAACAATAGAACAATGACTCGTTTGAAGTATATTTTTTTAGGCCTGGTCTTTACAGGCTGGGCTTTTACCGCGGGTGCGCAACGCCGTACCGAGAACCTCGTCATCTTTACCCTGGATGGGATGCGATGGGAGGAAGTGTTCGGCGGGATCGATACCGCCATCGCGGGAGATAAGCATTTTACGAGGGATAAGGAGGAGCTGTATAAACGCTATTATAGCGCGGATGACCAGGACAGGCGGAAGAAGCTTTTCCCTTTCTTTTGGACTACCATAGCCGCCAATGGACAGCTGTATGGCAACCGGAATATCGGCAACCTGGTGAATGTGTCCAACCCTTATCAGTTCTCCTATCCGGGGTATAACGAGATCTTTACAGGGTACCCCGACACGGCGGTCAATTCCAACGACAAGATCCTGAACAGGAATATCAATGTCCTGGAGTTTATCAATCAGCAAAAGGGGTTTAAGGACAAGGTAGCCGCTTTCACTACGTGGGACGTATTTCCCTATATCCTCAATACGGGGCGTAGCGGGCTGTATGTCAATGCCGGCGTGGATAGCCTGCGTTTTGCCAGCAAGGGTTTGCAGGTGATAGATGAAATGCAGCGTCTGGCGCCGCAGCCGCTGGATGTCCGTCCGGATGTGATCACTTATTTTGCCGGGAAGGAATATTTAAAAGCATATCATCCCCGGGTTTTGTATATTGCTTTTGACGAGACGGACGATCTTGCTCATGCGGGTCTGTATGATCAATACCTGAACCAGGCGCATGCGGAGGATGCCATGATCGGCGATCTTTGGAATACGTTGCAATCTTTGCCCGGGTATAGGAACAAGACGACGCTTATCATCACCTGCGATCATGGCAGAGGCGACAAGAAGAAAGAGAACTGGAGGCATCACGGGAAGGAGATCGCCGAGTCGGGCGAGATCTGGATGGCTGTCATAGGCCCCGACACACCTCCCACCGGGGAGGTGAGCACGCATACCCAGCTGTATCAGAAACAGTGGGCGCCGACCATGGCTGCCCTGCTGGGTTTTCAGTTCAAGCCGGAGCATGGGGGCGCGGAAGCTGTATCAACCATTGTAAAATAAATGTTATGGACAACCAACAGGCAGAGGGCGTCGTAGAGGAGATCATGGGAATGTATGAAAGCTATGGAGACGAAGAATATGCCGGTGAGAAGGTGACGCAGCTGGAGCATATGGTGCAGGCTGCCCAACTGGCGGAGGAGCAAGGATATGACGAAGAGGTCATATTGGCGGCTTTTTTACATGATATCGGTCATATTACGGAGTCGGCGACGCCGGAAAATGCGCGGATGGGTAAGTTCGGGGTCAAGGATCATGAGTCTGTCGGCGCGGAATATCTGCGGGAGAAAGGTTTTTCGAAGAGGCTGACCCGGCTGGTGGAGTCGCATGTAGAAGCCAAGCGGTACCTCACCGTGCGGGACCCCGCCTATTATGCACGGCTGTCCGATGCCAGCAAGCGCACGCTGGAATACCAGGGTGGTCCTATGACGGAAGAAGAAGCGACGGCTTTTGAACAATATCCTCTTTTTGAGCTGATCATAAAAATGCGTAACTGGGATGAAGAGGCGAAGATCGAGCATAAGCCTTTGCCGGACCTGGAGCATTACCGGCAAATGATGCTTCGGCACCTGACGGGCGGGGGCCAATGAGTATAAATATTTTGCTATGAACAATATTCAACTGGTAGTTTTCGATATGGCGGGTACTACTGTCCGTGACAGGGGTAATGTGGCCGATGCTTTTATAGCCGCCTTTCGGGCAGCGGATGTGGAGATCCCTGTGGATGAGGTAAAGCGGGTGATGGGTTTCCGGAAGATAGACGCCATCCGTCAGCTGCTGGACAAGTTCGCGCCTGCTGTCCCTTCCGGCGCCGCCAGGGAAGAGCTTATCAACGGGATACATGATCGCTTCATACAGAATATGATCTCTTTCTATCGGCAGGACCCCGATCTTTGTCCCCTGCCTCATGCGGAAGAGCTTTTTTCGTCCTTGCATAACAAGGGCATCAAGGTGGCCCTGAACACGGGTTTTACCCGGGCTATCACCGATGCCATTTTGGGTCGATTGCATTGGGATAATGGGGCGGGATATGTCGACAGCGTGATCTGCAGCGATGAGGTGCCTCAGGGCAGGCCGTCGCCCGATATGATCAACCGGCTGATGGAGCGGCTGCATATACCCTCTGCCGATAATGTTTTAAAGGTGGGCGATACGGAGGTGGATGTGGAGGAGGGGCGTAATGCCGGTTGCGGCATCGTGGTCAGTGTCACGACAGGCGCCTATACCCGTCAGCAGCTGGAGCAATACAGTCCCGACCATATTATCGACAGCCTGCAGGAACTGATCCCCATCATTGAAAAAGCGTGAGACGATGATCTCCCCCACTCCCATTGTATCCGAGTCGCCGGCGAGCCGTCCCACGACGCTGAGGGCGAGGCTGTCGAACAGCCCGGGCTGGGTATTCGTGCTGTATGTGTCGCTCACTTCTTTTATCGTCTATTCCTGTATGTATGGTTTCCGAAAACCATTTACGGCGGCCTCTTTCGACGAGGTGCGCTTTTTTACATTCAAGATCTCCTACAAGGTAGTGCTTGTCATCGCGCAGGTGCTGGGTTATATGTGCAGCAAGTTCTATGGCATCCGGTTTATCGCTACCATGCAACCCGCCCGGCGGGCGGGTTATATCATCCGGCTGGTGGCCATCTCCTGGGGGGCTTTGCTGCTTTTTGGCCTTGTGCCCATGCCTTACAACTTTATTTTTATGTTTATCAATGGCCTTCCTCTTGGGATGGTCTGGGGACTGGTGTTCGGGTTCCTGGAAGGCAGGCGTGTCACCGAGCTGATGGGGGCCATCCTGGCGACCAGCTTCATCTTTGCATCGGGCCTGGCCAAGACGGTGGGCAAGTGGTTGATGCTGTCCGCGCATGTAAGCGAGCACTGGATGCCTTTTTTTGCCGGGGCTTTTTTTATCATCCCTCTCCTGTTGAGCACCTGGCTGCTGAATCAAACGCCGCCGCCGTCCGCGGAGGATGTGGCTCAACGTACGATACGGCTGCCGATGGAAAAGGCGCAGCGGTCAGCGTTCCTGCGAAAATTCGGTTTTGCGCTTATTCCCGTCGTCATTGCGTATATAATGCTTACTATCCTCCGCGATTTTTGCGAGGATTTTGCCAACGAACTATGGACCGAGACGGGTTTTCTGCACAATGCGAATGTATTTGCCCGTACCAGCACCATCGTGTCGCTGATCGTACTGGCCGCTGTCGGAGGTTTTTTTCTCATCCGGAACAACTATAAGGCCTTCCAGCTGAACAATGTGATCATCATCGGCGGTTTTGTGCTGGCGGCTGCCGCTACGGCGGGTTATCATTGGCACATGATCTCCCCCGTCACCTGGATCATTACGGCCTCGGCGGGGCTTTACCTGGGCTATATACCGTACAATTGTTTTTATTTCGAGCGGATGCTGGCTGCCTATAAAGTCCCCGGGAATGTAGGCTTTCTCATCTATATCGCCGATGCCTTCGGTTATCTGGGAACGGTAGTGGTGCTGCTGGTAAAGGAATTTGTAAGGATCCATTATACCTGGGTTGATTTTTTTACTACCATATTCTATGTCGCCGCGGCAGGTGGGGTCGTGCTGGTGCTGTGGGGATCGGTGTTGTTTGCAGGGATATATAAAAAAGGGACCGCGGGCCTCCCCGAAGGTCATCAAAAGAATGATTTATGACGTCATCGAGATCGGCTATTGTGATCGGGGCAGGCATTGTCGGGCTGGCTACGGCCAGGGCTCTTGCCCAGCGGGGATTTTCCGTGAAGGTATTCGAGCGTAGCGAAAGGGCGGTAGGCGCCTCGATCCGCAATTTTGGAATGATATGGCCCGTTGGTCAGCCTGCGGGGAAGCTGTATCACCGGGCGATACGCAGCCGGGAGGTTTGGTCAGCGCTTTCTTCCGAGGCCGGGTTCTGGTCGGAGCCGGCGGGTAGCCTGCATCTGGCCTATCATGCCGATGAATGGCAGGTCCTGCAGGAGCTGGCGGAGATCTTTCACCAGGAAGGCCGGCCGGTGCAATTGTTGGGGAAGGACGCTGTTGAAGATATATCCGCCGCCGCTGTGCCGGATGGCCTGCTGGGAGGTTTGTATAGCAGGGACGAATTGATCGTAGACCCCCGTGAGGCCATTGCCGCCCTTCCGGGCTGGCTCACCCGTCAGTATAAAGTGACCTTCCATTGGGGGAAATGCGTTTCCTATATTTCCGATCAGGTGGTATATATCGGGAATGAGGAAGAATATGAGGCCGACCTGGTCTTTGTCTGCAATGGCGCTGATTTCGAGACTTTGTATCCTGAACATTTTGTACGGCAGCCTGTCACCAAATGCAAGCTCCAGATGATGCGGCTGGCGCCCCAGCCTATGGACTGGCGTATAGGGCCGGCGCTTTGCGGGGGGCTTTCTCTTACACATTATAACAGTTTCAAGGCTGCGCCTTCGCTGGCGGGATTGAAGAGGAGGTATGCGGAAGAGATGGCCGGGTACCTGGAATGGGGGATCCATGTGATGGTATCTCAAAATGGCCGGGGCGAGCTTACCGTGGGGGATTCGCATGAATATGGCCTTACGCATGATCCTTTCGATAAGGAGCTTATCAACCGGATGATCCTGGACTATCTGCGGAGGTTTGTCCGTGTCAGGGACTGGTCTGTCACGCAGACCTGGAATGGCATCTATACCAAGCTGACGGATGGGGAGGCCGATCTTTTCTTTTCTCCCGAGCCGTATGTATATGTGATCAACGGGGTGGGGGGAGCCGGTATGACCCTCTCCTTTGGGCTGGCCGAAGAATTAGTGGATGGTTTATAGTAGTTTTGCGGGATGGAGAAATTGAGATCCATCATTGCGGCCAACCGCAATTTTCTTTTCTGTTATGGTTTTTGCTTTTTAACGGGGCTTATATTCCTTCTGACGGAAGGGAAGGCGGGGACCTTCCGGTATCTAAACCCCTATCATTATACGTTACTGGATGTTTTCTTTATCCGGTTCACCTGGCTGGGTGACGGCTTGTTTGCCGTGGCGGTGATCGTTCTCCTGCTGGTATTACGTCGATGGGGGCAGGCCTGTCAGATACTGGCGGCTTTTTTACTGTCCGCCCTTTTTGCACAGATACTCAAGAACATTTTTTCCATGCCCCGTCCCCGTGAATTCTTTCTTCCCGGGGAGTACCTGTATTTTATACCCGACGTGACCCTCAACGGGCATGCCAGCTTCCCTTCCGGGCATAGCACGTCCATATTCGCCCTGGCTACCATGCTGGCCATATTCGAAAAGAACAAGCGGTGGAATGTCCTTTATCTGCTGGTAGGGGTGGCCGTAGGTTATTCGAGGATCTACTTAGGGCAGCATTTTCTCACGGATGTGTTGATGGGTTCTTTTTTGGGTGTCATGACGGCCATTGGCATACGCTGGCTGTTTTTGGAGAGATTCGCCAAATATGAGCATCGCCTGCAGTGATACTTCTGTGTTTCCACTTAAAATTTTCTGTATTGATATGATATCCGTAGGTTTGCCGTCTATTTTTGTTCAATAATTGTCGCATACTGCATGATTGAAGGTAAAAAACTGGTGATCGTCCTGCCGGCCTATAATGCCGCGCTTACCCTCCGTAAGACCTACGCCGAGATCCCATTCGACATTGTGGACGAGGTGGTACTGGTGGACGACAACAGCAGTGACAAGACGGTGGAGGTGGGCCGGGAACTGGGCATCTCCCATATCATCAAGCACGATAAGAACCGCGGATACGGCGGCAATCAAAAAACCTGTTATAACAAGGCCCTGGAGCTGGGCGCCGACATCGTCATCATGCTCCATCCCGACTATCAGTATACTCCGAAGCTGATACCTTCCATGGCATGGCTCATCGCCAACAATGTTTACCATGTAGTGCTGGGGGCGAGGACCCTGGGCAAGGGCGCGCTACAGGGAGGAATGCCTTTGTATAAATATATCTTCAACAGAATGCTCACCTTCTTCGAGAACGTCATGCTTAAGCAGAAGGTGGCAGAATACCATACAGGGTACCGGGCCTTTAGCCGGGAGATACTCGAGCGGATCAACTATGAGGTGAACTCGGAAGATTTCGTCTTCGACAACCAGATGCTTTCCCAGATCATTTACCTGGGTTATGAGATCGCGGAGATCACCTGTCCTACCCGTTATTTCGAAGAGGCTTCCAGCATCAATTTTCGTCGCAGCGTGGTGTACGGTCTGGGCGTCCTACAGGTGTCCGTCGTACACCGTCTGTGCAAGTGGGGGGTCCTGAAAAGGGATATGTATAAGCCGAGGAAATAGGGTCTAAAGCATATCTTTGCGGCCAAATGTCCGGCCATGCGTTTGAATAAAACTTCCACCATCGTTATTATTGCCCTGTTGGGCGTCCTTTTCTTTATCCCCTTCCTTGGCCGTGTACATTTATTCGACTGGGATGAGATCAATTTCGCGGAATGTTCCCGGGAGATGATCAAGCTGGATGACTATACCCGTGTGTATGTGGACTACAAGCCATTCTGGGAAAAGCCTCCCATGTTCTTCTGGATGCAGAGTACGGCCATGAAAATGTTTGGCGTCAACGAGTTTGCGGCGCGTTTCCCCAATGCCCTCTGTGGGATCTTTACCCTGATCATCGTCTTTTGTATCGGCAGGCGGATCTACGATACACGTTTTGGGATCCTGTGGGCGTTGGCTTATGGGGGCTCCCTTTTCCCCAATATGTATTTCAAGTCGGGGATCATCGACCCCTGGTTCAATCTTTTTACCTTCCTTTCCCTGTATTATTTTATCCTGTACCATTGGAAGAGGAACGGCTTCGACAAGGAGGGCGTCCATCGAAGTCAGCTCTTTTATGTATGCTGGTCCGGCGTGTTCATGGGTCTGGCGATACTCACCAAGGGGCAGGTAGCCCTGATGGTCTTTCTGCTGGTATTGGGCGTATACTTTATTTACAACCGCTGGAAATTCTATTTCAACTGGGGGCATGCCATATTATTTTTAGTCATATCTACGCTGGTGCTGGGAACCTGGTATGGATATGAGACCTGGAAGCGCGGTCCCTGGTTCATCAATGAATTCCTCAAGTACCAGTATCGGCTGTTCACTACGCATGATGCCGACCAGGCGGGATTTTTCGGATATCACTATATCGTGTTGCTGGTGGGATGTTTCCCCGCCTCCATCCTGGCCATTCCCTCTTTTTTCAAGAGTCAATACAACGGCAGGTGGGACAAGGACTTCAAAAAATGGATGGTGTTTTTGTTCTGGGTGGTGACCGTCCTCTTTACCATCGTCCAGTCCAGGATCATACATTACTCTTCTTTGGCATGGTTCCCTGTCACTTTTCTGGCGGCCTACTCCCTGTACAAGTGGCAGCGGCAGGAGGCTGTCTATAAGAAATATGTCGGGGTGCTCCTGGCTGTCCTGGGGGGGATCATATCCCTGCTGATATTGGGAGTGGCGGTGATAGGGTTGAAAGTAAGGTACCTGGCACCCTATGTGGACGATGTATTCGCAAGGGCGAACATGGAGGCCGATGTGCATTGGGGAGGCTGGGAAGGAATTGTCGGGGTCATATTGGTCGTTGCGTTGATCGTAGGGATCGCGCGATTGAAAAGAGGTTTGTATGACCGGGCTGCCTGGGTATTGTTCGGGGGCATGGCCATTGTCGTATTCCTGGCATCCGCCATCATCGTTCCCAAGGTGGAGCGGTATTCACAGGGGGCGAATATCGACTTCTTTATCGCCCGGCAGGGGGAGGATTGCTATGTGCATTGTCTTGGCTTCAAGAGCTATGGGGAGCTGTTCTATACGATGAAGGAAAAGCCGACGAATCTCAATTCTTACAACGAGCAGTGGTTGTTATGGGGCGATATCGACAAGCCCGTCTATTTTGTTACCAAGGTGGATAGGGAACAGAATTATAAATTCCCTCAGCTGAAAGAGCTGTACAGGAAGAATGGGTTTGTGTTTATGAAAAGGGAAATGCCGGACCAAAAAGGAAACGCCCGTTAGGGCGTTTCCGTGGGGAAGATTACTTTGTAATCTCCTTAAAATCCTTGTTGAAGTAAAGGTGGGCTGATTTGGTATCGCTGCTGAGCAGTATGTTGGAGAAATGCATCGTTGTCGTATTGCCATCGTCGAAAGTAAGGTCCAGGTCTACCGTGCCCATGTTCCATTCATTGCCTCCATCGGGATAGTAGCGTATGATCAGCTCGCCTCCGTCTTTTTGAAAGTCATTGAGCGTAAGGGGTTTGCCTCCCTGTACGAGCTTCCGGGTCTGACTGGTCTTCTCCTTGAATTCCATGCCGGTGCTGCCCTTGTATGCAAAATATTTTACATCGGGCTGCATGAGCTTGTCGACATCCATCATTCCTTTTACATTGGTCAGCACGAGGGTAAATTTGTCGTCTTTATCCTTGGCCTCGTCGCTGGTGTGCATGGTGACCATGGCGCTGACCAGATTGGGGTTCCCTCCATTGGCCAGGGTACAATGCCGGACAGGAAATTCATCCGTAGCGCTTTGGGAGCCTACGAGTTCTCCGGCCAACGTGAACAATTCGTATTTGACAGGCATGGCGTTCTTGTAGGTGGTTTTGGCAAACACCTCCTCTATCTGTTTTTGCAGGTCTTTTTTATTGAAGGTGAGGGTTGAATTACCCGGGCCGCCAACAATGTAGCAGTTAATGGTATTGTTCACCGCTGCGGTTTTGGATATTTCCCCGAAGTCCACTTTAGCGGTGACCCCCCAGCCACTATAGGAGGCGGAAAAAGCGGCTGCTTCGTCTTCGGAGTCGAACTCAAGGGTGATGTTGGCCAATACGCGTACCCCATAGCTGACGTTGCCGATGAACACAAGCGACTTATCTTTTTCTATGTCTTTATCCTTGCCTGTGAAGAACCCGTGCTCGGGCGGGACCGTGCTGATGCTAAACATAGTCTTGATAGCGTCGATGGTAAATTTGCGGGTCTTGGAGTGCGAGCTGGTGTTATAGCCGGCCGTCAGAGAAACCCCGTAACCGCTGACCCCGCCGCTGACTTTCAGGGCTTCATCGGCCATGGTGGAGGTTTCATAGATCTGATAGGCCAGGCTTTCCGTAGCCACGGGCGACCGGCTGTCATGGAAGAGCTCGTCCACGGCGCCGCGAATGGTAGCCATGCTGGGGTCTTTGACGGTGATATAGGGTTCTCCTTTGATGTTCGTATTATCCGTAATGATGGTCTGAGGATTGCGATCGCCCTGCTTTTCTTTATAATTCCCATTATATAACTCCTTCGCATTGTATATGGCGCCGGGGTAGATATGACCTGCCAGGTTGGAATAGTCGTTGTTTAGGAAAGTGGTGCTTTGGGCTGTCAGCTTAACGTGTTCGGTGTTGCAGTTAAACTCCTTTCCCTTGCTGTCTTTGGATTTGTCTGTCTTGGGGTCTTTATTAACGATGGGCTTGAAAGAGGTGGCCTGTCCGCCGAAAGAAGGGCTCTTTATAAGCTGCAAGTCAAGGGAAGATTTGTCTGCAAAGCGTTTTGGCTCGGCATACACCACATTGGTGGATTTGTCACCGAGCTCTTTCAGGCGGGCAATCCCCGCCGGGGTCGAGGCATATTGCTTCATGTTCATCGCTATAGGCTTTTCGGCCATAGCGACCATCTTTGTCTGTTGGGCCTGGGCCCGCAGTCCCTGTGTGATAAACAGGAGAATAGCCCCCGTACTAACGGCAATGGTTAGCTGTGATTTCGTGTTCATGATCGGAAATTTTTAAGGTTTTATGGATAAGACAAATATCCAAACAACCTTGATCGCGATCAATACACCAATCAGGGTATATTGCTACCGTGTTATTTCTTCTTCGAGAAGAATCGCAGCATATTGCTGACCACCTTGTCGTTGGAGCCCAGCTTGCCTTTGATGGCTGTATAAAGCGATACGAGCGCATTGTCCAGGCGAACCAGGATTTTTTTGCCGCCTTCGCCGGGTCTGGCCTGGTAGTGGGTGGCTCTCCGGAAAGGATTTGCTTCTTCCGTATAATAATAGAGGGCGATAGATCTTCTGAAAACACCTTCGGGGCAGGTCATCGGTTCGGGATGTCCGTGGTAGGAATCCGCGTCCGTATTGAAGATAACACAGCGGTTGAAGACAGGGAGCACGGCTTCCTCGCAGGCTTTCATCTGTCTGTCCCATAGTTCCAGCTTACCGCCCCAGGCTTCTTCCCATTCCTTGTTCAGGTAGACGAGAACGTTGACCCGGCGCTGCCAGTTGCGATGATGGGGGTGGACGGTGAAGTCCGCGTGGATGTTGAGGAATCCGCCGCGAGTGGATTGATGGATACCGCCTCCTTCGAGACCGTCGTCTTTCTTGAGGTCCTTGATACCCGTGAGTTGGCTGAGGAATTCTAGGAATTCGGGAGAGTTCAGCTCGTTGATCGTGCTTTTGATCGTCTCCGGCAGGAGGTCGAGCTTGTTGAGACCACGTTTGTTCTCGTTGTAATGCTTATAATTGATCCATCCATCCGTTTCGTTGAGCTTGTTGAATTCAGCGATACAGTCCTTCAATACTTCGGGATCCAGGAAGTTCTCCAGTACGATGTGAGGATATGGACTTGCTTTTTGGTAGCGCTTGCTTAGTTCATCCAGTTGGCTTGTCCATTTGCTATAATCAAAGATTCGAGTCGTGGTTGTCACTTTTGGATTTTTTTATTTGGTCTTTCGAAGGTGCAAAGGTATCGAAATCCTGCGATTTTGGTGCGGGGGGCCGTTATAGGGGAGTTAAAGGAGGCCGGACCTGCCTGTCGCGGGGTTGGGATGGGACGCTACTCCCTCCGGGATTCCAGGGTAAAACCGATGGTGGTGCCTACGTCGGGGGTGCTCCGGACATGGATGGACTGTCCATGGGCCTCTACGATGTGCTTGCAAATAGCGAGCCCCAGCCCTGTACCGCCTTTGTCCCTGCTGCGGGCGGTATCCGTACGGTAAAAACGTTCGAAGATCCTGGAAAGGTGCTCTTCCTCTATGCCGATGCCGTCGTCGCTGATCTCGATCAACACGTTTTTCTCGTCTATCCGGTAGATGCTGGCAACGATGGAGCCTCCCGTCTTGCCATACTTGGTGGCATTTTCTACCAGGTTGATCAGCACCATCCGGATCTTTTCCTTGTCCGCAAAAACGGCGATAGGAGACTCACAGCCTTTTTTGATGGAGGTCCGGATATTCTTCCGGCTGGTCTTGATATAGAGGGATTCGAAGATCTCTTTAATGAGGTCCTGGATAATAAAGTTTTGCTTATAGAGCAATTGTTCCCCTCTTTCCAGGGTAGAGATCTCGTCCAGGTCGTTCATCAGGTTGACCAGCCTGTCTACATTCTTGGCGGCGTTCTCCAGGAATTTTGTCCGTATGCCGGCGTCCTCCATTGCTCCGTTGAGGAGGGTGTCCACATATCCCTGTATGGCGAAAATGGGGGTCTTGAACTCATGCGCAAGATTTTGAAGGAACTCTTTGCGGTAGGCTTCGTTCTTTTTTAACAATTCGATCTCTTCATTGCGTTTTTCGCCCCATTTTTCCACGTCTTCCCTCACTTCGTCGATACTTTTTTGGGGGAGTATGTATTTGAAATAGACCTCTTCCTTTTTGGTCGCCTTGGTCTGGTGAATGAGCTTGTAGATGAGCTTTATCTTCCGGTAGATGAATTTTTCCAGCGTGAACTGGATCAGGCCGTAGCTGCCACAGAAGACGACAAAAAGGCTGACCGCTCCGACGATGCTATTGCCTGTAAGGAAGAATATACCCGCAGAGATCGGCAGGGCCAGCAACCCGGCTGTCAGCGCGGAAAGTTGTTTGGGGGATAGATTCTTCGTGGAAGGCATCCTGTAAAGTTACTGTATGTGCCGGAATTGGTCAGCTCCTGTTTGCGCACCGGCAATTCAGAGGTTGAACTTATAGCCCACTCCTTTTACGGTGGTGATGCAATCCAGTCCTAATTTCTGGCGGATCTTACGGATATGCACGTCTATGGTACGATCGCCCACGATGACTTCATTGCCCCATACCTGGTTCAGGATCTCATTGCGTAAAAAGACCCGGCCGGGCCGGGAGGCCAGCAGGTACAGCAGCTCAAATTCTTTCTTGGCCAGCGTAACGTCCTTCCCATCCACCATCACCTCGAATTTGGCGGGATCGATGCTGAGATTCTCTATTTTCAGGACCTTTTCTTCGGGTTCTTTATTCACGCGCCGGAAAAGTGCGTTTACCCGGCTGATGAGGACCTTGGGGCTTATCGGTTTGGTAACATAGTCGTCTGCTCCTGTCTCCAGTCCCCGTACATGGGAGCCTTCGTCACTAAGGGCTGTTAGGAACAGGATCAGGGTCTCTTTGAATGCGGGCTGCGCGCGCAGGATCTCGCATACTTCCACGCCATTTTTTTTCGGCATCATGATGTCCAGGATAATAAGATCGGGGCGGGCCATTTTGGCTTTACCCACTGCCTCATCTCCGTCTTTAGCCGTCACTACGTCATATCCTTCCTTGCTAAGATTGTACTGAATGATCTCCAAAATATCGGGTTCATCGTCGGCTATCAGGATCTTCTTGCCTTTGGATTCCATCTAACTAAAAATTTACGCAAACCTACTGGAAATAAAGCTATGGGCGGATTGCGGGTGGATCAGTTCACAATTTGTTAATACATAAATAACATGTTCCCGGGGTCTTCTTCCTCGAAATTAAATAAAAACAGGCTCTCAAATACCTTTGCCCCAGGGTCCGACGTTTCTGTCTTCCAGGGGTATTCACCTGTATAACACGAACTTATCTTGTTTTTGGCATAGTTTTCCTTTGCTTTGCAGTAAATTGCATACAGGAGCAGCAGTTATGAATCTATTTCTACGATCTGTTCTATTTTCAGGAGCCTTATTTCTATCCCTTTGCGGGGAGGCACAGAGTACTGCCTATCCGTACAGGATTGCCCAGGACCTCCTGCTTTGGCATGACAATGTGGATAAAGAGCAGCAGAAGCTGATCATTGCCGGCGGGCGCAACGATACCCTTCTCCGTCTGGCAAAGGACGAGACCGTCAATTTCCAGGTCACCGACGCGCTGATACGCCGGGTAGATGACTTGCAGCAGCACATCGAGTTCGACTCTACTCTCAATACCAATAACAAAAAGCGATATCTCCGGGCATTGGAGCTTCTTCTAAGGGGATTTTATCAGTCCTATAAGACAAAGGAGATACAGGCCGCGGCTGCTCCCGCCCTCATTACGGCCTTCGATACGGCCATGAAGCTGGATAGGAACGGGAAGAGCATCGAGCCTGTGGTTATCAGTGGAACTTATGAGATAGGCAAGATACTGGTGGAGTGTTTTCTCTTTCCCAGCGAGAACATAGGCGTCAAACCTTCCCGCCTTTACCTCACCCGACGTTATTGCGAAATGCATCCTTCTTTGATCCTCAGTTATTTGAGAGGCCATCCGGACCTCCCTTTCGAGGACAGCCTCATCGTCATAGCAGGGCATCATGATGTCCGACAGCTCTATGATTTTGCGGCTGCCAGCGGGGAGCTGGGGGCCCATATCCGTAACAGCAAGGATACCCTGGTACATACGGTGGCCATGCTGGCGAACAGCAAGAGCGGCCAGCTGTATTTTCCCTTTCTGGACAACCTGGTCAAGGGGCGTATCACCACCGAGGAGATAGATAAGGTCAAGGAAGATGATCTGAACTACTATCGGCTGCTGGTAAGGACCCGGCTGGACTATGCCGCCCGGATATTGCCGCCCCAGAGAGATACGCCATTGGAAATGAATGCGTTGACGGATATGCTTATGAAGAAGGGGAAGGAGATCTTTGTCCGGGAGATCAATGCATTGCATACTGTCGACAATCCCGCCGTCCGGTTCAAGATCCTGGACCCGCTGACCCCTACGGAACTGTATTATCTTATTGTGCTGAGTGAAGATGAAATATATACTTCCAGCTATCTGGGTGTATATGACCGAATATTTCAGCGTATGGCCAACCCGTATGGGGACAGCCTGATCATGCAGGTGCATGGGGACTACTTCCGTAAGTTCATCAAGATGGCCGCTGCCTATAACAAGCTGGATCATTTCCTGGGTACGATGGATAAGCAGAATGCCGGCACCATCATGAAATCCTTTATCATCCACCTGGAAAAGGCCAATGAGGAAGAGGCGGTGGATGTGGCGGACAGCTATAGCAGCATCTTTGAAAAGAACCCGGCTCTGGCCCGCTTCATCCTCGGGGAGGTAAAGGCCAATTATGATAAGATGGTGGCCGCGGGAGATAAGAAAGGGATCGTCATCTACAGTCTGCTGGAGACCCTGTTCGAGTCGGCCGACAGCACCACGGGAACCGATCTCTCCGCCAGGCTGGGTATCCCACCTGTCTATAGCGTGGATTACAATTCCCTGGCAGATGACAGCGGACGGGTGATCCAACAGGTGTTCTTTTATGGCGACCAGGACAAGGACGGGCAGAATTCGTATATGAATTTCATGGCCATGTTCCGTCCCCGGCCCGGCGCCAAGCCGGAGTGGAAGATCACGGAGAATCCGCAATGGACGGCTATTTCCTCCCTGAAAGGTAAGCCGGTGCTCATTTTTGCCAACAAGCCCCTATTGGGTGACGACGATCCGGATGACAAGGCGCAAAAGGCCCTGGCTGCTTATCTGGAAGACCACCATCTGAAGCCTACTATCGTCATCCATCGCGGACATAGCTATCACGTAAAATATACCATTTACCAGATGCCGGCGACGGCCCGTATCGTGGTGCTGGGGTCATGCGGGGGGTATAATAACCTTAGCGAGGTGCTGAAGATCAACGAAGATGCGCATATCATCTCCTCGAAGCAGGTGGGTACCAAGACCGTGAACGAGCCGATACTGCAGGCTATCAACAATACGCTGCTGGCAGGCAAGGACATCGAATGGCTGCCCATGTGGCGGGAGCTGAGCGCCAAATTCCAGAACGACCCGGCGGCCAAAGAGAAATTCGACGATTATATCCCTCCGTATAAGAACCTGGGCGCCATTTTTATAAAAGCCTATCGCAAGGCGATGGATGATGAATAAACCATTTGCCCGGTTGTTTGTAGTTTTGCTGTCCGAACGGACAGTGTCCCAGGTCAACCATTATGTCGTCACCATCAGAAGAGATAAAGAAAAGGAAGATATTCGATTTCAGCCTGCTGAGAAGAGTATTTCAATATGCCGCGCCCTATAAGAGCCGTCTGTATATTTCCATAGTCCTGTCTATCCTGCTGGCCGTGCTATCCCCGTTGCGGCCCTTTCTTATCCAGCTGACGATCAACGATTATATCCGGCCGGGTTCGGCCCCGGGCGCCACTCTTACGATAAAGGAACGCATGGCGCAGCTGGTCATCTGGATCACTGTTTTGCAGATCGGGCTTCTCCTGGTCGAGACGGTATCGCGGTTCTATTTCTCTTTTATCACGGCCTGGCTGGGTCAGACGGTGGTTAAGGACCTTCGGGTCGGCGTATACAGGAAGGTGCTGGGGCTGAACCTCTCCCAGTTCGACAAGACCCCGATCGGCACCCTCACTACCCGGACCATCAATGACATCGAAGCCATCAACGATATATTTTCCGACGGGCTGATCCCGATCATTGCAGACCTGCTGTCCATCGTGTCTATTTTAATATTCATGTTCTTCGAGGACTGGCGGCTGACCCTGATCTGTCTGACGCCTTTCCCTATCCTGATCCTGGCCACCTGGCTTTTCAAAGAGGCGGTGAACAAGTCCTTTATCCGGGTGCGGAATGCCGTGGCGGCCCTGAATGCTTTTGTACAGGAGCATATCACGGGTATGTCCATCGTGCAGGCCTTTGCCGCGGAGGACCGGGAGGCCGCGAAGTTCAACAAGATCAACCGCGATCACCGGAATGCCAATATCAACGCCATCTTTGCGTATTCGATCTTCTTTCCCCTGGTGGAGATCATTCTGGCGGTGTCCACCGGATTGCTGGTATGGTGGGGCGCCCGTCAGGTGCTGAATTTACCGGAGCGCGAGGCCGAGGCGCTGAGCGGCATGATCATCTCCTTCTATTTGTACCTGAATCTGTTGTTCCGCCCGCTGCGGGTGATCGCCGATAAGTTCAATGTGCTGCAGATGGGGATGGTAGCCAGCGAGCGGGTATTCCGGGTGCTGGACAATGAGGACACCATCCGGACGGAAGGGGATTATGCGCCTGCCCGGATAAAGGGCAAGGTGGAGTTCAGGAACGTGAATTTTGCCTATGTCGAGGATCGCTATGTGCTGAAGAATATATCTTTTACCATCCAGCCGGGTCAGACCGTCGCTATCGTAGGTCATACGGGCAGCGGGAAGACGTCTATCATCTCGCTGATCAACCGTCTTTACCAGATCCAAGAGGGGGAGATCCGTATCGACGATGTGCGGATAGAGGATTATAAGCTGGATCAGCTGAGAAAGAATATCGGGGTGGTGTTGCAGGACGTCTTTTTGTTCTCGGGGTCGGTGAAGGATAATATCACTTTACGCAATGAAGACATACCCGAAGAGAAGGTCATAGAAGCCGCCAGGCTCATCGGGATGCATGACTTTATCATGCAGCTGCCAGGGGGCTATCACTATAATGTCATGGAGAGGGGTAGTACGTTATCACTCGGTCAGCGGCAATTACTCTCCTTTATCCGGGCCTTGTTATACGATCCGTCCATTCTCATACTGGACGAGGCCACCTCTTCCGTGGATACGGAGTCTGAGCTGCTGATACAGGAGGCCATCGACAAGCTGATCGCCGGCCGGAGCTCCATCGTCATAGCCCATCGTCTGTCTACTATCCGTAAAGCCCATCAGATCATCGTAATGGATAAGGGGGAGATCAAGGAAATAGGTACGCATGAGGAGCTGCTGCAGCGGCAGGGGTATTATTTCAAATTGCACCAGATGCAGTTCGAGCAGCAGCAGAAGATTGCGTAAATTGTTCATTGAGGAGGCTGCTTGTGAGAAAGGATTTTTTGTGCTAAATTGCATGGGATGAGCACTCCATATGATCATAGTGGCAAAACTTCCTTCGTCAATGAGCCTGACAGCGCTATGCGATTCTATTCTTCCCAGGAAGAACAGGAGCTGGAAAGGCTTAAAGAAGATATGAGCCGGACTGCCACCGAAAAATTCCATCGCCTGATGGGTTTGATGAAACTTGGCAGAATGATGAAAAAGGCAGTCATCCATCACAAAGTGTAAATTATCCTTAATATGGATATTTATGAAAGTGCTTTTATCGGCTTGTGGGATAAATTGAATAAGAATGGGGTTCGTTATATAATGGTCGGTGGGTTTGCTACCAATCTTCACGGGTATCATAGGCTGACAGAAGACATCGATCTATATATTGAAGACACGTTTGAGAATAGAAAAAGGTTGCGGAAAACTTTCAAAGATATAGGGATGGGTGATTTTGAGTCCATCGAAACTATACAATTCGTTCCAGGATGGGTGGATTTTCTGTTAGATAATGGGGTACGCCTGGATATCATGACTTCCTTAAAAGGTGTGGCTCTTTCTTTTGACGAATGCCTTCAAATGGCCCCTATTGCTGAGATAGAAAATGTAAAAGTTCCCTTTTTACACATAAATCAATTGATCGATAATAAAAGATCAGTAAATCGCCCCAAGGACCAAACTGATGTGCAGATGTTGGAAAGTATCAGACAGCTTTCCGCAAATAAGTAAAAAATCCTAAAGAACAAATTGATTCTCAATTTTTTGCGATAGAGCATGATCTTCAACTATTTGAGGGGTGCATTCTTAGCTTTTTTTAATGTAGTTTTTATATTCTCACGAGCCAACCTTATCTTTGCGGCAAAATTGAGGGAAGGTATGGTATCCAACAGCTTCAAATCTTTATTGGTCGCGGCTTTCAGCTTAAGTTGCCTGTTTTTTTCGACGGTGTTGTCCGCTCAGCCGAATGCCAATCCCGGAAGTGAAGAGAACAAGAAGGAGGCGCCCAAGCTGAACCCTGCCGAACTGATCCTGGAGCACGTTGGAGATGCCCACGAATTCCATTTTTTTACGCTGAGCAAGCATCCTGTCAGCATCCCTCTGCCGGTGATCCTGTATTCTCCTGCCAAAGGCTGGTCCGTATTCATGTCTTCCCGGTTCAATCATGGGGAAGAGGTATATGATGGCTACCGCCTGATAGAAAAGAATTATGTGGAAGAGAACCACCTGGATGCCAAGGCATTCAAGGCTGGGAAGATCTTTGCGGTGGATGCCACCGGCAAGCCGGATGCCAGCGTCAAGGTCTATGACCTGTCCTTGGGGCGCAATGCCATCCAGGTGATCATTTCCGTTCTCCTGCTGATCTGGATCATGAACGGCGTTGCCGGCAAATATGCCAAGGGGCAGGGGGTCAAGACGGCGCCCACCGGATTCCAGAATGCAGTAGAGCCCGTGATCACCTTTGTACGGGACGAGGTAGGTAAATCCAATCTGGGCAGCAAGTATGAGAAGTATATGCCCTTCCTGCTCACCGTGTTCTTTTTTATCCTGATCAATAATCTTATCGGTCTGGTGCCGGGTACGGCCAACGTAACGGGCAATATTGCCTTTACCGCTGTATTGGGTATCATCGCCTTTGTCGTTATCATGTTCAGCACCAACGGTCATTATTGGGGACATATCGCCAATCCTCCCGTTCCTTTTGGCGTGAAGCCCATCATGATACCGGTGGAGGTGCTGGGGATCTTCACCAAGCCTTTTGCGTTGATCATCCGTCTGTTCGCCAATATGATCTCGGGCCACATCATCATCCTGAGCTTTATCTGTCTGATCTTCATCTTTGGCGCCATGAATACCGCCCTCGGATGGGGTACTTCCCCTTTCTTTATCGCGCTGGCGATATTCATCTATCTCATTGAAATATTAGTTGCATTTATACAGGCATTCATCTTCGCCAACCTTACCGCGGTGTTCATCGGACAGGCCTTCGAAGGCGGTCATGCTCATGAGGACCATGGCGCTGCCGGGCATCATGAAGATCCTGTTATGGTGTAATCCCGAACTCTTTTTTAATTATAAAACCAAGTATCATGACGTTGATGACTATTTTGTTGGAAGTTCAGCCCGGGTATGGCGCCATCGGCGCAGGTCTTGCCGCCATCGGTGCCGGTATCGGTATCGGTCAGATCGGTAAAGGCGCTGTCGAAGGTATCGCCCGTCAGCCGGAAGCCGCCAATGAGATTCGTGCTAACATGATCCTGGCGGCCGCTCTGGTAGAAGGTGTTGCCCTTCTCGCTGCCGTAGCAGGTCTTCTGGCTGTGTTCCACTAAGCCGGACGCGACGCATGCTGCGCGAGCAATATGCGAAGCACGTAAAAATCGTACTGCATCCGGAGCACAGGGCCGAGGGTGCAGTATCTTTCCAAGAACATTAAACGCGGACTAACGTCCACCCCAAAATAACGAAGTATGGATTTATTAACGCCCGACTTAGGCTTGTTCATCTGGAACCTGCTGGCTTTCCTGATCCTTTATCTCATCCTGCGCAAGACTGCCTGGAAGCCCATTTTGAAATCCCTCAACGAAAGGGAAAAAGGCATTTCCGACAGCCTGGCCACCGCTGAAAAGGTAAAGGCCGAGATGGCGCAGCTGAAGAGCGAGAACGAAGCGCTGCTGGCCAAGGCCCGTGAAGAAAGAGCGCAGCTGCTGAAGGAAGCCCGTGAGACAAAGGACAAGATCGTCAACGAGGCCAAGGACCAGGCCAAGCTGGAAGCTAATAAGATCATCGCCGATGCGCAGGCTGCCATCGAAAGTCAAAAGATGGCTGCCATCACGGAAGTGAAGAACCAGGTAGGCAGTCTCGTAGTAGAGGTATCGGAGAAGATATTGCGTCGCGAGCTGGCTAATAAGAGCGAGCAGGAAAAGTACATCAAGGAACTGGCCAACGAAGTGAAATTGAATTAAAGCCCAAACAAGAAAATGCCCAATCCACGTTTAGCCGCCAGATACGCCAAGTCCCTTCTTGACCTTGCCATCGAAATAGGTCAGCTGGAGGCCGTGCACAACGACATGCTGTTATTGCAGGGTCTTATCCGCAGCAGCAGGGAGCTGGCCAATCTGTTGAAGAGCCCTATCATAAGCCCCGATAAGAAGGATAAGATACTGGATGCCATCACAGCCGGAAAGGTCTCCGCGATCACCTCGACCTTTATCAAGCTGCTGATCTCCAAAAGCCGTGAGGTCTATCTGACCGAGATCGTCCATGCGTTTATCGACCAGTACAAGGTCCATATGGGTATACAGACCGTGAAGCTGACTACGGCTGTACCTGTCAGCGAAGAGCTGAAGAAGGCCATTGTCGACAAGGTCAGCGTGGACAAGCATCTGAAGAAGATCGATCTGGTGACGGCCGTCAACCCGGACCTTATCGGAGGCTTTGTATTGGAAATAGGGGATGAGCTGGTAGATGCCAGCGTCGCCTTCGACCTCAACAATATCCGGAAGGAATTCCAGAACAATGACTTCATCTACAAAATAAGATAGAACGATTATTAATATCAAACAGACAACTATATAAACTATGGCAGAGATCAAACCAGATGAAATTTCAGCAATATTGCGTCAGCAATTGAGCAGTTTCAATGTTTCCGCTGAGCTGGAAGAAGTAGGCACCGTGCTGCAGGTAGGGGACGGGATCGCCCGTGTCTATGGCCTGAGCAATGTCAGTGCCGGAGAGCTGGTGGAATTCGAGAACGGCGTAAGGGCCATCGCCCTCAACCTGGAAGAGGACAATGTGGGTGTGGTATTGATGGGAGAGAGTGGAGACATCAAGGAAGGCGCCAAGGTCCGCCGCACCGGCAACATCGCCTCCATCAAGGTAGGGGACGGTATGCTGGGCCGCGTGGTCAATACGCTGGGTGAGCCCATCGACGGCAAAGGTCCTATCGCAGGCGAGCGTTACGAGATGCCCCTGGAGCGTAAAGCCCCGGGCGTTATCTTCCGCGAGCCGGTAAAAGAACCTCTCCAGACCGGTATCAAAGCCATCGACGCCATGATCCCCATCGGCCGCGGACAACGCGAGCTGATCATCGGCGACCGTCAGACAGGTAAGACCGCTATCGCGATCGATACCATCATCAATCAAAAGGAATTCTACAAGGCAGGCCAGCCTGTTTATTGTATATATGTTGCTATCGGTCAGAAAGCATCCACTGTTGCAGGTGTGATGAAGACGCTGGCTGACAACGGGGCGCTCGACTACACCGTGATCGTTGCCGCATCGGCTTCCGATCCTGCTCCGCTGCAGTTCTACGCTCCTTTCGCCGGCGCTGCCATCGGTGAGTTCTTCCGCGACACGGGACGTCCTGCGCTGATCATCTATGATGATCTTTCCAAACAGGCCGTTGCTTACCGTGAAGTATCCCTGTTGCTGCGTCGTCCTCCCGGTCGCGAAGCCTATCCCGGTGACGTATTTTACCTGCACAGCCGTCTGCTCGAGCGCGCGGCCAAGGTCATCGGCGACGACAGCGTAGCCAGGAATATGAACGATCTGCCTGAGTCCATCAAGCATCTCGTAAAAGGCGGCGGTTCCCTGACGGCATTGCCCATCATCGAAACACAGGCCGGCGACGTATCCGCTTATATCCCCACGAACGTGATCTCCATCACGGACGGTCAGATATTTTTGGAAGGTAACCTGTTCAACTCCGGTATACGCCCTGCTATCAACGTAGGAATCTCGGTGAGCCGTGTGGGTGGTAATGCGCAGATCAAGTCCATGAAGAAGGTAGCCGGTACGCTGAAGCTGGACCAGGCCCTCTATCGTGAGATGGAAGCCTTCTCCAAGTTCGGTGGTGACCTGGATGCCGCTACGAAGCTGGTTATCGACAAGGGCGCTCGTAACGTGGAGATCCTGAAACAGCCGCAATACACGCCGTTCACGGTGGAAAAACAGGTAGCGATCATTTACCTGGGTACGCAAGGTCTGCTGAGGCAGGTGCCTGTACGTAAGATCAAGGAGTTTGAAGATCATTTCCTGCTGGAAATGGAGAACAAGCTGCCGGATGTGCTGGCTGAATTCAAGAAGGGCAACCTGTCCGATGACGGTGTCAAGAAGATGGTGGAGCTGGCGAACGGCCTGATCCCTCAGTACAAATAAGACTGTTCTTATAGCATAAAAAAACCACGCAAATGCGTGGTTTTTTTTTAGGCAAAGGCTTGCAATTTTGAAATTTTTTGGCAATCTTTACAACGTCAACAAGAAATCCTCCAAGATCCGGAAAAACGATCCGAATCAATTTATTTCCAACATCTCTTTTCTTCTGATCATCCGTACGAAAGCCACTTTTATTTACTGTTTTTCGAATTGAAGGCTCATTAGTCATTATACTATCATGGGCGTTGTTATGCCTTCCTGGCTATGGGGGCGTCCGACAGCGACTGTATATAATATTCAACGATTTAGTTTTAAAGGGTACGATCAACAACCGCCGGGCTTGTCTAAGCCTGGCTTTTGTTTTTTGGGGGGAACTATTTTGGGTGAGACATTTTCCAGGAGTCGGGCCTAAAGGCCCGGGATTTTACACGGACGCTGCCTTATTGCCCTTCGGGCAGCGGGTCTGTGACCCGCTTTTGCCGTCTTTTACCTATCGTTTACCGAGGTTTTTGAGCTTTTTCACCGGCAAAATACCCCTATCCGGCTGGGAATGCCCCCTCGAGGTTTGGTTTATATTATAAACTAGTTTAGTTTTACGATAAATTTATGAGAGATGAAACGCAAGACTGCCTTATCGATAGCCTTTATCTTTCTGGCCGGCGGGCTGTATGCCCAGACCACCGTGTCCGGCACGGTGAAAGATCCTAAAGGCCATCCCATTCGCGGGGCCAGCATTACTATAAAGGACTCCTATGATGGCGCTACTGCCGACAGCACGGGCGCATTCCGCTTTAAAACGACGGAGAAGGGCACGATGACCCTTACCATTACCAATATCGGCTATAACCCTGTAGAACAGCCTGTAAACCTCACAGGAGAGCCTGTGACCCTCCATGTGGTCATGAAAGAGCAGCTCAGCGAGCTCAAGGCGGTGACCATTACGGCCGGCTCGTTCACGGCAGGGGATGCCAAGAGGGGGGCCGTGCTCAGCAGTCTGGATGTGGCTACCACGGCCGGCTCCAATGCCGATATTACCGCAGCTCTCAAGACCCTGCCCGGCGCCCAGCAGGTGGGTGAGCAGGAAGGGCTGTTTGTCCGGGGCGGCGCCGGCTATGAGGCCAAACAGTATATCGATGGCACTCTTGTGAACAACCCCTACTTTACCAGCGTGCCGGATATCGCTACCCGGGGAAGGTTCTCTCCCTTCCTGTTCAAGGGTACGGTGTTCAGCACGGGTGGCTATTCGGCCCTTTACGGCCAGGCATTGTCTTCCGTCGTGCTCCTGGAGTCCATCGACCTGCCTGAAAAGTCGGAAGTGGATGCCAGCATCTCCCCCATCCTGGTGGGCATAGGCACCCAGCAGCTGGCGAAGGATAAGAAGTCTTCCTATGGCATCACCTATAATTATGTCAACGTAGGCCTCTATTTCAAGGCCATCAAACAGCAGCCGGATTATTTCAAGATGCCGCAGTTCCACAATGGCGACGCCAATTTCCGGATCCGGACAAAGAACGGGGGCATGATCAAGTACTATACGACCTTTGCCTATAACGAGCTGGGGCTTCGCAGACAGGATGTGGACAGCCTGTATACCAAGGATGCTTTTGGGCTTACCAACCATAACTGGTACAACAACCTCAGCTGGCGGGAATATCTGAACAATGGCTGGAAGATGGACCTGGGCGCCAGCTATAGCACGAATCTGGACAACCTGGGGCAACAGATCCAGGATGCCTATAACCACCCGAAGTCCTTCCCGGATTCGGTGTTCTGGATGAAGGGGAAGACTTTTGCCATCGACCAGAACCAGCAGCTTTCCCAGGTGAAGGCGGTGTTCGACAAGAAGCTGGGCGGTATCAGCTCCATCCGGTTTGGCACCGAATACTGGTACTCTTATAACGATCAGCATTACCGGAGCCCCCTGTACAATATGGATTCACTGTACAAGTTCAGGGATAATTTCAATGCCGTCTTTGCGGAGTCGGATATATTCCTGACCAATGAGCTGGCCGCCAAACTGGGTGTGCGGTATGAACATTCTTCCATCATCCATCGCAGCGACTTTGCCCCTCGTGTATCCCTTGCCTATAGAACAGGACCCGAAGCCCAGATCTCGCTGGCCTATGGCATCTTCTATCAAAAGCCGGAGAATAGCCAGCTGTTCTATAGTTCCAATGTCGGCTTTACCAAGGCGACCCATTATATCATCAACTACCAGAAGATGTCCAAGGACAGGATCTTCCGAATAGAAGCGTACTATAAAAAATACGAGGACCTTATCAAGACAGTGCCTATATATTATAACTATTCGCTCTATAATAACTCCGGTAGCGGCTATGCCAAAGGGTTCGAGCTGTTCTGGCGGGATAAGAAGACCATCAAGGATTTCGATTACTGGGTCAGCTATTCTTACCTGGACACGAAGCGTGATTACCTGAACTATACGGAGCAGCTGATGCCGAACTTTGCGGCCACGCACACGGCGTCCATCGTGACGAAGAAGTTCTTTACCAAGATCAAGTCGGGGTTCAACCTTACCTACAGCTATGCGACGGGAAGACCTTATTACAATTTTGTGCTGGCGGGTGGGCCGAAGTTCGAGCTGGCGGAGCAGGGGAAGACCAAATCTTATCAGTCCCTGAACTTCAGCGCGGAATATGTGCCCAGCATCGGCAATACCAAGGCAAAGACCTTTGTGGTGCTCTTTGCCAGCATGAGCAACGTATTAGGATATAATGCGGTGTATGGATACAATTTCTCCTACAGCGGACAGTACAAACAGCCTATCACGCCGCCGGCCAACCGGTTTTATTTCATCGGCTGTTTTCTGAGCTGGGGTGTGGATCGCAGTCAGGACGCTATCAATAATAATTTATAATCATTAACAAAACAATTCTTAACTTTTTAAATTAAAACTATGAAGAAGCTGATCTTTTCACTCGCCCTGCTGGCCTCTCTTGCCGCCAGCGCCCAATCGGATAAGTACACGCAGATGATGCAAAAGAACATTGCATTATTGGATTCCGCCAAGAGCATCGATGACCTGCAAAGCCTGGCCAGCACTTTCGATCGCATAGGTGATGCGGAAAAGACAAAGTGGCTGCCGTATTATTATGCCGCGCTGGCCCAGACCTGGGTAGGATGGAACCCCACCGTCAAGGACAAGGATGCCAACTCCGCCAAGATCAATGCCTATCTGGCAAAGGCCGAAGCCATCGAAAAGAATTCCGAGCTGTATGCCGTCGAGAATATGTCCGCTACGCAGCAGATGCTGGTAGACCCGCAGACCCGCTGGGCCACTTATGGCAAGACGGCCGGTGAAGCATTGCAAAAGGGTCTGCAGGCCGACCCCAATAACCCCCGCCTGTATTATCTTCAGGGCATGAGCCTCTTCGGCACTCCTCCTCAGTTTGGCGGTGGAAAGGATAAGGCCAAGCCTTTGTTCGAAAAATCGGTGGCATTGTATAAAGCGGCTCATCCGGAACTGCTGGCTCCTACCTGGGGACAGCAGCAGGCAGAAGCTATGCTGGAGCAGTGCAGCAAATAATCATCTTCCGGCCGCCGGTCTAACGCCCGGCGGCCTATTACATTTTTTATGGATAAAGAAATCTTCTCTCCGCAAGATAGTCTGCAGGTCATTCAAAATATGATCGCTAATGCCAAAAACTCCGTCGCCGACAAGAGTTTTTATTTCCTGTTATGGGGATGGCTGGTCTTTATAGGCTGTATACTTCAATTTACCCTGAAGGTGATCGTGAAGACCGAGCTGCATCCGGCGGCATGGAATATCATGTATATCGGATTTATCGTCAGTTTCTGGCATGGCTGGCGGGAGCGGAAAAGGACCATGGTAAAGACCTATGTGGATGACACGTTGCGGGATACCTGGATCGTGCTGGGGATCTCCCAGACGCTGGTCGTCCTTATATTCCTGCGTCGCTATGATACGAATATACTGATCTGCGCCGCGGCTATCCTGGTCAGCTATATCATACCCGGCTATCTGCTTCGGAGCCAGCATCGTAAAACCATCAATGCCTGATCATGTCTGTTGAAAAAGAATTTACCACCCAGGAGAGCCTGCAGCTGATATCACAGATGATCAGCAAGGCCAAGGACGACTATCTCGAGACGGGCGTCAGTGCGCTGATGTGGGGAGCTATCGTCACATTTTGTGCGCTGCTGTCCTTTTTCAATTACCTGTATCTCAAATGGGATTGGGTGTATAATATATGGTTTTTGACCTTTCTTGCCGTCATTCCGCAGATAGTCATTGCCCGGCGGGAAAAGAAATTGAGGAAGTACAAGGGGCATGACGACAACCTGATGGGTGGTATCTGGCTGAGCTTTGCCGCAGCCATGTTCCTGATGAGCTATTTTGACGGCCGGTATGGATCGCCGGTACGTATCAGCATGTATCTTATCCTTTATGGCGTTCCGACATTTGCCGCGGGGTTCGGCCGACGATTTCGTCCTATGATCTATGGGGGGATCGCCTGCTGGGTATTTTCCGTGTTGAGCGCGTTGACGGACTATCCGTGGCAATTCCTTTTCCTGGCTGGGGGCGCACAGCTTGCCTGGTTCATACCCGGGCTGATATTGAGAAAAAGATATCTGAAAGTAAAGACGCAAAATGTTTAAGGACCTTGATCCCATATTACACTCTCAATTGAGGCTGGCGGTGGTCTCCGTGCTGATCACCGTGAAGGAAGCTGAATTCACGTACCTGAAGGAAAAGACCAATGCCACGGCAGGCAATCTCAGCGTCCAGATCAACAAGCTGAAGGAGGCAGGCTATATCGATGTATCCAAACAATTCAAGGACAACTATCCCCAGACCATTTGTAAGATAACGCCACAGGGGGTGTTGGCTTTTGAGCAGTATGTAAAAGACCTTCAGTCATATCTCGACATAAAAAAATAGGCCCTATGGGCCTAAAAAGCAAGAGCCCCTATAAGGGGCTCTTGTGTACTTACCATTCAATTCTTGCTCACTAGCTCTTTGCCAACCGCATAGTCAGGCGCTCATTGCTGTTGATGATCACTTCCAGCTGATACATGCCGGGCTGCAGCGCATGCGTATCTTCCAGATCAAAGGTGTTGGCGCCATTCTCGCCCATGGCGGTCTTCCGTATGATCTCACTGCCGTTGTTGTCTGTCACCTTCATCATCACAAAGGATTTTTCCTTCAGTTGCACATTTACCTGTATATCGTTCACGACGGGGTCGGGCGTAACGCTCACGGACTCGACGCTTTTGGTGCCGTATGTCCTTACGATCAGCACTTTTGAATAGGTGACCCTGTTTGCGCCATCTACCTGACGCAGACGATAGTAAAGATCATTGGTCCTTGCCTTATGATCGTTCACCTTATCGGTGAAGGAATATTCGGCGCCGGCGGCAGCTACATCCCCTACTTTCTGGAAATATTCACCGTCCGTGCTTCTTTCTATTTCAAAGCGTGCGCTATGATTGTCGGAGGAGGCAACCCAGTTGATATCCACGGCGTTCTTCCTGTACAACGCCTGGAAATTGGTCAATGTGCTCCGTACGGGGAAGCGGATAGTGGCGACGGTGTTGATGCTGCAGAGGCTGGGACTGCCGTTGTCGCACACTTTATAGGTGAAGTGAGTGGAAGACCCCGCAAAACCGTCTTTGGGAGTAAAGGCAAACCCGCCGTCCTTCTTGAGCTCCACGCTGCCATCGGGAGATTCTTCCAGCAGATAGGCGGTCATGGTCTCGTGATTGGGGTCATAGTCGTTGCTCAGTACATTTCCGGCAGCCGTGTGAGAAGCCGTACCCATGAATTTATCACGCAAGGTTACGGGAGCTACGTTGCAGGCGGAAGTATAGTGCGTAGCCGCGTCGATGGAAAGCTGGTCGATAGCGATCCGCTCGTTGCCGTCGATGCCCTGGTAATTGATATATAATTTGTACCCGCCGGCGGCGGCAGCCAATATCTTATTATAGGTGTAGACGGTGGTATTGTCCAGGCCGGTGAGCTCCATGCTGTCCAATAACATAACGGGCTTGTTGGTGGCGTCCGTAGCATAGATCCTGATCCATCTCCTATCCTTTACGGGCAGATTGAACTTATAGGTAAAAGAGAGGGAAACAGGACCATTGAGATCCAGCATCGGAGTGAAGATGCCCGTCATTTCCGTAGCGCTGGCGCCGGACCCGGATACCATGGCTCCATCCCCTTCCATATTGGGGGCCCAGCCATTACGATTGACGTCAAAGTCGGCAAAAAACCAGCAATTGCCTTGAAGAAAGCCCTTTATTTCAGTAAGTTTAAGGCCTTTACGGGAGTTGAAGTTGTCAGCGGTGGCTGCATGAGCCGGAGAAAGGCCGAAGATCAGGGCAGAAGCAAACAGTAAAGCGAAAAAGTTCCTTTTCATCTTTGTAATTTTCAGAAGGTGAATAATCTTTGAGCGTAAACACGGCAATTCAAAGGAAGGAACTAGTATATAAGCACAACTGTGGTGTACAGTTACAATGAGACGACGGGTGGCTTTTTTCGGGGATAATGAAGGCTAATGTCTGTCCTTCGGACGAGCCCCCTTCAGGGACTCCACTAGCGGGGATTGTCGTAGGATGTTGGAACAAATATAGACAAGACATTCGGGTTTTGCAATACCCCTTGGAAAATTTTGAAATTACCGGCCCCGGGGCCGATCAATCCGGGCCGAAAATTGTTGCTACAAAGGGCCGGCGGGCCATCACAAATTATATTGATATTCAAGCATATGTCTTCAGTCATCCGGGTTACGGGTCTCACCAAACATTTTTCAGCGTTGAAAGCCGTGGACGGGCTATCCTTCTCGGTGGAGCAGTCGGCTATATATGGGTTCCTGGGACAGAACGGCGCGGGGAAATCCACTACCATCCGGATGCTGCTTACGCTGATCGCGCCGACGGCCGGCCGGATAGAGATCTTCGGGATGGACCTGCGGACCCATCGCAAGGAAATATTGCGGAAAGTAGGAGCCGTCATCGAACGGCCGGACCTTTATAAATATCTCACCGCTTACGAGAACCTTTCCTTGTTTGCGCGTATGAGCGGTATCCGTCCTTCCTCCCGTCTGCTGATGCAGCAGCTGGAACAGGTGGGGCTGGCGGAAAGGGCCCATAGTAAGGTAAAGACCTTTTCCCAGGGGATGAAACAACGATTGGGTATCGCGACAGCGCTTGTCCACAACCCGGACCTTGTCATTCTGGACGAACCCACCAATGGACTCGACCCCCAGGGTATTGCGGATATACGTAACCTGATCCTGCATCTCAGCACCCACGAAAAAAAGACGCTCCTGGTGTCCTCTCACCTGCTGAGCGAGATGGAGCTGATAGCAGGCAGCATGCTCATTATCGATAAAGGGAGAAAGGTCGTGGAGGGGAAGGCATCGGAATTATTCGATCCGGCGCAAACCCTCGTAGAGCTGGACACTCCTGAAGGAGGCATGGCGGAGGAGGTCCTGACCCGAAGCCCCTGGCAGGGGAATCTACAGTCCCGTGAGGGTGGGAAGCTGCTGCTGAAAATGGACAAGACGCAGATACCTTCTTTTGTGCGTGAGCTCGTGCAGCAGGGCGTGCCTGTGGCGGCTATCCAGCCCCGGCATTCATTGGAAGATTATTTTTTATCATTGACAACCGCCAACCAGCATGTGGAAGCTTTTACAGATAGAGCTGTTTAAAATTTTCAAACGTCCCCGTACCTATATCCCTTTTGGGGCCATCGCTGCCATGATCCTTATCATACAATTGGGATTGAGGTTCGATGGGCAGTCCTATTTAGAGGTGGGGATGAGCAGCCTGTCCGATACTTTCAATATGCCTTACTCGCTGATGATGAACGGCTACCTCGTGGCCTTTGTCATCCTCAACACGTTGTTGATCCAGATACCGCTGCTGGTGGCCCTCGTGGCCGGCGATATGGTGGCGGGCGAAGCCAATATGGGCACCCTCCGTCTGCTGGTGACCCGGCCCGTCAGCCGTACCCAGCTGATGCTGGTGAAGTTCGGCGCCAGCGTGATCTATACCATTCTGCTGCTGATATGGATGGCCTTGCTGGCCCTGTTCCTCAGCATGTGGATCTTCGGCACCAACGACCTGATCATCGCACGTGATACGGTGATAGAACATATCCGCCGGACAGATGTCATGTGGCGATATATCGCCGCATTTGGATATGCGATGGTCGCGCTCAGTACTGTGGCGGCCCTGGCTTTTTTGCTGTCGGTGTTTGCGGAGAATTCCATCGGCCCTATTGTGGCCACCATCAGCATCGTCATCGTGCTGACCATCCTGTCGGAAATGCGCATACCCATTTACGATAACACCGTGAAACCCTGGCTTTTTACTTCTCATATGCTGGCCTGGAAGGGGTTCTTTTATTCGCAGTCCGATGGGAAGGGCGGCACCATACCCGGCTCCATCGAGAACCTCCCATCCATATTGCGCAGTCTGAGCATATTGCTGATCTATATAGCGGGCATGGTTACGGCGGCCATATGGGCATTTCGAAAAAAAGATATTTTAAGTTAGTTATGAAGAGCATATTGTTATTCCTGTCGATAGTCCTGCCCGCCTTCGGCGCTTACGCCCAGCCGGTCAACGACCTGCTGCAAAAGATACGCGTCCGCCTGGACCAGGTGAATGACTACCAGGCTACGGGCATCATGAAGACCAATGTAAGCTTTCTAAAAGAGCCTGAAGCGGCGGTCACCGTCTATTTCAAAAAGCCGGACAAACTAAAGATCAAAAATGACAAAGGGATCTCCTTTGTCCCTAAAGGAGCGGTGACCATCAGTCTCAACAATCTGCTGAAAGGCTCTTATACTGTGCTGGATGCGGGGACGGACACTGCCCAAGGACAAAAGGCAAGATTGATCAAGCTATTGCCGCAGGACGAAAATGCGGACATGGTGCTATCCACTTTTTGGGTGGATGAAAAACGCCTGGTGATCCTGCGGGCACGGACTACCACCCGCGACAATGGTACGTATGAAGTGGAACTGTATTATGGGAAGTATATTGCCTATGCCCTGCCGGACAAAGTGCTCTTTACCTTTAATGTCAAGAATTACAAGCTGCCCAAGGGGATCACTTTCGACTATGACGACGGCTCGAAAAAGAAGCAGCCTGCCGGTGACGGGCGTGGCAGGGTGGAGCTAACCTATAGCGCTTATATCATCAACAAGGGAGTGCCCGACAGCATGTTCCAGTGAGCTAGTTCTCTTCGATCTTTTCGTCCTCCGCATTGGCCAGCACGACGGAGCCCATTTTCTTCAGCGGGTTCTTCCTGTTCTCTTCATATTCCTGTCTGTTGCGGATGATATCGATACAGGCATAAATGGATGCCAGGAAGGAGGTGGCGTCCGCCTTGTTCTTGCCGGCGATATCGAAGGCTGTGCCATGATCGGGCGAGGTCCTGACCATCGGCAGCCCGGCTGTATAATTTACTCCTTCGCCGGAGGCCAGCGATTTGAAGGGGATCAATCCCTGGTCGTGGTACATGGCCAGCACCGCGTCAAACCTCGATTGATAATTACGGGCAAAAAAAGCATCGGCGCTATAAGGTCCGAATACCAGCATATTGTGCTTGGCGTCCTTGATGGCGGGCTTGATGATCTCTTCTTCTTCCTTGCCGATGAGCCCTTCGTCGCCTGCGTGGGGGTTCAGCCCCAATACCGCGATACGGGGTTTGTCGATGCCGAAGTCCTTTACCAGGCTGTCGCGAAGGATATTCAGCTTGGAGAGGATCGCTTCCCGGGTGATATATTTGGCGATGTCCTTTACGGGAACGTGCTCGGTGACCAATCCTACCCGGAAATTATCGGATACCATCAGCATCAACACGTCATTGACGTTGAAGGCATGTTTCAGATAGGGGGTATGCCCGGTGAAGTTGAAACTGGCGGATTGGGTATTCTTCTTATGAATGGGCGCGGTGACCAGCCCCTGGATCTTTTTATCCCGCAGGGCTTCTACTGCCATGGTCAGGGATTTTACGGCATAGCTGCCGCCGACGTCGGTGAGCTGTCCTGGAACGATGGCTATTTCCTCTTCCCAGCAGTTGTAGATGTTTACCTGTTTATGTGCTATGCGGGAAAAGTCCTTGGTGCTTTGGTAGTTGAAGTTGGCATCCGGAATGGACTTCCGATAGAAGTTGATCAATTTATTGGAGGCAAATATGACGGGCGTACACAGTTCCAGCAGACGATGGTCGGAGAAAGCCTTGATGATCAGCTCGGTGCCGATGCCGTTCATGTCTCCGGCGGAAATCCCTATGACGGGTCTTTGTTGTTGGCTCATTCACTTAATTTTCAGGGGTAAATGTACGATTTATTAACTTTACCCCCATTTTCATGTATACCCTCAAAAAATCCCTGGGTCAGCACTTTCTCCGGGACGAAAATATCTCCCGCAAGATCGTGGCTTCCCTTCGCGAGATCCTTCCTGCGGAAGGCGCGCGGCTGCTGGAAGTAGGCCCTGGTGCAGGCGCTCTTACAAAATATCTTTTTGCAATAGAAGGGATTGACTTCAAGGCCGTGGAGCTGGATGAAGAGAAGGTCGGCTATCTGCAAAAGACCTGGCCTTCCCTGGCTGGAAAGATAGTCCATCAAAGTATCCTGGATATGGGCCGGCCGTTCGAAGGTCCCTTTACCGTCATAGGTAATTTTCCCTATAACATCTCTTCCCAGATACTTTTTAAGATGCTGGATTGGAAGGACCAGCTGCTGAGCATGACCGGGATGTTCCAAAAAGAGGTGGCTCAACGGGTTGCTGCACATCCGGGGAACAAGGTCTATGGGGTGATCAGCGTTCTGATTCAGGCATTTTTTACGGTGGAATACTTATTCGAGGTCCATGAGCAGTGTTTTCAGCCTCCTCCAAAAGTAAAAAGCGCCGTAATACGTCTTTTGCCCAGGGCGGTCCCCCCCTCTTTCAGAGATGAGAAGAGCTTTTTTCTGCTGGTGAAAACGGCCTTTAACCAGCGCCGAAAGACATTGCGTAATGCAGTAAAACCTCTTTTTGAGCAGACGGAGGACCCTGTTTTCGACAAGCGTGCGGAGCAGCTATCCATTGAGGATTTTGTCCGGCTGACCTGGAAAATGCGTTGACCCGCCACCGGGTGGCAACGCGTAGGCAAACAGATATAAATAAACAACTATACCAACCCCATGCGAAAAGCGATCATCACTGCCAAAGTACACGATTATCTCCGGGAAAGACTGACACAAAAAGGATATACCATCGAATATGCGCCTCAGATGACCTATGAAGAGCTGGCCGCCTCGATTGCGGGGGTGGAAGGGCTTATCGTCACCACCCGGCTAAAGATCGACCGGGCCCTGCTGGACAAAGCGTCTTCTCTTAAATGGATCGGCCGGCTGGGCAGCGGCATGGAGCTCATCGATGTAGAGTATGCTTCTGCCCGTGGGATACAATGCGTCAGCAGCCCCGAAGGCAACCGGAATGCAGTGGGAGAGCATGTACTGGGAATGTTGCTGGGGCTGATGAATAAGCTGTATACCAGCCAAATGGAAATAAAAGAAGGCAAATGGATCCGGGATGCCAACCGGGGTACGGAGCTCACGGGCAAGACCATAGGTATTATGGGATTTGGGAATGCCGGAGGCGCTTTTGCGAAACTCCTGACTTCTTTCGACGTCACTATTCTGGCGTATGATAAATATAAATTCGACTTTGCCCGGGGCAATGTGCGGGAAGCTTCTTTGGAGCAGCTGGCCCGTTATGCCGATGTGATCAGCTTTCATGTTCCCCTGACGGAGGAGACCTTTCATATGGCCGGGGATAGCTTTTTCAATTCCCTGGAGAGAAAACCCTGGTTCATCAATGCATCCAGGGGGAAGGTCCATGATACTGGGGCGCTCATCCGGGCCCTGGAAAAGGGGAAGATCGCCGGTGCGGCCCTGGATGTACTGGAAAATGAGAAGCTGGAGACGTACACGGACGTCCAGCGGCAGCAGCTGGAATGGTTGTTGCAGAGGCCGGATGTCCTTATAACGCCCCATATTGCCGGATACAGCCATGAGGCGTTCTATAAGATGGCCAAGGTCGTATTGGAAAAACTTGGTATTTAACCCTGCCGGTGCGCCCATATTTGGTTTTTATTTTTTTCCCTACCTTTGCAGTAAGTTATAAATAGTGCAACGCTTTTGGATTTCTCCTAAGGCGTTGTATTTTTTTTCTTTGTTAACAGAGCGGACATGCGTGCACGTTAATACCGGCATGCGTGATCGTTTAAACTAAGGAGGCAATTATGAGTGGTTTTACCTATTTTACCAGGGATGCGTTGGAGCATTTGAAGTCTGATCTGCAACGACTGAAGACAGTCGAAAGACAAGCTGCTTCCAAGGCCATTGCAGAAGCCCGCGAAAAAGGGGATCTCCGCGAGAATGCCGAATACGATGCGGCTAAAGAAGCACAGGGATTGCTGGAAGCAAAGATCCAAAAGCTGGAGGGCGACCTTGCCAACGCGCGTATCATCGATGAAGGCAGTATCGATACCAGCAAGGTATCCATATTGACCAAGGTCACTGTGACCAATCTGAGCAATAAAAAGCAAATGACCTATCACCTCGTCTCGGAGAAAGAAGCCGACCTTAAAGTGGGAAAGATCTCCGTGACATCTCCTATCGGGAAAGGTCTGTTGGGCAAGCAGATCGGGGAAGTCGCCGATGTTCAGGTGCCTGCCGGAAGACTCCAGTTTAAAATAGAAAACATTACCGTGTGACAATTTTCTCAAAGATCATTGCGGGGGAAATACCATCGTACAAGATCGCAGAGGATGATAAGTTCTATGCATTCCTGGATATTTTTCCCCTCCAGGAGGGGCATGTGCTCGTAGTCCCGAAGATAGAAGTAGATAAGTTCTTCGATGTGCCGGATGATTATCTGGCCCGGATGCTGGTATTTGCCAGACCCATTGCACATGCTATTGAGGCCGCATTCCCCTGTGATCGTTGCGGGCTGTCCGTAGTTGGACTAGAGGTCCCTCACGCTCATTTGCATCTGATACCGATCAATAGCGCCAATGATCTTAATTTCACCCGTGGGAAGCTCAAGCTTAGCCCCGAACAGTTGAAAGCCGCACAGGAAAAAATTATTCGCCATCTCGGTTAGCCATATGCGAATGAAACAGATCTTACTTATAGCCGTCATTATCATTGTCAGTGGGACCTTCTTTTCGAATCCCGCTGTGTCCCGTAGTCCCCTGACCATTGAAAGGGTATCCGCCGACATGACCATCCGGCAGGTAC
>DASZXP010000052.1:0-31463 GCA_035545935.1 Puia sp. | reverse complement strand
CGAGCAGCATGCTGCTCCCGAGACGTTTGTGCGTGTAGGCGTAAAGAGCGGCGGATGTTCCGGATTGGAATACCAGCTTGATTTCGACACTGTATCCAAGGATGGGGACCAGATCTTCGAGGATAAGGGCGTAAAGGTGGTCGTGGATATGAAGAGCCTGTTGTACCTGTATGGTACGGAGCTGGATTACTCGGGGGGGCTTAACGGAAAGGGGTTGGTATTTAAAAACCCCAATGCATCCAGAACCTGCAGCTGTGGAGAAAGCTTTTCCGTGTAACGAAAAGAAAAAGCGCTTGTATTGAAGTATCTTGCAGCCTAATTGGTAGAGTTGAGGTCTTATCATAATAGCGGAAAAAATAATATGCCAAACGACAACGAAATAATCGACAATATAGCGAACAAGGAATACGAGTTCGGCTTTGTCACGGATATCGAGATGGATATCCTGCCGGCCGGCCTCAACGAAAACACGATCCGCTATATCTCCGAGAAGAAGAAGGAACCGGAGTGGCTGCTGAACTGGAGGCTAAAAGGGTTTCAGGCTTTTCAGAAGCAGCAGCTTCCTGAATGGCAGAATTTTCAGCTACCACCCATCGACTTTCAGAAGATATCCTATTATGCAGCACCCCGCAACAAGAAGAAATACAATAGCCTGGATGAAGTAGATCCGGAACTGCTGGCCACTTTCGAGAAGCTGGGCATCCCGTTGTCGGAGCAAAAAGCGCTGACGGGGGTTGCGGTGGATGCGGTGTTCGACAGCATCTCTATCGCCACGACCTATAAAGATAAACTGAAAGAGCTGGGGATCATTTTCTGCTCCTTTGGAGAGGCCGTTCAGGAACATCCGGAGCTGGTGCAGAAGTATGTAGGTTCCGTGGTCCCGCATTCCGACAATATATTCGCTGCACTGAACGCGGCCGTCTTTTCGGATGGGTCGTTCGTCTATATACCCAAGGGGGTACGCTGCCCCATGGAGCTGTCCACTTATTTCCGGATCAATACGGAGAATACGGGTCAGTCCGAGCGGACGCTGATCATTGCGGATGAAGGCAGCTATGTGAGCTATCTGGAAGGATGTACGGCTCCCATGCGGGATGAGAACCAGCTGCATGCGGCGGTGGTCGAATTGATAGCCCTGGAAAATGCGGAGATAAAATATTCCACCGTACAGAACTGGTATCCCGGCGACAAGGATGGGAAGGGTGGTATCTACAATTTCGTTACGAAGCGCGGCATCTGCAAGGGCGCCAATGCCAAGATCTCCTGGACGCAGGTGGAGACGGGTTCGGCTATCACCTGGAAATATCCCAGCGTGATCCTGCAGGGCGACAATTCCACCGGTGAGTTCTATTCCGTAGCGGTGACACGTAACCGTCAGATAGCTGATACCGGTACGAAAATGTATCATATCGGCAGGAACACCCGCAGCCGGATCATTTCCAAAGGTATCTCGGCGGGGCATGGCAATAACAGCTATAGAGGACTGGTGCAGATAGGTCCCAAGGCGGATCAGGCCCGGAACTTTACGCAGTGTGATTCTCTGCTGATAGGAGATCAATGCGGCGCGCATACCTTCCCGTACATCGAGTCGAAGAACAGTACGGCAACCGTAGAGCATGAGGCTACCACTTCCAAGATCGGCGAGGACCAGATCTTCTACCTCAATCAACGGGGTATCGATTCGGAGAAGGCGGTGGCGCTGATCATCAATGGGTATGCGAAGGAGGTGTTGAACCAGCTGCCCATGGAGTTTGCGGTGGAAGCGCAAAAATTATTGTCGATAACATTAGAAGGAAGCGTAGGATAATATATACAACAAATAAGAAAATGCTGACGATTAAAAATTTACATGCTGAAGTCGAGGAGAAGCAGATACTGAAAGGGATCAACCTGTCGGTGAATGCGGGAGAGGTCCATGCCATCATGGGGCCTAACGGATCCGGGAAAAGCTCGCTGGCTTCGGTGCTGGCCGGCCGGGAGAATTATCACGTTACCCAGGGTGAAGTAATTTTCAAGGGTTTGAACTTACTGGATATGAGTCCCGAGGTACGTGCCAGAGAGGGTGTGTTCTTAGCTTTTCAATACCCGATAGAGATACCGGGTGTCAGCAATATCAATTTCTTAAAGACGGCGCTGGCCGAAATAAGGACGCATAAAGGTCTGCCTCCCCTGGATGCCAAGGAGTTCCTGAAGCTGTCGAGGGAAAAGCAGAAGCTGGTGGAGTTCGATGCACAGTTGGTGAACCGGAGTCTCAACGAAGGATTTTCCGGCGGGGAGAAGAAGCGGAACGAGATCTTCCAACTGGCGATGCTGGAGCCGGCCCTGTCGATCCTCGATGAGACGGACAGCGGACTGGATATCGACGCGCTGCGTATCGTCTCCAAGGGCGTGAACAAGTTGCGCAGCGAGAACAATGCCTTTATCATTATTACCCACTATCAGCGTTTGCTGGAATATATCGTTCCGGATTTTGTACATGTGCTGTACGACGGACGTATCGTCAAGTCAGGTACGAAAGAGCTGGCCCTGGAGCTGGAAGAGAAGGGCTACGACTGGCTGAAGGAAGAGGCCAGAGAAAAAGCAACTACTATCTGAGGGGCTGGAAGCATTTGATCGGCGGGCGAGAAGGCCGAGACCATCCGGGAGGCTGCCAAATATTAAATCAATGAGCATGACAACATCACCGTCTATACCCTTGTTCGAAGAGGTCGTGAACGGGTTCAATAAATTATCGGTATCCGGCGGGATAAAGAAAGAGAGCAGCGATCTGCGTCGTACGCGGCAGTCTGCTTTCGAGAAGTTCCGTGCCCTGGGAGGTTTCCCTTCCATCCGGAATGAGGATTGGCGGTATACCAACCTGGCGAGGTTCCTGAAAGACGAATTTACCATCGAGGGGTGGGGGTCGGACGAAGGATGGGAGGTGCCGACGAAGACGCCTGCTCCTGACGAAGCCTTGATAAAGAAAGCAAGTATCGCGGGGCTGGATTGTTACCAGATAGTGCTGGTAAATGGTTCCTGGGATGGAAAGATAGCGGGCGGCGAACTGCCGAAGGGCATACAGCTATTGAAAGTGGCAGACGCCCGTCAGGACCCGGCCTTGTCGGCGTATTTCGAAAAGCAGAGCGGATGGGACGGACATTTCGCCAATCTGAATGCGGCATTGTTCGCGGATGGGATCTTTGTACGGGTGGATGCGGGCGTCGTTATCGAGAAACCGCTGCATATCATTCATCTTTATACTTCGGAGAACAACCTGCTGGTACAGCCCCGGAATGTATGGATAGCAGGCAAGAATGCGGAGCTGTCGGCCATCGAGTCCCTGGTTTCGGGTGGAAAGGGGATCATCTGGGTCAATGGTCTTTCGGATGTGCTTGTGCATGCGGATGCACGGTTCCATCATACGATGCTGCAGACGGCGGGCGCGGGTGTACGGCTTGTTCAACAAACGAATGTATGGCAGCATCGTCAGAGTCTCTATAATAATTTCACGTTTACCCTGCCGGGTGCGGAGCTGGTGCGGAACGATCTGCAGACGAGACTGGAAGAGGATCATACGGAGACGCATCTGTATGGTCTGTATCTTACGACGGGCCATCAGCTGGTGGACAACCATACCCTGGTGGATCATCAAAAGCCCCACTGTCTCAGCAACGAGCTGTACAAGGGGGTATTGCTGGAGCAGTCCACGGGAGTGTTCAATGGAAAAGTATTTGTACACCAGGAAGCGCAAAAGACGAACGCATTTCAACAGAACAATAACCTGGTGATCAGCCCGAAGGCGACCATCGACAGCAAGCCGCAGCTGGAGATCTTTGCGGACGACGTAAAATGCAGCCATGGCTCCACGGTGGGCCAGTTCAGCGAAGAGGCCCTGTTCTATCTGCGGGCGCGCGGTATCGGAGAAGAGGCGGCAAAGGGACTTCTTATCAACGCATTTGCCTTCGACGTGACGGAGAAGATCCGCATACCGGAGGTGGAGACGCATGTCAACGAGCTGATCAGTCAGCATATACCTGTCAACCATGCATAACACTGTAATGATAAAGGATAGCACTGTGCTGGATGTCGAGAAGGTCCGGAAGGATTTCCCTATCCTGGACACGCTCGTATTCGGCCATCCGCTGGTGTACCTGGATAATGCGGCTACCACACAGAAGCCGGAGGCGGTGTTGCAGGCGATGAACGAATACTATCACACCATCAACAGCAATGTACACCGGGGCGTGCATCATCTGAGCCAGCTGGCTACGGATGCCTATGAGCTGGCCCGTAAGAAGATCGCGGAATACATCGGCGCGCGATATGCGCATGAGATCATCTATACCCGTGGTACGACGGAGTCGATCAATCTGGTGGCGGCGAGCTTTTCCAAGAAATTCCTGAAGGCGGGTGACAGCATCCTGGTGTCGGGGATGGAGCATCACTCCAATATCGTACCCTGGCAGATGGCCTGTGAGGACCGGGGCGCCACGTTGAAGGTGATCCCTATCGACGCGAATGGAGAGCTGGTGCTGGATGGGCTGGACAAGCTGTTGTCGGAGGGTGTGAAGCTGGTGTCCGTAAATTATGTATCCAATGCGCTGGGAACGATCAATCCGGTGCGGGAGATCATCCGGGCGGCGCATCGACATGGCATTCCTGTGCTGCTGGATGCGGCCCAGGCGGTGCAACATATGGAGGTGGATGTACAGGAGCTGGATGTAGACTTTTTGGCTTTCTCCAGTCACAAGATATATGGGCCTACGGGTTTCGGCGTACTGTATGGGAAGGAGAAGTGGTTGAATGAGCTGCCTCCTTACCAGGGTGGCGGAGAGATGATCAAGACGGTGAGCTTCGAGAAGACGACCTATAATGATCTGCCGTATAAGTTCGAGGCGGGAACGCCTGATATGGCTGGCGCTATCGGTCTCGGGGCGGCGTTAGACTATATACAAACATTGGGCCTTCCGGCCATACGGCAGACAGAGCATAACCTGATGGCCTATGCGCTGGATACCTTGCAGGAGATAGAGGGTTTGCGGATGATCGGCAGCTCTGTCAACCGTGCGGGTGTATTGTCGTTCCTGGTGGGGGATATACATCCTTTCGACATGGGAGAGATATTGGATAAGCAGGGTATTGCGGTACGTACGGGGCATCATTGCGCGCAGCCGATCATGGACCTGTATTGCATACCCGGAACGGTGCGGGCATCCCTTGCATTTTATAATACGCCGGCGGAGATAGACAGGCTGGCGGCGGGGATACGGAAGGCGATGAAACTGCTGGGATAGGACAGCGGGGTTGACAGACCGGGATAAGAACCGGCAGACCGGGGCAGGATGAGAACCGGGCGACGGGGCCGGGACGAAATAATGAAAAATGACCATTAAGGAAAAACAGGACGAGATCATTGGGGATTTTGAATTCTTAGGGAACTGGGATGACAAGTATGAGTACATTATCTCGTTAGGCAAGGAGCTCGCCCCGATGGATCCTGCATATAAGATCGACGAGAACCTGATCAGGGGGTGTCAGTCCAGGGTGTGGATGCATCCGGAATACAAAGATGGGGTGATCACCTTTACCGCCGACAGTGATGCGGTGATCACGAAAGGGTTGGTGAGTCTGGTCATCAGCGTGCTGTCGGGGCACAGTCCCAAAGAGATCATCGACGCGGACCTGTATTTTATCGATGCCATCGGGCTTAGCAGCCATCTTTCTCCCACGCGCAGCAACGGTCTTTTGTCCATGGTGAAGCAAATAAAAATGTATGCCCTGGCATACCAGGCGAAATCCCTGCAATCATGAGCGAAACAACTACCACATTACGGGATCAGATAGAAGGGGTCTTGCGTACGGTGTACGACCCGGAGATACCTGTAAATATATATGACCTCGGCCTCGTCTATGATATACATATCGGCGATCGCGGAGAAGTAAAGATCACCATGACGCTGACGGCTCCCGCCTGTCCGGCCGCGGGTGAGATCATCCACGATGTACAGCAAAAGGTCGAGACCATCGAAGGGGTCATCGATTGTCATGTCCAATTAACTTTCGATCCAGCCTGGAATAAGGACATGATGTCGGAGGAAGCAAAACTAGAGCTTGGCTTCCTTTAACCATCCATAAATTTCCCATACGGAAACGATTTCGTGATTTTATCGTGCCAGGAAGGCTGCATCTGCATGATAGAAATAAGCATTTTCTTATTTTCGAAGCGAAGATGAGAAAGATGTTATTTATTTTTCTGCTGTTGGCGCATGCGGCGGCTGCGCAGGACAACCTGCGGCAAAAGGGGGCTGCATGGCGGGGAGGGGAGAGTGCCTGGCCTGTGATCACTTCTACTGCGCGGCCCTGGACGCGGTGGTGGTGGATGGGGAGCGCGGTGAACAAGGCGGACCTAACGGAGAATATGGAGCGATACAAGGCTGTGGGGTTGGGTGGATTGGAGCTGACGCCTATCTATGGAGTGAAGGGGTATGAAGCGCAATTCATACCTTATTTGTCTCCTGCGTGGATGGATATGCTGCAGCATACGTTACGGGAGGCCGGGCGGTTGGGGTTGGGACTGGATATGGCGACGGGGACGGGCTGGCCTTTTGGCGGTGGGCCGTTGATAGACGGGGCCTATGCGTGTAAGGACTTTGTGTATAAGACATGGAGGCTGAAGGGAGGGGAGGTGTTGAGAGATACTGTGCAATATATACAAGAATCGCTGGTGCATTCGGATGGAGGTGTGAAGGCAGGCATCGATGAACTGGCGGAGCCTGTGTATGCGAATAAAGATCTGCAGCGGTTGGCTCTTTTTCAGGTGCGCTGGCCTCGGGCATTGCCGTTGCAGGCGTTGATGGCGTATTCATCGGGGGGGAAGATCATGGACCTGACGGGGATGGTGGATGGGAAGGGACGATTGAGATGGAAGGCGCCGGCTGGTCCGGGGGACTGGACCTTGTATGGGATCTTTCAGGGGTGGCATGGGAAGATGGTGGAGCGTGCGGCGCCGGGAGGAGAGGGGAATGTGATCGATCATTTTTCGGGGGCGGCGCTGGCGAGGTATCTGAGCAGGTTTGACACGGCGTTCGAGGGGCGGGAGCTGCATGGGCTGCGGGCTTTTTTCAATGACAGCTATGAGGTGGATGATGCGAAGGGGCAGAGTAATTGGACGCCGGGGCTGTTTGAGATATTCATGGAGCGGAGGGGATATGATCTGCGGGAACACTTGTCGGAGCTGTTGGGAGGACATGACGGACCGGGGACGGGAAGTGCTGGAAGATATGACGGACCGGGGACGGGCGCTGATGAACAGGTGCTGAAAGCCAATCGGGTTTTGTGCGACTACCGGGAAACCATATCCGAACTATTGCTGGATGAATTTACCCGGAAGTGGGGGGATTGGGCGCATGGCAAGGGGGGCATTATACGTAACCAGGCGCATGGGAGTCCGGCGAATATACTGGACCTGTATGCCGCCAGCGATATTCCGGAGACGGAGGGGGAGGACATACTTCGTTATAAATTCGCCAGCTCGGCGGCGCATGTCATGGGTAAGCCGTTGGCATCGGCGGAGACGGTGACCTGGCTGGATGAACATTTTCTCAGCAGTCCGGCGGATGTGAAGAAGGCGCTGGACCTGTACTGGCTGGGAGGCGTCAATCATGTTTTTTATCATGGGACGGCGTATTCGCCGCACAACGATCCGTGGCCGGGCTGGCTGTTCTATGCGGCGGTGCATTTTACACCGAGCGACCCTTGTTGGGAGGACTTTGCGACTTTGAACCAATATGTTGCCCGGTGTCAATCCTTTTTGCAGGAGGGGACGGCGGATAACGATGTGCTGTTATACTGTCCGGTGTATGACTCGTGGATGGAGCAGGGACGGGCACTGTTGAAGCATTTCGATAAGATGGAGGCGAATTTTGAAGGGACGGGGTTTGCGGCGTGTGCGTCGGAGATGGTGGGGAAGGGATATGCTTTTGATTATATTTCCGATAAGCAGGTGCAGCGGTTGAGCGTTGCAGCAGGAGGAATTCGTACGCAGGGGGGCGGCATGTACCGGACGGTGGTATTGCCGGACTGTCGCTATATTTCGCTGGGCGCTTTTTCGAAGCTGATGGAGCTGGCGGAAGAGGGAGCGCAGATACTTATCTATAAAGCCATGCCGGGGAATGTGCCGGGATGGAAAGCATGGGAGGCGCGAAGAGACACGCTCCATGGATGGATGGAGCGTTTGCATTTTTCGGATGCAGCTGGTGGGGTGGAGCGGGCTGCTATTGGCAAAGGGGCTTTTATAAGAGGGGGCGATTTAGGTGCGTTGTTGCGCTATGCGGGGATCAGACGGGAGACAATGGTGAATGACAGTCTCGATGTGGTGAGACGGATGAGCGGGACGGGACGTTGTTTTTTCATCGTCAATAGAAGCAGTAAACGTTGGGAGGGATGGACGGCGCTGGCGGATAGTGTGAAAAATGCGGTGTTGTTTGATCCGATGCGGGGTGTGAGCGGGCGGGCGTGGGTGAAGCGCGGGGATGAGATATACCTGCAGCTGATGCCGGGGGAGAGTGTGATCGTGAAGACGGGGATGGGTGGGGGCACTGATACGGGTGTGGGGGAAAGCGTGCTATTCCCGTACTATCATGCGATGGGGGCAGCTGTTGGATTAAATGGAGAATGGGGGATAGCGTTTTTAGAGGGCGGACCGGTGTTGCCTCCGGCAACGAAATTGCGTGCATTGGGATCATGGACGGAGCTGGGAGAAGATGCGGCGCGGTTTTCGGGTACGGCGCGATATACAGTACGTTTTGCTCGTCCGGTGTTGCCGGGGAGGGCGGAAGGTTGGATGCTGGACCTGGGGAAGGTGGGGCGCACGGCCCGGGTGGTTTTGAATGGGAAGGCGCTGGGGACGTTGATAGGCCCCTATTACCGGGTGATGGCCCCGGCGGTGATGATGACGGACAGCAATGTGCTGGAGATAACGGTATCCAACGGCATGGTGAACCGTATCGAGGATATGGACAGGCGGGGAGTGGTATGGAAGAAATTCTATAATTATAATTTTCCGGCGCATGCGCGGGAGAACCGGGGCGCCGATGGGCTTTTTAGTGCGGCGGGGTGGAAGCCGGAGGAGGCGGGGTTGATGGGACCTGTGACATTGACGGCGGTGAAGACTGTCGGAGAATAGTAAGTTTTATTCACATAAATAGCCAAATTCGGGGTATATTGTGTTAAAATAACTTAATAATCAGATAACATATTTGGTGATTTCTCCGGATGAATGCACTTTCTTTGAACCTCTTATTCGAGCCTCTTATTATTAGCTAACGTTGCTTAATTGTCCGGACATGTCAAAAAACAAATTACTGGTTCCTTTTATTCTGGTGACTTCCCTGTTCTTTTTATGGGCGTTCCTTCACAACCTGAACCCCATCCTGATCCCGCACCTTAGAAAAGCGTGTCAACTGAATGATACTCAATCCTCTTTAGTGGATTTTCCCATTTACCTGGCGTATTGTGTGACGGCCATTCCTGCCGGGCTCTTTATGCATAAGTATGGATACAAGCGGGGGATCATATTGGGGTTGATATTGTACGCCATTGGGGCGATGCTGTTCACCTTTGCGGCTTCGGAACGGACGTTTGCTTTTTTCCTGGTAGCGTTGTTTGTGGAAGGTGTCGGGGCGGCATTTTTGGAAACAGTGGCCAACCCCTATATCGCGAACCTGGGAGAGCCTTCACGTTCGGAACAACGGCTGAACTTTGCACAGTCCTTTAACGGCCTTGGCGCATTCGTGGCGCCATTGGTAGGGGCCAATTTTATTTTATCGGGCATCGAGCATACGCCGGAGCAATTGGATGCTATGAAGGCGAACGGGACACTGGAAAGCTATTTGCAATTCGAGGCGAATATGGTAAAGCCGCCTTATTATGTGATAGCTGGTGTGGTGTTGCTGGTGGCCGTACTGTTTGTGTTTACGAAATTGCCGGAGATAAAGGAACCGGAACCTGGTTCTTATGATCCTAAGCTGTCTATCGATGAGGGAGCTGGTGCGCATGCGCATGTACCGGGAACCGAGTTTTCTTTCAGGGTGTTCCGGATCAGTCATCTCAGATGGGCCATCCTGGGCATCTTTTTCTATGTGGGGTCGCAGGTAGGAGTTGGGAGCTTTTTTATACGATTTTGCCGATTTGTCGCGGATATACCGGAGAAGAGGGCAGGAACGGCATTTGGCCTAATAGCGATGGGTGGATTTTGTTTGGGTAGGTTCCTGGGCACCTTTTTTATGAAATATATCAAGCCGGCGAAGCTGTTGGCGCTGTATGCGGCGATCAATGTGCTGCTGCTGACGGTGGCCATACTCACGAAGGGGAATGTCGCGGTGATTTGCGTGATGGCTACGCCTTTCTTTATGTCTATCATGTTCCCGACCATCTTCGCGCTGGGCATCAAAGACCTGGGAGAGGAGACAAAGATGGCGTCATCTTTCCTGGTGATGGCTATTATCGGGGGAGCTATTGCACCGTTGGCGATGGGGGCGATATCCGATGCTACGCATAGTATACAGATCGCTTATATAGTACCGCTGATCTGCTTTGCCTATATCTTGTTCTATGGCCTCAGCGGGCATAAAATAAAACCTGTCAAGTCATGAGGTATTGTCTTGCGCTGGACCTGAATAATGACCCGGAGCTGATCGCGGAATACGAGCAGTGGCACCGGGATGTATGGCCGGAGATCAAGCAAAGCATTTGGGACGGAGACATTACCGCTATGGAGATCTATCGATTGGAAGACCGTCTGTTCATGATCATGGAGACGGGAGAGGGGTTTAGTTTCGAGAAAAAGGGAGCGATGGATGCGGCGAACCCGGTGGTGCAGAAATGGGAGGAGCTGATGTGGAAATATCAATCTCCTGTACCGGGTGGTAAGCCGGGAGAGAAATGGCGGCTGATGACAAAGATATTTTCATTAAACGATTCAAAATAATCAGCATGTTCAGTTTGACAAAAAAGAATGCCGTCATTACGGGTGCGGGCAGCGGGATCGGCAAGGCGGTGGCGCTTCTCCTGGCAAAGCAGGGAGCAAGGGTATATGCGGTAGATCTTAACGAAGCGCAGGCATTGGAGACGGTGAGAGAGATCGAGGCGGCGGGTGGCGTGGCCTCCGCGCATGCGGCGGATGTATCGAAGCAGGAAGAAGTGGTAAAGGCATTCGAGGCAGTGCCGAAGGTGGATATTGTCGTGAACAGTGCGGGGGTGTCGCATGTGGGAACGGTGGAGACTACGCCGGAAGCCGATCTTGACCGGCTGTACAATGTCAATGTAAAGGGGGTATACAATTCCCTGTATGCGGCGGTGCCATCGATGAAGAAAAGCGGCGGCGGGGTTATTATCAATATGTCGTCGATTGCGGCGCTGGTAGGGATCCCGGATCGATTTGCCTACTCGATGACAAAGGGGGCGGTGACGGCTATGACCTTGTCGGTGGCGAAAGACTATATCAATTTCGGTATTCGTTGCAACTGTATCTCTCCGGCGCGGGTGCATACGCCTTTTGTGGATGGGTTCCTGAAAAAGAACTATCCGGGGAAGGAGCAGGAGATGTTCGACAAGCTGTCGAAGACGCAGCCTATCGGCCGGATGGCAAAGCCCGACGAGATAGCGGGGCTGATCCTTTATCTCTGCAGCGATGAGGCGAGCTTTATTACGGGCTGCGATTATCCCATCGACGGAGGATTTGTAAAATTGAACAATTAAAAACTGCGCGGCCCGGGAAGGGCCGGTATAAATTCAACTAATATGAAACTGATACGACATGGTGAATTGAATAAGGAAAAGACAGGTATTGTGATCTTCGATAAGTATTATGATACTTCTGCTTTTGGAGAAGATTATAATGAACAGTTTTTTGGTTCCGGCGGGCTGGAGAGATTGAAGGCATTTGTGGACAAGAACAAAGGGGCGTTGCCTGCCTTGCCCGAGGGTGTCCGGCTGGGATCGCCGATAGCCCGGCCTTCGAAGATCGTTTGTATCGGACTCAACTACGCGGATCATGCGCGGGAGACGGGGGCTACGCCTCCTACCGAACCGGTGATCTTTATGAAATCGACGACGGCATTGGTAGGGCCGAACGACGACATCATCATTCCACGCGGCTCCAAAAAAACGGATTGGGAAGTGGAGCTGGCGGTGGTCATCGGTAAAAAGGCAAGCTATGTCACGGAGGCGGAGGCGCTGAACTATGTGGCGGGTTATTGTCTGCATAACGACGTATCGGAGCGGGAGTTCCAGATCGAGCGCAGCGGTACCTGGGACAAGGGTAAGGGTTGCGACACCTTCGCGCCGCTGGGACCCACCCTGGTGACGCCGGATGAAGCGGGCGATATCGATAAACTGCGGTTATGGCTTACGGTGAATGGCAAAAAGATGCAGGATGGCACTACGGCTAATTTTATTTTCAAGGTGCCCTTTGTCATTGCCTATGTCAGCCAGTTCATGACGCTGCTGCCGGGGGATGTCATCTCTACGGGTACGCCGGCGGGTGTGGGTATGGGACTGAATCCCCAGACCTATCTGAATCCGGGTGATGTGGTAGAGCTGGGTATCGACGGGCTTGGGGTATCAAGGCAAAATGTAAAAGCATATGCCGGATCGTAGTCTTACCATAGATGCACATCAACACTTCTGGAAGTTCGATCCCATCCAGCATGCGTGGATCAACCACGAGATGGGAGTGATACAGCGGGATTTTATGCCGGGGGACCTGGAGCCTGTGCTGCGGGCGGCGGGTATCGATGGCTGTGTGCTGGTGCAGGTGGATCAGACGGAGGAGGAAAACGAATTCCAGCTGGAGCATGCGGAGAAGCATGATTTTATCAGGGGGGTCGTGGGTTGGGTGGATCTTCAGTGTCCCGAGGTGGAGGAGCGATTGGTTTTTTACAAGGGGCATTCCAAGATGAAGGGTTTCCGGCATATCCTGCAGGGAGAGAAAGACAGGGCGTTGATGTTGAAGCCGGCCTTTAAACGGGGGATCGGGCTATTGCAGAAATATGGATATACCTACGACATACTTATTTTTCCCGATCAGCTGGGATATGCGCTGGATCTTACTTCTTCTTTTCCGGACCAGCCGTTCGTGATCGACCATGTGGCGAAGCCGTACATCAAAGATAAGCGACTGACCGATGAGTGGAAGGCGGCGATCAGGGCGGTGGCGGCCAGAAAGAATGTCTATTGCAAGATATCGGGGATGGTGACGGAGGCGGACTGGAAGAGCTGGAAGGCGGAGGATCTGTATCCTTATATCGACACGGTGGTGGAGGCATTTGGTCCCGGCAGGCTTATGTATGGCTCGGACTGGCCGGTGTGTCTGGTGGCGGCAAGCTATGAACAATGGCATGGGTTGGTGAAGGATTATTTTTCCAAATTTTCAAAGGACGAACAGGCGGCGGTATTTGGGGGTAATGCCATTGAATTTTATAACCTATAAAGAAGAAGTATGGATCTATTGTTAAAAGACAAGGTGATCATCGTATCCGGCGGGGCGAAGGGTATTGGAGAAGGTATTTCCAAGGTGCTGGGTGCGGAAGGCGCTATTCCTTTTATCGTCGGGAGGAATGAGGAGGATAACAAGGCGACGGTGGCTGCCATCGAGGCGTCGGGAGGAAAGGCGAGGCAATGCGTCGCGGAATTGACGGAGCCGAAGGAGTGCGAGAAGGCGGTGAAAACGGTGTTGGATGAGATGGGCCGGATCGACGGACTGGTGAACAATGCGGGGGTGAATGATGGGGTGGGACTGGCATCGGGGGATTATGAGGCGTTCATAGCTTCTTTACATAAGAATGTGGTACACTATTATTTATTAGTGCACCATGCGTTGCCGGCTTTGCGGAAGTCGAAGGGAGCCATTGTCAATATCAGCTCGAAGACGGCTGAGACGGGTCAGGGCAATACATCGGGCTATGCCGCTTCCAACGGGGGGCGGAATGCGTTGACGAGGGAATGGGCGGTGGAGCTGTTAGGGGATGGGATACGGGTGAATGCCATCGTGGTGGCGGAGTGCTGGACGCCGTTGTATGAGCGATGGATCAAGACCCTGCCGAATCCGGAAGAGAAGCTGAAGTCTATCGTGGCGAAGATACCGTTGGAGAACAGGATGACGACATCGGAAGAGATCGGGAATACGGCAGCGTTCCTTTTATCGTCCAGGTCGAGCCATACGACGGGGCAGCTGATCCATGTGGATGGGGGATATGTGCATCTGGACAGGGCGTTGTCGGGGGGATGAGGACGGGGTGGGCCTTGGATGATGGAGGAGGACATGATAGACCTGTCGGCCCGGAGGGCGATGAGGTGCGGGTAACAAATTTGAAAAAATGAGAGCATTAGTTTGTATACGACCGGGGGAATTCGAGTACGAGGAAATAGGTGCTCCTTTGGCGAAGCCGGGGCAGTCTATCATAAAAATACGGCGGATAGGGATCTGTGGGACGGATCTGCATGCATTCGAGGGGACTCAACCTTATTTTGAATATCCCCGCATATTGGGGCATGAGCTGTCGGGGGACCTGGTGGATCTGGATCAGGCGCCGGGATTTGCTATCGGGGATGCGGTGACGATCATACCTTACTTCAACTGCGGGCATTGTGTCGCCTGCCGGGGCGGGAAGCCGAATTGTTGTGTATCCATCAAAGTATGCGGGGTCCATATCGATGGGGGCATGGTGGACTATCTTTCCGTGCCTTCTTCTTCGCTGGTACATAATGAAGGGTTGAGCCATGATGAGCTGGCATTGGTGGAGCCTTTGGCGATAGGGGCGCATGCCGTGCGGAGGGCTGGGGTGCAGCCGGATGAATTCGTGCTGGTAGTGGGCGCAGGGCCGATAGGGCTGGGTGTGATGGAGTCGGCGCGTATCGCGGGCGGTGAGGTGATCGCTATGGATATCAACGAGGGGCGGCTGAACTTCTGCCGGGAGAAGCTGCATTTGCTGCATACGGTGAATGCGGCGGGGGAGGATGTGATGGGGAAGCTGCGACATATTACGCGGGGGGATATGCCCACGGTGGTGATCGACGCCACGGGCAGCCGGAAGGCTATCCTGGATGGCTTTCCATATATGGCGCATGGAGCGCGGTATGTGCTGGTGGGGTTGCAGAAGGGAACTGTAGAGTTCAGCCATCCGGAGTTCCATAAACGGGAGGCCACGTTGATGAGCAGCCGAAATGCTACCCGCGAGGATTTTGCCCGGGTGATGGATTCCATGAAGAAGGGGTTGATCGACCCTACGACCTATATTACGCACCGGGTGGATTTCGGGGAGGTAAAAAAAGAATTTGCGGGCTGGCTGGACCCGGCGAAGGGCGTGATCAAGGCGATGGTGGAATTGGAGTGACCGGGCGACCGGGGCGATGGTGGAAATGAAACAATATGAGCAAGAAAGTTTTATCATTTGGCGAGCTGTTATTGCGGATATGTCCGGATGGGGATGGCATGTGGCTAAAAGAAAATGCGTTGTCCTGCTATGTGGGCGGCGCGGAGGCCAATGTGGCTACGGCGCTGGCTTTGTGGGGGATACCTTCTGCCTATTTCACGGCGCTGCCGGACAACCTGATGGGGCATCAACTGACGGGCTACCTGGAGGAGCGTGGTATCGACACCGCACGGGTGATCTACCAGGGTGCGCGTGTGGGGCTTTATTTTCTTCCCAAGGGAAAGGACCTGAAGAATGCGGGGGTGATCTATGACAGGGACCATTCGTCTTTTTCGGACCTGCAGCCGGGCAGCATCGACTGGGACAAGGTCTTCCGGGACACGACATGGCTGCATTTCAGCGCTATCTCGCCTGCCCTGAACAGCCGGGTGGCTCTTGTGTGCGAAGAAGCATTGCGGGCGGCATCCGACAAGCATATTACTATTTCCGTGGACCTGAACTATCGCGCCAAGCTATGGCAATATGGATGTGAGCCTGTGGAGGTGATGCCGGGACTGGTGGGATACTGTGACCTGGTGATGGGGAATTTGTGGGCCGCGGAGAAAATGCTGGGTATCCCGGTGGATGGGGCTATCGGGGACCATAGTGTGCGGGAAGATTATCTGGCGCATGCGAAGCGAACGAGTGAAGAGATCATGCGGAGATGGCCGAAGACAAAAATGGTGGCCAATACTTTTAGGTTCGACGGTCCGGGTGGTGCGGGGATACGTTATTATACCACCCTTTATGCGGGGGATAAACTATACCATTCGAAAGAATATCATGCAGACAGGATCGTGGACAAGGTGGGGAGCGGGGATTGTTTTATGGGGGGACTGATCTATGGGCAGTACAGCGGGAAGGGCTATCAGGAGACGCTGGAGTTTGCCACGGCTGCCGCTTTTCAAAAGCTTTTTATCTCCAACGACGCTACGAACCAGCGTGTGGAGGAAATCGAAAAATTTATCCAATCATATGAACGATAAAAAAGTTATTCTGCAAAGTATACTGGACCAGGGAATGCTGCCTTTGTTCTATTGGGACAGCGCGGAGGTCAGTATAGAAGTGACGCGGGTATTGTACAAGGCGGGTGTGCGTGCATTGGAATATACGAACCGGGGCAAGGCCGCGCTGGAAAATTTCCGGGCCATGAAGAAGGTCTTTGCTGTGGAGGCGCCTGATCTTTATCTCGGTGTCGGCACGATCAAGACTCCAGATGAGGCAAAAGCATTTATCGAGGCGGGGGCGGACTTTATCATAGCGCCTATCGTCAATCCTGAAGTTGCCGGCGTGGCCGCCAGGGCGGGTCTATTGTGGATACCGGGCTGTATGACGCCTACGGAGATACACCAGGCGCAGCAGCTGCAGGCGGCGGTGATCAAGATCTTCCCGGCCAATATCCTGGGTCCGGAATTCGTCAGCTCTATCCGGGAATTATTCCCCGGTCAGCTGTTTATTCCCACGGGCGGCGTGGAGCTGAACAGGGCCAATATCGATGCCTGGTTCAAGGCGGGGGTCTGTGCGGTGGGTATGGGCAGCCGACTGATCAGCAAGGATATCCTGAAGAACCAACAATACGATGTTTTATACAAGCACACGGTGACGGCCCTGGAGCTGGTCAGCGATGTGGTCAATGAAAAATAGCTATTTATGAACTTATCGAGAAAGAATTTGGAAGCTGTTTCCGCTCCGAACGTCGTGAAACCGGAGGCCCGGATCTTCGAACTGCCCGAGAAGGTTTTGCAATTTGGTACGGGTGTCCTGTTGAGAGGGCTGCCGGATTATTTTATCGACAAGGCCAACCGGCAGGGCGTGTTCAATGGCAGGGTGGTGGTGGTCAAGTCCACGGATGCGGGTGATTCGGCGGCCTTTGACAAACAGGATGGGCTTTATACCCTGTGTGTGCGGGGTATTGAAAACGGAAAAAAGATAGAAGAGAATATCATCAACAGCTCCATCAGCCGGGTGCTGTCTGCCAAAAGCCAATGGAAGGAGATCCTGCAATGCGCGCATGATCCGGCCATGCGGGTGATCATATCCAACACGACGGAAGTAGGGATCCGCCTGGTGGAAGAAGATATCCGGCAGGAACCGCCTGTCTCTTTCCCGGGCAAGCTGCTGGCTTTTTTGTATGAGCGTTACAAGGCGTGCCAGGGAAGCAAGGAGGGAGGAATGGTGATCGTGCCTACGGAGCTGATCGTGGACAATGGCAAGAAGCTGGCGGCTATCGTGCAGCAGCTGGCGGCTTTTAATAAGCTGGAGGGAGCGTTCATGGAATGGTTGTCGGGCGCCTGCCGTTGGTGCAGCTCGCTGGTGGACCGGATCGTCCCGGGCAAGCCGGATGCGGCTACTATCGAGCGGCTGGGATTGGGCTATACCGATGAGCTGCTGTCCATATCGGAGGTGTACCGGCTGTGGGCTATCGAAGGGGACGAGGCGGTGCAATCCGTCCTGTCCTTTGCGGCGGCGGATGCGGGGGTGATCATCAAACCAGATATAGAGGTCTACCGGGAGCTGAAGCTGCGGATGCTGAACGGCACGCATACCTTGAGCTGCGGGCTGGCTTACCTGGCGGGGTTCGGCACGGTGAAGAATGCCATGGAGGATGCGGACTTCGCCACCTTCGTATCGGACCTGATGTTGAAAGAGATCGCACCGGCCATCCCTTATACGATACCGGCGGAGCAGTCGCGGGAGTTTGGGCTGCAGGTATTGGACAGATTCCGCAATCCCCATTTGCAGCATCAATGGATCAGCATCACGATGCAGTATTCATCCAAGATGAAGATGCGTACTATACCGGTGCTGTTGCAGCATTATAAAAAGCACGGCGCTCCTCCGCCCCTGTTTGCCCTGGGCTTTGCGGCCTATCTGCTGTTTATGAAGGGCGGCGATTATAAAGTAAATGACGATAAGGCGGAATATTTTGCGGGGTTATGGAAGCAGTACGGGCCTGATGAGGTGGTGAATAAGGTGCTGGCGGATGTATCACTCTGGGATACGGACCTGTCGGGGCTTCATGGATTCGCTGCCGCGGTGAGGGAGGACCTGCATGCATTGATCGATAAAGGGGCTTTGTCGACACTGAGCCAATTTGGAAAAATAAAAAGCGTTTTATGAGTACACAGCAAATTGTCCTGAAGGTTCATCCAGCCGACAATGTACTGGTGGCATTGGCCAATCTTTTAAAGGACGAGAAAGTAGTTTTCGAGGGCACTGAGTATACGATGCAGGAAACGGTAAAAGCCAAACATAAGTTCGCCACTGTGGACCTGGCGGCGGGTGACAGCATTATCATGTATGGAGTGTTGGTAGGCAAGGCACAGCAGCCTATCCAAAAAGGCGGACTGATCAGCACCAGCAATGTGAAGCATGCCGCCAGCGATTTCAATGTCGGGGAACGGCATACGGAGTGGGCCAAGCCAGATGTGTCTGCTTTTAAGGGTAGGACCTTCAATGGCTATCACCGGGCAGACGGCAGTGTGGGGACGGCCAACTATTGGGTGGTGATACCGATGGTATTTTGCGAGAACAGGAACCTGGATGTGCTGCAGCAGGCGTTGGTGAACGACCTGGGTTATGGCAGGAACAGGAGCTACCAGGTGCAATCGCAGCAATTGATCGAATTATATAAGACAGGGAAGAGTGTGGAGGAGATCCTGCAGGCGGACCTGCAGGCAAACTATGCGAACCATGCCTCTCAGCGTCTGTTCCCGAATGTGGACGGTATCAAGTTCCTTACGCATGACGGCGGATGTGGCGGTACAAGACAGGATGCGCAGGCGTTGTGCGGATTGCTGGCGGGCTATATCACGCATGCCAACGTAGCGGGCGCGACGGTGTTGAGCCTGGGATGTCAGAATGCGCAGGTGAGCATGCTGGAGGAAGAAATAAAAAAGAGAAGTCCACAGTTCTCGAAGCCGTTGTATATCCTGGAGCAGCAGAAGGTGGGGAAGGAATCGGCGCTGTTGTCGGAGGCGATCAAACAAACTTTTGCGGGTCTGATCCTGGCCAATCAACAGACGAGGCAGCCGGCCCCGCTCAGCAAGCTGTGTATCGGACTGGAATGCGGCGGCTCGGATGGTTTTTCGGGGATCTCCGCCAATCCGGCGATCGGCTATACTTCGGACCTGCTGGTGGCGATGGGCGGGAGCGTCATACTTTCTGAATTTCCGGAGCTGTGCGGGGTGGAACAGAATTTAAGCGACCGGTGTGTAGACGTGCCGACGGCGGAAAGATTTTCTCATTTGATGCGGACCTATAATGATCGGGCCAAGGCGGTGGGTTCCGGGTTCGACATGAATCCTTCCCCCGGCAATATCCGGGATGGGCTGATCACGGATGCCATCAAGTCGGCGGGGGCTGCCAAGAAGGGCGGGACCTCTCCTGTGACGGCTGTGCTGGATTACCCGGAAAAAGTGACGGCGCCGGGATTGAACCTGTTGTGTACGCCGGGGAATGATGTGGAGTCGACGACGGCGGAGGTGGCTTCGGGGGCTACGGTGGTCCTGTTCACGACGGGATTGGGGACGCCTACGGGGAACCCTATCGCGCCGGTGGTGAAGATCGCGACGAACACGCCGTTGTACGAGCGGATGCAGGATATCATCGACATCAATACGGGTACGATCATCGAGGGTAAGGAGACGATAGAGCAGGCGGGTGGAAGGATCCTGGATTATGTGATCGGGGTGGCGAGCGGGGAGATCGAGGTGGCGGCCGTGCGACATGTGCAGGACGACTTTATCCCGTGGAAGCGGGGGGTGAGCTTGTGAGGAAACGGGGGATGAGGGTATGTAAAAAAACGTAGACATATGCAATACAAATCTATTCTGCTGCTGATGCTGTTATGGGGCGGTGGGCTCACGGTCGCGGCACAGCGAACAGCCTCCAGGGGGAAATGGATAAAGCTTTTCAACGGCAAGGACCTCGATGGCTGGACGGTGAAGATCAAGGGATATCCGGCGGGTGATAATTTCGCGAATACGTTCCGGGTCGAGAATGGGGTAATGAAAGTGAATTATGATGGTTATGGGGGGCTGTTCAAGGAGCGGTATGGCCATATTTTCTATAAGAAGAAATTCTCCGCTTACCTGGTAGTGGTGGAATACCGATTCACAGGCGACCAGATGAAGGACGGCGCCGGCTGGGCCTATCGTAACAGCGGGGTTATGCTGCATGGACAGACCCCGGAAAGCATGGAGCTGAACCAGGATTTTCCCATCTCGCTGGAGGAGCAATTGCTGGGCGGCAATGGCAAGGACGACCGGCCTACCGCTAATCTGTGCACACCGGGCACCAATGTGGTGTTAAAGGACAGCCTGTTTACCCCGCATTGCGTCAATTCCACGGCAAAGACCTATCATGGCGACCAGTGGGTGCATGTGGAGGCGCTGGTCCTGAAAGATTCCATTATATGGCATATCGTGGGCAGGGATACGGTGCTGACCTATGCGAAGCCGCAGTACGATGGGCGGGACGAGTATGTCAAGCGGGCCGGATTGCCTGATGGGGGGCTGATCGCCGAGGGAACTATCTCGCTGCAGAGTGAAAGCCATCCCGTGGAGTTCAGGGAGGCGGTGCTGTTCGACCTGGGACCTTATGTGAATGATCCTGAGAAGCTGAGGGAGGTGATAGCACGGCTGCAGAAGAGGAAAATATATAAGGCTAATTAATGGAAGAGTGGTAGACTGTAGCATGACTATTTCAAGAACTTGTCCTCGAACTCTGTCTTTGTAAGGATCTTTAATTTCTTGAATTTCTTTTGAAGATTTGTTTTCTCCGAGAGGATATTTCTGTCGCCAGACGTGATAAATCCGGATGAGGTTTGAAGAGCAAGCGCGACCAAATAGTCATCATCCTTGTCAGTTGGGATATATCGCCTTATCGGATACGTAAGCTCATAAGGAGCTGTAGCTTTTTTTACTATACGGATAGCATAAGGGATATCGATGTTATATTTCTTTAGCCGGGGATAATTCAAGACACGGGCAATTTCTGTCATCAATTCTTCACAGCGAAATATGATCAGGTCATTGTCAGCGATAATATCGATCAATTTCTGTTCGGAACCCGTAATTAAATAGCTAACCCAAATATTGGCATCAAGCACAAATCTATTTACCCGCATGGATTTTCCGGGATTCATGCTTCCACAAATCGATTTCTTCCATAGTAGGCGGTTTTGCGCCTCTGCGAGGACGAGCGGCAGGACGTACACCATCCTTTCGCATTTTCCTTACTCTAAGTTTTGCAAGCAGGATCTGGAGTTCCAGTTTATCAAGCTTCCTGGCCTCCCTGACTATTTCATCAATAGTTTCCTGTTTAGTCATTCCTTCAGCCATAAAATATTCATTTTTGGGTCTGTACAAATTTACCTAATTTTTTAGGAAAGGCATAGAGGTGATATAGTTGTTTTTTTTAATTTATTAATGCGGAGAAATGAAAACGACGCTGCTGCTGGAAACCATTTTCAAGGCTGTCGGTGTGGGCATCCTGGTGCTGCTGGCGGGGACGATACCCCGTAATCTACTCTTTTCGGCCAATCTTTCTTTTATCAATTCTATCCCCTGGGCGGCGCCTGTGGCCGTGGTGGGGTTATGTTTTTTTTGGAAATACCTGCATGGATGGGGACCTCCCGTGTCGACAGCGGAATGGCGACGTGCGGGGCTGCGGGCCAATGCTTTGACGGGGCGCGTTTGGTGTTGGGCCTTGCTGAGCGGGATACTTGGCATTGTTGCGCTCGTGCTGGTGCTGCGGATGGTGAACCGGTTGGTGGTATTGCCGGAACAGCGGTTGCCGGACCTTAACGGGGCGCCGGATATAACGGTGGCAGCCTTGCTGCTGATAGGGGCGCCTATTGCGGGAGTGGTGGAAGAAGCGGCCTTTCGCGGATATATGCAGGGGCCTATCGAGAAGCGTTGCGGCATGCCGGTGGCGATCCTTATCACGGGGACGATGTTTGCGGTGGCGCATCTGGATTTTACCTGGGTACTTTGGCCTTACTATGTTGCTGTGGCGGCGCTGTATGGGATGATCACGCATATGACGGGGAGCATTCTGCCCAGCATCGTGCTGCATACGTCGGGCAATCTATATTCCAATCTCGATCTGTGGCTGTCGGGGCATGCGGAGTGGCAGGCTCCGGCGCGTGCTGCGGGTTTGATCCGAGGTATGGACAAAGAGTTTTGGATGCTGGCGGGTGCATCGGTGATCTGTGTCGTGGCATGCGGGGCGGCATTTTGGAAATTGAGCGCGGTGCGTCCCGGTATGGGAGCCGGACAACGGACTGGGACGGGCGACGGATGTTAAGCCGTCTTCCGATAGTTCAGGATGGCCCAGGTATTCAGCACCACACCAATCACGAACATGGCTGCGAGGTCATAGGTGATGTCGGAGATCCCACTTCCTTTCAATATGACGGTACGTGTGATCTTTATAAAGTGACTGGGCGGGAAAGTCTGAACGATGGCCTGGGCCCAGCCGGGCATGCTGTCGACGGCGGTGAAGGCGCCGCTCATCATGTTAAATATGTTGATGAAAAAGAAGGAGAGGGACATGGCTTGCATCTGCGTGCCCGAGTAGGTGGCGAGCAGCAGTCCCAATCCCAGCATAGCGAATAAATAATCTATCAGCGCGACATACAATACCCCCAGATGACCGAGGGGGACGATGCCATAGAAGATCCATCCCACCAGCAGGCCCAGCGTAAAAATGATGATACCGAGGACGAGGAAGGGTATCATTTTTCCCGTGATGAATATATATTTCTTTATGGGGGTGACATTGATCTGTTCGATGGTGCCGCTCTCTTTCTCCTGTACGATGTTAAAAGCCGTCTGCATGGAGGCCATGGCCGTTACGAGGGTGACGAGGATGGCGGGTACGATGTACAGGTGGAAGTTCATGAAGGGGTTGTACCAGTTGGAGGAGGCGACGCTGATCTGCGGGGCGTCCTCGATGGAGACGGTGGCGGATGTATGCCAGTCCTGTCTTATCTCCTTGTTATAGTCCTGGACGATGCTGCTGAGGTAGGCCCCGCCGAGATTGGCCTTGGTGCCTTCGATGGCGTTGATGGCGACGTAGAGCTTTTGCGTATTCTCCCGGACGAGGTCCCTTTCGAAGTGGGCGGGTATCTGCAAGACGAGGTCAGCCTTGTCCTGCTCCACCATGGAGAGCGCCGCCTTGTACGAGCCTGTGTAGCCGGTGAGCTTGAAGTAGCCGGAGGCGGTGATCTTCCCTATCAGGCGTTGGGAGGCGGTGGAGTGGTCGTTGTCCACAACGGCGATGGAAATATTTTTTACGGAATAGTCGGCTGCCAGGGGCAGGAGTATCAGCTGTATGACGGGCGCAATGATCAGCATCCGTACGATGCCTTTGTTGCGGAGTATTTGTCTAAATTCTTTTTCCAATAAGAATATAAGCGTCTTCATCGGAATGTTGTTTTGTTGTTATTGCAATCTGATCTTAAATCTTCTAAGGCTGATGCCGAAGAGGAACAGCGTCATGCCTGCCAGGATCAGGGTTTCTTTCCATACGGCGCCGATGCCCATGCCTTTCAGCATAACCCTTTTTACGATGATGAAATACCACCGGGAGGGTACGAGGTTGGACAGCACCTGCATGGGCCAGGGCATGTTCTCGATGGGGAACAGGAAGCCCGTGAGCAGCATGGTAGGGAGCATCATGCCCATGAGGGAGGCCATCATGGCGGATTGTTGTGTCTTTGCGTTGATGGATAGCAGCAGTCCTATGGAAAGGGAGGTAAGGATGAAGAGGATGCTGCAGAAGATCAGCAGGATGGTGCTGCCTTTGACCTGCAGGTCGAGGAAGAGGGAGCTGAGCAACAAAATTACAAAGAGGTTCACGATGGATATCAGCAGGTTGGGGGTGAGCTTGGATATAATGATATAAATGGGTTTGAAGGGGGATACGAGCAGGATCTCCATGGTGCCCAGCTCTTTTTCTTTTACGATAGCTACGGAGGTCATCATCGTACATACGAGCATGAGCACGAGGGCCATCACGCCGGGTACGAAGTTGGGGGCTCCTCTCAATTCGGGGTTGTACAGCATCTGTACTTCCGGGAGGATCTGCAGGGGCTGTCCGGTGGTGAGCTCGGACCGGGTATTGAAGTCACCGACGATGCGGGTGATATAATTGGTAATGGTAGTGGCGAGGTTGGGGTCGGAGGCGTCGGCGATGACCTGGATGGTGGCTTTCCCGGTGTGGGTGAGGTCGGTGGAAAAATTGGCGGGAAAGATGACGGCCATCCGGATATCTCCTTTTTTGAAAGCGGCTTCTATCTGCCGGGCGCTGTTGAGGTTGCGCTGGATATCGAAGTAGTTGCTGGAGGAGATCTTATCGATGAGCTGTGTGGTGACGGGGTCTTTGGAATAGTCGGTGACGGCGATCCTGGAATTTTTGATCTCATTGGATAAGGCGAAGCCGAAAAGGACGATCTGGGCAATGGGCAGGCCGAAGAGCATCAAAAGCGTTTTCCTGTCGCGGAAGACGTGGAGGAATTCTTTTCGGATGAATGTGAGGAGCTGGCGCATATCAAAATAATTTGTGTGTTGATCGGGTGAAGATGGGTCAATCTCCTTTGCGGGTGGCCTTACGGGCCAGCTCGTAGAAGACGTCTTCCATATTGTCCTTACCAAATTGTTGTTTGAGCCGTGTGGGGCTATCGAGGGCGGCGATGACGCCGTCGACCATGATAGAGACCCGGTGGCAGTATTCGGCCTCGTCCATGTAGTGGGTGGTAACGAATACGGTGACGCCCCTGTCGGCGGCATGATAGATGAGGTCCCAAAACTGTCTGCGTGTGACGGGGTCCACGCCGCCGGTGGGTTCATCCAGGAATACGATGTCCGGGTCGTGGACGATGGACACGGAAAAGGACAGCTTCTGTTTCCACCCGAGGGGGAGCTCGCTGACGAGGGTCTTTGCTTCCTTCTCCAGCTGCAGCTCTTCGAGGAGCTCGGTCGTTTTTTCTTTTATGCGGGGACGGCTCATGCCATAGATACCTGCGTAGAAGCGGATGTTCTCGGAGACGGTGAGGTCGTCGTAGAGGGAGAATTTCTGGCTCATGTACCCGATGCTCTTTTTGATCTTCTCTGTCTGGGTGTATACGTCGTAGCCGGCGATAGTGGCTTTGCCGGAGCTGGGTTTCAGTAGTCCGCAAAGCATGCGCATGGCGGTGGTCTTGCCGGCGCCGTTGGCCCCGAGGAAGCCGAAGATCTCTCCTTTTGTCACCTGGAAGGTGAGCTCATTGGCGGCCACGAACTGACCGAAGCGTTTGGTGAGCCTGTCGGTGGTGATGACGGGGGGCGGCGTGGTGGTGGATGACATCGTATCAATTTTTTAGCAGGTGGATAAAACAGTCCTCGATGGTGGGTTGGGTCTTTTCGACCGTGGCGTCGGAATGATCTTTTTGACGTAAATATTCCAGCAAACTTTTCGGGTCGCCTGCATTTTTGAATGTGACGTGGAGCGAGTCGCCGAACGCGAAGCAGGTGGCCGTGCCGGGGAAACTCCTTACATTCTGCAACAGCCGGTGTGTATCGGCGGCATGGACGGCATACAGCTCACCCGGGAAGGATCGTACGATGTTGTCGGGTCTGTCGATGGAAAGGATATCTCCTTTTTGTATCAGCGCGATGCGATCGCAGAGGTTGGCCTCGTCCATATAAGGCGTCGAGACGAGGATGGTGATGCCTTCCTGCTTAAGCTTTTTCAGCATGGCCCAGAACTCCTTGCGGGAGACGACGTCGACGCCGGTAGTAGGTTCGTCTAAAAAGAGGACAGAGGGCTTGTGTATCAACGCACAGGACAAAGCCAATTTTTGTTTCATGCCTCCCGATAGTTTCCCTGCCCTTCTGTCCTTGAATGGTTCTATTTGCTGGTATATATCCTTTATAAGATCGTAATTCTCTTTTATGGTGGTGCCGAAGACGGTGGCGAAGAAGTTGAGGTTCTCTTCCACCGTGAGGTCCTGGTAAAGACTGAAGCGGCCCGGCATATAGCCGACGCAGTTGCGGATCTTTTGATAGTCTTTTTTTATGTCGTAGCCTGCAACATTGGCTTCGCCCTCGTCGGGGAGCAGCAGGGTGGTCAGGATCCGGAACAGGGAGGTCTTGCCGGCTCCGTCGGGGCCGATGAGGCCGAAGAGCTCGCCTTTTTCGACATGGAAAGAGATATCGTTGAGGGCTTTGACCTGGCCTTCCGATGACTTGCCTTTGGCCCGCCCGGGGTATGTTTTCTTTATGTTGGTGAGCGAGATCATTATTTAGAATTTTACTTCTCCGTACATGCCGATTTTCAGCAGCCCGTCATTCTTTACCCTTATTTTAATAGCGTATACAAGGTTGGCCCGCTCGTCCTTTGTCTGGATGGTCTTTGGCGTGAATTCGGATTTGTCGGAGATCCAGTATACCTGTCCGGGATATTGCCGATAGTTCTTCGCGCCATCGTCGGTGTAGACCTTTACCGTCTGACCCAGGCGGATGGAGGTGAGCTGGGCGCCTGTGACATAGGCGCGGAGGGTAAGGGTGTCGAGGTTGGCTATCTTATAGAGCGCCCGCCCCATGGTAGTCATTTCCCCTTCCAGGGCATATTTTGTCAGGACGGTGCCGGCGATGGGGTTGACGACCTTGCCTTTGTCGATCTGGTCCTGGTAGATCGCGGCGGATTTTTCCATGGGGTCCTGTTCGCTGAAGATGGTCCTGTTCTGGGTAGAGATATTGGAATTATCGAGCGCGATCTGCTGGCGGGAAACCGCTATTTGTTTTTGGAGCTGATCGATCTGGGAGTTGATGTCGTCCAGTTGTTTTTGCGTGGCTGCGTCGGCCTTCAGGAGATTCTCCGTCCGGGTCTTCTCTCTTTGCTGTTGCGCGAGCTGGGCTTCCTGGACGGCCAGCTGTTTTTTCACCAGCTCGAGCTGGGGTTGAGGGTTGGTCGTCTTTTGGTGTAATGCCTTTATGCTGGCCTGGACCTGTTCCTTTTGCAGGAGGATGTTGTTGATGTCGATGCTGCCTACGACTGCATCCTTGCGCAGGGTGTCTCCTTCCTGTATAGGGAAGGAGAGTAGTTTCCCATTCTGCTCGGCGGATACGATGACCTCGTCGGATTCGAATACTCCGGAGGCGTCGGTGTCGGGCTTGTTGTCCTTGCAGGAAGCTGCCAGGAGGGTGAGGAAGAGGATGGGAAAGGATAGCTTTTTCATTTATGTTATTTTAAGTAGATGAGTGATTTGTTAGTTGCCTGATGTGGTTTTGTGATCGTATTGGGACATCAGCAGCTGGATCTCGTGCAGGTTGCGATCCTGCCGGGCGAGGGCTTCGGCATTGATATCGAGCAGATAGTCGTTGGCGGTGATCACGCCATTCTGCAATTGTACGGCGGAGGTCTGCTTGATGGAGTCGCGGAGATTGACGATCTCGTTGTCTGCCTGGATGAGCTGCTGATACCGGGTGATATCGGCGTTCTGCTGCCGGAGCGTAACGGATGTATTGAAGAGGAAGGTATTGCGTTGGGCCTGTACCATTTCCTGGTTGTTCTTGTTGATCAGCTTGTCCTTATGATAGGTATAGAGTCCTCCGAAGTTCCAGCTGAGGCGGAGTCCTGTCAGGTAATAGCCGGACAGCTGGGTGGAGAGGAAGTTGACGGGATTGGGCTTACCCAGGCCGCCCTGGAAAAAGGCGTTGAGCTGGGGGTTAAGATTGATCCGGGTGAGGCGTTGCTGTTCGATGTAGGATTGTGTCTGCAGGTCAAAGGTCTTTAGCTCGGGACGGCTGATGCTGTCGGTGAGGGTGGTGGGTGGAGCCGGTCGCTCGAAAGAAGCATTCTCGTCGATGTCCCTGTTCAGGAAGAGGGCGAGCATATCGGTGTATGACTTGCGGGTGGCCTTCAGGTCGATGGCATGTTGTTTATTGGAGAGGAGCTGAGCTTGCAGCTTATTGAGGCTGCTTTTGAAATCCGTGCCATTGTTGATGGCGGCCTGTATTTTGGCGATGCCTGTGCGGATGTCCTGTGCGGAGAGCTCGTTCTGCTGCAGCTGGCCGTCGATGAGGAGGATGCCGAAGAAGAGCTGGTTGATCCTGTCCTTTAGTTTGTAGAGCTCGGTGTTGAGGTTCTCCTGTTGCAGCTGTGCGTCTGTGGCGCTGATGGTCCTTTTCTCCTTGTTGATGCCAAAGTCGGTGAGCGTCTGGGATACTTCCCCATAGAGCTTGTATTGGTCCCTGGATACGGTGGGTATGGTGAAGTTGTATCCGGGTATGGGAGGCAGGGAGATCTTCGTCACGTCGGACTGGTAGGTGGCGGCGCCATTGACGGTGAACTGGGGGAAGACGCCTTTGCGGATATTATCGATGTTGTATTCCTTTGTCTTGTCGATGAGGGCCCGCTGGCGGGTGAGCGGATAGTTGGTTTCCGCCAGCTGATAGCATTGCTCCAGGGTGATGGGCTGCTGCTGTGCGTGTGTTTTTCCCACCGGGAGGAGGAATAGCAGGATTATCGCAAGTTTTTGAACCTTAATCATTTTTATTATTTTGTTTTAATCATTTGATTAATAGGGGCGCAAAAAAATACGCCGGCCGGGTGCGGTGGTGCATCGGCGGCGGGAGCCGCCGGTGCTTTTGGGGAAGACGAACGAGTGAAAGGAATATTTTAAGCATATCCGATTTTATTTTTTTGCATGCATAATGGCGTTGATCCATAAGGGTACGAGCTGTTTTCTTTCTTCCATAAAGGCGCGGAACTGCTGGTCGTCGGCGCCTGTGACCCTTTGCAGGATGGGGCGTCCGATGAAGGGGAATACGGTGAGGCCTATCAGATTGGCAATAAAATGAAAGGGGTCCATGGGGGGGATCTTGCCATCGCGGGCGGCTTGCTCGAGCTGCCGGAACATCTGCCGGCGGAACGGGGCTATTTCTTCATTCAGCTGTTGTGCTATCTTGGACGGATTGCCTCTGATCTCATTGATGATGAATATGGGGAGGTCGGGATTATTGTTAAGGAAGTCGATGTAGGCGGTGACGATGCGCCGTACTTTTTCTTCCACGGTAGTGTTCTCGTCCAGGAGATTGACGGCTATGCCTTTGATGAACTGGCGGAAGTTGTCGATCATGACGATGTCGAACAGCTTTTCCTTGCTACGGAAATAGTAGTTGAGGAGGGCGAGGTTGATGCCTGCCTCCTGGGCGATGTCGCGGGTGCGGGTGGCGGCGAAGCCTTTTTGGGTAAAGAGCTTTTTGGCTGCCTGCATGATCTTTTCCTCCGTGGAGAGGCCGTCGGGGATAGGGGCGACCTTCCGGGCGGTGCGCTGCCGGGAGGGCCCGGGGGTGCGACTTTTCGAGGGTCGGGCCGGACGCTGCCGGGGGCTGCCTTTTGATGCAGGCCGGACCGGACGCTTGCCGGTGTTGCGGGATGAACGGGTAGCTTTTGCCACTGTATCGGTGTTTGTTCAGGGCAAAAATAAAATGAGTTTTTGATTTAAACAAGTTTTTTAATCAAATGATTAAATTTTAAAGACAAGCGGAAAACCATCGGTTACCAGGCTATCAAGGCCCTGGCGAAGCCGGCAGAGGCAGGATAGATCAGGGATGACCAGAGGTGAGAGACAGGTCGGGATGGCCGTAGCTCAGGAGGGTGCTGATCCTTTTATACAGGTCTGCAAATTCGAAGGGTTTTGTCATGTATTCGTTCATGCCGGACCGGATGCATTGGAGCTGTTCCCCTGCCATGGCGGTAGCGGTCATGGCAATGATGGGGGTGGACATCTGCAGGTCCTTGCGGATATATTCCGTCGTCTCGTAGCCGTCCATTTCGGGCATCTGGAGGTCCATGATAATAAGGTCGAAGGCTTTGTCGTCACGGAGGTAATCGATGGCCTGGGCGCCGTTGTTGGCCAGCTGTACGGTACCGCCCGCCTTGGTCAGGACATAGTCGATGAGGCGCTGGTTGATCTCGTTGTCCTCGGCCACGAGGAAGCGGCGGCCTGTCAGGAGATTGCTATAATCGTGTAAGGGAACAGCGGCAGAGGTTTCGGATGCAGGCTTGTCATTATAGGTATATGGGAGGTGAAAGCTGAATGTAGAGCCTTCGCCGAGGGTACTGGCGGCGGTGATCTCTCCTCCCTGCAGGTGCACCAGCTGTTTGCAGATGGTGAGGCCCAGTCCTGTGCCGCCGTAGCGGTGATTGCCGCCTTCGCCTGCCTGTGAGAAGCTCTCGAAGATATGGGGGAGGCTGCGGGCGTCGATGCCGATGCCTGTATCCGTCACGGTGAAATACAGCATGACCTCATGGCCGGCCTTTTTCTGCACATCGACCCGGACCTGTATATGGCCGCGCTCGGTGAATTTTATCGCATTGCCGACGAGGTTGATGAGCACCTGATTGAGCCGATAGGGGTCGCCGGTGAGGCGGCCGGGGATATCGGGGGATATTTCGACCTGGAGACGCAGTCCTTTCTTCTTTATTCTGTGTTCGAAGATGGAGGCGATGTTACCAAGGACGTCTTTGAGGCTGAAGTCTATCTTTTCGATGTTGAGCTTGCCAGCCTTTATTTTGGAGAAGTCGAGAATATCGTTGATGATGACGAGCAGGTTGTTGGCGGAGCTTTTTATGGTGCCGGCGAGCTCCTGCTGCTTCTGGGACAGCGGCGTGTCGAGGAGGAGCTCGGTCATGCCTTTGATGCCATTCATGGGAGTACGGATCTCATGGCTCATGTTGGCGAGGAACTGCTCCTGCATTTGCTTGGCGGCCTGCGCTTCGTGGATGGCTTTTTCCAGGTGTTCCTGGATCTTTTTACGCCGGGTGATATCCTTATTCAGCTGCCAGAGGAAAATCAGCACGAACAGACCGGCTCCCATACGACCAAGGATGAGACGGTAAGCTATGTTTTGACGCGTGGCCTGACCCTGGCTGATGTTTGCATGAAGCACATTTTTTTCTTCCCGTAAGATGGATGACAGCAGGGCGAGCGTAGCAGGCTTATCGATAGCGGGTTGGGCC